>CACXBB010000034.1 GCA_902765735.1 uncultured Eubacteriales bacterium | reverse complement strand
GGGTAGCCTCTCTCCCTTTCTGCGCTCGCTTTTCGCGGGCTTGTTTGCTGTGCCATTCAGACTGGCTCGGCTTGTGCCTAGTGTTTTCACACTAATCTCGGTGAGCCGCTCCGCCCGGGCAAACGGCGTGGAGCTGCTGCTGCCCTACGCCGACCGGCGCATGTTTGAGCTCAGCGCCGCCATACCGTCCGACCTGAAGTGGCGCGACGGCTGCGGCAAGTACATCCTCCGCAGGACGGCGGAGTGACGGCTTACCCATGAGATCGCGTTTCGGAAAAAGCTCGGATTTTTGAATCCGTTGCGGCAATGGTTCGGGGAGGCGGCGTTCCGGCCCCAAATCGAGAAGGTACTGTTTGGCGAGGTGTCCTCCCGGTTCTTTGATCCTGCCATTTTGAGGCGGTATTGGGAAGGGTTTTTGAGCGGGGAAGTGCTGAATTGGGGAATCGTTTACGCCGCATACGTGTTTGTCATCTGGTATGAATGCTGTTATGAAAAGTATTGACTAAACGGAATGACAGCCGACATCCTCGATCGCAACAGAAAAAGGGGCTGAATGACGTGAAGCATAAGTACGGTCATCCGAGATTTGACTGTATTTCCAACGAAAACATCAAAGCGGCCGTTGACCTGGCGGACACCTACTTATCGGACAACGGCATCGAAAGCGCGAAGCGGACGCGCTGCCGCCTGGCGCTGGAGGAGATGCTGCTGCAATACCAGGAGCGGGATGGAAACGCGCCGTTTGAACTTATCCTGGCGCGGTCGATCACCAAGGTGGTCGTCAAGCTGCGGGTCAAGGGCGAGCGCTTCAATATCCTTGAGGCAAATGAACATCTCATCGTCAGGGCGCGCGAGATTGGGATCACCACGCTGCCGGTCTGGAAATACCGGCGGAAGACAAATGTCGTATTCCTCGTTCTCAAGGTAAATATGCCGAACCACAAGACGATGAATTACGTCATTCAGTACATGGGTAGAGAGAAACATGCCTTCAGAAACGGCCTGCTGATGCGCATATTGAATATGCTGATGCTGGTTATGGAGCCGTGGATCGCCGCCAGGATCATCGCCGCCTTTAACGCCTCGGACGTTCGGGCGATACTGACCTATGCCGTCGCCCTGCTGATGATAGAACTGGGCAGCAGCCTCTTTACCTTTTTCGGTACCCGCCTTCTGGAGCGCGCCTATAACACCATGCGCGGGAATATGCGGACGGAGGTGTCCGGGAACGTCCTGCGGATCAAGACAGAGCATATCGATGCCAACGGCAAGGGCGTCTTCACAGAGCGCCTGATCCGGGAAACGGCCAACGTGGTCACCGGCATCGATGAAATGGTGAATGTGGTCACGGAGGCCTTCCGCCTCGTCAGCCTCCTGATCGCGTTCTTTGCGGTTTCAAAGATCATGATGGTGTACGAGCTTTTCTTGTTCGTGCTCTATCTGTTGATCGTGCTGGCACAGTCGAAAAAGACCAACGAGGATTCCCGACGGCTGTTTGCGGCGAGGGAGGTCTATTCCGGCTTTATCGGAGAAATGGTTCGGGCGGCCCGGGATATCAAGCTGCTGCACTGTGAAAACAGCTTTCTGATGAAGCTGAACGCGATTATCAACAACTGTACGGATATCGAGAGGGAATACGGCAACCGAAAGAACCTGCATTACCTGGCGCGATCCCAGTTTGTGACGTGGACCGATTTTTTCTAACTGGGGATCCTGATGTTCATGATTGCGAAGCACGGAATGTCGCCCGCCACCGCCCTGATACTGTATAACTACAACGGCAAGTCTTTGCGAGCACGCGGGCGGTCGCCGGGGCCACGGACGCCTTCTAGAGGCTGCTGCTCTCCTCCGAGCGCATCTATCAGCTCATGGAAAGCAGCGACTTCTCCAGAGAGGCCTTCGGCGACAAGGCCCTGGACACCGTGAACGGGGATATCGAATTGAAAAACGTCCGCTTTGCCTACCGCAACAAGGGCTATGCGCCGGTCCCGGTGATCAAAAACATGGACCTGCACATTCCCGCCGGTCAGTCCGTGGCCCTGATCGGCCGCAGCGGCTGCGGCAAGAGCACTGTGCTTTCGCTGATCTCGCGCCTGTACGAACCGAACGGCGGTACCATTACCCTCGACGGTGCGGACATCAGCACGCTTAATCAGGACACGATACGGAACAGCATCGGCATGGTCACCCAGACGCCCTATCTGTTCAGCATGAGCCTGCGCGACAACTTCCGGCTGGTCAAGAATGACGTGACGGACGAGGAGATCGTCGAGGTGTGCAAGACGGCCTGCGTCCACGACGACATCATGCGCCTCCCGGACGGCTACGATACGGTGATCGGCGAGGGCGGCAGCATGCTCTCCGGCGGCCAGCGTCAGAGGATCGCGCTGGCCAGGGCCCTGCTCAGGGACTACCCGGTCATCATGCTCGACGAGGCCACCTCCGCCCTGGACAACGAGACCCAGGCGACCATCCGCGACGCCATAGAGAACATGCACGGCAAGCGGACGGTGGTCATGATCGCCCACCGGTTGTCCACCGTCGTCAACTGCGAACGGCTGTTCTACCTCGAAAACGGAAAGGTGCTGGTCTCGGGCACGCACGCGGAGCTCCTGGAGCGCTGCCCGGAATACCGCCGACTGTATTCCGAGGAGGCCAGCGCGTGATCACGCCAGCGGCTCAGCCCCCTGTCATCGGGATGCCTTCGTCGATCAGCTCCCGCAGCTCCCGGTAGCTCTCCTTCAGCCGCGCCCATTCAAAGGCGCTCATGCCCTCCGGTGGCGCGTTCAGGTACCGCATCGAGCACAGCGCCTGGATCATGTCCTCCCGACGCCAGCAATAGACGGGCACGGCGCGCACATCCTCCACCGCAAAGCCGCCCTCCGGGCGCTCGCGCAGTGTGAAATCCAGCATAATGCCGGAATCGGTGTACTGTAAGCACATGTTGCTGATGAAGTTGCCCAGGCTGTAGGCCACCAGGCCCCTTCGAAGCGTGCCGTCCGCGGCCTGTGCCTCGACGAATTCCACCGGCTGCACCATGTGCGGATGGCCGCCCAGTATCACGTCCACGCCGGCGGCGACGAGCTTTTTTGCCTGGACGACCGTGTTTTCCTCCGGCCTGCGCCAGTACTCCTCGCCCCAGTGCAGCATGGCGAACACCACCTCCGCCCCGGCGTCCTTCAGCCTCTGCACGTCGGCGGCATAGTCGGCCCTGCGCATGTAGTTCACGCCGTAGGCCTCCGCCTCGGGGCTTGCATAGTCGTCCATGTCATTGGTAAATTCCGTGTAGCACAGCATGCCCACGCGGATACCGTTGACCGTCACCACCACGAGCCGTACCTGCTCCGCCGGCGTGCGGTTCGCGCCGCAAAAATCAAAGCCCCACGCCTCCACGCGGTCGACCGTCGTCACCAGCCCCTCGAAGAAGCGATCCAGTATGTGATTGTTGGCCAGCGACAGGAAATCCACCCCCGCGTCGCGCAGCGCGTCCAGCAGCGCCTCGGGCGTGTTGAACCGGGGAAAGCCGGAATAGGGAACATCCCGGAACTTGCCGATGGTGGTCTCCAGGGTGAAAATCATAGGTCCCATCCGGCTGCCGGGCGATTTCAAGCTGCTTTCGGTGGATCATCAGATCCCCCACGGCCCGGAACCGGGCGCTGCGCAGGCTGTGTACTTCGGGCGACGGATGTCTCTCCATTTGCCGTCCCCTTCCTTCTGTGTCGGTCAATTCAATAACCCCATGTCAACAACTGCCAGCCCTTGCCCTCTTCACGGGCCAGCCACCACTGGTAGTCCGTGTATTCCGTATCCGGTTCCCAAGCGCTGCCATCGCCCGAATCGACCGGACTGTGGAAGTCGCCCAGGAACTCTATGACCTGGATATAGGGCTTCCCTCCGTCCAGATCGCTCAGCCATTTGACGTTCTCCTCGCTGTTGCACGCATCTCCGGCGTAGCGCAGGCTGTGAAGCGAACATCCGGCAAAGGCCGCGAATTTGCATTTGATCTGCACGGCGGCGGCCTCCAGCTCCGTTTCGCTGTAAATAGTGGAGCTGCCGTAGTCGATGACCGGGTCCGTATCCTCAACCGCGCCGAGCCATACCTCCAGCGTCATGCCCGTCTGGGACATGATGTCGCGGGCGGTCTGTGCATCGTCGATATAGCGAATGTGCCAGGGCTCATAACCGTAGCCGGTGATGTGTTCCTTTCCATCCAGATAGCGGAGGATGAACCCGTAATCCGCCAGCTTGGCGTGGATTTTGCGCCAGATCTCCGGGTATTGCACGAGATCCTCGTTTTTATAGACGGTCTTCCCGTCGACGATGAAGTACAGATCCAACGCCAGGCCCGTATGATGCTCGGAGTAGCCGGGCGTCGCCACCGTCCTCGCCGCGTAGTCGGCGCCGTAGGTCTCGGTGAAGCGCTCCATGATCTCCCGCTGCTCGGCGATGCTGCGGTATCCCGAATCCAATTCGGTGTGGATGCCGTCGTTTGCCTCGAGATCGGCGGCAAGGGCGAGATAGGCCTCATAAGCGCGCTTCTCCGCCGCGACAACATCGCCGACGGAGTTGGTGACGTGCACGGTCTCCAGCGCATCCTCCCATCCGTCCGGCAGGGGATTGAGCTTGTTGACCAGCACCATGTAGTCGATGGAACCCTCCCCTTCCGGCGCGTGGGCGGATTCCGCGAGGGCGGCGGCGGAGAGTATGAGGCAGAGGATGAGGATCAGCGCTGTTCTTTTCATGATAAGGTCTCCTTTTGTGCGGTTGAATGCTACGGAAAACCCCGGGGCCGGAAGTCCTTCAGTCCGCCGTTAGCGGGACGGAAGGGACAATGTGGCGAACGTCCCTTCCATGATCAATGATACCATACAGGTGCGAGGTTGTCCATACAGAAATGACAGGACAATGGGATACTATAGCAATCGTCATAATTCGTGGCACACCTCATCCGGCGCTACGCGCCACCTTCCCCTCAAGGGGAAGGCATGCTGCTGCGCGGTGACTCCATAAGCCTTCCCCTTGAGGGGAAGGTGGACCGCCGTAGGCGGGACGGATGAGGTGACGCAACATTTTTGCAGATTGCTATAATGACATACAATAATATCACAATGGCTTTAGAAGGGATGCAAAACCTTTTCTTTGAAAAATAGCATCAGATAAACGCACACAGAACAGAATCAGAAGGAAGACTCTTCTGCTTGGAAATACTCTGTATCGTACCCTTGTTTTACCCTTAATTGGGTTATTCATGGTTGGATTCTCTTGGGCTGGATTGTGAATAATGTCGCATGATGCGGCATTGTATTGCATGATATTTATATAATTTGCACAATGTCGTGGGGCTCTGGCATTATTCAAATCCCTCCTTCTCCGCCACGAAAAAACCTCTTTTGTCCGTCATGGACAAGAGAGGTTTTTTTACAGTCAGCATCCTCCCATCCCCCTGACAGCGGGGGATGGGAGGATGCTGATATCATTTCAGGATGCTCCTTGCGGTCGCGGCCACGTTTTCGGCGGTGAAGCCATATTCCTTGAACAGGAGCTTATAGGGCGCGGAGGCGCCGAAGTGGTCAAGGCCGATGACCTCGCCGTCCAGGCCGACGTACTTATGCCAGCCGAAGGTGGCGGCGGCCTCCACGGCCACGCGGGCGCGGACGGCCTTGGGCATCACGGACTCCTTGTACTCGTCTGACTGGGCGTCGAACAGCTCGAAGCTGGGCATGGAGATCACCCGCGCGGCGATGCCCTCGGCCTTGAGCAGCTTCTGGGCCTCGACGCAGGGCTCGACCTCGGAGCCGGAGGCCATCAGCAGCACGTCGGGGGTGGCCTTGTCGCAATCGGAGATGATGTAGCCGCCCCTGAGCGCGTCCAGGCCGCTCTTCTCGTAGAGGGGCAGGTCCTGGCGGGTCAGCACCAGCGCCACGGGGCGCTTCTCGGTCATGGCGGCGATCCAGCCGGCGGCGACCTCCTTGCTGTCCGCGGGGCGGAACACCACCAGGCCCGGCACGGCGCGCAGGCCGGCCAGCTGTTCGATGGGCTGATGGGTGGGGCCGTCCTCGCCGACGCCGATGGAGTCGTGGGTGAGCACGTAGGGGATGCCCAGCCCCATGATGGCGCTCATGCGCATGGCGTTCTTCATGTAATCGGAGAACACGAAGAAGGTGGCGCAGTAGGGGCGCAGGCCGCCGTGCAGCTTGATGCCGTTGCAGATGGCGGCCATGGCGTGTTCGCGCACGCCGAAGTGGATGTTCTGGCCCTCGGGCGTCTCGTCGGAGAAGTCGCCCTTGCCCTTCATGTTGGTCTTGTTGGAGGGCGCCAGGTCGGCGGAGCCGCCGAACAGGTTCGGGATGCGCTCGGCCAGGCGGTTGAGCGTCACGCCGCTGGAGTTGCGGGTGGCGCATTTGCCCTCGAAGGCGAACAGCTCGGCGTCCTTGGTCAGGTCCACCGGCAGCTCGTCGGAGAACCACTGGTCGAACTCGGCCTTCAGCTCGGGATAGGCTTTGGCGTACTCGGCCATCAGCTGATCCCACTCGGCCTCGGCCTTCGCGCCGGCCTCACGGGTGAGGGCGGTCTCGTCATAGACCTCCTGCGGCACGGCGAAGGGTTCCTCGCAGGGCCAGCCCAGGTTCTTCTTGGTGAGGGCGATGTTCTCCTCGCCGAGGGGCTCGCCGTGGGCGGAACTCATGCCGGCCTTGGGGGAGCCGTAGCCGATGGTGGTGTGGGTGACCACCAGCGTGGGCCTGTCGGAGCGCTTGGCGATCCTCAGGGCGGCGTCCACCTGCTGCCAGCAGTTGCCATCCTTCACGTCGATCACGTTCCAGCCGTAGGCGCGGAAGCGGGCGGGCACGTCCTCGCGGAAGGCCAGGTCGGTGGAGCCCTCGATGGAGATCTCGTTGTCGTCGTACACGGCGATCAGCTTGTTGAGCCTGAGTGTGCCGGCCAGGGAGCAGGCCTCGTGGGAGATGCCCTCCATCATGCAGCCGTCGCCCAGTATGCAGTAGGTGTAGTGGTCGATGACGTTGAAGCCCTCGCGGTTGAACTTGGCGGCCAGGTGCTTTTCGGCCATGGCCATGCCCACCGCGTTGGCGATGCCCTGGCCCAGCGGGCCGGTGGTGGTCTCGACGCCCACGGTGTGGCCGTACTCGGGGTGGCCGGGGGTCAGGGAGCCGAACTGCCTGAACTGCTGGAGGTCCTCGATCTTCAGGCCGTAGCCGAACAGGTGCAGCAGGCAGTAGATCAGCATGGAGCCGTGGCCGGAGGACAGCACGAAGCGGTCCCGGTTGATCCACTTGGGATCGGCGGGGTTGTGCTTCATCTGCTTGCCCCAGATGGCGAAGGCGGCGGGGGCCGCGCCCATGGGCATGCCCGGGTGACCGGATTTGGCCTTCTGCACGCCCTCGGCGGTCAGGATACGGATCGCGTTGACGACCATGCGTTCATTGTTCATCGGTAAGCATCTCCTATCGTTGTTTGGTCGGATATCATTATAGCACGCATTTGGCGCTGTGCCTACTGTTTTTACCCGGATTTATTCGGAAATAGCGCGCTTCAGGGGCTCGAGGTCCAGAAGCTCTGTATCCCTGATGAGCCCGTAGAGCGCGGTGAGCACCCGCTTCACGCCGCCGGGCACGTCGCTCTCGGCGGCCAGGGCCATGATGGGGTCGTGTACGGACATGCGCAGCTGGAACCAGGCGTTGTTGACGCCGCCGTCCAGGTTGAAGGTGATGCGCACACCTTCGCGGCTGTCGGAGGCCATCTGCCACTCCGGGTTTTCGAGGGTGTGGGAGAGTATGATCTCCACCACCTCCTGGCTGGAGGCGGCGGGGTCCTCCTCGGCGAGTATGCCCAGCCGCAGGGTCCGGGCCTCCACGGGCTCGCTCAGGTCCGCAAGGGGGTCGAACACCGTCTTGCCCTCGCGCTTGCAGTCCAGCGCCTCGCAGGCGACCCGCAGGGCCAGGTAGATGCCGTCGTCCAGGAAGGCGTTGTCCCGGAAGGCCGCGTGGCCGGTGGTCTCGATGGCGATGGGGCAGTCAATGCCCTCGGCGTTGAGGCGCACGGCCTCGTTGATGACGTTGCGGTAGCCGCGCTTGAAGCGGTAGTGGGTGCCGCCCCACTCGGCGATGAAGGCGGACAGGCCGGTGGAGGTCACGCTGTCGGTGACGAAGGTCAGCCCGGGCTTCTGCTCCAGCAGCATGGCGGCCACCAGCGCGATCAGGCGGTTGCCGTCGATACAGCGGCCGCGGGGGTCGTACACCCAGGCGCGCACGCAGTCCTCGTCGAAGGACAGGCCTATGTCCGCGCCCAGCCGGGGCACCTCGGCTCCCATGCGCTCGTCCGGCACGCGCTCGACGTCCGCGCCGAGGTCCTCCAGCAGCGCGGCGAAGAACCTGCCGCCGATGGAGGCGTCGTCCACCGCCGCGTAAAGCCCCAGCAGGGGTTTGAGGGCGTCGTCCACCAGCAGCCGGGCGGCCTCGCCGCGCAGGAACTCCCGGTAGTCGGCCATCAGGTCCCGCTTGGTCACCAGCCGTTCGGGCACCTCGGAGGCCGCGGCCATGCGCAGCATCAGCGCCACGTCCGCCTCCGTGAGACCGCCCTTTGCGGTGAGGAACTTGAAGCCGTTCAGCGTCACGGGGGTGTCCCCGCCGGTGACCATCACCGCGCCGTGGGCGGGGTGGTCGCGCTCCGGGCGGGCCACCCGGGAGAACAGCGCGCCCACGGCGCACTGACCGCCGTCGATCACGTCGCTGTCCGCCGCGGTGATGCCCCGCACCAGCGCCGCCTTGATGCGCTGGCCGGACTCCCGGGCGTCCCGGCCCACGGCGATCAGCAGCCGGTCCGGGGTGGTCTTCAGGCGCTGGGCCAGCATGCAGGCGAAGGCGTAGCCGATGCGCTCGCAGATTGCGTCGGTCAGCGCCTCCGCGCGGGTCCGGATGTCCGAACCGCTCCTGAGTTTCAGCCATTTTGTGCTGTCGGTATCCATATAGCGTCCTTTCTGTGGGTCGATGATGGGAAGCGGGCTGCGCCCGAGAGTGGAGAGTGGAGTGTGGAGAGTGGAGTTCAGGAGGAAATCCTGACGGATTTCTTTTGAATGAAGGTTACGGGGCTTTGTATGGTCGCCGGATTGCGGAGCCTGTGCCTTTGTAGGGGCGATGCCCTCATCGCCTTTCGAAACGAAGACACGGACTGATCGATTCGATAAAAACAAATCCGGAGGATTTGTACCACATCTTCACTCTCCACTCTTCACTCTCCACTCTTTCATTTCAAAGCGGATGTCTCTTTGAGCAGGATCTTCGTGAGGTCCTCGTCGCTCTCGGAGGGGATGTCCCGGAGGTAGCGGTACATGTGAGCCAGCCGGCGGTAGCCGTCGGCGAGCAGGTCCACAAGGGCGGGGGATTTCAACAGGGCGAAGTCCCCGATATCGTGATAGAACCAGAAGCTGCGCACGGGGTACCACGCCTGAAGCTCCGGGTGGAGGTTCTCGGGCGGCTTCATGCGCTTGAAGGCGTTCATGTAAAGCTCAAAGTCGCTTTGCAGCGGACGCCAGAGGTCGAGAAACGCCTCCGGCTCGGTGAGCAGGCGCCGGCGCAGGCCGTTCATGTGGGGCTTACGCTCCTCGTAGAAGCCCATGCCGAAGCTGGACTCCTGCGCGCCGATGTCGAAGTAGAAGCCCAGGTTCGCGCGGTCGCGGTTGTCGGCGTCCTCGGGGCGGCGCATCTTGAGCCACATGTAGTCCCGGTAGGGGGACTTGTCCCGGGAGAACCGCAGGTCGCGGTTGATGCGGGACACCATGCGGTCGGGCCGCAGCTCCATCTCGCCGTCGATCTCGGACATCACGCCGTTCAGCGCCGAGGCCAGCTCCAGGCAGGGCCTGCGCACGGCGCGCACGTACCAGTCGTGATTCCCGTGGAAGAATTCCGTGTTGTTGTTGAACTGGATGGCCATGAAGAATTCAAAGGTCTCATCCGTGAAGCCCTGAAACATGTGTCCTCCGTCTATGGTTTTTTCTTTGCGGGCCGGGCCTTTTTCTTCTGCGCGGCGGCGCGGCGGCGGCGGTCCTGCCGGGCCCGCAGCGCGGTGACCAGCAATATCGTGAACATGGACACCAGCGCCGCAGAGGCCACGGCCAGCAGTATGGTGAAGGTGGAGGAGGTGTTCAGCTTGACCGAGCCGCCCTCCAGCTTCATCGACTCGCCCACCGGCTGCTCCGGGGTGAGCCCGGCGGGGGAGATCACCACCTCGACGGGCTCCGAGGAGATGGTGCGCGCCCGGCCGTCGGCGTCGGTGTAATCCAGGCAGAATATGAAGGTGCTGTCCTCCCGCACGTCGTAGTCCACGGTGAACCGGGAGGGCTCGCCGGTGGGCAGCACCGCCAGCCTGCGCACGTCGCCCCGGCTGACCTCGTAGAACCGCAGGCTGCGGGCGGTGACGGTGCCCCGGTTGGCCAGCGCCACGTCGAAGGTCACCCGACCCGGACGGTTGATCCTGGGGGTCAGGGCGGAGACGCTCATGTCGATGTCGATCTCCCGGGACAGCAGCTCGTCGTGCAGCGTCAGCGTGTCGGTGACGGTGTCCAGCGCCTCGCCCGCCTGACTGACCCCGGTGACCCGCCAGCGGTATTCGCCCTCGCCGCGCACGGGGTAGGTGAAGGCCACCTCCATGGGCTGTGAACCGCTGGGCAGCGTGATGGAATCGGCGATCACACCGCCGTACACGTCGTCCAGCACGGTGATGTCGTGGTAGTCGTCGTTGCCCGCGTTGGTCAGGATCAGCACCGCGTCGGCCCTGTCGGGGTCGAACACCGAGCGGCCCACGGAGAACTCCACGTCCAGCGCGCTGGAGGAGATCTGGATCACCGCGTTGTCCAGCCGCCGGGTGACGGTGTCGCCCGAGGGCACTTTGTACTCCAGGCTGGCCTCGGACTGCGTGCCGGTGTTCACGGTCACGCGGCTGATGAAGGTGCGGGAGGCTCCCACGTCCAGTTTCTCCAGCTTGCCGGTGAAGTCGCCCAGCTCGTCGCGCACGTACACCGCCGTGACCGGCACGTTGCCCAGGTTGGTCACCCGGTAGGTGAGGGTCAGCAGCCCGCCGGGGGCCACGTACTGGGACGAGATCTGCCGGGTGAAGTCCACCTCGGGCCGGGGGTCGCTCTTCACCACCGGCACGGCCAGCTCGTGGGTCACCTTGTCGCCGCCGGGGATCACCGCGTCGTGGGTGATGACGTAGCGCACATAGCCGTCGTCCAGCTCCTCCTGCGTCACCTCGTGGGGGCGGGTGAGCGTCTGTGTCTCGCCCGCGCCGATCTGGCCGATGGGCTCGGACAGCAGCCCGTCCGCCGAGGACAGGTACACGTTGCGCACGTCGTAGCCGCTCCGGTTGGAGATGATGAAGGTCATGGTGGTGCTGCCGGGGGCCACCAGCTCGCCGGGATTCAGGGAGAAGTTGATGTCCAGTATGTCCACACCCCGGGGACCTTCGCCAAATGCGGGCACGCCGAAGAGCACCAGCGCCAGGGCGCAGATGATCCCGAGGATGCCGGATAGACGGCGGGCGGTGCGTGTCATGGGTTCGATTCTCCTGTCTGTCGCGATAATCCCATACTATTTTATAGCCTTTTGCCCCGAAATGTCAAGCATAAGCAGGCCCGCATGCTTGATTTATTAACAGGAACGGCGTATTATAAAATCAGACAAATCTGTCACGGAGGCGTTTGCGTTTTGAATTACGATCAGAGCCGAATCCGCAACTTCTGCATTATCGCCCATATCGACCACGGCAAGTCCACGCTGGCGGACCGCATCCTCGAGCGAACGGGCGTGATGAAGCTGCGCGACATGACCGACCAGGTGCTGGACTCCATGGAGCTGGAGCGCGAACGCGGCATCACCATCAAGTCGAAGGCCGTGCGCATGCCCTACACCGCGAAGGACGGCAGGGAGTACGAGCTCAACCTGATCGACACCCCCGGCCACGTTGACTTTACCTACGAGGTCTCCCGGGCGCTGGCCGCCTGCGAGGGGGCGATACTGGTGGTGGACGCCAGCCAGGGCATCGAGGCCCAGACGCTGGCCAACGTCTACATGGCGCTGGAGCACGACCTGGAGATATTGCCGGTGATCAACAAGATCGACCTGCCCTCGGCCCAGCCCGAGGTGGTGAAGGGCGAGATCGAGGATGAGATCGGCATCGACTGCGAGGGCTGCCCGCTGGTGTCGGCCAAGCAGGGCGTCGGCATCGACGACGTGCTGGAGGCCGTGGTGGAAAGGGTGCCCGCGCCCACCGACGATGCAGACGCCCCGCTTCAGGCGCTGATATTCGATTCCTACTACGACAACTACCGCGGGGCCATCTCCTCCGTGCGGCTCAAGGCCGGGCGGGTGAAGGTGGGCGACCGCATCCGCATGATGGCGGGCAGGTGCGAGTTTGACGTCACCGAGGTGGGCGCCTACCTGCCCCTGGGGTACAGCCCCAAGGACGCGCTTTGCGCTGGGGAGGTGGGGTATATCGCCGCCTCCATCAAGGACATCGCAGACATCCACGTGGGCGACACCATCACCCTGGCCAACAATCCCGCGAAGGAACCCCTGCCGGGCTACAAGCCGGTGCTGCCGATGGTGTACTGCGGCATCTATCCCGCCGACGGCGCGGACTACGAGACGCTGCGCGACGCGCTGGAGAAGCTGCGGCTCAACGACGCGGCGCTCTCCTACGAGCCGGAGACCTCCGTAGCGCTGGGCTACGGCTTCCGCTGCGGCTTCCTGGGGCTTCTGCACATGGAGATCATACAGCAGCGGCTGGAGCGGGAGTTCGACCTGGACCTGGTCACCACCGCCCCGAGCGTGGTCTACAAGGTCGTCAAGACTGACGGCACCACGCTGATGATCGACAACCCCACCAACCTGCCGCCGGTGCAGGAGATCGACTGGATGGAGGAGCCCTGCGTGGACGCCCAGGTGATCACCCCGCAGGAGTACGTGGGGGCCATCATGGAGCTTTGCCAGGACAAGCGCGGCACCTTCAAGGACATGAAGTACATCGAGGGCGGGCGCGTGCTTTTGAACTACGACCTGCCGTTAAACGAGGTCATCTACGATTTCTTCGACCAGCTCAAGTCCCGCACCCGGGGCTACGCCTCCTTCGACTATGAATTGAAGGGCTATGTCCGAAGCGACCTGGTGAAGCTGGACATGCTGTTGAACGGCGAGCAGTGCGACGCGCTGTCCATCATCGTCCACCGGGACCGGGCCTACCCCCGGGGACGCTCCATCGCCGAGAAGCTCAAGGAGGCCATACCGCGGCAGCTCTTCGAGATCCCGATCCAGGCGGCCATCGGCGGCAAGGTCATCGCCCGGGAGACCGTCAAGGCCCTGCGCAAGGACGTGCTGGCCAAGTGCTACGGCGGCGACATCACCCGCAAAAAGAAGCTGCTGGAGAAGCAGAAGGAGGGCAAGAAGCGCATGCGCCAGGTGGGCAGCGTGGCCGTGCCCTCCGAGGCGTTCATGGCGGTTCTCAAGATGGACTGATGAAACCCCTCGCGCTGTACATCCACGTGCCGTTCTGCGCGCGCAAGTGCGCCTACTGCGATTTCGCCTCCTGGCCGGGCCGGGAGGGGGAATGGCGGCGATACTTTGACGCGCTCGTGACGGAAATAAGACTTTGGTCTGCAAATACAGACTTTGGTCTGTTAAAGGAGCGCTTTCGCGTCCGATCCGCGTTCGTCGGCGGGGGCACGCCAACGCTGGTCCCTGCGGAGTGGATCGCGGAGGCGCTGGAGCTGTGTCGGAAAATCGCGCCCTTTGACGCGGACGCGGAGATCACCGTGGAGGGCAACCCGGGCACGCTGACGCCGGAGAAGCTGCGGACCTATCGGCAGGCGGGCGTGAACCGGCTGTCGCTGGGGGCGCAGAGCTTCGACGACGACTTGCTTTATACCCTCGGCCGCATCCACACCGCCGATCAGACCGTCCAAGCGGTCGAAATGGCCCGTGACGCGGGCTTTTCCAACATCAACCTGGACCTGATGTACGGCCTGCCGGAACAGTCCATGGATCAGTGGCTGGACACGCTTGAGAGGGCCGTAGACCTCGGCGTGCCCCACATCTCGGCGTACAGCCTGATACTGGAACCGGGCACGCCGCTTGCGGAGAGGGTCGCGCGGGGCGAGCTCACGGTGCCCGACGACGAGGCCGTCATCGCCATGCAGCGGACGGCGTCGGAATTGTTATCAAAATCAGACTTCGGTCGGTATGAAATTTCAAACTACGCCAGACCGAAGTCGGAATCCCGTCACAATCTGACCTACTGGTATCGAGGGGATTACCTCGGGCTGGGGTGCGCGGCGCACTCCATGCTGGACGAGACCCGGTTTTCAAACCCGGATTCCCTCGACGAATACCTGGCGGGGCGGCGCATGACGGACGTGCAGCGGCTCAAACGCCGGGACGCCATCGAGGAGACCGTGATGCTCAACACCCGCGCGACAAAGGGCATCGACCTTGCGGCGTGGGAGCGGCGTTTCGGGCGGCCCTTCGCGCCGGAGAAGAGCGCGGCGCTCGAGCGGCTGGCCGGGGCGGGGTATATTGAAATGAAGGACGATTGGCTGCGCCTGACGGGCCGGGGCCTGGAGGTGCACAACGCCGTGGTGCTGGAGCTATTGGAGATACAGGAGGCTATGGAGCGATGAGGCGCTGGTGGATATGCCTTGCGGTGTGTGCGGGCCTTTTGCTGATGAGCGCGGGCCGCGCGGAGCTGGCGGACTGGGCGCAGGCCCAGGAATCGGCGCAGACCCAGGAGCTCTGGGCGCAGGCCCAGGGGGACGCGGTGAACACCGCCGTAAAGGCCGAGGACATCACCAAAAAGTGCAAGATCAGGGTGTCCGAGGGGGACCGCGGCAGGCTCACCGACGGCAAGGTCAGCAGCTGCTGGCGCTACAGCGGGACCGGCGCGTATATCGGCATTCGGATTCCCGACGACGCCGTCGCGGGGGCGATCCGCATCGAGTGGATGTTCGACCCCGCGGGCTTTGAGCTGATCGAATTCGACGAGGATCAAAAGGAACTCCGCAGGCGCACGCAGGCGGACACCTTTCCCAACATCTGCACCATGTTCACGCTGCTCGCGGACACGAAGCTCGTCAAGCTCAGCATGACCGCCGAGGGCCAGCAGGTGGGCCGGATCACGCTGTATTCCGAGGGGATACTGCCCGGGGACGTGCAGACCTGGCTTCCGCCGGTGGAGAAGGCCGACCTGATGGCGGTGTCCACGCATCAGGACGACGAGGTGCTCTTCCTCGGCGGCACGATCCCCTATTCGGACGTGGTCTGCGGCCGGCCCACGGTCACCGTGTACATGGCCAACTGCGGCCGCGAGCGCCGGCGCGAGGCGCTGGAGTGCCTGTGGGAGATGGGCAGCCGCCACTACCCGGAGTTCGTCAATTTAAAGGACGAAAAGGTGGAGAGCATCAAGGCGGGCGTCAAGCTCTGGGGCGGCAAGGACAACATCCTGAAGGAAATGGTCGAGCGCATCCGCCGCTACAAGCCCGAGGTGATCGTCACCCAGGATTTGAACGGCGAATACGGGCACAATCAGCACAAGATCGTGGCCCGGGCGATGAAGTACGCCGTGGAGGCCGCCGCCGACCCGGCGCGCTACCCGGATTCCTACAATATATATGGGGCCTGGCAGGTGAAGAAGCTGTACATCCACCTGCTCAAGGACAATCAGATCCGCATGGACTGGACCTCGCCCCGGGCGGAATGCGGCGGGATCTCGCTTTTGCAGGTGGCGAAGAACGGCATGGCGAAGCACGCCTCCCAGACCGCCTACTTCTCGGTCAAGGATTCCAGCAAGTACGACAACGCGCTGTTCGGCCTGCAGGTGAGCACCGTGGGGGAGGACGCGGCGAAGGACGACTTCTTCGAGAACATCCCCGCGGACGCCTCGGCGGCGTATCTGGCCGCAGCGCCGACGCCGGGCCCCACGCCGACGCCCACGCCGGAGCCCACGAAGGCAGTGGAGGAACCGGGTATGATCGGAGGGGAATCCGACCATACTGAGGATGGGGAGGACGATCTTCCCCCGGCGACCGCGACCCCCGCGCCGACGGCCCCGGCACAGAGTGCCCCCGAGCGAGGCGGCGGCCTGACGGGCGTGCTGCTGATCGCGGCGGGACTGGCCGTGGCGGCGGGCGGCGGGTGGTATATCGCCACCCATGTGCTTAAAAAGCCCGCGCCGAAGCGCAGAAAAGCGAAGAAATCATGAAAAATAATGCGGTTGTCGGATTGTTGTCTAACTTTGGCAAAGAAATGAGTGTATTATATTATTGGTAAGATATGGGCGACACCGCAGGGTGTGTGGAGATAGATCATCTGTTGTACGGAGGCAACGCCGTGGCGAATCGTGAACCCGGAACCTCAAATAAAACCGCAAGACCCGGTCGGCAGGCGCAGGGAGCGCCCCTGCCGGCTGTTATCGCGCTGGTGTGCGTCGTGGCGCTGATCGCCAGCGTGATTTCGACCTTTACCGCCGGCGCGGCGGACGGCGTCGATGCGCCGCTGCGCATAAGCGAGGTCATGACCTCCAACGGTTCTACTATAATATTGTCCGACGGCGGGATGCCGGACTGGATCGAGATCGAGAACGTGTCCGGCGCGCCGGTGGACCTGACCGGCTGGGCGCTGGTGAGCCAGGCCAAGCCCTCCAATGCCTTCGCCTTTCCCGGCGGCACGCTGGGGGCGGGGGAGCGCGTCGTGGTCTACTGCGACAACGTCCGGAAGTCGCTGGTGAACGGACAGTATCACGCGCCGTTCAAGCTGTCCGCCTCCGGGGCGACCGTCGCCCTGCTGGACAAGCGGGGCAACACTGCCGACGTGGTGACCACCCCGGCGCTGGCCCGGGACCAGGTCTACTGCCGGGACGCAAGCGGCGCGTGGCAGGTGAGCGGGCTGCCCACCCCCGGCGAGGCCAATCGGGTCGAGGACCCGACCGCCGAGGGCGATGGAGAGGTCAGGGTCGTGCCCGGCGCGGTGGAGATCTCCGAGATCATGAGCCGCAACGCCACCTACTTTTCCGATGAAAACGGCGAGCATCCCGACTACATCGAGGTGCGCAACACCACCTCTCAGCCGGTGAACCTGGAGGGCTGGGCGCTTTCCGACAACCGCGCCAAGCTGATGCGCTGGAAGTTCCCGGCGGTGACGCTGCCCGCGGGCGGCTGTCTGGCGGTGCACTGCTCCGGCGTCGACAGGCGTGACGATCCGAAGCACCTGCACTGCAGCTTCAAGCTGAACCGCGACGGCGAGGAGGTCTTCCTCACCGATCCCAACGGCGTCACCACCTCCGCGGTGCGCGTGCCGCCGCTGGGGGCCGACGAGGCGTACAGCCTTATCGAGACGGGCTGGTCGAGGACCCAGGCCCCGTCCCCGAACTACGCAAACGACCAGTCCGGCGCGGACAGTGCGGCGGACGGCATCATGAAGCAAAACGGCCGGGGGGTCTACATCACCGAGATACTGGCCTCCTCCAACAAGTCCGACGACTGGATCGAGATCTACAACGCCTCCAATCAGGCGGTGGACCTGTCCGGCTGCGGGCTGTCCGACAACGCGGCGCGCCCGCGCAAGTGGCAGTTCCCCGCGGGCACGGTGATCCAGCCCGGGGCCTACCTGGGCGTGTTCTGCAACGGGCGCGACGCCGCGGCGGACGGCAGGCTGTACACCAGCTTCCGGCTGTCGAAGGACGGCGGCTATTCCGTGACGCTGTCCGAGCCGGACGGCACGATATTCGACCGGCTGTTCGTGCCGATGCAGTACCAGAACATCGCCTACGGCCGCCCGGAGAACCTGACCGGCGTGCGCTACTTCTCGGAGCCCAGCCCGGGCGCCGCCAACGCGGGGCAGACCTTCTACGGCCGCGCGCCCCAGCCGGTGTACTCCGTCTACGGCGGGCTGTACCACACCGGCGACACGCTGACGGTCGAGCTGAGCGTGCCCTCAAATTGCCGGGCCTACTACACCCTGGACTGCACCGACCCGACCCAGTCCAGCACGCCCTACACCGGGCCCATCACCATCACCGGCACCACCATACTGCGCACGCGGGTGTACGGCGAGGGGTACATGGAGTCCGTCATGGACAGCCAGAGCTACCTGTACGACGTCAACAACGGCGACGGCACCGTGTACGTGATGTCGCTGGTATCCGATCCCTACAACCTCACCAGCGACGAGGCCGGCATCATGGTCAAGGGCCCCAACGCGCTGGCGGAATATCCCTACGGCTCGATGAACAAGGGCGCGAACTTCTGGATGGACTGGGAGCGCGAGGCCCACATCGAGGTGTTCGCACCGGACGGCAGCACGCTGATCTCCCAGGAGTGCGGCACCAAGCTGCACGGCCAGTACAGCCGCGCCGAGAAGCAGAAGGCCTTCAAGGTCATCGCCCGCAGCCAGTACGGCTCCAACCGCTTCAACGCGAAGCTGTTCACCCACCGGCCCTACACCGAGTATCAGTCCTTCCTGCTGCGCTCCTCCTCTCAGGACGGCAACAAGACCCGCATGCGCGACATGATGCTGCAGCGCCTGGCGGAGGGCACCAGCCTGGACTACCAGGAGAGCGAGATCGGCGTACTGTACCTGGACGGCAAGTATTGGGGCCACTACAACCTGCGCGAGCGCATCAACACCGCCAACATCTGCCAGTTTGAGGGCTGGGAGGGCGAGGAGGACGACCTCGACCTGATCAAGGCCAACTCCAATGTGATGCAGGGCAGCAACGCCACCATGGAGAAGCTGCTCAAGTGGGTCAAGTCCAACGACATGAACACCGACGAGGCCTACCGGGTGCTGGATTCGGCCATCGACATCCAGAACTACATCGAGTATATGACGATGGAGATGTATACCGGCAACACCGACACCTTGAACGTCAAGCGCTACCGCAACCCCAAGCGGGACGGCAAGTGGCGCTGGGTGCTGTTCGACCTGGACTGGGGCTTCCACGAGGACACAAACTCCGTCAGGCGCTGGCTGGAGCCCGGCGGCATGGGCAACATGAAGCGCACGGACAACACGCTGTTCATCGCCTGCATGAAGAACGACACCTTTAGGGACCGGTTCCTGACCTATCTGGGGCAGCAGATGGCGACCACGCTGTCCTCCGGGAACATCCTGAAGGTGATCGAGGGCTTCTATAACACCATGAAGCCCATACTGCCGGATCAGTTCGAGCGCTGGGGCCAGACCGAGGCCGACTACCGCGCGGCGATGCAGAAGCTGACCAGTTATACGAAGGAACGTCCCAGGCGCATGCTCCAGTTTTTGAAGGGCGCGGAGAACCTGCACCTGACCAAATCGGAGATGGAGCAATACTTCGGAGACGTCATGGCGATGGAGGGCGTCACCTACGACAGCATCAAGGCCGCGTAGGCGCAAATCATTTTCCCGAAAAGAAGGTAGGGTATGCAGCAAAAGAGAAACGGGCTGCCGGCGAGGCACGAGCTCAAGTATTTCATCAACCCGGCGGAGGTGGAGGTCCTGCGCGCGCGGCTTCGGCCGGTGCTGGCGCTGGACAGCCACTGCGTGGGCGGGCGGCCGTATGTGATCCGCTCGCTGTACTTCGACGACGTGGCCGACTCCGCCTTCAACGAGAAGCAGGCGGGCGTGATGCACCGCGACAAGTACCGCATCCGCATCTACAACCACTCAGACAGGGAGATCTTCCTGGAGCGCAAGCGCAAGCTGGGCGATTTGATCCAGAAATCCTCGGTGCAGATCACCCGCAGGCTGTGCGAGCAGATCATCGACGGGGACCCCACGGGGCTCCAGCGATCGGGCAACAGGCTGTTGCAGGACGTGTACGTGCAGATGCGCACGCGGCTTTTGAGGCCCAGGGTCATCGTGGACTACGCCCGGGAGGCCTACCTGCACCCGGCGGAGGACACGCGGATCACCTTCGATCTCCACCTGAGAAGCGGTTTGCACTCCATCGACCTGTTCAATCCCCGGCTGCCCACGGTGTGTCCCCACGACCGCAACGTGGAGATACTGGAGATCAAGTTCAACAACTACCTGCCCGACTACGTGGCGGGGCTGATGCACGGCATCGAGGCGGAGCGCAGCGCGGTATCGAAGTACATCCTGTGCCGCCGGTTCGAGCCCCTGGGGTGACAATAACCGACCGAGGTCGGATTGATAAAAAGCACAAACTTTCAAACATACAGCATTAGGAGGAATACACATGAACGGCGTTTTTTCCAATCTATTCAGCTCCCAGACCATCTCTCCCGCGTCCTTCCCGGTGATCCTTCTGTCGATGGTGCTCGCGCTGCTGGCGGGCATATTCATCGCCTGGATCTACCGGCGCAACTACCGCGGGGTGATGTATTCCAATAACTTCGCGCTGACGTTGATCATGATGACGCTGATCACCTGCCCGGTGGTCATGTGTATCCGCGAATCCATACAGCTCTCCATGGGCATGGTAGGCGCGCTGTCCATCGTGCGCTTCCGCACCGCCGTCAAGGACCCGCTGGACACCGCCTACATGTTCTGGGCGCTGACCATGGGCATACTGCTGGGCGCGGGCCAGTTCTTCCTGACCGCCTGCGCGGTGGTGGGCATCGGACTGATGCTGACGCTGATCGTGCACATACAGTCCAAGGGCGTCAACTCCTACCTGCTGGTCATCCGCATGGGTGAGGAGGCCGAGCGCGCTGCCAACCAGCTCGTCAACGGCGTGAAGATGCAGCAGCTCAAGTCCAAGACCGTCTCCAACGCGGGCATCGAGGCCACCTACGAGGTGCGCGTGGACAAGCCCGACGCGCTTTTGAACAAGCTGCGCAACATCCCCGGCGTGCACGACGCCACGCTGGTCTCTTATCAGGGCGAGGCTGTCTGATCGATCGCGGATCGTGTGACAGTCATGCTTCAGGATGGGAGGGCTCGATTTGAGCGATTACAATAGAGGCAGGCGGCCTCAGTCCGGCGGCGCTTCCCGGTTCGGCCCGTCACAGACTCACGCGTCCGCGCGGGGACAGGCTTCGCCGCGGGGTCCCGTGCTGCCGCGCGCGACGACGTCGAACCGGCGTCCGACGGCGACGCGGAGAAGAGTGCCCCAAACCAGACCGACGTCGGTCGGTTCCTCCGGCGGCGATCTGCTGCCGAAGGGCTTCTGGCCGGTGGCCGGCGTCTGCGCGCTGATACTGCTGGTCGGGGTGTTCATGCAGCTGTGGATGCCGGACGGGTTTGTACTTATTAAAAATCAGGACGCCTCGCCCCGCAAGACCCAGATGATCAGCGAGATCCACAGCGCCGGACCCGTGCGCATCAACGAGATCATGTCCTCCAACGGCGGCGTGATCACGGACAGGGACGGCAACAGCCCGGACTGGGTGGAGATCGCCAACGTGTCCAACGGCCCCGTCAATATGAAGGGGTACGTGCTGGCCCGCAACGCCAAGGCCGGCAACGTGTTCATCTTCCCGGACATGGTGCTTCAGCCCGGGGAGTGCGCCATCGTGTTTGCCGACAGCCATCTGAGCGAGGAGGCCGGGGGAGAGCTGCACGCGCCGTTCAGGCTCTCCGCGTCGGGCGACGTGCTGATGCTGTTCAACCAGGCGGACGTGGCCGTGGACACCGTGAACATCCCCGCGCTCAAGGAAAACGCGGTGTATGCCAGGGTAGGCAAGGACCAGTGGCAGGTCAGCGAGGCTGCCACCCCCGGCGCGCTGAACACCGAGGAGAACTACCGCACGATGACCAGCGTCTCGGGCGACAGCCCGGTGCAGATCGTCGAGGTGATGTCCTCCAGTGCCACCTACGCGCCCGATGAGAACGGGGTCTGCCACGACTATGTGATACTGAAAAATGTGTCCGGGTCCGATCAGGACCTCGGCGGCTGGTATCTGTCCGACACCCAGCAGCTGCCCCGCATGTGGCGCATCCCCGACGGCACGGGCATTCCCGCCGGCGGCACGCTGCTGATCCACTGCTCCGGGCTCAACCGCGCCGAGGACGTCGCCCACCTGCACACCAACTTCAAGCTCTCCAGCGAGGGCGAACAGGTGATGCTGTCCGACCCCGCCGGCAAGCCCATGGACCTGGTGACCTTCGACCTGCTGAAGACCGACACCGCCATCGTGCGCGGCGCGGACGGGAGCTGGTCGGCGGGCGCGCCCACCGCTGAAAAGACCGCGGCGCAGACGCCCGAATCTTGACGCATAATTGCCATATATTGACAGAAATTCAATGCAGGAAAAAAGCGTCTGTTGTGGAATATATTATCAGATATACCTATTTTGATTTACGGAGGATCTGATCATGAAGAGGAATCACCGTAAGAGCAGGATATGGCTTTCAATTCTGTTGATCATAGCACTGATGACGCCATTGTTCTCCGGCTTTGCCATCGCGGAGGGGGAGGACAACGGGCTTGAAATGGATGTGCCCCAGCCAATAGCGCCCGAGGCCCAGGCGGCCATCGATGCCGCCGCCGCGCAGGCTGCCGAGCAGGCCGCTGCGGAAGCGCAGGCCGCTGCCGAGGCTGCTGCCGCCGAAGCTGCTGCCCAGGCCGCCGCGCAGGCTGCTGCCGAGCAGGCCGCCGCGGAAGCCGCCGCCCAGGCCGCCGCACAAGCCGCCGCCGAACAGGCAGCGGCTGATGCTGCTGCTCAGGCGCCTGCGGCACAGCCTGTCGAACAGCCCGCCGAGGGACAGGCTCCCGCCGAGGAACAGGCTCCCGCAGAGGGACAGGCTCCCGCCGAGGGACAGGCCCCTGCCGAAGGACAGGCTCCTGTCGAAGGACAGGCTCCCGCCGAGGGACAGGCCCCTGCCGAAGGACAGGCCCCTGCCGAGGGACAGGCCCCCGCCGAGGGGCAGGCCCCCGCCGAGGGACAGGCTCCCGCAGAGGGACAGGCCCCCGCAGAGGGACAGGCCCCCGCCGAACAGCCCGCCGCGCAGCCGCAGCCCGAGATCCAGGCGGCGGTGGCTCCTGTCGAGGAGCAGGTCGTTGAAGAGGCGATGATGGCAACTCTTCCTGACAGCGATTTTGAATTGGATTTTATCGCTGACAAGGAACTGATTATCAAGGGCTGGAAGAAGAAGGACGATACAAAGCTCGAGGTGCCTGCAAAAATCGCCGAGTTTACCGTGGTGGAAATCGCCGATAATGCGTTTGCGGAATTGAAAAATCTTGAGACGGCGGTATTTGCCAACGGCATAAAAACAATCGGCGCTAATGTGTTCAATGGAAGCAATAAGGTCAAGGAAATCCGTATCCCGGACAGCGTTACGACGGTCAAGGAACATTTCCTCGATGGCGTGACTGGAAATCCGACGTTTGTGCTGGATGTGTACAGCGCCACGACCCTGATCTCGATGAAGGAGTTTGCGCCCACTGCGGAACTGGACAAGAAAGTTACGGTCGGCACAGATTTTACGGACATCGCCGTTAAGAAGGATGCCACTGCCGCGACAGGCGGCGTGCTGACCGTGGATGTTGACGTCACGACCGCCGAAAATCACGGCCTTATCGTTAACCAGGGATGCAGCGCCATACTCAACGCCGGAAAAACGATCACAAATAACGGTACGCTCTCCAATAGTGGTACTTTTACCAACAGAGGTAAGATTGATAATCCCGGTACGATTGAAAACAATCTTGGCGCGACCTTTACCAACGGCGGCAAGATCAACAATCCCGGAACGATCAACAACAGCGGTACCTTTACCAACGACGGCGTTATCAACAACTGCGCCGGGACCATCTACGGCAGCGCGATCGGCGGCAATCAGCCGAACACGGATCATATACTGGACGCTGTTAATAAGAAATGCGCGATCTGCGGCACGCCCTGGGACTTTGACATCAATAGAGCGACGATCACGGGCATAACTCCGGAACAGAAGGTTCCGTATACAGGCGCTGCGATCACATTCCCAATTGAAGTGAAATTCCCCAAACAGCCGGCATTGGTCGAAGGTACGGATTATACCGTTGATTATCACGCTGACAATATCGACGCCACGCAAGAGTCGCATACGCTGACCATCACCGGCATCGGTGCTTATGCGGGTCGTACCATAGAGATTCCCTTCTACATCAGTTCGGTTCCTCTCGATGGTGATGTTTCTCCCGTGACGGTAGACTATCAAAAAGAGGTGACGTTCACCGGCAATAAAATCACGCAGAATATTCAGCTTTACGTCAATGGAAATCCGAAT
The DNA here is from genome assembly GCA_902765735.1 of uncultured Eubacteriales bacterium. Taxonomy (GTDB): domain Bacteria; phylum Bacillota; class Clostridia; order Christensenellales; family Aristaeellaceae; genus UBA2862. The sequence continues at coordinate 1,778 of CACXBB010000034.1, read as the reverse complement.
CCGATCGATCCTGAGAATTACGAAATACTACCTGTTGGTAAGAATAACAGAGATGTCGGTACCGAAACTGCGACGATGACCATCGTACCAAAGGAAAAGACGGCAGCGAGCGGTACGAAATACGCCAACTTTACCGGATCTCGCACCTTGAAATTTTCGATAAATGCTGCCTCCATGGACGATGTGACGGTGGAGGTCGAGGATCAGACCTATACTCCCGGCGGCGTCACGCCGACCCCGACGGTCAGGCTCAACGGCACGAAGCTGACGAAGGGTACGGATTATACGGTTGGATATAAGGATAATATCAACCATGGAACCGGCTATGTGATCATTACCCCGAAGGAAAACCTTGAGGGCGAAGCGAAGAAGAAGAGCTTCACGATCAATACGCTGACCATTCAATCCGAACTTGTGCAGTTCACGCGCATTGACGATCAGTTTTATACAGGCCAGGAAATCATGCCGACCGTAACGCTGAATTACGTCAAGGGCAGTACGACGGTACCTCTTGAGCAGGATAGGGACTACTCCGTGCAGTATGTGAACTGTACCAATGCCGGCAAGGCCACGGTGAAAATCACCGGTCTCGGCAATTACGGCGGTGTTCGGGAAGAGCACTTCCAGATCAATGAGCACCTGGGCACGATCACGAACGAAAGCATCGGGCCCATCAGCAACCAGGTCTATACCGGCAGCGCGATCGAGCCGCCTTTGACCGTGACATACAACGGGACTACGCTTGTGAAGGGTACGGACTATGACGTTTCGTACGATCCGGCGGCGCATAAAGACAAGGGTACCGTGACGGTGACCGTTACGGGCAAGAGGAATTATGACGGCACAGGCACCGCGACCTTCACCATTGACCCGGCGTCGATCGAAAAAGCTACGGTGACGTGCGATCCGCAGACGTACACCTATGACAGAACCGCGAAAACGCCGACCCTGACCGTCACCCTCAACGGCACCAAGCTCACGAGCGGCACGGACTACGAAGTAACATATTCTCCGGACAACGTCAAAGCGGGAACCGTGACGGTGAACGTCACCGGCAAGGGGAACTATAAGGATACGGCGACGGGGAGCTTCACCATTGAACCGGCGTCCATCAAGGGCGCTAAGGTGACGTGCGATCCGCAGACGTTCAACTATGACGGAAACGCCAAGACGCCGAGCCTGACCGTCACCCTCGCCAACGGCACAACGCTTGAGAGCACGGATTACGACGTTACTTATTCTCCGGACAATATCAACGTCGGGACCGTGGCGGTGACCGTCACCGGCAAGGGGAACTATAAGGATTCGGCGACCGGAAGCTTCATGATCAAGAAGCTGGTATCGATTGAAGGCGCGACGCTGTCAATCGATAAGCAGACGCAAACCTATGACGGCAATGCAAAGACACCCGGCGTGACCGTTACCCTCGACGGCAAGACGCTTGTGAGCGGTACGGACTATACCGTTTCATATTCTGACAATGTCAATGCGGGAACCGCTACGGTGACTGTTACCGGCATAGGCGACTACACAGGCACGCTGTCCGGGAAATTCACCATCAACAAGGCGGAAAAGACGGTCACGGCGAAATACGTGGGAGATGTGCCGAACAAGGAGTATGACAAGAGCCGCAACCTGCCCTCCGGATTCACCTTCAAAAGCAGAAACTTCGAATACGTCGGGAAGGCAGCCGGCGATACGATTACGATTGATCAGGACAAGAAGGATTCGTCAGGGAAGAAAATCTTTTCCGCCGGATATGACGGGGTGGATGTCGG
>CACXBB010000033.1 GCA_902765735.1 uncultured Eubacteriales bacterium | reverse complement strand
AGCAGGGTGTTGCCGCCGATGTTGTTCATCTTTTCGATCAGTATGACGTTCGCGCCGGCCTCCTTGGCCTTGATGGCGGCAGCCATGCCCGCGCCGCCCGCGCCGATCACCAGCACGTCGCAGTCATAGGCGTCCTCCAGCTCCGCCGCTTCGGCGGTCTCGCCGGTGGCGACCAGGCTTTCCGGATCGATGCCGGCCTGAGAGAGGGCATCCTTCACGGCGGCGATGAACGCGGTAGAGGACAGGGTCGCGCCGGTGACGGCCTCGACGTCCACGGTGTTGCCGATCAGCATCTGCTGCTTCAGATCCTCCATGGCTACGTCGCCCAGGCCCTCGGTCTCTTCGTTTTCCAGAATGTTGATGTCCTTGATCGCGCCGCCCTCAACGGTGACTTCGACGGACACATTGCCGGCCTTGCCGCCCTCGCCGACGCCGGTAAAGGTGCCGTCCTCGGCAAACGCGGAAAAGCTCATCACCATCATCAAAGCGAGCATCAGACACAGGATCTTCTTCATAATTACATCTCCTTCTTCTCCCGGGCGCAGCGGCGCCCATTCGATCCCATGTATGGGTATACCACCGATGATGGGATTTGTCAATAGTCAAAGAAGGGGAAATGTATATAACAACATAATCGACAATACTTCCTTTTATATGTATGATGAATTAATCTATAATTTGTTTGCATTTTCATCGTGACCTTCGGGTAAGACGCGCATCCACTTCGCCAGTTGAACTTGAAGTTGTTTTCATATTCTATTATTTCTTTTACATGTCTAAAATATGCATTAATACGTTTGAAAATGAAATAGTTATATAATATAATTGCCATATATTGTTCGTACCTACTGAAATGCTTCATGAATCTATACCCACATCAAGGAGGATATGCTGAAGAAGGCCACCGTTGACCTTGAGGGCGTGTTCAAGAAGAGGGCTGGGAAGGACTGAAGCCGGGAAAAACAGCAGCACCGCGACGACTGAATCGCGGTGCTTTTTTTCGCGTTTTGGCCCTTTCTGGTAATCCGATTTATCTGGCTGTTTGGCTGGAAACCAAACCTGATGAATAAACCCGAATTGTCGTGTTTCCAAGGATTCATGAACCATTTGGTCGTGTCTGAAAATGACTGATAGCGACTGGTTTTTCCCTGACAACCAGACATAATGTACATTTATCCGACAAAATCCGTTGCTGTCCAGGTGTATCCGAATTGTCCACTATCCGGTAAAATCCAGTATTTTTGTGCAAAGGGTAGAAAAAAACCGGACAGAACGTGACATTCTGTTCCGGTTTTTGGTCGAGGTGACAGGATTTGAACCTGCGACCTTTTGGTCCCGAACCAAACGCGCTACCAAACTGCGCTACACCTCGTCATCATGGAGCCAATGAAGGGACTCGAACCCTTGACCTGCGGTTTACGAAACCGCTGCTCTGCCAACTGAGCTACATTGGCGCGATTCAACCTTAACCGCTGACAGTAATAGATTATACCACACGGGCCGGGATTTTGTCCATAGATTTTGAGTGAGAACGAGATTTTTAACAAACTTCAGGTGACGGTTATCATTGATCAGACCGGGGTTTTGTCTTCGCCCAGCAGATCGCTCAGCGTCACCTGATTCGGCAGTCCCTCGGCGCGCCGGCGGTTGCCCCGGCGGAGCTGGGAGGCGTTGAGTCGGTCGATCTCCTCCTGTTTATCGGCGATGATCTGCTGCAGCATGGCCTCGCCGGCGCGCTGGGATTCGGCCTGCTCCCGCAGTTTGCGGTTGGCCTCGTCGAGCTGGCGCTCCAAGAGGTCCAGCTTCATGCGGCGCGCGCCCTCCTCCTTTTCCTTGAGGATGCGCAGGCCGCTTTCGTGGAACAGGTTCAGGTTCAGGTCGTGGGCCTGCTGCTCCATCTCGTGCAGGGAATCCTCCGTCCTGCGCAGCCGGGACTTGAGCTTGCGGTTCTCGGCGATCCGGCTGTCCAGCAGCTGCTGGAGGTTCTGGCGGATCGCGCGGTCCTGCTCCATCTCGCGGCAGTGCGCCCGGGCCTGCTTCAGCGCCTGTGCGGTCGCATAGAGCCGCCAGCCCAGATATCCGGCGGCCCCCAGCGCCAGCACCAGCGCGATTATCAGGTATAACAATATCAACACCACGCATATATACAGCTATTTCCACCACGATTATACCACACCACATTGTAACAAAAGTGAACTTGCGGGAAAGATTCCTGAGCAATATTAAGCGCGCGCCGACATAATCCCCGCAAAAGCGGGTTAACTTAACAGAAAATGTGTCCGGCACGCAGGATTTTTGCCATGCCGTGTAGAATGTAAAAGGTTTGGAGGGATTAGGATATGCAAACCGGGCGCGAACGGGCGGTGACCGCCTGCCGGGCGGTGACCGCCTGCCGGGCGATGACCGCCTGTCTGAACGCCGAGAGCGCGCGGCGGTTTGCCGACGTGCTGGCGGCGGCGGGCTTCGAGGTGGTCTCGGAGGCGCACTCGACCCGGGAGGTCCTGCCGATGCTGCGCCAGCACCAGCCCCGGCTGCTGCTGGCGGAGGCGGTGCTGCCCGGCGGCGACGGCGTGTCGCTCTCGCGCGATATCGTCGCGGCGTCGCTGGATCTCTATCCCCACGTGCTTTTGATCGTCCCGCCCCGGCTGGCGCTGCCCGGGCTGGACGCGCTGGACGGCCTCGGCGCGGCGCTTTCGGAGGGCCCGCCGACGCCCGACGGCATCGCGGACGCCCTCACGGCGCTGGAGGCGCGCTCCACACGGCTGCCCCCGTCGCGGGACGCGCGGCTTCAGGGGCTGCTCGACCGGCTGGGCGTGCCCGATCACCCGGGCCGGGAGATGCTCCGATGCGCGGTGGGGCTGGTCTGGCGGGACCGGAGCAGGCTGCAAAACCTGCGGGACCGGGTGTATCCCGACGCGGCGAGGCCTCTCGGGCGGACCGGGGCCCAGGCGGAGCGCGCCATACGGCACGTGATCGACGCTGCCTGGCGCACGGGCGAGATCGACGAACAGCAGCGCATATTTGGCGATACAATTGACGCAAGGCGCGGCAGGCCCACCTGCAGCGAGATGATTGCGCAGCTTGCGGACATACTCAGATGGGAGGGTTGACCATGAAGAAGATGAAGCGCGTTGTGGTGATCGTACTGGACGGCTGCGGCGCGGGCTGGCAGCACGACGCGGCGCAGTACGGCGACGAGGGCGCCAACACCTTAAAGCATGTGCTGGAGCAGGCAAAGCCCGTTCTGCCGAACCTGACGGACCTGGGGCTGATGAAGATCATGGGCATGCAGCCCGCGGACGCCGACGACCCCATCGGCTGCTACGGCACCATGGTGGAGCAGTCCGCAGGCAAGGACACCACCACCGGCCACTGGGAGATCGCGGGGCTGACGCTTCACAAGCCCTTCCCCACCTACCCCAACGGCTTCCCGCCGGAGGTCATCGAGGAGTTTGAGCGCGAGACCGGCATGGGCACCATCGGCAACAAGGTGGCCTCGGGCACCGAGATCATCAAGGAGCTGGGCGCAGAGCACCTGCGCACCGGCAAGCTGATCATCTACACCTCCGCCGACAGCGTGTTCCAGATCGCCGCCCACGAGGCCGTGCTGCCGCCCATGGAGCTGTGGCATGTGTGCCGCACCGCCCGCAGGCTTCTCAAGGGCCCGCACAACGTGGGCCGCGTCATCGCCCGGCCCTTCGTGGGCGAGGTGGGCGCGTTCGTCCGCACCGCCAACCGGCGCGATTTCTCCGTCGATCCCACCGGCCGCACCATGCTGGACGTCGCCAAGGATGCCGGGTTGGACACCCTGGGCGTGGGCAAGATCGAGGACATCTTCAATCACCGGGGGCTGACGCAGTCCAACCACGCCGCGGGCAACCCCGCCTGCCTCGACGCCACCATCGAGTACCTCAAGAAGGACCGCTGGAAGGGCATCATGTTCGTCAACCTCGTGGACACCGACATGCTCTACGGCCATCGCCGGGACGTGCCGGGCTTCGCCAGATCCCTGGAGGAATTCGACCAGAAGCTGCCGGAGATCATGCGGCTGCTGGGCGAGGACGGCATGCTGATCCTCACCGCCGACCACGGCTGCGACCCCGCCTACACCAAGCACACCGACCACACCCGCGAGCGCGTGCCGCTGCTGGTATGGGGGCTGAACCTGGAGGAGGGCGTCGATCTGGGCGAGCGCGCCACCTTCGCCGATGTCTCCGCCACCGCGCTGGAGGCCCTGGGACTGACGGAAAAGCTGGACGGCAAGTCGTTCTACAAGGACATCGCGCTTTGATCTTCATCGTTTATTAATATCGTGTGATAATTTTACAAAAAGGGGCTTTTCATTCCCTGTACAATGGGGTACAATAATGATGTAGTTATAGGCATCGGGAAAACGTCCCGGTGTTGAAAACGACCATATTTTAGGAGGTTGATTCCAATGGCTGTTAAAGTTGCTATTAATGGTTTTGGTCGTATCGGCCGTCTGGCTTTCCGTCAGATGTTCGGCGCTGAGGGCTATGAGATCGTTGCCATCAACGACCTGACCACCCCCAAGATGCTGGCGCACCTGCTCAAGTATGACTCCACTCAGGGCAACTACGCTCGCGACCACAAGGTGGACTTCACCGACAACTCCATCATCGTGGACGGCAAGGAGATCACCATCTACGCCAAGGCGAACGCCGCTGAGCTGCCCTGGGGTGAGCTGAAGGTGGACGTCGTGCTGGAGTGCACCGGCTTCTACACCAGCAAGGCCAAGGCCCAGGCCCACGTGGACGCTGGCGCCCGCAAGGTCGTCATTTCCGCGCCTGCCGGCAATGACCTGCCCACCATCGTCTACAACGTCAACCACACCACCCTGAAGCCCGAGGATGCCATCATCTCCGCCGCTTCCTGCACCACCAACTGCCTGGCCCCCATGGCCAAGGCCCTGAACGACGGCTGGGCCATCGAGTCCGGCATCATGTGCACCATCCACGCCTACACCGGCGATCAGATGATCCTGGACGGCCCGCAGCGCAAGGGCGACCTGCGTCGCTCCCGTGCCGGCGCCTGCAACATCGTGCCCAACAGCACCGGCGCCGCCAAGGCCATCGGCCTGGTCATCCCCGAGCTCAACGGCAAGCTGATCGGCGCGGCCCAGCGCGTGCCCACCCCGACCGGCTCCACCACCATCCTGAACGCCGTCATCGCCGGCCAGCCCTCCGTTGAGGAGATCAATGCCCAGATGAAGAGCGAAGTGACCGAGTCCTTCGGCTACAACGAGGACCAGATCGTTTCCTCCGACGTCATCGGCATGCGGTTCGGCAGCCTGTTCGACGCCACCCAGACCATGGTCAATAAGCTCGAGGGCGGCAAGAGCCAGGTGCAGGTCGTGTCCTGGTACGACAACGAGATGAGCTACGTGAGCCAGATGGTCCGCACCATCAAGTACTTCTCCGAGCTCAAGTAATCCCCAATAAACGTCGCGCCCCGTTTCCGTAGGGAAGCGGGGCGTTTTATCCATTCGGACGCGAGAGGAGGGAGCCCTTTGGTTCATCCCTATACGATCGACCAGATCAAGGCGCGGCTGACGCCCGTGTTCGTCCGGAACAACGTCCGCAGGGCCGTGCTGTTCGGCTCCTACGGCAAAGGACTCGCCACGCCGGATAGCGATATCGACATCCTCGTGGACAGCGGCCTGCCGGGCCTCTCCTTCTTCGGGCTCATGGAGGACGTCTGCCGGTCCTTCGATTGCCCGGTGGACCTGATCGACACCCGGGACATCGTTCCCGGCTCGAGGATCGAGCGCGAAATACAGAAAACGGGGAAGGTCATCTATGAGCGATAAGCGAAACGCGCAGGTCCTTCGCAAGATCATCGGCCACCTCGACCACACCCTCGAATACTGCGAAGGCCGGGATTTTCAGGATTTTGTGGACAATCGCATGCTCCAGGAGGCGTGCGTCTTCAACGTGCTGCAAATCGGGGAACTCGCCCGAAACGGACTGGACGACGCCTTCTCCGCCGCGCACCCGGAAATCCCGTGGCGGCAGATGTACGGCCTGCGCAACCGCATCGTCCATGATTATGAGGGCGTCCGCATGAGGATCGTCTGGGAAGCCATCACGGGCGACTTTAAACCCCTTCGGGATGCGCTGTCGGATATATTGAATCGAATGAACTGAATCAATAACAAACCCCGTCGAGGCGGCCATCGGCCGTCCCCACGGGGTTTGTTATTGATTGCTTTTTTTACGGCTGCTTGCCGATATAGGCGAGGATACCGCCGTCCACGTAGAGCACGTGGCCGTTGACGAAGTTGGAGGCGTCGGAGGCCAGGAACACGGCGGGGCCCATCAGGTCGTCGGTGGTGCCCCAGCGGGCCGCGGGGGTCTTGGCCACGATGAACTGGTCGAAGGGGTGGCGGCTGCCGTCGGGCTGGCGCTCCCGCAGGGGCGCGGTCTGGGGGGTGGCGATGTAGCCGGGGCCGATGCCGTTGCACTGGATGTTGAACTCGCCGTACTCGGAGCAGATGTTGCGGGTCAGCATCTTGAGGCCGCCCTTGGCCGCAGCGTAGGCGGACACGGTCTCGCGGCCCAGCTCGGACATCATGGAGCAGATGTTGATGATCTTGCCGTGGCCCTTCTTGATCATGGAGGGGATGACGGCCTTGGCCACGATGAACGGGGCCACCAGGTCCACGTTGATGACCTTGCTGAACTCCGAGGCGGGCATCTCGCACATGGGGATGCGGCGGATGATGCCGGCGTTGTTGACCAGTATGTCCACCACGCCGACCTCGGCCTCGATCTGCTTCACCAGCGCCTGCACGGCCTCCTCATTGGTCACGTCGCACACGTAGCCGCGGGCGTCGATGCCGGCCTCTTTATAGGCGGCCAGGCCCTTGTCCACCAGCTCCTGGTTGATGTCGTTGAACACGATCCTCGCGCCGCTGTGGGCGTAGGCGGTGGCGATGGCGAAGCCGATGCCGTAGCTCGCGCCGGTGATCCAGGCGATCTTGCCCTCAAGGCTGAAGTTCTTCATAAAATCGTTCATGGGTATCTCCTCCTCTTATCGCAGTTCTGTGGTGGGTATGTTGTCCATGTCGTCAAAGGCCTGATTTTCGCCGCCCATGGCCCAGATGAAGGTGTAGTTGCTGGTGCCCGCGCCGGCGTGGATGGACCAGGAAGGGCTGATGATGGCCTGTTCGTTGAGCATCACCACGTGGCGGGTCTCATCGGGCTCGCCCATGAAGTGGAACACCACGTTGTCCTTGGGCACCTCGAAGTAGAAGTACACCTCCATGCGCCGCTCGTGGGTGTGGGCGGGCATGGTGTTCCACACGCTGCCGGGCTCCAGCACCGTCATGCCCATGGAGAGCTGGCAGGTCTTCAATACGTCGGGGTGGATGAACTGGTTGATGACCCGCTTGTTGCTGGTCTCCGCCGCGCCGCAGGGCTTTTTGGCGGCGTCGGCGATCTTGATGAGCCGGTTTTCATAGCGGGTGTGGGCTGGAGCCGACACCATGTAGAATTTGGCCGGATTCGCCGGATCGTCGGAGGCAAAGACCACGTCCTTCGCGCCCATGGTGATGTACAGGCAGTCCTTGTAGCCCATCGGGTAGACCGTGCCGTCCACCGTCACCGTTCCCGCGCCGCCGACGTTGAACAGGCCGGCCTCGCGGCGCTCCAGGAAGGCGTGGGTGCCGAAGCAGTGCCACACGTCGATGCCGTCGTCGATGGACAGCGGCCTGTCCGCGGGCATGATGCCCACCGTGACCATGCGGTCCACGTGGCTGTACACCGGTGTCACCCTGCCCGGCACGAACAGCGTCTCGATCAGGAATTCCTTCCGCACCTCCTCGGTGGTGTAGCGCTTGAAGTCGCGCTGGTTGCAGGAATAGCGAATGTCCATTGGTATGACCCCCGTTTCTTGTCATTTTTATACTGCAATTATATCATTCCGTGCGATCAGTGTCAATGATTCGGGCGGCGCTATGCGCGCTCGTACCACGCCTTGATCCGGTCGTAGGTCTCGGCGCTGATGTCGTGCTCGATGCGGCAGGCGTCCTCCTCGGCGATCTCCGGCGGCACGCCCAGGCGCACGAGCACGTCCGTGAGCAGCCGGTGCCGCCGGAGCACCGACGCGGCATACTCCATGCCCTTCTCGGTGAGCACCAGGTTGCCGTCGGCCAGCTTGCGGGCGTAGCCCAGCCGGGACAGGTTGGACACCGCCACCGACACGCTGGCCTTCGTGAAGCCCAGGTGGTTGGCGACGTCCACGGACCGACAGTGTCCGCTTTGCTGCTGGACGACCAGTATGGCCTCCAGGTAGTCTTCGATGGATTGATTGGTGGTGGGTCTTGCCATGGTCAACCTCCTACTGTTTCTTGTCGATGACGGCGAGGGGCAAGTCGGGAAAGCCAGACGGGCAGGAAGCAGAGGAGGTTGATCGGGTCAGGGATTACCGTTCGGGCGGCCGGGTGCCGGCGTTCCGGGACGCGCAGGGCTTGTTGCATCCGGCGCAGCCGCAGCCGCAGCCGCCGGACCGGCGGGTCCTCACGGCATGGCGCAGGGCGAGGACCACCGCCGCGGCGATGGCCAGTATCAGCAGGATATCGATAAGATTCATGGTCGCCTCCTTATCCCAGTCCCAGCGCCAGCCCGATCACGCGCACGCACAGCGCCACGAACCAGGCGATGCCGCACTGCCAGAGCACCACGCCCACGGCCCAGCGGCGGCCCAGCTCCCGGCGGATGGCGGCCACGGCGGCCACGCAGGGGGTGTAGAGCAGGCTGAAGGCCAGCATGCTGGCGGCGGACAGCGTGCTCATGGCCGCCACCACGCCGCTCTCGCCGCGGTAGAGCATCTGCATCACGGTGACCACGCTCTCCTTGGCCATGAAGCCGGTGATCAGCGAGGTGGCCACCCGCCAGTCGCCCAGGCCCAGGGGCCTGAGGATCGGGGCCAGCCAGCCGGAGAGCAGCGCGAGTATGCTGGTGCGCATGTCCTCGGTGAGGTTGAACTGGGTGTCAAAGTGGGACAGGCACCACACCACGATGGTGGCCACGAGGATCACCGAAAAGGCGCGCTGCAGAAAGTCCTTGGACTTCTCCCACAGAAGCTGCATGACGCTTCGGGGGCTGGGCAGCCGGTAGTTGGGCAGCTCCAGTACCAGCGGCACGGCCTCGCCCTTAAACAGCGTGCTCTTGTAGAGCGCCGCCGCCGCGATGCCGGTGAGTATGCCCAGGGCGTACAGCGCCACCATCACCAGCCAGCCCCGCTTCGGAAAGAACGCCGCCACGAAGAAGCCGTAGATGGGCAGCTTCGCCGTGCAGGACATGAAGGGCGTCAGCAGTATGGTCATACGGCGGTCGCGCTCGCTGGGCAGGGTGCGGGTGGACATCACCGCGGGCACCGTGCAGCCGAAGCCGATCAGCATCGGCACGATGCTGCGGCCCGAGAGGCCGATCTTTCGAAGCAGCTTGTCCATGAAGAACGCCACACGGGCGATGTAGCCGGAGTCCTCCAGCATCGACAGGAAGAAGAACATCACCACGATGATGGGCAAAAAGCTCAGGACGCTGCCCACGCCCTCGAAGATGCCGCCGATGATCAGGTTGTGGATCACCGGGTTGACCGAGGCGGCGCTCAGCGCGACGTCCGCGGCGTCGGTCAGCGCCGATACCCCCGCGGCCATCAGGTTCTGAAGCCACGCGCCCACCACGCTGAAGGTCAGGTAGAACACCAGGCCCATGATCAGTATGAACATCGGTATGGCGGTAAAGCGCCCGGTCAGCAGACGGTCGATGCGCTCGCTGCGCAGGTGCTCCTTGCTCTCGTGGGGCCGGGTCACGCAGGCGTCGCACACCTTCTCGATGAACGAAAAGCGCATGTCCGCCATAGCCGCCGCCCGGTCCAGGCCGCGCTCGGATTCCATCTGCTTAACGATGTGGTCCAGCATCTCAAGCTCGTTGGCGTCCAGATTCAGCTTGTCCAGTATCAGCCTGTCACCCTCGACGATCTTGCTGGCCGCGAACCGAAGCGGCAGGCCCGCGCGCTGGGCGTGGTCCTCGATCAGATGGCACACCGCGTGCAGGCAGCGGTGCACCGCGCCGCCCTGATCGTCCTTGCCGCAAAAGTCCTGCCTCAATGGCGGCTCCTGATAGCGGGCGATGTGCACGGCGTGGTCCTTCAGCTCCTCCACGCCCTCGTTCTTGGCCGCGGAGATGGGCACCACGGGCACGCCCAGCATGGCCTCCATGCGGTTGATGTCCACCGAGCCGCCGTTGCCGCGCAGCTCGTCCATCATGTTGAGCGCCACCACCGTGGGGATGCCCGTCTCCAATAGCTGCATGGTCAGGTACAGGTTGCGCTCGATGTTGGTGGCGTCCACGATGTTGATGATGGCCCGGGGCTTTTCGTTCAGCACGAAGTCCCGCGACACCAGCTCCTCGCTGGAGTAGGGGGACATGGAGTAGATGCCCGGCAGGTCGGTGATGCGGGTGTTGCGCGCGCCGATGATGGCGCCGTCCTTGCGGTCCACCGTCACGCCGGGGAAGTTGCCCACGTGCTGGTTCATGCCGGTGAGCTGGTTGAACAGCGTGGTCTTGCCGCAGTTCTGGTTGCCCACCAGCGCGAAGGTCAATATCTCCGTGTCCGGCAGCGGGTTGCCTGTGCCCGGGGGATGGAATATGCCCTCCTCGCCCAGGCCCAGGTGCCGGGATTTCTCCGCGCTCTCCGCGCTCTCGGGCTTCTGCGCGCGTCGGGCGATGGGGGTGATCTCGATCTTCTCCGCGTCCGACAGCCGAAGCGTCAGCTCGTAGCTGTGGATCCTCAGCTCCATGGGGTCGCCCAGCGGGGCGTATTTCACAAGCGTGACCTCCGCCCCCGGGATCACGCCCATGTCCAGGAAGTGCTGCCGCAGCGCGCCGTCGCCGCCCACGGCCTCGATCCGCGCCGACTTGCCGATCTCAAGCTCCCTTAATGTCGTAGAAATCGCCTCCGTTCCATGCAATTGCCTTTTTTCTCCGATACCTTTAGGATATTCGCGATTCAACCCGTTGTCAAGGGGGGATTTGTCGTGAGGAAACGGGGGACGACCTCTTCCGTCATTTGCTTCGCAAATGCCACCTTCCCCTAAAGGGGAAGGCTCGTTAGAGCGGCTATTCCTGTTCCCTATTCCCCGACGCGCCCCAGCGCCTCCCGCACAACCTCCGTCGCCCGCCGCGCCAGGGCGTGGTCCGTGCCGCTGGCGGTGACCCCCGCCACCACGGCCCCGCTGACAGCCACGCCGGGGAAGAAGAAATCGCACAGGTTCTGGTCGCTTGAGACGTTGACCGGCACGCCCCGCGCCCGGCAGGCCGCGGCGATATCGGCGTTGAGCGCGTGATCGTCGGTGGCGGCCAGCACCAGGTCCGCGCCCTCCAGGTCGGCGGGCAGGTAGGCTCGGCGGACGAGGGTCACGCCGGTTTCTTCAATTTCGGGGCAGATCTCAGGGGCCACCACGGTGATATCGCTGCAGAATACGGCGAGGGTTTTGACCCGCCGCGCGGCGATTTTGCCCGCCCCCACCACCAGCGCGCGCCTGTGGGACAGGTCCACGAACATCGGAAAATACGGCTTCACGGCTCACCGCCGCCCCCTCTTGATAAAGTAGTTCAGCACCCCGCCCAGCACGATGATGACCAGCGAGATCATCAATACCGACTTCGCGGCCTCCTGGGGCACCTGCCGCACGTCGCCCACCGACTCGGCGTAGAACGTGAGCTGATAGCGTATCTCCACCGGCTCGCCCATGGCGGTGGTGTCGGCGACGACCTCCACCGGCTGATCCATCATGGGGATGGGGATCTCAAACGTGGAATTGCCCCCGTCGTCGGCCAGGTTGTCGTAGCGGACCCCGCCCAGCAGCATGTAGTCATAGTAGGCGCTGGACCACAGAAGCCGCGCGTAAGCCCGGCCCTCCCGCACGATCATCCGCGTGGGGGAGCTGACCGACGCCCGCCCGCTGCCGCCGGTGAGGGTGACCTCGATGGCGTAGTCCCCGTCGGGCCAGCTGACCGCCACCGGCTCGACGGCCTCCGCTTCGACCGTTTCCGGCTCCTTCTCGGGGAGGAAGGCGTCCAGCGCCTTTTCGACCAGCGCGTAGTCCGGCAGGGCGTAGGGCAGCGTGCCCTCGGGCAGCGAGGCGGCGTCGACGAGCAGCTGCCGGTCGTACCACTGATCGCGCTTGACGCTGTGGGCGGCGCAGTCGAAGGCCACGTTCAGCCCGGGCACGGGGATGCGGAACGTCGTGCGGCCGTCCCGGACCTCCCCGGGGATCTCCTCCCCCACCCGCACGCGGTCGTAGCTTGTACTGCCGATCACGATGTCGGCGGACATCGCCCCGCCCTGAACCGTCAGCGTCGCCTCGACGACCCTGAAGTAGGGCGAGGAGGACTCCACCCGGACGGCATAGGTGCCGTCGGGCACGTCGGTGACGGGCGTCATGCCGTAGCGCCCGACCCGCATGCCGTCCATGGTCTCCCGGGCTGTCTCAAGCCGCGCGGGCATGTCGTCGGACGGGGTCAGCACGGTCACCGCCCCCGCCGCGGGCAGCAGGAGCAGCAGGAGGCAGGCCATCAGGCAGATGATTCGCTTCACGGGGCCGCCTCCTCACAGGTTTTTCTTCTTATAAATGAATATGACCGACACCGCGCCGAAGATGATCAGGTAGGCGCACAGCACGATGAAGCCGAACCCGCCCGGCGGGTTGCCGTTGGCCACGGCGCGGATCATGGCGCTGGCCTGCGAAAGCGGCAGCAGCGCAATCACCTGCCGAAAGCCCGCGGGCATCTGGTCGGTGGAGAAGAAGGTGTTGCACAGAAAGGACATGGGCATGATGATGTAGGAGGTGTAGCGGGGCGCGTCGGTGTAGCTCTTGGCCAGGAACGACAGCACCAGCGCGATGGTCGAAAACACGGTGCCGTTCAGAAACATGATCAAAAGCGACATGCCGTTGAAGATCAGGTCCGTGCGGATGGGCAGGGTCAGAAGCAGTATCACCCCGCCCGCGTACATCCCCCGCAGGCTGCCCCCGATCACCTGGCCCAGTATGAACTGCCACAGCGGCGTGGGCGAGACCATGATCTGGTCCAGCGCCTTTTCGTACAGCCGCTGCACGCTCATGTTCTGGGCGATGGCCGAGAAGGAGCCGGTCATGGTGGCCATCGCCACGATGCCGGGGATCAGAAAGTGCAGGTAGGGCTCCCCGTGGGAGGTGGTCTGTATGCCCATGCCGAATATGATGAGGTACATCAGCGGGGAGATCATGGCCGCCACGGTGATCTTGTAGAAGTCCCGGCGGAACTCCACCCACTTTTCCCACAGTACGGTGATGATGCCCATTACAGCTTCCTCCCGGCGCAGTCCACGAACACGTCCTCCAGGGTGGTGGCCCGCAGCGCCGCGCCGTCCCCGGCCTTCGAGAGGTGGGCGATGGCGGCGTCCCGGTCGTGGAAATAGCGGCTCTTCAACGTCTCGTCGGCGGTCTCGTCTACGGCAAACGGGCCCAGCTCGTTGATCAGCGCGGCGGGGGTGTCCAGCTTTTGAAGCCGTCCCCGGTTGATCAGCGCCACGCGGTTGCAGAGGGCCTGGGCCTCCTCGATGTAGTGGGTGGTCAGCACGATGGTCATTTTGTCGGAATTGACCCGCCTGAGCAGGTTCCACATCTGCCGCCGGGACAGCGCGTCCATGCCGGCGGTGGGCTCGTCCAGCAGCAGTATCTCCGGCTCGATCATCAGCGCCCGGCAGATCATCAGCTTGCGCTTCATGCCGCCGGACAGGTGCCTGACCGTGCGGCGGCGGTAGTCGATGAGCCCCGCGAAGCTGAGCAGCGCCTCCGTCTTTTCGCGGATGACCTTCTTCGGCAGGTAGTAAAGCCGCCCCTGGTACTCCATGACCTCGTCCATGTTCATGTCCTGGCGCATGGAGTACTCCTGGGTGATCACGGCCAGCTTGCGCTTCTGGGCCGAGGCCCGGCGGTCCAGCCGCGCGCCGTCCACCCGGATCTCCCCCTCGGAGGGCAGAAGCACCGTGGACATCATGGAGATGGTGGTGGTCTTGCCCGCGCCGTTGGGCCCCAGCAGGCCGAAGAACTCCCCGGTCTCGATGGTCAGGCTCAGGTGGTCCACGGCGGTGAAGTCGCCGAAGCGCTTGGTGAGGTTCACAAGCTCAATCATGCTTTTCCTTGGCGATGATCAGCGAGAAATACCCGGCGTCGTCGGGGATCTCGTCCACGCTGCGGTAGACCTTCTCGTCCGGCATGGAGCAGTTCTCCACCATCATCACGTCCCGGCCGCTGTCACTGAGCATGCGCTTCACGGCGGCCATCTGGCTGGCGGACTTCATCAGCACGTAGTTGCCGGGCTCGTCGAGCACCTTGTCCAGGCGGTGCACCGCGGGCACGATGTGCAGCTGCTCGTCCCACTCGCAAAGGGGCACGTTCAGCCGCGACGCCGCCGCGCAGAACGATGTGATGCCCGGCACCAGCGCGCTTGCGTAGCCGTCGGCCTCCAGATGGTGCTGGATGTAGGAGAAGGTGCAGTAGACGGTGGAGTCCCCCAGGGTGAGGTACACCACGTTCTTGCCCTGATCCAGATAGCCCTCGATCAGCTTCGCCGCCTTGCGGTGCTCCAGATCGATCAGCGCCCGGTCCTTCACCATGGGCATGTACACCGGCACGAGCTCCTTGTCCGCGAGCTCCGGCACCACCGCGACGGCGATTTTGTACGCCACCGTCTCCTTCGGCTCCCGGCCCGGCAGCGCGATCACGTCGTTTTCCCTGATCAGTTTGACGGCCTTCAGCGTCATCAGCTCCGGGTCCCCCGGACCGACGCCCACGCCGTAAGCGATACCACGCATTTTGATAACTCCCTTCGGTCGTTTTATATTGCGTCTTTGACGCACTGAACCAGCGCCTCCAGCGCCGCCTTCTCCGCTACGCGCACGCGCATGCCGTACTGCCGCGCGGCCTCGGCGGTCTGGCGGCCGATGCACACGGCGTTGACCTTTGTAAAATCGGCGTCCGGCACGCCCGCGGCGAAGCCCCGCACGGTGGACGCGCTGGTGAACACGCAGAAGTCGATCTCCCCCGCGTCGAGCAGGGCGGCCACATCGACGGTGCGGCTCCGGGCGTACTCGGTGTCGTAGGTGGGCAGGTCGGTGACGTCGAAGCCCGGGCCCTTCCTGAGCTCTTCGATGAGCTCGGGGTTGCCGATGGCGGCGCGTGGAATGAGTATGCGCGAACCCGGCGCGCAGACGTCCCGCAGCTCGCGCCCGAGGGTCTCCCCGTCGTACACCGTGGGCATGAAGTCCGAGCGCAGGCCGTACTGTTTAAGCGCCCTGCGACTGCCCTCGCCGATGGCCGCCAGCCTGACGCCCGAAAGCGCGCGCAGGTCGCTTAACTCGATCAGCCGGTCCATGAACACCCGCACGCCGCTGGGGCTGGTGAAGACAAGCCAGTCGAACCCGCCCTGCTCCAGGCGGCGGACGGCGTCGTCGATGCCTTTATCCCGGATCGGCACCGTGCGTATGGCGGGCAGCTCCAGCACCTCGGCCCCCTCCCGGCGCAGCATCTCCGCCAGCCCGGAGGACAGCTCCCGGGGCCGGGTGACGACCGCCCGCACGCCGGACAGGGGCTTCCTTTCAAACCACTTAAAGTCCTCCGCCAGCGCGCACACCCGGCCCACCACGATGATGGCCGGGGTCTGCACCTGCGCCGCGGTACAGGCGTCCTCCAGCGTGGAGATGGTGGCGGAGATCCGGCGCTGCCGCGCGGTGGTGCCCTTTTCAAGCACCGCGGCGGGCATGTCGGGGGACATGCCGGCGCGCATGAGGCCGGACGCGATGTCGTGAAGCGCCGCCACGCCCATCAGGAACACCAGCGTGCCGCCGGTTCTGACCAGGGCGTCGAAGTCGATGTCGTAATCCTGCCCCTCCCGCCGGTGCCCGGTGATCACGTGCACGCTGGAGCAGCAGTCCCGGTGGGTGACGGGGATGCCGCAGTACGCCGGCACCGCGAAGGCGCTGGTCACCCCTGGCACCACCTCAAAGGGCACGCCGTGCTGACACAGAAGCTCCAGCTCCTCGCCGCCCCGGCCGAACAGGAAGGGGTCGCCCCCCTTCAGCCGCACCACGCTGTTGCCCGCGAGGGCCTCCTCCAGCAGCACCCGGTTGGTGTCGGACTGCTTCATGTAGTGATGGCTGGAGCGCTTCCCGGCGAAGATCAGCCGGGCGGTGTCCGGGATCATGCCCAGCACCCCCGGGCCCACCAGCGCGTCGTAGACCACCACGTCGGCCTGCTCGAGCGCCCGGCGGGCCCTGAGGGTCAGAAGCCCCGGGTCCCCGGGACCCGCGCCCACCAGCCAGACCTTCCCGGTCATGGGGCCACCTCCCCGCGCAGGCGGTTCGCCAGCCGGATGCCGATGGCCTCGGCGTCCGCCGCCGCGCCGCGGTCCGTGCCGATGCGAATTTCCCCGGTTTTAGGGTCCCACCCGGTGTCCGGGCTCCAGTACAGCGCCCGCACGCTGATGGCGTCGCCCTGCACCCGGGCGTGAGCGCACACCGGCGAGGTGCAGCCGCCGTCCAGCGTCCGCACGAAGGCCCGCTCGCACAGCGCGCACAGCATGGCGTCCCGGTCCGCGTAGCCGCTCAGCTCCGGGCAGTCGTCCCCGGCGCGGCCCTGCACCGCGAGGATGCCCTGGCCCGCCGCGGGGATGATCTCGTCCGGCTCGAACAGGCGGGTGATGCGCCCCTCCAGGCCCAGCCGCTTGAGCCCCGCCGCGGCCAGCACCAGCGCGTCGAACTGCCCGGCGTCCAGCTTCTTAAGCCGCGTGAGCACGTTGCCGCGCACCGTTTTGATCTCGCAGTCCGGAAACAGCTTCTTGAGCTGCAGGGCGCGCCGCAGACTGGAGGTGCCCAGCACCGGGGCCTTTTTAAGCGCCTTCACGCCCTCCGGCAGCACCAGCGCGTCCCGGGGGTCCTCCCGCCGGGAGTAGCACAGCGCCGCGGTGCCCTCGGCCAGTGCCATGGGCATGTCCTTGACACAGTGCACCGCCAGGTCGATGCGACGATCCAGCAGCGCCGCGTCCAGCTCCTTCACGAAAAGCCCCTTGCCGCCCACCTTGTCGAGCGTCCGGTCCAGTATCACGTCCCCGGTGGTCTTCATGGTCACGAGCTCGACCCGCATCTCGGGATGCGCCGAGCGCAGATGGTTCACCAGCGTCATGCTCTGGATCATCGCCAGGCGGCTCTCCCGACTGCCAACCACAATTTTCTTCATGTGCCTCGGCTCCTTCGCCCCGTATTGTCAACTTTCTACCATAATTGTAACCGCATTCCGCGGGAAAGTCAAGGAAGCATTTGAGGTTGCATTGGCGTGTTAAATCTGGTATAATACCCTCAAAACATCGACAGGAGGTTACCGAATATGGCTGGATTGCTGGATGAGGTCAACAAGGCGGTATCGAAGATACAGGAGAGCGCCAAGAGCGTGCTGGACAAGACCGACATCGACGAGAAGATCGTCGAGGCCGCCAAGGATTTGAAGGACAAGGCCCAGGCCGCGCTGGACAAGACCGACATCGATGAGAAAATCGTCGAGGCCGCCAAGGGTTTGAAGGACAAGGCCCAGGCCGCGCTGGACAAGACCCAGGTGGACGACAAGCTGGCCGAGGCCGCCAAGAACCTCAAGCAGGCGCTCACGCCCACCGAGCGGGAGAAGGACGCCATGGACGTCATCAAGGAGGAGGTCACCGCCCAGTTCGACCAGATCAGGGCCGCCGCCAAGGGCACCGATCCCATCCATGACTTCATGAACCGGCAGAACGCCCCCGCGGCCGAGGCGCCCGCGCCGGAGGCCCCCGTTGCCGAGGCGCCCGCGGTCGAGGAGCCCGCCGAGGAGGAATACGAGGAGGAGTGATCCCCTCGCAGCCACAGGCCCATCGTATTCACGGTGGGTCTGTTTTTTATGAAAATTCGACAGGAATGCGATGAAATGGTGACAAGTTTGGTTGAATTGTGCGCACGGATTGATTTTTACAAAGGGGGCTGATATAATGTTAGCAACGAAATACTTCGGAGGAAAAGACCTGTGAACGGCAAAAAGACAATCGCGCTATTGACGGTATTGATGCTGGTTTTCGCCGCGGTGGCGGGGGCGCTCTCGGAGAATACCATCCCCATGCCCGACCCGGGCAGCCTCCGGCAGGCAAGCGAAGCCCAGCCGTCAGCCGATACTCAGCAGGACGACGGCTTCCAGCCCGCGGAGGACAGCGCCTCCCTCGAAAATCCCAACGAGGACTGGATGGCCGGCACCGAGCAGCAGGACGTGGTGGTGGACCAGGCGTACACCATCGACGACTTCGCGGTGACCGAGGGCCTGCCGGACAACTGGGTGAACATACTGCTGCTGGGTACCGACGTGAAGTACACCAACCAGTACGGCCGCACGGACAGCATGATCGTGATGTCCGTCAACCTGGCCACCAAGCAGGCCAAGCTGACCTCCTTCATGCGCGACATCTGGGTGTCGATGGACGGCCGCACCAAGACCGGCAAGCTGAATTCCGCCTGCATCTACGGCGGCCCCGCGCTGGTGATGCGCACCATCAACGAGCACTTCGGCCTGAACCTGCAATACTACGCGCTGGTGAACCTGTCCAGCATGGCGGAGATCATCGACCTGCTGGGCGGGCTGGATCTCGACGTCACCGAGAAGGAGATGAACGCGCTCAACAAGGGCCTGTTCGACCTGTCGCCCCTGTCCGGCATGGAGAAGCTGGAGGAGTACGGCGAAAACGTCCATCTGAACGGCAACCAGGCCACCGCCTACGCCCGCATCCGAAAGATCGACTCCGACTACAAGCGCACCGAGCGCCAGCGCTACGTGCTGACCCAGATCGCCAAGCGTTTGCAGCAGGAAAACGCGGGCACCATCGTGTCCGTCATCATGAAGCTGCTCTCCTGCGTCGAGACCAACATGAACATGACCCAGCTCATGACCATCGCCGCCGCCGGTTTGCAGATGAACATGGACAACATCCCCCAATTCCGCGTGCCCGCCGACAATACCTACCAGACCGGCACCTATGAGGGCATCTGGGCCATCAAGGTGGACTTCAACGCCAACAAGCAGAAGCTGCACAAGTTCATCTACGGATGATTCCCGGGTGACTTTATCGGATTACAGGACCGGAAAATCCATCGTAGGGACGCCATTCTTGGCGTCCGACTCAGGTGAAGTCAATGTGTGGGACTGTCTGAAAACGACGATCATACGGCGCAATCGCATCGTAGGGACGCCATTCTTGGCGTCCGATTCAGGTGGAGTCAATGACGCGGACGCCATTAATGGCGTCCCTACGATGGGATTCGAAGTCACTGCAACAGAATTGTAATCTGATGAAGCTGCCTTGCGGATGCTTCCGGCGGAGGCGGACCGGGGGCTGTCCCGGGACGCATCGACAGACACTGTCCGAGAAGGAATAAAAATATCGCAGGAACGCCGCGATCGGCGTTCCTGCGATATTTTTCGGCCCCCTGCGCCATAGTTAATTCCCCGCGGGCTTCTCGGTGGCGGTGGTGGTCTCCACGGTGGGCTCGGCCGCGGGCTCCACAGTCGCCTCCGCGGGCTCCGCGGTCGCCTCCGCGGGCTCCGCGGTCGCCTCCGCGGCGGGCCCGGCGGTGGGCGCCTCGGTGACGGCGGGCTTCTCGGTGGCGGTGGTGGTGTTCCGGGTGACGCCGGTCATGGAGCAGGCCGACAGCGCGGCCGCGATCAGGGCCGCCATCAGCGCCAGTACAAACAGCTTCTTCATGGTGTATCCTCCTGAATCATAATGGATTACAGCCATTATTATATCCGGGAGAATCCCCAAAAATGCCAGTTTGCGGAAAAATAGTCAGATTATCGGGCGTTTTTCCGGCATGCCTGCCCGGCGGGGGTATTTTTCCGGGGTGGCGGACACCTTGACGATCCACGCCCCGCGGTGGTTCCAGTCCCTGCCGGGGATGGGCATCTCGATCACCCGCTCGATGGCGCCGCCCAGGGTCGTCAGGGCGCGGTCGGCGTCCCGGAGCTCATCGTCGAGATTCGGCCCCTTCATGGCCAGCATGCGCCCGCCGACCCGCACGAAGGGCAGCAGGAGCTCGCACAGCACGTTCATCGGCGCCACGGCCCGTGCGACGGCTATATCGAAGCGCTCCCGGAATTCGGGCCTGCGGGCGGCATCCTCCGAGCGCAGGTGGACCGCCTCGGCGTTCAGATGGAGCGCGTCGATCACCGATTGCAGGAATTCCACCCGCTTTTGCAGGGCGTCCATCAGCGTGAAGCGCACCCCGGGCAGCATGATCGACAGCGGTATGCCCGGAAACCCCGCGCCGGAGCCCACGTCGATGGCGCACTCCGCCGCCGGAAAGCCGTAGGCCAGCGGCGCGATGCTGTCCAGATAGTTGCGGTCCGCCGCCTCCCGGGGGTCCTCCGGCACGCGGGTCAGGTTCATCCGGGCATTGGCCGAGGCGAGCATGCCGTGATACGCGGCAAACTGCGCCGCCTGCCCCTCCGTCATCGGCAGGCCCATCGAGGCGGCGCGCGTACTTAGAAGTCCTGAGAGCATTAGAGCCTCCTTTTTGGGAGAATTGGGAATGGGGAATTGGGAATGGGGAATTGGGAATGGGGAATTGGGGGACGACCTCTTCCGGCGTTTCGCGCCACCGTTCCGGGGGCCTGCCGACCTCATCCGTCAGCCCTTCGGGCTGCCACCTTCCCCAAAGGGGAAGGCAAGTCCACCGGACTGTTTTCCGGGCGCTCGAACCCCCTGAAGGGGAAGGCTTGGCAACCCCGCAGTCATGAATGGCGTCCCTGCGCCGGGCTCAGGCTCCCCTGCGCAGGGGGAGCTGTCAGCGAAGCTGACTGAGGGGGCGCATTCCGGCATTCCATAATTCCCAATTCCCCATTCCCAATTCCCAATTATACCCTCTCCCGTATCCTTGCGATATACCCTCCGTCGATCACGTCATACCGGTCCTCCGGGGGATAGAGCGCGCCGCCGTAGAAGATATCGCGGTTGTTGGCGGTGGAGGGATCGACGGCCTGGGTGAACCGGGCGACGTGGATCTGATCGCAGCCGGTGCGCTCGACGATGGCGTCCACGTTCTTGAGGCTGACCCCCGCGCCGGGCAGGATCTGTATCGCGCCCTGGGCGAAGTCCATCATCTCGCGGATGACATCGATGCCGTAGAACACGTCCGGGGCCTGGCCGCTGGTCAGCACGCGGTCCACGCCCAGCTCGATCAGCTGCCCCAGCATGCTGCGCCAGTCGGGGGCCACGTCGATGGCCCGGTGGAACACCTTGGTCCTGTCGCCCGCCAGCCGGCAAAGCTCCCTCGTGCGGGCCGCGTCCAGCGTGCCGTCCGCGTTCAGAAAGCCGAACACCAGCCCGTCCGCGCCGTGTTCAAGCAGCTGCTCGGCGTCGGCCAGGGCGGTTTTGTACTCCGCGTCGGTGTAGCAGAAGCCGCCCTGCCGGGGGCGCACCATGGTCATCACCGGCAGGTCGCACAGCGCCTTTGCGGTGATCAGTTCCCCGATGGAGGGGGTCAGCCCGCCGTGGAACAGGCAGGAATTGAGCTCCACGCGGTCCGCGCCGCCCCGGGCGGCCTGCAATACGTCCTCCACGCTGCCGCAGCAGACCTCAAGCGTCAGTTTCGACACGACATTCACCTCATCATTTCGCATACAGCAGGTACAGTAGCCGCCGCACGGCCCCGCAGGGCAGCAGATTGTCCAGGAACACCAGGCATTTGTAGCTTAAACCGATGGTGTAATAGGGCTTGACGCCGCCCTTTTTGGTGGCGACGCGCGCGACGGTCCTTGCGGCCACGTCGGGGGACATGCCGCCCTGCTCGTCGTGCTCCATGCGCTGAACGGACCGGGCGATCCGGCCACCGTAGGCGTCGTCGCCCGCGACGCTCTTCTCCCGGGCGGCGGTGAAGCCGGTTTTGATGTCCCCGGGCAGCACGCTGGTCACCTGTATGCCGTAGGGGGCGACCTCGTTGGCCAGGGCCAGCGTCAGCGAGCGCACCGCGGCCTTGGAGATGGAGTACCACGCCTGGAAGGGGATGGCGAACACCCCCGCCACGGAGGAGATGTTCACGATGCGGCCCCGCCCCGCCGCGCGCATGTGGGGCAGCACGGCGCGGATCATGTTGTCCATGCCGAACAGGTTGACCTCCATCAGCCTGTGGGCGTCTTTGGACTCGGTGAACTCCATGGCCCCGGAGATGCCGAAGCCGGCGTTGTTGATGAGTATGTCGATGCGCCCCTCCCGGGCATAGAGCGCCTCCACCGCGGCGCGCACGGCGCTTTCGTCGGTGACGTCCACGCTCAGGTGGTCGGGGGTGTCGGCGTGGGGGCGGCGGCTGAAATCGTAGACCCTGTAGCCCTTCGCCCGCAAGAGCCGGGCGGTGGCCAGGCCGATGCCGCTGGTGCCGCCGGTGATGATGACGACTTCGCTCATGTGGTGTTCATCCCTTTGCTTGTAATGATGCAGGAAAACGCGCGTTTCGCGTCGAATGAATCCCCGTAAAGGGGGTGTTCATCCATGCGCGCAAACAGCCGGAGGATGGCCGTCAGCGGCATGATGGTGGCGCTGGGCGCGGCAGTGATGCTGCTGGGCGGGGTGATCCCGCTGGCCACGTTCTGCTGCCCGGCGCTGGCGGGCTTTGCGCTGATCCCGCTGGTGTTCGACTGCGGCCGGACCCTCGCCTGGTGCGGCTGGGCGGCCATCGCGCTGCTGGGGCTGATGCTGTGCCCGGACAAGGAGGCCGCGCTGCTGTTCGCGTTCCTGGGGTACTACCCGGTGCTCAAGTGGGATATCGACGTCAGATTCGCGCGCCGGGCGTGGCTGCGCAGGCTCGTGAAGCTTTTGCTGTGGAACGTCGCCATCGGGGCGATGTACGCGCTGATCTTCTTCGTGCTGAGGCTTGACGAGATCATGGCCGACTACATGGACGCCACGCTGGCCATGACCCTGCTCACGCTTTTGATGGGCAACGTCACCCTGGCGCTGTACGACGTGGCCCTGGCGCGGTTCGCGTCGATCTACATCGTGCGCTTCCGGCCCAAATTATTCCATTGACGCCTCTATGACCCAGAAGCCCCCGCCGCGGTCGATGACCCCGGCGGTTTTGTAGCGCTCCTTCAGATGCTTCAGCGCCGAGGGCGCGCCCTGCTGCTTGCGGATGACGACGTACAGGCGGCCGCCGGGGTTTAAAAAGTCCCGCGCCCGGTCGAAAAGGCCATAGATCACCGCCTTGCCCACCCGGATGGGGGGATTGGTGACGATGGCGTCGAACGTGCCCGTCACGGGCGCAAAGCCGTCGCCCTGCAAAACCTCGGCGCGGACGCCGTTTTGCACAAGGTTGCGCCGGGACAGCTCGACCGCCCGGGCGTTTACGTCCGTCATGACGATCTCAAGCCCCGGGCACTTCGCCCCCAGCGCCACGCCCACAGCGCCCCAGCCGCAGCCCAGGTCCAGCACCCGGCCCGTGAGCTCCGGCAGCGCGTTCAGGAGCACCTCCGTGCCCCGGTCCAGGCCGTCCCGGGAGAACACCCCCGCGTCCGTGGTGAAGCGCAGGACGTTCCCCAGCGCCCGGACCTCGATTAACCGCTCGTCGTGGGCGGAATGGGGATTTTCGGTGTAGTAATGCTCGGACATGGCGCACCTCGTTTTTTTCTGTATTATAGCACAGTCTCCCTCAAAAAACAAATATCAGCAGCCGATCGGTTGCTGATATCTGCGATGGAAAGGGATTTGTTTAGGAACTGTAACGAAATAAGTTGCGCAGATTGCGCCGAATGAATCCGT
This sequence comes from uncultured Eubacteriales bacterium, assembly GCA_902765735.1. Taxonomy (GTDB): domain Bacteria; phylum Bacillota; class Clostridia; order Christensenellales; family Aristaeellaceae; genus UBA2862. The sequence goes on along the minus strand of CACXBB010000033.1, from coordinate 29,083 downwards.
CCCTACTAGGCGGAGGAGGGAGGCGTGCCGGGGCACGTTGACCGATGACAACGCCGCCGAAGGCTCGCAGAGCCGAGGGTATAGGGGCGGATTCAGGCAAGTAAGATGTGCTAGACCCTTGACTTAGCCCCACTAAGCCTGCGGAAAATCGCCTTGAAATGCAGCCAAATCCGCTCGAAACTGCATCTCCCGGCATTTAGAAACACACTCTAGTTATTTCGTGAAAGTTCCTTATTCGCTTCTCAGATACTGCAGCGGCACGTAGCCGTTGACGGCCTGGGTGACCCCGTCGCTGACGGTGGTGACCTTCGCGCCGCTCTCGCCGATGCCGGTGAGGTACAGCCTTGTGCCCATGGGCAGCGTAGCCAGCACGGCGGAGTTGGCCTGCGGGCCCTGGTACATCGGGGCGTCCTGGTTGGTGACGACCACCTTGTAGTTCTTGCCGGGGCGGGAGGTGCCCACGAAGATGTAGGGCACGTACAGCTTCCGGCGGCCCTGCTTCACCAGCGCCCAGTACTGGCTGGAATCGATGCCCAGCAGCGTGAGCCGGTTGTTCTTGTTGATGTGGTAGTGCCTGGCCTTCTCGGCGGTGGAGCTGCTCAGGATCCTGCCGGTGACCTGGGCGTACACCGGGGTGGTCAGCGTGGCGGGGTTCGCGGTGGACAGGGCGCTGGCGTCGCAGTAGGCCACATAGCCCTTGGCCGTGCGGATCTTGGCCACGGTGTTGTTGCTGGTGTAGCCCACCAGGAACACCTCCTGGCCGAAGGACAGCTTGCTGATCTCGATCCAGCTGTCGGGATTGACAATGATCGCGGTGGAGCCGGCGACGCACCACACCGGGGTGCCCGTGGCCTGGGGCGCGTCGTCCAGGTACACGGTGGGCACGAAGCCGTTCTTCACGCCGTCGGTCACCCGGCACCACCGCCCGTCGGAGGTGATGGCCACCACGGTGATGGTGTCGCCCTTCTTGAGGTTCTTCACCCGGCCGGAACGCTTGGAGGGGTTCTTGTACACCGGCACCCGCGCAAGCTGGGCGTACATGCTCTTGTTCATCACGTTGGGGTTGGCGGCGGACAGGTCGGCCAGCCGGCAGAAGGCCTTCGAGCCCTTGGCGGAGGTCACCTGGGCCCAGTCGCCCTGGGTGGCGGTGACGGTCACCTGGTCGCCGAAGGTCAGGCTGCCCATGCGCCGGGACTTCTCGTCCGCCTTCTTGTACAGCCGGGTGTTGGCGGCGGTGACGTACATCACCGTGTTGGTCGGCGTCGCCGCGGCGGGGGCGACGGTGGGATCGAAGGGGTTGTAGCCGCTGATGGTCTCCGTGGGCTGAACGGGCGCGGGAGTGGCCGCGGTGCCCACGCCGAAGGGATCGTTCACCACCGGCGCGGCGGTCGTCACGCTGCCGCCCACGCCGAAGGGATCGTTCACCACGGGGGTGGCGGCGTTGTCCGCCAGGGGATCGGCGTTCTGATTGGTGCCGATCACCGGCTCGGCAACCGCCCCGGTGGTCCCGGTGGCACCGGTCGCTCCGGTCGCACCGGTCGCACCGGTCGCACCGGTCGCTCCGGTCGCACCGGTCGCACCGGTCGCTCCGGTCGCACCGGCGTCGGCTTCAAACAGGTTCGTGGAGGTTGCCGCGCCGTCGGTGGCCGCCGCGGTCCCGGTATCGCCGGAGGCAAAGGGATTGTAGCCGCTCAGGTCGGTGTCCTCGCCGGGTTCGGCGATGCCGACGGGGATGAGCAGCAGCATCGTCAGCAGCAGCGCTGCCATGCGCCGGATTGTCTTTTGCGTCATCGTATCATCATCCTCTTTCCATGGATACTAAACATTATAAACCACACCTATGATATGAAAGTGTCAAAATCCGTAAAAAGTTTGGAAGGTTGAGGAAGATATCATTACAAAACATCATGGATTTGGCAACATTCGTTTGACGTGTGAAAAAAGCGACATTTTCCCCGCGGACGCTTGCAATCGCGTCGCGGATGTGATAAAGTATACACATGAAAACTGAATAGGCAGCGGGTGTCGGGCGCGCAAGGCGTCCGATGAAAAGGGAAGCGGGTGAAACTCCCGCGCGAACTCGTCACTGTAATCGGGGAACAGGCCGGCAGTACGCCACTGGAAACGGGAAGGCGCCGGCACCGTGATGATCCGTAAGTCAGGAGACCTGCCCGGCTGTATGCTCAAGGCGCGATGCGCCTTCATGTCACGAGACCCTGACAGCACAAGCAATTACAAGGGAGAATTCTGCCCGGCGTCTTTTGGCATGGCAGAATTCTCTCTTGTATTGCTGCCCGGGGGAGATCCTCCCCACAAGGGCTTCAATAAATATCACTCAGGAGGAACTTTATCATGAAGAAGCTGATTTCCCTGCTGATCGTGCTGGCGATGGTCGCCGCGATGGGCGTCGCCGCGTTTGCCGAGGACGCCGACAAGGCCGCCGCCGACGCCGTGGCCGAGCTGATCGACGCCATCTACGTCCAGGAGCGCACCGAGGACACCGACGCCCAGATCGAGGCCGCCAAAGCCGGCTGGGACGCCCTGACCGACGCGCAGAAGGAGCTGGTTGAGGGCGAGGAGGCCGATCCCGACTACTTCGGCCGCGACACCGGCGACGCCTCCGCCGACGACCCGCTCAACGCCGACGACATCGGCGAGAACGAGCTGCTGGTGGTGTCCTTCGGCACCTCCTTCAACGACAGCCGCGCCGAGGACATCGGCGGCATCGAGAAGGCCCTGATCGCTGCGTATCCGGACTGGTCCGTGCGCCGCGGCTTCACCGCCCAGATCATCATCAACCACGTGCAGGCCCGCGACGGCGAGAAGATCGACAACGTGGCGCAGGCGCTGGAGCGCGCCGTGGCCAACGGCGTCAAGAAGCTGGTCGTGCAGCCCACCCACCTGATGCACGGCGCCGAGTACGACGAGCTGTGCGAGACCCTGGCCGCCTACACCGACAAGTTTGAGGCCGTGGTCGTGGCCGAGCCGCTGCTGGGCGAGGTCGGCGAGGACGCCACCGTCATCAACGCCGACAAGGAAGCCGTCGCCAAGGCCGTCGTGGCCGCCGCGAACGTGCCCGAGGACGTCGCCCTTGTGCTGATGGGCCACGGCACCTCCCACACCGCCAAGGTGACCTACAGCCAGATGCAGGCGCAGATGGACGCGCTGGGCTACAAGAACGTGTTCATCGGCACCGTTGAGGGCGAGCCCGAGGAGACCGCCTGTGACGCCGTCATCGAGGCCGTGAAGGCCGCCGGGTTCACCAAGGTCGTGCTGCGTCCCCTGATGGTCGTGGCCGGCGATCACGCCAACAACGACATGGCCGACCCCGAGGACGAGGAGAGCTGGCTGTCCATGTTCACCGCCGACGGGTCCTTCGAGCAGATCGACTGCCAGATCGAGGGCCTGGGCCGCATCCCCGAGGTGCAGGCGCTCTACGTCGCCCACACCGCCGACGCCATCGAGGCCATCGGCTGATTAAGGAGTCATCATGAAGAGAGCACTTGCAATACTGCTCTGCGCGCTGCTGGCGCTTGGCTGCCTGTCGGCTCTGGCCGAGGCTTCGGAGGCCGCGGCGCTTGAGGACGGCGTGTACACCGCCACCTTCACCACCGACAGCAGCATGTTCCACGTCAACGAGGCCCTGGAGGACAAGGGCACGCTGACCGTCCAGGACGGGCAGATGACCATCCACGTCACGCTGGCGTCCAAGAGTATCGTCAACCTCTTCCCCGGCCTGGCCGAGGACGCCAAAAAGGAGGGCGCGACGCTGCTGGAGCCCACCGTGGACGCGGTGGATTACCCCGACGGCACCACCGACGAGGCCTTCGGCTTCGACGTGCCGGTGCCCGCCATCGGCGAGGAGTTTGACCTCGCCCTCATAGGCAAAAAGGGCAAGTGGTACGACCATAAGGTCATGGTCAGCGACCCCGTGCCCGTCGAAGAGGCGCAATAGGACCGACATGAGATCGCCCCGCGTGACAGGCTGTCACGCGGGGCGGTTTTAATTGCGCTGTTCCCTGATCCGCATCGCAACCAGCCCCACCATCAGCAGTACGGGAAAGACGCATCCCGCCAGCATGCCGGCGCGCAGATCGTCGCCGGCGCGCTGGGTGACCCAGCCCACGAGGCCCGGGGCGAAGGCCCCGCCCAGGTCCCCGGCCATGGCCAGCAGCGCGAACAGCGCCGTGCCGCCCAGGGGCATGCTGCGGGAGGAGATGCTGATGGTGCCCGGCCACATGATGCCCACGGAGAAGCCGCACATCACGCAGCCCACCAGGCCCATCACGGGGCTGTGGGCCAGGGACGCCAGCAGGTAGCACGCGAGGCACAGCGCCCCGGAGGCCAGCATGGTCTTCGACAGGTCCAGCCGGTCCCCGAATTTGCCGAAGAGCGCCCGGCAGACGCCCATGGTGATGGCGAACAGGCACGGCCCCATAAGGTCGCCCACGGTCTTGTTGAGCCCCAGCGCCGACTCCGCGAAGGCCGACGCCCACTGGGCCATGCCCAGCTCCGAGGCTCCGGAGCACACCATCAACAGTACCGCGATCCAGAAGACGGGCGTCTTGAACAGCGCTCGGATGTTCATGCCCTGCCCGTCCTCCACCAGGCGCTCGATGGGGCAGGTGGCGAAGTTGTAGATGTTGTAAAGCGGCAAGAGCGCCCACAGGCACGCCAGCACCCGCCAGTGGTCGATGCCGAAGAGCGCAAAGAACGCCGTGGACAGCACGATCACGCCCACCGAGCCCCAGCAGTAGAACGAGTGCAGCAGGCTCATCACGGCCTCCTTGTGATCGAAGGGGCACGCCTCCACGATGGGGCTGCCCACCACCTCGATCAGCCCGCTGCCGATGGCGTACACGATCACGCAGATCAGTATGCCCGTGAAGGGGTCCCGGCACAGCCCCGGCAGGAACGCCAGGCCCATCAGCCCCGCCGCCGAGGTGACCTCCGAGGCGATGACGGCCCTGCGGTAGCCGATGGCGTCCACGAACCGGGCGCACAGCAGGTCCACGACGAGCTGTGTGAAGAAAAACGCGGTGGAGATCAGCGCGATCCTGCCCAGCGGGATGCCGTAATCGGCGTGAAACTTCAAAAACAGAAGCGGCGCGAAGTTTGCCGCGATGGCCTGGGTGATGAAGCCCAGGTAGCAGGCCCTCAAGGTCTTTTGATAGTTCTTTCCCATGTCAGCCCCCCGCGATCCGATCCATGATGGTATGACTGCACAGTTGCAGGGGCGGCCAATGGCCGCCCCTGTGCATGTCCTGTCGCTATGCTCAGACGAGCTTGCTGAACTTGGAGGAGACCCAGCCCTTCCCGTTGCGGAAGGCGATCTTGTACCAGACCACGCCGCGGTAGTCCGTCTTCTTGTCGCCCATGTAGGTGGCGGTGTCGCCGGTGTACAGTATGCCCAGGTCGGCGGAATCCTTGTCCGCGTACTTGCGCACGTGCACGTCGCCCGTGGCCTTGACCCGCTTGCCGGAGCCGCCCTTGCCGCCGACGACCTCGTCCAGTTCCTGCTCGTTGAGCTCAACCGCGTTCTTATTCTCGATGTTCTCCATGATTCATTGCCTCCTTCGCAGCGTCGATAATGGTGTCGCTTACCATATTATTCTATCACAGACGGGACGGAAGATGTCGGGGAGAGATGGGCATTTGTGGGGCAAACCCGGCACATTGCCCTCGATCGCCCCCGGCGCTCTCCTTTCCGTTTGCAGGGCCATTGTAGCACGGGCACTGTCACAGAACCGTCACACGCCGGACAGGAAGCGGCGCACGGCCTCCATCGTCTCCGTCAGCGTCTTAAGGTCCATGGTCACGTCGCCCGTCTCCAGCGAGTGATTGGCCCCCTCGGTCAGCTTGAGCGGGATGCCCTGCCGGGCGCACGCCAAGGCGATGCCGTCCGTCGCGGCCCAGGGGTCGGCGGTGCCGTGGAACGCTATGGCATGGCCGTCGGTATAGTCGAAGGTCTCCAGAAGCGGCGTGAGCAGCACCAGCCGGGCGGGGATGCCGCGCATACGGGCGTAGCGCGCCGCCACCGCCGTGCCGATGCTCTTGCCGATGAACACGATGTCTGTGTACGCCCGCCAGTCGATGTCCGCAAGCAGCTTATCCGACTGCTCGCAGGCGATCTCAAAGGCGCGCCGCATCTTCTCCGCATCGCCCTTGACGCCCCTCGGAAAGCCGCCGTAGTTCACCGGCACCACGGTGCAGCCCGCCTGCGCCGCCAGCTTGCCGGCATAGTACATCAGGGGCTTGTCGCAGGTGTACCCGATGCCCGGAAACAGCGCCGCGAGCTTCATGCCGCCACCCCGTCCGCCGGGATCGGGGACCGTTCGATACAGATCATTGATGACGCCTCCGCAGTATGATGGGTTCAATCCTATGATACCAGATCGCGCCGGGGGTTTCAACCGTTTTTTATCGGGCAGCGGGGCAAACGCATGAATGGCAATTCTGTTTCATTGTTGCAACATGATGCCGTAGGGGCGCCCAATGGGCGCCCGCCAGACAACAACTCGACAGATTGTACCCGACGGGCGGCGCATCGCCGCCCCTACAAACACGATTTGTCCTGTTGTCGTAATATTCTTGTAACTCATGCGTGAACCCTTATCGGGCAGGGAACGGCTTGCAAAACGGTCCGCGCTGTGCTACACTAAAGTGAACAAATGACATCCCACGCGGGAAAGGAGTTTGACATGCTGACACTGGAAAGAGCGCGCGCGCTCAACGATACCATGGTCACCCAGGAGCACCTGAAGATACACGCCCTGAACGTCTCCTACGCCATGGGGGCCATGGCCCGGCACTTCGGCGAGGACGTCGGGCACTGGGAGGCCATCGGGCTTCTGCACGACTACGACTACGAGAAGTACCCCGACGAGCACCTCCAACACACCGAAGCGCCGCTGCTGGCCGCGGGGGTTGAGCCCGACGAGGTGCGGGCCATCCTCAGCCACGGCTACGGCATCTGCACGGACGTGGAGCCCGTGACGAACCTGGAGAAATCCCTGTTCACCGTGGACGAGCTGACGGGCATCATACAGGCCTGCGCCCGGATGCGGCCAAAGGGCATCGCCGATCTGGAGGTCCAGAGCTTCATGAAGAAGTTCAAGGATAAGAAGTTCGCCGCCAAGTGCGACCGCGCGCTGGTGCTGAAGGGCTGCGCCATGCTGGGCATGGACGTCAAGGACGTGGCCGCCATCTGCATCGAGGGCATGCGCCCGCACGCGGCCGAGATCGGCCTGCTGGGCACGGAGGCCTGATACCGATCTCCGGCGGCGTCTCACCGGCGGCTCACCCCGGCGTATCGCGCCCTGCGGGGGCGGGCCTCCGCGTGGACGACGCACCCCAGCAGCACCTTGTTGTCGAAGACGTTGTGTTCGACCGTCAATTCGATCTCCGGGTCACTTCCGAGCCCCTGCAAGGCGGCCTTCTTCCGGATTTCCGCCTTGGCGGTCTGCTTCCCGAAGGCAATGGCGTCCTCCAGATCCCTGTAAAGATGCTTTTTGCAGTCCGCGACGACATAGTAGCCGCCCGTGGCGGCCTCCATGGAGTTCACGTAGATATTCACATCCAGCCTTGCGACCCTCTGCGCCAGCGCCGCGCCGAGCGCGTTGGCGACATGGGAGTAGTCGGACAGTATCGCCCGGGTCCCGAACAGCTCCGCCACCCTGGGCAGGAAGACGTGGATCGGCGCCCCGATCCCGACGAGCGGGAGGGAGGTGCGCAGCGAAAGCTCCGCGACCGCGCCCTTCTGCCGGCGCGCCTGATCGTAGAACGCATCGAGCAGGGCCTCCGTGCGCTCCGGGGCAAAGGGGCTCTTCCGCCCGGGATACTGCTGGTGCAGCAGATAGGCCCCGAGGTGCCTGTACATCGCCCTGACCACCATCTCGCAGACCATCTCCGGGATTGCATCCGCCCGGATGCCGGTCTTTTTCGATACGCACTTCAGCGCCTCCGCCGCGGCGGCGGGATCAAACAGCGTCAAATCGCCCTTGAGCACCATCATGTCGGTGGGCGTGATGCCGCTTTTAATGACGATGCCCTCCTGCTCGAGGCGCTTCGTGTTGAGGGCATAGACATCGATGCCGACGGCCTGCGCCAGCCTGGCCGTAATCAGCGGCCCGTTCCTCAGCGCGTCGCAGACGGCGTGCTCCTCCTGCGTAAATCCCGCCTTCCCGGATATATCCTTCTGCAAAACGTAGAATTCATGGCTCATCCGCGTCTGCGGGCGCTCGCTTTCGGCAAGCGTCCTGAGCTCCCGCAGGACGGACGGGCACGAATCCGCCAGCACCGAAACGGGAATGATGCGCACGGTATCGAGGTACAGTCCGTCGTTGTCATAGCGGACGGCAGTGTCCCCTCCCAGCGAGATGGCCCGGGCGTCCACGCCCTTCACCGTGGTGCGGTAGGGGCCGATCATGATGCCGTCCGCCGCCATGACGGGGTCGTGGTGTCGGATCATGGCGATGTCCGTCGTGGTCCCGCCCATGTCCAGCACGATGGCGTCGTCCGCGCCGGAGAGCGCCAGGCCGCCGATGACGCTGGCCGCGGGACCGCACAGCAGCGTCTCCACGGGACAGCTCCGGGCCATTTCCTCCGACATGAGGATGCCGTCGCTTCTGACGATCAGCACGGGGATATCCAGCCCGCGGCAGGCCAGGACGTTGTGGATGGCCAGCAGAAACTCGGAGATCAGCGGCATCAGCCGCGCGTTGAGCAGGGTGCTGGCGCAGACCTTCAGGAAGTTGACCTCCTTGCAGATGTCATAGGCGATCGTCACCGGGATCGTCAGATGCTTTTTGAGGAGCCTCAGGGCGGTCAGCTCAAAGCGCCCGCCGTTCGCGGTCGAATAGGCCTGCACGATGCCGACGCTCTCACAGTCCGAAAAGAGCTCCGGAATGCGCGCCTCGAGCGCGTCCCAGTCCGGGTCGTAGGGCTCGGAAAACATGTTCTCCGGCCGGGCGTCCAGCACGATCAGCTGGGATATGTCGCTGATCCCGTGATCGGACAGCTCCTTCCTCAGGCTGTCGATGATGTCCTGCCTGGCACCGATGACGAGCAGCTTGGCCCGGTAGCCCTTGTTCTCCACGCAGGCGTTTGTCGCAAGCGTGGTGGACAGGGCGAGGCTCTCCGCCTGCCGGAGCAGCCTGTCCGGAAACTGGTCGAGCACGTTGGCGATGCCGATCTCCAGATTGGCCTTCGTGGTGAGGGTCTTGCCGGTCGCCAGGATCTGCCTTGTCTCGGTGTCGTAAATCACGGCGTCCGTGCAGGTCCCGCCCGTATCTATGCCGATGCCTGTCATTATCCATTTCCTTTCGGACGAATCGCAGTCAGTGATGATGCTATTTTACCACATCCGCCCCCTGCCGGCAACCGCAAAAAACGTAAAATCGTTGAGGTGTACGCATGCCGCAGGGGCGCCGCATCGGCGCCCCTGCGCATGTTTCATGAATCTGTATGGCTCTTCACATTTTGTTGCGGGATTGAGTAGGAACTCCCGCAGGGAGGACTCCCCCAGTCAGCTTCGCTGACAGCCCCCTCGGAGAGGGGGCCATGACGGGGGCCTTTTGGCAGCAAGCCCATAGCCTCCCTCTCTGAGGGAGGTGGCTCGGCGAAGCCGAGACGGAGGGAGTTAGCCTCCCTCTTTGAGGGAGGTGGCGCCGCGAAGCGGTGACGGAGGGAGTTAGCCTCCCTCTTTGAGGGAGGTGGCGCCGCGAAGCGGTGACGGAGGGAGTCGGCATCCCACAAGTTTCCGCAAAGAGCCTTTTTATCGGACATCGGGACAGCGCCCCGGGGACAGCGTGCCGCTCTCCAGGCGATAGATCGCCGTCCCATAGGGCAGCGCCTCGCTGTCGTGCGTGACCAGCAGCACCGTCTTTCCATCCTCCACGGCGGACCTTTGCAGCAGCGACAGCACCGCCGCGGTGTTTTCGTCGTCGAGGTCGCCGGTGGGCTCGTCCGCGAGTATGATGTCCGGGTTGCCGGCCAGCGCACGGGCGATGGCCATGCGCCGAAGCTCGCCGCCGGACAGCTCGGCGGGGCGGGCGTTTGTGAGGTCGGCGATGCCGAGGGCGGCCAGCCATTTCACGGCCTCGTCCACATTCCCCTTCTCGCCGCGAAGCTGCTGGGGCAAGAGCACGTTTTCCAGTACGGTAAGGGTGTCCACGGCGCTTCGGCCCTGAGGGATCACGCCGAACTTCGCGTTGCGCAGACGCGAAAGATCGGCGTCCGGCAGGGCGTAAAGGTCCGTATCGTCCAGCATGACCCTGCCCTCGGTGGGCTTCAAAAGCCCCGAGAGCATGTGCAAAAGCGTCGTCTTGCCGGAGCCGGAGCGGCCCGTGAGCAGCGCCACCTCGCCGGGGCGCAGCTCCAGGCACACATCCTTCACCGCGTAGAAATGATTGGCCTGTCCGGTCTTTCGGAAGTAGCGCATGGACAGGTTCTCAGCTCTCAGCATGTTCACGCCCCCTCTCTCAGCGTCGTGCCGGGGTCGGTGCGGCTCAGCCGCGCCGCCGCCCAGGCCCCCGCCAGCAGCCCGACCGCCAGCGTCGCCAGCACCGTGCCGACCGCCAGCTTCAGAAGCGTCCCGGCGGCGGGCGTCAGGTACGGAAGGCCCAGCTTCGTCTCGATCAGCGTCGTGAACGGGAACACGCCCAGCGCCGCGACGCCCACGCCGACGAGCGCCCCCGCCAGGCCGCACAGCGTGGTCTCCGAGAGGATCTCCCCGCGCAGCCCGCGCCGGGACACGCCCAGCAATCGCAGCACCGCGAACTCCCGCCGCCGCTCGTGGATCATCATGGCGAAGGCCACCAGCAGTATCGCCAGCGCCAGCGCCCACACCGCACCGATCAGCGCCCGGGCCGCGCGGGCGATGTCGGAGAGGCTGTCGGCCACGTCGGTGAACATACTGCGGGCGCGCACGGCGGTGACCTTGCGGATGTGCCCGTTGAGCCAGTTGTTCACCTGGCCCGGGTCGTAGCCGTCCTTCACCTTCACGTATACGGCGGAGATCACGTCGGAGCCGCTGGAGATTTTGTGGCTGACACCCTTGGCCTCCGCGGCGGCCAGCAGCTTTTGCATGGTGTCCATGTTGCAGTAGACCGCCGTGTCGAGCCCGGTGCCGGTCTCTGCCAGCTTCGCCACCACGTGGGTGTACTGCTCGTAGATTTTGAGCGTCTCCCCCACGCCCGCCGTGACCTTGCAGCCCACGGCCACCTCCATGTCCCCGAGGTCCCGGGCATAGCGCTCCTCGATCCACGGCTTCACGGTGAAGTCCGCGCCGGGATCGATGCCGATGATCTGCACCTTGATGGCGCAGCAGTCGGCCTTCAACGAGGCCAGGAAGGTCTGCGGCGCGGCGAGCTCCACGCCCTGCGCCCCGCGCACTTCGTCCAGCACCGAGGCGTCCATGTAGAACGCGCCGGTGGTGCCCTGCAAAAGCATGTTCTTGAAGCTGACCTTGCTCTCGGCCTCGGAGGGCATCACGATGATGTCCGCGCCGAGCCGCGCCTCCAGGCTCTCAAGGCCGCGCCGCAGCGAGCCGACCACCACCGAGCCGCCGAACACCGACGCCGCTAAAAGCGCCGTCAGCAGTATCAGGGCCGTCGTGCGCCCGGGTCGCCGGAGCAGGTTCTTGATCGGCAGACCAGAAGTCCCCATAGGCTATTTCTCCCCCCTGCGCGACTGCAGCCAGCCGACGAGCGCCGCGACCAGCATCGCGCCGAACAGTATCAGCATCGCGGGCTGCGTCAGCATGCGGCAGCGCATGGTCGGCATCTTGCAAAGCGCGATCAGCGTTCCGGGGGTCAGAAGCCCCAGCACTGACGCGGGCAGCATCGCCAGATACAGCCCCGCGCGTTCCCTTTTGAGCGCCAGCGCCAGCAGCGACAGCACCGCCAGCAGACCGCCCTCGCCCAATATCGCCCGACAAGCCCAGTGGCACGCGCCAAAACTCCCGTCCTCGTGGACGCACGCGCCCAGGAAGGTCTGGCTGCCGAGGGCAGCGAGAAGGGATAGGATCAGTACGATCAGGGCGGGGATGATTGTCTTTTTCATAACCGATCACCTTTCAGTTAATTGGGAATTGGGGGACGACCTCTCGTAGGGACGCCATTCATGGCGTCCGCGAATACCGCGTCCCCCGTAGGGACGCCATTCATGGCGTCCGCGAATACCGCGTCCCCCGTAGGGGCGCCGATGCGGCGCCCGCCCAAAAGCCTTCCCCTTTGGGGGAGGTGGCGCGTAACGCCGGATGAGGCGCCACGTTTCAACCCGGCGGGCGGCGCATCGCCGCCCCTACGACGGGGTTCCGGGCGATGGGATTCCGGGCGATGAGGGCATCGCCCCTACTCTGCACTCTGTACTCTGTACTCTGTACTCTGCACTCTGTACTCTGCACGCTCATTCCACAAAGTTTTCGTTGACAACCTCCCTCGCCACCCTGCCGTGCTCCAGCACGATGGTGCGCTGGGCGGCCTCGGCGACCTCGGGGTCATGGGTCACGACGATGAGCGTGGTGCCCTCGCGGTGGAGCTGCCGGAACAGGTCGAGCACGATGTTTTCGTTGGCCTCGTCGAGGTTGCCGGTGGGCTCGTCGGCGAGGATCAGTTCTGGGTGATTGATCAGCGCCCGCGCCACGCACACGCGCTGCTGCTCACCGCCGGAGAGCTGGCTGGGCAGGTGCTTCGCGCGCTCCCGAAGTCCCACGCGCCCCAGCGCCTCCAGCGCCTCGGCCTCGTCGGGCATCGAATGGTAGTACTGCGAGACCATCACATTCTCCACCGCGGTCAGGTAGGTGACCATGTGGAACTGCTGGAAGATCAGGCCGATCTTGTCGCGGCGGATGTCCGTCAGCCGCTTGCCGGGGAGACGGGAGATGTCCTCGCCGTCCAGCAGCACCTCGCCCTTGGTGGGCTTGTCCATGCAGCCGATGATGTTCATCATCGTGGACTTGCCGGAGCCGGAGGGTCCCATGATGGCCACCCACTCACCCTTGTCCACGTGGAGGCTCACGTTGTCCAGCGCCTTTAATTCGCCGTATATCTTTGATATGTTTTTCAGTTCAAGAAGCGCCATGTTTTACTCTCCTTTCAGCACGATGGCGGGATCGATCGCCACGGCCCGTTTGATCGGCATCAGGCAGCTCGCCGCCGCGATGAGCATCGAGACCAGAACCGTCACCGGCAGCAGCAGCGGCTGAAACGTGATGGACGAATTGAACACATTCACCGACACCACCTGCGCGAACACGAAGCCCAGCACCGCGCCCAGCGCGCCGCCCAGCAGGCCGAGGAACATGCCCTCGCCCAGGAATTCGCCGCGGATGGAGTTGTCCGACGCGCCCAGCGCCTTGCGCAGTCCGATCTCCCGACGCCGCTCGGACACCACCGCCATCATGGTGGTGGACACGCAGATCATTGTCAGGATCAGCACGACCACGGTCACCAGGAACACCAGCGCCTGGAGCTTGCCCAGCACCGCCGTCTCCGACTTGGTGACGCGCTTCACCAGCCGCGCCTGCACGCCGTCGCCGGTCAGCGCCTCCGCGTAGGCGTTCAACTGTTCCTCGTCCGCGGAGACGGAGAGCTCGGCCACGTCCAGCCTGTCCTCGCCGGTCAGGGTCTGCAGGTCGTCCGTGGACATGAACACGTAGCCCTCCTCCTCGCCGCCGGTGACGAGTATGCCCGTGACCTCGTAGCGCGTGGTCTTCGGCTTGGCGGCGGCATCGGCGGCGGTGGCGGCGTTCAGCGCTTCCACCACGGCGGTCGAGGTGACCGTCGCGCCGGACAGAACATCCACATCTTCATTCATGGACAGGGGCAACGATTTGCCGATGAACTGCTTTAAGAACAGCGCGTCCTCGGCGGTGCGCCCGCCGTACTCCGGCGTCTGGGTGGAGGCGTCGATCGTCAGTTCGGCGATCCTCGCTTCATCGTCCAGCGTCGCAGTCACGTAGACCGCGGCGTCGCCGAAGCCCCTGGCGCTGCCGGAGAGCGTCGCGCCGGGCACCCGGTCGTCCTCGGCGCTGCCGGAGGCGTCCTTCGCCGCGGGCTGCCAGGTCAGCTCCATGCTGGAGCCCTCCTTCACGCCGATCATCTCGGCGATCTCCTTGCCCACCAGTATCTCGCGCGGCGCCTCGGGATAGCGTCCCTCCACGCTGAAATAGGGGCTGGTCTTCTGGACCTGCTCGAAATCGGTGCCGGCGGTGGTGAACGACTGCTGGCGGCTGGTCATGTCCAGCCGCACGTAGCGGTAGGGCGACGCCCCCACCAGCTTTTCCTCCGGCAGCTTCTGAAGCGCCGCCGACAGCCTTTCGGAATCCAGCGTCTCGCCCTCCGCGGGCATCAGCAGCATGTTCGCGCCGTAGGAGCGCATCTGGGCGCGCATCTGCCGCGGCACGTCGTAGTAGATCGTCACCATGCCCGCCAGGATCGTCGCGCCGATGCCGATGGACAAAAGCGCGATCAGCATCCGCGAGCGCCGCCGCAAAAGCGACGCGGTGACCATTCTCAGGAACATCCTTCTTTTCGTCATGTTATTCCTCCAGTGGAGTGATATGGCTTTGCGAGAGTGGAGAGTTGAGAGTGGAGATGACACCTCATCCGGCGCTGTGCGCCACCTTCCCCTCAAGGGGAAGGCATGCTGCCGCGTTTTCAGCCCTATGCTGCTTCACCTCTGGCCATCTTCAACTCCACTCTCCACTCTTCACTCTCCACTCTGAACCATTTGACTTTCAGTCAAATGGTTCAGTGTCCTCCGTGCAGCACTTCCGCGGGCTTCAGGCGCAGCACCATGCGGATGGCGGGCAGGGAGCCCGCGACGGTCACCAGCGCGATCAGCCCCGCCACGACGGGGATGACCTTGGTGTTCATCTCGATGGCCGAGCCGAACACGCTCTGGCCGATGAGCTGCGCGAAGCCGAAGCCCATGCCGTAGCCCGCCGCGAAGCCGATCAGCGCGGTGATGAGGATCTCCGTCATCACCACGCCGGTGATGGACCGGTCCTTCGCGCCGATGGCCTTCAGAAGTCCGATCTCCTGCGCGCGCTCCATGACGGAGGCGGTCACGAGGTTGGAGATGCCCAGCGCCGAGCCGATGAGGCTCAGGGCCGTGATCAGGATCATCAGCAGCTTGGTTTTGTCCAGTATCGTGCCCTCGCTCTCGGCCACCTGCCGCACGGCGCTGGCCACCGAGCCGGTGATGACCTCCTGGATCTGATAGCAGATGGCGCTGACGTATGCCGTGCAGTACCAGGTCTCGTAGTCGCGGCTGGTGAGCGCCGCGGGGTTCTTCGCCGCGCGGCGGGCGAGGTCGTTGTCGGGGGTAGTCAGCGCGGAGACCTCGATGGAGGCCACCTTGCCCTCCCGGTCGGTCATCGCCTGCACGGCGTCCAGCGTGGCGAAGATCTGATCGTCCTCGTCGCCGCCGGCATCGTAGATGCCCACGATGGTCATGTCCCGATCGCCCAGTTTTACGCTCTCCCCCACGGTCCAGCGCTCCCGCTCGGCCAGCAGCGCGCCCACCATGATCTCCTGATCGGCATTTTCGTCCGCCTCGTTCAGCCAGCGCCCGTCGGTGATCTCCCACCAGGAGCGCATGCCCTGCACGCCCGCGTCCAGCTCCTCGCCGGTGGGCAGCGACAGGTGGTGGTTGAACCAGGTGCCGACGACCTTCGCGCCCTCGCCGTCCGGCAGGGTGACCTGCGCGTCGAGGAAGGGCGTGAAGTCCACGATGTTGAAGGCCCAGAAGATGGTCTTGAGCTTGCCCAGCTCGTCCTCCCGCAGGTAGGCGGCGTTCAGCGCGCCGCCATCGCCCACGTCGTAGATGTCGGACAACAGCGAGGCGTCCTTGGGCTTCACGGTGATGTTCGCGCCGTAGTTCTTGAGCTCCTTGTTGACCTTGTCCTCCACGTCCATCACCACGTTCAGCATGCCCGTGGCCAGCGACGCGCCCAGCGCGATGGTGATGGCGATCAGCAGCATCTTGCCCTTCTGGTGGAACAGCACGCCGCGTATCATTCTGAACAGCATTATTTGAACTCCCTTTCTCCGGCGATGAGATCGGCCATGGCGAACACCAGATTGCCGCCTTCCACCTGATAGGCCAGCGGTATCGGGTTGCAGCCGCCCTTGAAGCCGATGGTGTTGGTGTTCATCACCACGTCGCAGCGGCGGCAGACCACCAGGCCGTTGCGCTCGTAGTAGCCCGCGTTGCCGCAGACCTCGCAGGCGTCCAGCCCCACACCGTAGGACGCGGAGTTGGGCTTGCGCACCACGATCCAGCGGACGTCGATGCCGTTGGGCGTCTTCCACTCGAAGCGGTGCAGGTGGAAGTCGTTGACGGCTTCCATGGGCACCAGTATGCGGTCGCCGTCCTCGGTGAAGGTCTCCGGCGCGGACAGCTCGACCACGCGGGTGTCATACGCCTTGACGATGGTCAGAAAGCCCGTGAACAGCAAAAGCGCCGCCAGCGCGCCGCAGGCCGTGCGGCGGAAGTGGCGGTTGCGGGCGCGCAGCTTGCGGCGCTGGGCGGGGTTGTCCCAGGGCTCGGTCACGCGGACGTTCTGCGCAAAGCAGATGATGAAGCACGCCGCCGCAAGCGCCGCGACGAGCCATATGAACAGCATGGACTGGTAGGCGGTGAACATCATCCAATTGCCGATCCAGCCGTAGGCCTCCTCGGTGTATTTGACCGGCCATTTCAGCCACTTGGCGCGGTTGACCCAGGGCGCGAAGAACCGGCCGAAGCAGTAGGCGGCGTTGACCAGCGTCCCGGCGGTCAGCAGCCCGTTGACCGTGGCGAGCGGTTTGATATGCAAAGCGCAGTTGTACAGCATGCGCGAATAGGCGACGAGCAGCAGGAGCGCCAGCAGCCAGCCCGCCATGCGCACCATGTAGTAGGACGAGAGGTAGCCCTCGCCCATCGTATTGAAGTTGAAGGGATACAGCATCACGCCGGGGAGCTGGTAGAAGATCAGCGCCGCGGAGAGCCCCGCGCCACACAGGCACAGCGGGATTTTGCTCCACCGCTTCCCGGCCAGCAGGCTGAACACGATGAAGCCCAGCGTGAAGCCCATGATAAAGGCGTAGATATAGTGGTTCCAGTGGCTGGATATGATCTTGTTGGAGTTGCCCTTCACGGCGGCCAATACCGCCGACGCGACGACGCCGAGGATGATGCCGGCGCCGTGCAGGGTGGTGCCCTGTTTGCCATAACGCCGCGCCAGCACGGCGTGCATCCAGGTGACCAGCGTCACCGCGGCAAACAGGTCCTGGGTCACGGTCCATAGATACTTGAGCATCCTGATTCCTCCGTCAACATGGATAAGCTGATACGCCATCCCCCGCGGACGGTGTATCAGCATGCGTTTCAACAGGTCGTGAGCGGAGAATTACCACTCCTTAACGAACTTCCAGCCGGTCCAGGTGGCCTCCAGCGGCTCGGTCCAGAACCCGTCGGCTTCGACGCCGGTCTCGTCGTCCACGTGCAGCAGGTAGCCGTTCTCGGCGGGGCTCTTGATGGACAGGGTCACGGAGTACTCGCCCTCGGGCAGCGCGATGTTGTTGCCGTAGTGGGGGCCGTCGGACGCCGCCATGGGCATCATGGAGCCGGTCACGACCTCCTTGCCCTCGGTGTCCTTGATGACGTAGTCGATGCTCAGGTAGGGCACCCAGCCGTCCACCGGGAAGCCGTAGGGGTTTTCGTTGGCGGTCAGGTCCACTTCGATGTGCAGGTCGGAGCCCTCACGGGGCGCGGCCAGATCGGCGGGGGCCATGTCAACGGGCTGGAAGTAGACCATCGCCATGGTCATGAAGCCGACCTCCTGCTCGCCCTCGACGCCCAGCTCGTACTCGTCAAAGCCGGCCTCCTCCTCGGCCAGGGCAAACGCGGAAACGGACAGCATCATCACTGCGAGCAGCAGGGCCAAAAACTTCTTCATGGTTGAATCCTCCTAATGATGTGATTTTGATTTGTATCTTCAACGCCGCCCGCGCGGGGCAGGGGCGTTAAGACCAGGTATGGAGAGTGGAGAGTGCAGAGTGCAGAGTGCAGAGTGCAGTGTAGGGGCGATGCCCTCATCGCCCGGAGCCCCGTCGTAGGGGCGGCGATGCGCCGCCCGCCGGGTTGAAACGCGCCACCTCATCCGGCGCTACGCGCCACCTTCCCCTCAAGGGGAAGGCTTTTGGGCGGGCGCCACATCAGCGCCCCTACGATTATCCGCGCGGTAGCGGCTATTCCTGTTCCCTGTTCCCTGTTCCCTGTTCCCTATTCCTCATTCCTCGTTCCTGATCCCTACGTACTTTGCCCGCAACGCATCCATCTTGCCGCGATAGTGCGCGATCATGAACGTCACCAGCAGTATAATCGAGAGGATGAGCTGCGGCACCAGCGTCTCGAGGTAGGGGTAAATGCCGAAGATCTGGATCACGTCGTTCTCGGGGATGCCCGGCACCCGAAGCGACAGGTCGAACACATTGCCCTCGGCCAGCTCCTTGATGCCGCTGCCGAGGAAGGACACGCACATGACGGCCATCAGGATCGACGTGGCGGTGAAGAACACCTTGATGGGCAATCTAATGGAAAGCTTCGTGATGGCCAGGTACACGAACACCAAGAGCACACAGCCCGCGCCGAAGCCCGCCCACACCATGCCGGGATTGCCCTCGGCAAGCATCGGCTGGTAGAACAGCACCACCTCCGCGCCCTCGCGGAACACGGACAAAAACGCGGTGAACGCCAGCGCGAACGCGCTGCCCTGCTCCACCGAGGACTGCACCTTGCCGTCGATGTAGCGGCTCCAGCTCGCGGCCTCGGCCTTGGAGATCATCCAGTTGCTCACGTAGAACAGCACGCACACGGCGATCAGCGCGGTGATGCCCTCGATGACCTCCTGCGCCAGCCCCGCGCCCACGAACGCCCGCTTGGCCCAGGCCAGCACCGCCGCGGCGGCAAAGCTCGCCGCGATGCCGGCGACCGCGCCGATGTACACGTTCTTGAGGCTTCTGCCGTTGCCGGACTTGGTGAGGTACGCGATGATGGCGGCGATGACCAGTATGGCCTCCAGCCCCTCGCGCACGATGATGCCGAACGCGGCCAGGAAGGTGAGCAGCCGCGGGTCGGAGGGCTTCTCCTCCACGACCTCCGCCTCGGCAACCGCCGGGGCCTCCGCCGCCTTCGCTTCGGCCTCCTGCTCGTCGATGCGCTTGGCCAGCTTCAGTATGCTGTTCTTGGCCTTGTCGGTGGTGGTGCGGTATTTGTTCTTCTGATACTTCTCCTCCGCGGTGCTCACCAGCCCGTTCAGGCTGGCGAACTGCTTTTCCATCCCCAGGCGGTCGGACAGCGAGAGGTCGGTGTAGATCTTGTGCGACAGGCCGGACTCCTCATAGACGCTGTAATAGGCGGTCTCCAGGTTGTCCGCCGCGGCGGTGAAGTCCTTGTCCAGATAGCCCATGTAGGCCGTGTCCAGCAGCTCCTTGACCAGCGTCGCGGCCTCGTACCAGCTTTCGTACTTCGCGGCGGCGTTGGGGTCGGCGGAATACTCCGGGTATGGGTCGGCGGAAACCAACTCGCCGCCCTTGTACCACTTCATCTCGCTCTGCACGCCGCCCTGCTGGTCCGCCAGCTTGTTGGCGTCCTCGCGGATCATGCCCTTGAGCTTCACCAGCGCGGTGCGCACGGACACCTTCGTGTCCTGCTCGGCGTTGTCCTTTTTGACCGCCGCCTTGCAGTTGGAGAACTGCATCTCCACGGCGTTTTTGCGGTTGCCGGAGATGTAGCTCATCGTCTGGCGCTCGAAGCCCGTGGTCTCGTACACGCGGAAATATGCGTTGGAGACGTTCTGATAGGCGGTGTCCGCGCTGCCCGCCAGGTAGTCCTCGAAGGCCGTGTCCAGGAATCTGTCGATCTCGTCGGCGGCGTCCGCCCAGCGGGTGTCCGCCTCCGCCATCGCGCCCAGGCATTGCGTCAGCAGGATCATCATCAATCCCACCAGCGCGATCCGGGCGCCTATCGTCCTTCTCATTGCCATACTTCCTTTCCGTCGTGAAAAGCGTTAAACAGATTTAACAATAATTAGTATTCTCTAATTCCGTAGCCTATTTTAGCATAAACTAACTTCCTTTGCAATCCTGATATTGACTTCTTGCTGTTCTGATATTGACTTCTTTTGACAAACCCCTTGAAATAATAGTTATAATATGCTAACATATATTAGTGTTGTATAACTATGATGGTTTCCTTGCGTCATGGAGGGGATTTGATGGGCTGGCGGAAGCAACAGGATTCCGGCGACGCGCTTGTTAAGGCGGCGAAGGCCTACATCGAGGCGCACAGCCTGGAGAAGTTCTCGCTGAAGAAGATCTCCGAGACGCTCTACATCAACGGCAGCTATCTGCTGCGCCAGTTCAAAGCCCACACCGGCCAGACGCTGCTGGAATATCACAACGCCGTCAGGTGCGAAAAAGCCAGGGAGCTGCTTCGCAACACGGAGATGAGCGTCTCCGAGATCGGCGCGGCCGTGGGGTTCGTATCCTCCGCCCACTTCTCACATGTCTTCAGAAAAATCACGCACTGCACTCCGACCGCCTACCGCGAAAGCTGCAAGGGCCCGGACGCTCACTGATATTTGTAGCGATTTACCAATAAAACACCTGACATTGCCTGCGCCATTTGATAACATCACAATATAATCAAATAATCGGCACAGGTGACCTTTCCCACGGGAGAGGCTGAAAAAGGAAGCGGGTGAGAATCCCGCACGGGGCCGCCGCTGTATTGGGGAGCGGACGCCATAATGTCACTGGGCTTACACCCGGGAAGACGGCGGACGCGATGAACCTGAGTCAGAAGACTTGCCTGCGCTTTGAGGACATTCGCTTCACGGATTTCTGAAGGACGGATGGTTTGTTTTTGGCTGCAAAAAAACGGTCTGCCGCCGCATGTCGCGGGGCGGACCGTTTTTCCGTTTACAGGAGGCATATATGACACATTGGACGATTTTCGGTGAGACGCTCGCGCCCGGGGAGAAGCGGCAGACGGTGATCCGCGTGCCCGTGGGCGGCCTGGCCAACGACGGCGAGGTCTATCCGGGCCGGCGGCGGGGCGGCGATTATGAGAAGCCCGCCATACTCGTCAACGGTTTAAAGCCCGGCAGGACGCTGCTGGTCACCGCGGGCATGCACGCCGGGGAGTTCAACGGCACGCCGGCGGCGATCCGGGTCGCGCGGGCGCTTGAGCCGTCGGAGATGTCCGGGCGGGCGATCTTCCTGCCCTGCGTGAACACCAGCGGCTTCTGGACGATGTTCCCGCGCATGCTGCCCGAGGACAACTACAACTTAAACGCCGGATACCCCGGCCGGCCCGACGGCACCGTCGGGGAGCGCGTCGCGGACTTCTTCGTCCGGGAGATACTGCCGCAGGCCGACTTCATACTGGACCTCCACGGCGGCAGCCGCGGCGAGCGCATGACGCCGCTGGCGTTCTTCCCCACCCATCCGGGGGCGCGGGAGGCGTCGCTCAAGGCGGCAAAGGCGCTGAACCTGGGCTTTTTGATCGAATCGCAGGCGACAAAGGGCCAGTACAGCTACGCCGCGTCGAAGCTGGGCATCCCTGGTCTGCTGGTGGAGCGCGGCGAGGGGTACCTCTGCGATATCGACCTGGTCGAGGCGAACCGCAGGGACATACTGCTGCTGCTTGCGCACCTGGGCATCCTTCCGGAGCAGCCCGGCCTGCGGGACGATACGCTCAGGCGCCGCGTGTTCAGGGAGGCGGTGTATGTCGATTCCGAGTGGGACGGCCTGTGGTATCCCGCCGTGGACAAGAACCGGCCCGTCCAAAAGGGCCAGCTGCTCGGCACGCTGGAGGACCTCTACGGCAGCCCCGTCGCCGAGGTCCGCGCCCGTTGCGACGGGCATGTGCTGTACGTCTACACCGGTTTGGCCGCGCCGAAGGGCGAGTTCCTGATCGCCTACGGCGTGGGGGATTCGGAGGTATAATGATCACAAGGCCCGCGGGCCATGCGATACAACACGAGAGGAGAAGAGGATCATGAAGAAGTTTATTGCGTTTTTAGTGGCTCTGACGCTGGTCGCGGCGATGCTCGCCGTGCCCGCGCTGGCGGAGGAGAAGGTGCTCACCTTCGGCTGCCAGATGTACTCCGACGGCCTGCTCAACCCCGCCGCCCAGATCAACTGCGCCTGGAACTGCATGCGCTACGGCATCAGCGAGGGCCTGTTCAAGTTCAACGACAACATGGAGATCGAGCCCTGGCTGGCCGAGAGTTGGGAGGCCAACGAGGACTCCACCGTCTGGACCATCAAGCTGCGCGACGGCGTGAAGTTCTCCAACAGCGCGGACATGACCCGCCGCCAAGGTCAAGGAGTCCCTGGACAGCGTGCGCGAGCACGGCCCGGACGGCTCCTCCAACCCGCAGAACTACCTGCCCTTCGAGGCGGAGGTCGTGGCGGACGACGCCGCGAACACCATCACCATCACGCTGCCCAAGCCGGACTACAACCTGCCCGGCAACCTGGCCTACCCGGTCATGGCCATCATCAATGTCGCCGACACCACCGATTTTGACCACGGCGTCATCGGCACCGGCCCGTACATGGCGGAATCCCACGCCGACCTGGTGGGCTACACCATGGCGAAGAACCCCCATTACTGGGGCGGCGAGGTGCCCTATGACAAGGTGGAGATCATCTTCATGGGCGACGCCTCCGCGAAGGCCAACGCGCTGATGGCCGGCCAGGTGGACCTGGTGGAGAACATCACCAACGTTTCCGACCTCCAGCGCCTGCAGGCCGACGACAGCTACACCGTGGACATCGCCTCCGGCGTGCGCTGCGGCTTCAGCTGGATCAACTTCAAGGGCATACTGGGCAACGACACCCTGCGCAAGGCCATCGTGATGGGCATCGACAACCCCACCATCTGCGAGTCCAACACCATCGGCGGCCTGTACACCACGGGCTTCTCCGTGCTGCCCAGCACGCTGGCCTACGGTTATGAGAATCTGAACAATCCCTACGCCTACGATCCCGACGCCGCGGCGGCGATGCTGGACGAGGCGGGCATCGTGGACAGCGACGGCGACGGCGTGCGCGAGCTGGACGGCCAGCCCATCTTCCTGCGCTACTCCTCCTATGAGAACCGCCTGCTGAACGACTTCTCCGACGCCAACACCATGTACATGGCCGAGCTGGGCATCGGCGTCAACCCCGCCTACGGCTCCTCCGACGACTGCTGGAACGACCTGGTCACCTTCAACTACGACCTCGACAACAACAACTGGACCACCGTGGGCAACGGCGATCCCACCGAGTACATGGCCAACTGGTACGGCAAGAGCGGCTCCAACTACTGCGGCTATCAGAACGACGCCTACGACGCCGCCTATGAGAAGTTCCTGGAGACCCCCGACACCGAGGGGCGTGCCGCGCTTCTGCAGGAGATGCAGCAGATCCTGATCGACGACGCCGCCGTGGTCATCGACGGCTACTACAACAGCTCCATGGCCTACTCCAAGAACGTGGGCCACGCGCATATCCATACCGCGGACTACTACTGGCTGTCCACGGAGATCACGCCCGCAGAGTAAGGGGGGGATCTGAGGGGAACGGGGGACGACCTCTTTCGACCCGCTTCGCGGGCCACCTTCCCCTGAAGGGGAAGGCTTTTGGCAGCGTTTCGCTATGCCTTCCCCTTCAGGGGAAGGTGGCAGCCCGAAGGGCTGACGGAAGAGGTCGTAACCCAATTCAACGTACAAGTGAGGCGATTTGCTTGGGTAAAAAGCAAATACTGTCCAGGCTGTTGCAGATGCTGATCGTGTTAATCGGCATCAGCATCATCACGTTCCTGCTGACCTATCTGTCGCCGGGCGACCCGGTGCGGAACATGTACCTCGCCCAGGGCCTGATGCCCGACGAGGAGCAGGTGGCGGTGCTCCGGGAGGAGATGGGGCTGAACGACCCGTTTCTGGCTCAGTACTTCCGCTGGCTGGGCAACTGTCTGCACGGGGACTTCGGCACGTCCTTCGCGCTGCAAAAGCCGGTGGTGACGCTGCTGGCGGCGCGGCTGTGGCCGACGCTCAAGCTGGCGCTGATGAGCATGGTGCTGATGCTGATCGTAGCGGTGCCGCTGGGCGTGCTGTCGGCGGTGTATCAGGACGGTCCCATCGACTACATCGTCCGGGCCATCACCTTCTTCGGCGTGTCCATCCCCAACTTCTGGGTGGGGCTTCTGCTGATACTGGTGTTCTGCGTGCAGCTTCGGCTGCTGCCCGTGGTGTCCTCCGGCGGCACCTTCAAGGACATGATACTGCCCGCGGCGACGCTGGCGGTGGCCATGTCCGCCAAATACACCCGGCAGGTGCGCACGGCGGTGCTGGAGGAGCTGCACTCGGACTACGTCACCGGCGCGCGGGCGCGGGGTGTGCCGGAGTGGAAGATATTGTGGGGCAACGTGTTCCCCAACTCGCTTTTGCCGCTGATCACCATGCTGGGCCTGTCCGTGGGCTCGCTCCTGGGCGGCACCAGCGTGGTGGAGGTCATATTCTCCTACCCCGGCATGGGCAACCTGGCGGTGTCCGCCATCACTTCCTATGACTACTATCTCATACAGGGCTATGTGCTGTGGGTGGCGGTGATCTACATGGTCATCAACCTGCTGGTGGACATCTCCTACAACTACGTGGACCCGCGGATGCGGCTGAGGCGGTGATGATATGGAAAAGAAAAGTTTTATCCGTAAGTATCCCGTCTTTGTCATATTCGCCGTGCTGGCGGTGCTGATCGTGCTGATGGCAGTGCTCGCGCCGCAGATCGCCGGGGACGTGAGCCCCATCAAGGGCAGCCTGAAGGAGTCCATCAAGCCGCCCAGCGCGGAGCATCCCTTCGGCACCGACAAGATGGGCCGCGACATATTCGTGCGCGTGCTCTACGGCGCGCGGACGTCGCTTTCCTCCACGTTCATACTGGTAGGCGTGGTGTTCGTGATCGGCACGTTCCTGGGCATACTGGCCGGCTACTTCGGCGGCTGGGTGGACGCCGTGATCATGCGCCTGGCGGACATGATGATCGCCTTCCCCGGCCTGGTGCTGGCCATCGCCGTGGCGGGCATACTGGGCGCGAGCATCAAGAACGCCATCATCGCCATCGCCGTGGTCACCTGGTCCAAGTACGCCCGCCTCGCGCGGAGCCTGGTCATGAAGATCCGCCACACGGACTTCGTGGCCGCCGCCATGGTCACCGGCTCGAAGACCCCCTACATGCTGTGGAAGTACATGCTGCCCAACACCATCACCACGCTGGTCATCACCGCCGCCACAGACATCGGCGGCATGATGATGGAGCTGGCAGCGCTTTCCTTCCTGGGCTTCGGCGCGCAGCCGCCGAACCCGGAGTGGGGCTCCATGCTCAACGAGGGCCGCAACTTCATGCAGTCCGCGCCGTGGCTGATGATCTACCCCGGCCTGGCGATCTTCGTGACCGTCGTCGTGTTCAACATGCTGGGCGACGGCCTGCGCGACATACTGGACCCTCGGTCCAATGAGGGGAGGTAGAGCGCGTGGCACTGCTTGATATCAAAAACATCGACGTCTCCTACGGCAAGCGGGCGACGGTGCAGGGCTGTTCGATCGAGCTCGACCAGGGGCAGATCTGCTCCGTGGTCGGCGAGAGCGGCAGCGGCAAGACCACCGTCATACGCGCCGTGCTGGGGCTGTTGCCCGGCGGCGGAAAGGTCACCTCGGGCGACATCGTCTACGACGGAAAGAGCCTGCTTACGCTCAACAAGCGCCAGTGGCGGGCGCTGCGCGGGCACGACATCTCCATGATCTTCCAGGATTCCGGCGCGATGATGAACCAGACGCGGCTCATCGGCAACTCCTTCGTGGAGTACATCCGCACCCACGAGGCCATCCCGAAGCAGGACGCCTGGAAGAAGGGCGCGGAGATGCTCTCGCGCATGCGGCTTCCGGACCCGGACCGCATCATGCGCTCCTACCCGTTCCAGCTCTCCGGCGGCATGCGCCAGCGCGTGGGCATCGCCATGGGCATGACCTACCGGCCCAAGCTGCTGCTGGCCGATGAGCCCACCAGCGCGCTGGACGTCACCACCCAGGCGCAGATCGTGCGCCAGATGATGGAGCTGCGAGACGAATACGGCACGTCCATCATCGTGGTCACCCACGACATCGGCGTCGCGGCCTACATGGCGGACAAGGTGGTCGTCATGAAGGACGGGCGCATCGAGGACCAGGGCCCGCGGGAATACATACTGAACGCATCGACGAACGCCTACACGCGCAGGCTGATCGGCGCGGTGCCGTCGCTGGGAGGGAAGCGCTATGTCTGAATTACTGCTCGAGGCCAGGCACGTCACCCGGCGCTTTCCCACCAATGACGGCCGGGAGCTGGTGGCGTGCAACGACGTCAATCTGAAGCTCTACCGGGGAAAGACCCTCGGGCTCGTGGGCGAATCCGGCTGCGGCAAGAGCACCTTCATGCGCTTTCTGGTGTGGCTGGACACGCCCACCGAGGGCGAGATCATCTACAAGGGCAGGGACATCACCAAGCTGAAGGGGCGCGAGCTTCACGAGATGCGCCAGCACATCCACATGGTGTTCCAGGACCCCGCCACCTCCTTCAACCCCAAGATGAAGATCCGCGACATCGTGTGCGAGCCGCTTCTGAACTACGGCAGGATCAGGCGCTCCGAGAAGAACGCCAGGGCCCGCGAATTGCTCCAGATGGTGGAGCTGCCCGGCGAGTTTGCCGACCGCTACCCCCACAACATGTCCGGCGGCCAGCGGCAGCGGGTGGCCATCACGCGGGCGCTGGCGCTGGAGCCGGAGATCATCGTGATGGACGAGGCCACCAGCGCGCTGGACGTGTCGGTGCAGGAGACGGTGATCGAGCTCATCACAAAGCTGCAGCGGGAGAAGAACATCACCATAGGCTTCATCTGCCACAACCTGGGCTTCATACAGTCCTTCTCCCACCAGATCGCGGTGATGTATCTGGGCAACATCGTGGAGGTCATGCCGGGGGACAAGCTGTCTGAGGTGTGCTGCCATCCGTACTCAAGGGCGCTGCTCAACGCCGTATTCGACACGCGGATGGACTTCTCCAAAAAGATCGAGCCCATCAAGGGCGAGCCGCCGAGCCCGCTGGATGTGCCCGCCGGATGCCCGTTCCGGGATCGGTGCGACCGGTGCATGCCGGTCTGCCGGGAAAAACGGCCGACGCTTCAGGAGATCGGGCCGGGCCACGAGGTCGCCTGCCACCTGTTCGGAAGGGGGGAAGACGCATGAAGCGGCTGATGGCAATGCTGCTGATACTGGCGATCGGGCTGTGCCTTCCGGCAATGGCCGAGGAGGGCGTGCACAAGATCGGCGTGATCGTGTACAACACCGCCGACGACGAGGTGCTGGGCTTCAAGGAGTACCTCAAGGGCTACATCGAACAAAACTTCGAGATGGTGAAATTCGTCTACTCCGGCTCCATCACCTCCCGGGAAGAAGAGCTTGATTTCATACAGACCGCCTGCGACCAGGGCGTGGAGGGCTTCATGTCCTTTTTGACCCAGGACCTTCAGGCGGAGGTGGCGCTGTGCGAGCAGAACCGGGCCTACTATCTGCTGGCCTCCGGCACGGTGTCCGCCGAGGACTTCGAGGCGGTGGAGCAAAACCCCTGGTTCCTGGGCACATTCGGGCCCGGACAGCCCTTCGAGTTCCAGGCCGGCGCGGACATGGCGCGCTTCTTCATCCGGGAGAAGGTCGGAAGCCGCTACTTCGTATTGAGCGGCGGCGCGCCGCTGGGCAACGAGATGCACTACCAGCGTGCGCTGGGCATACTGGACACCCTCTCCAGCGCCTACGGGGCGACCTTCTCCCAGCCGCGGGAGGCGCTGGCCCGGTCGGAGGAGCCCGTGACGGTGGAGACGGACCGCGTGCGGGTGACCCTCTGCCCCGGCTACATCAGCCGCGAGAGCTTCTTTGACATCGCGAAGGCGGCCTTTGAGGCGGGCGAGTACGACGCCGTGCTGTCCGTGCTGCCCCCCGCGGAGATGGTGAACGTCATCGGCAAGACGCCGCTGGGCATGGTGGACAGCTACAACACCCGCAACCTGCAGCTCGTCACCGACGGCACGCTCCGGTTCGTGGTGGGCAAGTACAGCTCCATCATCGGCCCGGCGTTTGCGCTGATGCTCAACGCCGTCACCGGCTACGCGGACGAGTTCCGCGACAACGGCCGGGCGATCCAGGTCACCCAGGGCTTCTGGGTGTCCGACAGCGCCGAGGACTACAGCGAGAAATACGCGCTGTCCGCCAGCGCCGCCATGAACGCCTACAACTTTGACGACCTCTCCCGCGTGACGAAGATCTACAACCCGGACGCCGACCTGAACGCGCTGGTGGCGCTGGCTGAGGCCTACTCCTACCGGGCCGTGCAGGCGAGAAGAGGTACCCGGGAGAAATGACGACAAGGAGGATAAACCCATGAAGAAGACCTACAAGATCGAAGTGGACTGCGCCAACTGCGCGAACCTGATGGAGGACGCCGCCAAGAAGACCGCGGGCGTCAAGGACTGCACCGTGAGCTTCATGACCCTCAAGATGAAGGTGGAGTTCGAGGAGGGGGCCGACCCCGCCGCCGTGATGCAGGAGGTCCGCGCCAACTGCAAGAAGGTGGAGGACGATTGCGAGATTTTCCTGTAATACCATAAGAAAGGTCGTGACGGTGTGAACAAAAAGCAGAAAAACCTGTTGATTCGCATCATCGTTGCCGCCGTGTTTTTCGTGCCGCTGTACCTGATCTCGGAGGACTACGTGCACGTCGATCTGCCCCAATGGGCCATCATAGTGCTGTTTTTGATCCCCTACCTGACGGTGGGCTGGGACATACTGCGCAAGGCGTTTCTGGGCATCAAGAACGGCAAGGTGTTCGACGAGTGCTTCCTGATGACCGTGGCCACCGTGGGCGCGATCGCGCTGGGCGAGTACGGCGAGGGCGTGGCGGTCATGCTGCTCTACCAGGTGGGCGAGCTGTTCCAGAGCTACGCCGTCGGAAAG
>CACXBB010000032.1 GCA_902765735.1 uncultured Eubacteriales bacterium | reverse complement strand
AGTCCCTTGGCTTAGGGTCCACTAAGCCTGCGGGCCTTCGCCTTGGCCTGACGAAAAATCCACTCGTGAAAATGTTGCCCTTTAGATTGAGATTAGTATGACGACGCCCTCGCGGCGGCAGCAGACGCCACCATCGTGCTGTGCAAGGATATCACGCGGGATAAGCCCATCGTCATCGACAAGAGCCTCACGCTGGATTTGAACGGCCGCACGCTGCAGCGCGATCTGGACGCCCCCGTGGCCGACGGCTGCGTCATCCGGGTGGAGCAGAGCGCCGATCTGACCGTAAAGGACGAAAGCACGGCCAAGACCGGCAAGATCACCGGCGGCAACAACACCGGCAGCGGCGGCGGCATCTACAACCGGGGCACGCTCATCCTCGAGGGCGGCGCGATCACCGGCAACAAAGCCGAAGACGGCGGCGACGTGTACAACCGCGGCACGCTCAACCTCTCCGGCGGCCCGAGCGTACAGAACAACACGCAGGGCAACGTCTATCTGCCCACGGGCAGGAAGATCCAGGTGACCGGTGCGCTGGACGCGCAGGCCGCGATCGGCATTGACATGGAATCGCCCGGCGCGTTCACCCAGGGCTACCCCGCCGGCGGCGCGGATCCGGATGCGTATTTTACCAGCGACGACGGCGCGCTGTCCGTTCGCCGGAGCCCGGACGGCGGCGAGGCCATGCTGTTTGCGCCCTACACCCTTTCGACGTCGGGATGCCAGGGCGCGGTGACCTTCATGGTCAACGGTGCGGCGGCGACCCCGGACGCGAACGGCAATCTGACCCTGCCACAGACGATGCCGTCTTACTGAGCGCGGCGGAGGCGGGCTTTGTGCTGGGTGCGGTGAGCTATACCCCCGAGAGCGGGGAAGAGGTGGACGTGCTGTTCGATGCAAACGGCGCGTTCGGCTTTGCCATGCCCGCGGCGGACACGGACGTCAGCGCGACCCTCGTCGATACGCGGGTCAGGTATCTGGACAAAGACGGCAAAGAGCAGTCCGCCGTGGCGCGGGAGATCACCGCTTTGACCCCCGTGACGACCTCCCTCACCGGCTGGTACTATGTGAAGGAGGATGTTACCGTCAGTAATCGCATCGAGGCGGGCGAGGGTTTCAACCTGATCCTGTGCGACGGCGCGACCCTCTACGCGAAAAAGGGCATCCATGTCCCCGCGGGCAGCAGCCTGACCATCTACTCCCAGAGCGCGGGCACGGGCGCGCTGACCATCGATGGCCTCAGCATGGAATATTACAACGTCGGCATCGGCGGCAATGAGTATGAAAACGCGGGCACCATCACCATCGTCGGCGGCAGGATCACGGCCAAAGGCAGTTACTACGGCACGTCCCTCGTCGGCGGCGCGGGCATCGGCGGCGGCGGCCGCGGCGGCTCTGGCGGCTATATCACCATCAGCGGCGGCACGGTCACGGCCAACGGCGGCGAAAACGCCGCGGGCATCGGCGGCGGCCACAGCAGCAAGGGCGGCACCATCAAAATCACCGGCGGCACGGTTGAGGCCACCGGCAGCTTCAGCGCGGGCATCGGCGGCGGCGACCAAGGCGCGGGCGGCATCATCGTGAACAGCGGCGGCAACCTCGCATTGGAGGGCGGCAGCATCACCGGCAACGTGGGCACATGGGCGGCGTGGATGCCAGCCTGGGCACCCTGATTGTCGAAGGAAAACCGGTGATCCAGGGCAACACGAACCTGAACGGCGACAACTGCAACGTTTACCTCGGTAGAGATGTTATCCGCGTTGATTCGCCGGTCGATGGCATGCGGATCGGCGTGTATAAGGTGGATCAATACGGGCAACCCTGCTCCGGCGCTTTCGCCATATGGGAATATGTTAAGGACAAGGACCCCGCGCAGTTCTTTACCAGCGACGTCGACAGCTTCGCCGTGCGCAAGGGCTTAAACAGCGAAAACATACGACAGCCGAGCTGGTGGATAGCCACGCCGTCAAAATCGATCCCGACATCACCGGCGGCAGCGTTGTCTCCATCCAGGCGGGTGACGCGACCTATTCCGGCGATTTGCTGACGAAAGCCCGGGCTGTGGCGGGCGAACAGGTCGCCGTGACCGTCGAGCCGCATTGGGGCTGTAAAGCGAACAGCCTGACGGCCAAACAGGGGAATACCGTTCTGTCGGCTCCTTCGGACACATCGAATCCGAATCGTTTTACGTTCACAATGGGCAACGGTGACGTGACGGTGGGGGCATCCTTTGTCGAGCCGCTCCCATTCATCCCCCTCACCCTCAGTATTGACGGAGGCAGCGTCGATGGCGTGAAGCTGGGCTTCGATCCCGCCGGAACGTCCGCCAACCCGACCTGGAGGGAGCTGTCGAATGTCAAATACAGGTCTTTACGCCTCTGGTCATACTCATTCTCCTTATTTGCTTCAACACACCCTCACAATCTGCTCATAGAGCAGGTAGTGATTGTCCATCACCCGCCGGTTCTCGTGCAGATGCCCGTAGAACCAGTAACCATACTTCATCTCATCGCGCAGGCTCTCGAAATAACGGTTCAGTTCATCCGTGCCGTCATAGCCGAGATAGCTCTTATCGGAGGCCGGCGCGTCGTGGGTGAACACAAAGTCAAGCCTGTCGTGCTGCTTCAAGAAGGCATGGATGTTGTAGAGCCCATACTCACGCTCCGTGACCGATGGCATCAGCCGATCATAATTCTCATGATTACCGGGGATGAACAGCGTGGTGAACGGCCTGTTCTCCAGCCAATCCAATGCCTGCGCTTCTTCCGGGGACTCGGCCGCGCTTTTCCTGTCCGTGTGCCAGACGCCGCCGAAATCGCCGCAGATCACCACATAATCCTCTTTACCCATATCCTTCTGTTCCGGGAAGGATTCAGGGCTGAAGCGGCTCGGCAATAAAGTGCATTATTGCCGCTGTTCACGGTTCTATAATACCAAAATTACGATGTTTTATCAACCAGTTTTCGCCGTTGCTGTTCCTTCCATGGAGAGTTATAATACAGCCTGCGCTTGGATAAGGGTCTTTCCGTCCGCGACATCCAAGAGTATTTCGGCTTTGAAACGCCCCAAGCCATCTACAAATGGCAGAATGGGACAAGCCTCCTACGCTGACAGCGGAGAAATACGACGAGCTGTTCATGGCCGGAAAGATTTCTCCGATGCTGAAAGCGCCCAAGCAACAGATCATCGACGATCTCAACGACATGCTGACGGCCATACAGCGCAGGATGTTGAAGGAGCTGATCTCGCACCTGGACGAGCTCAATCAGCACATCCGGAATCTTGACGACGACATCGACGGCACGATGAAGCCGGACGAGAAGGAAGCCGCGAAAGCTATCCAGCAGATCCCTGGAATCGGCAAGACCAGTTCTCAGGTCATCATCTCGGTAATCGGCACGAACATGGAACGCTTTCCCAGCGGCAAGCATATTGCATCCTGGGCCGGGCTGTGTCCTGGCAACAACGAGAGTGCCGGCAAGCGAAAAAGCAGCAGAACCCGAAAGGGTAACGCCATGCTCCGGACAACTTTGGTGAATTGCGCCCATGCGGCGGTCAAACGCAAGGATTCATTCTTCGCGGCTCAGTTTGCCCGTATCCAGGTATTATCCATTGACGTACATGATCCATGAGCGCATCCCTTGACTGTAAAGTGCATTACACCCTGAGATAATGGTTCACGCGCTGGTACGCAGGTTTTGCTTCAGGCACGAGCGGCAAAGCCGCGTATGCGTGATACAGACCCCTGCCGATTTCCAGCTCCACAGCCGCCCCGTAAGATCGAAGTCTGGCAGCTGTGGATTCCGCCGCGGCGGAGAACACTTCGTCTCCGCCATAGGTCAAATACACGTCCTTCACCCCGGTATAGATTCCTCTTTGCATATAGCGCAGGTATTCGGGAAGCTCTTGTCCACCAGCCATTCCGGCGAAAATATTGTCCAGCGCCGCCGTACTCATGATCAGGTCCGTGCGGTTCAGCCTTTCCGCCGCCTTTCTCTCTTCCGCTTCGAGCGCCGAACCAGGCGAACACAGGCAGAGCTTCCCGGGAATCGTGAGCTTTTCCTTATCCCGATTGATATAGGAAACCAGGCACAGCGCCATGAAGGCGCCGGACGAACCGCCCAGAAACGCGATGTTCTCCGGGCGATACGCCTTGAGCAGCAAGCGATACATGTCATACAGCATATCCAGAGTGTCGAACAGATTGTTTTGCGGGCACAGGGGAAAATACGGGAGCGCAAAGTCCCTCCCGGTCTCTTTGGCCATGCCGACGAGGCCCTTTGCCTGGAACGGTTTGGGGTATTTCAGCATGCCGCCGCCTACGAGATAGATGCACAAGTGCTCAGCGGGCACTTTATGGCGGATCATCAGCACGGGAGACCGATCCACAGTGATCGTCTCAAAGGTCAATTCCGGATCTGAAAGCGCGGGGATGCTCGGCTTTGCGTCCGCGGTTTTGAAGATTTTCATCAGCTGATCATATGGCTTCGCCATGATCTTCTGAAAGGGAACGATCCGGAAAGCCGCCTTCAACAATTCGTACTTGACCGACATGCGCTTTGCATTCCTCTCCTGTTCAAATCATTTCTGCTTCCGATAGCCTTTGAAACACAGACCGGCAAAAACCGCGCAGAGAACAGCGCCGATGAGCATCCATAACGGCAACTTCTCACTTGATCGAACGGTCAATCCGATGATGCAGACAGGGATCCCCGCGATACCGCCCAGCGTCAGCGCACCGAAACCACGGTATAACCGTTTCTTCGGCAGTATGCGATCCAGCTTTGCGATGCGTTCGCTGATCAGTTCCCCGACTCCAATGAGCATCAACAGCGCGGGCGGGATGGAAAGTATGGAAAACAGCGTCAAACCTTGTTTTATACATAAAATGGTGCAGACCACCCATGTGATCCAGCCCGCGTTGCCGGCCAGGTCGTAAGCCAGCCAGCGAACGGTGGTGATTTTGGTTTCGTACAGATCGTTCATTTTCGTTTCCTATCCGCGTGTCCTTTTATTCAGGGTTATCCTTGCTGCGATCTCCAACGATCCAGTAATCGCAGATACCTTTGCCACCTGCGATGGTGTGCTCCCGGTACAGCTTCCCATGCTGAAGGCGAAACATCACCTCGTCCGTGGCGCACAGCGCGGGCATCAGATCTCCGATCCCTTCTCGCGTACAGAACTCACAGATCGGACAGCGGGTGAAATAATAAAAGCTGCCGTCCTGATGGCGGGATTCGTCAAAGTGTACGACCCAGTTGACCGGATAATCTTTTCCATGCTTCTCGAACCACGCCGCGTACTTCCGCATCTCCCGTTCCCATTTCTTCGGCGTTCGGTTCAGATCGGTCATTCCAAAGAATGTGCGGAGCAGCTTTGATTCCAGCACATCCGTCATCACCAACGCCATCTCATCCGGCGTAATCTTTTTTTCACTGCCCAACCACGCTGCGGCGAAGACGTAGGCAAAGTAGGCGTTCATCGCCATGGGGTTTCCCGGGCCCAGATCATCGGCATGAGAGAGGAGGCGTCTGTACTCCGATTTCCCGTTTCCGACAGCTTCCCGGGCCAAGTCTTTGCCGAATCGGTTGGCGATGCTCTTTTTGATCATTGGAGCGAACAGCGTCCAGTAGATGCCTCTGTATTTCATCTTATGCCCTTCTTTTTGTATCATACGCTCTCCCCGTTCATGAACCGCATGACTTCATCGCGGAACCGTTCCGGGAACATCAACACCAGCTCGGCGTGCGCAAGGCCCTTGAATTCCCGGGGAACGATCTGCGGAAACGCCCTGCGGGCCCAGGCCAGGTCGTTCTTCCGGGCCTTCCGTTCCTCTTCGCCGTACCAGTATTCCATCTTCGCGGCGACCTTTGGCACCGGGTCGGGCATCGAATAGTTGTTGGTGCTCCAGAAGGTGTTGTAGATCGTCCGGGAGGAAAAGTGGTGCTTTTCGAACTCGAATATCCGGCGATAGTGCTCCTCCGGGTCCTGCCCTTTGGGCGTCCAGCGCTCCGGCGGGTAGGCCAGCTTGAGCAGCGCGTAGCACTTCGTGCCCAGCATGACCGTTGCCCAGTCTTTCAGCGCGATCAGGCGGCAGACCCACTTGGGGTAGGGATAGGGCGTGATCCCGGCGTCGATGATGGCCTTTTCCACCGGGATGTCCTCAATAGCAGTCGCGCCAGTGCGCCAAAGCGCAGGCGCGACCAGCCCGGGCGAATCCTCCGGATTCCAGCCCGGCGCTGCCGGCGCTTGCCCTTCGGGCAGTAGCGCCGGTGCGTAAATAGCAGTCGCGCCACTGCGCCAAAGCGCAGGCGCGACCAGCCCGGGCGAATCCTCCGGATTCCAGCCCGGCGCTGCCGGCGCTTGCCCTTCGGGCAGTAGCGCCGGTGCGTAGGTGGCCAGGAAGCGCATGGCGCTCGCCCCGCCCATCGACACGCCGTAGAGCCCGTCGATGCGTCGGACGCCCTTCGCCCGCAGATACGCCGCGGCGTCGGAGGCGTTTTTCTCGATAGACACGAACGTCGTGCCCTGTTCGTCGTGCCCGTCCGCAATCACCAGATACACATGATAATCCCGTGCCATCGCCTCGGCGGAATCCCTGAACACCCACCAGGGCTCCGCGGCGCACTGGAACATGACAAAGGTCTTTTCATGCTCTGTCCCAAACTCATAAACCTTCATAAACCGTTCACGCCTTCCTGTATTGCTTCCGAACCGTCTCCCAGTCCGGCATCTGTGTCTTCAGCGCCTGCCAGTTCGGCATGGGATAGTCCGGCGTTCGGGCGATGATCGCGTCAAAGGCCTTGTCCAGCATTTCCATCTCCTCATAAGCATTTCGGCAGTGGGCGCAGGCGATGAGGTCGCCCATCTGCGACTTTGACATCAGCCAGTAGACGAACTGCATCAGCGCGCCACGCACGCCCGGCTCGTACCAGGTGTCGTCGCCGTCGGGTGGGATGGGAACGCCCTGCGCGCGCAGCAGTCCGTAGGCTTCCTTGGTGGCCATGCGCATCAATTTGCGCTGCTTGCCTGTGGACGAAAGCATATCGCCGCCGCAGGCGTAGGTCAGATAGCCGATGGGCAGTATCGCCGCCAGGTGGCAGATGAGATACGCTTCCATGTCCGGCTGCCAGCGGAGCTTGTACTTCGTGCCGGCAAACGCGGATGCCAGCTTGGCCTGCGTCGCTTCATCCGGCGGCGCGTGCAGGCCGCCGATGTCCATCACGCCCGCACCGAGGCGCTCGCAGATCAGCACGCCGTTCTCCACGTCGCGCTTGCCCGCCGTCACCTGAAAGCCGAACAGGACCTCCTTTTCGCAGACCGTCCCTTCGAGGATGGTCTGCTGCATTGCCGCGGGGCGCATGTTGTTGCCGACCAGCACCACCAGCGGCGCATGGATCGCCGCCAGCGGTTCGACGATCGCGCCGATCTTGTTGTAGGGCATGACGGCGAACACCGCATCGAAGTGCTCCTCCGTCGGCACGTCGCCGATCACCCTCGGATGATCCAGCGTCTTACTGTGCTGCAGGTGATGCCGTATGCGCAGGCCGTTTCTTTCCAGCTGTTCCTTCCATTTTCCCCGCGCCAGCAGGGTCACGTCGTTGCCCGCCGCGCACAGCACGTGCGCAAGATAGCTGCTGATGACGCCCGCGCCGTAGACCAAAATCTTCATGTCCTTCACTTCCCAAGCTCCCTGAAATCCATATGCCTTATCGCGCCTTTTTTCCAACCAACGATCATTATTGTAATTAGTATTGCCTAACTTATGCCGATTAAAAAACGCCCAGCTCCATAAGTTAGTTGTATCTATTCCTATTATATCCCCCTTTGAGAATATTGCAAGTCAATTTTGTGTGAAGCGCGTTCAGCCGACCGTCCTGGATCGACAAGGCTTTAGTGTGCTTCTATCCCTGTCTGAAGGTCCGCCCGCGGCACACGGACTTGATCTCCTGCTCCTCGCCAAAGAGATGGACGGATTCATCATCTGTTCCGCTCACATACGACTCAACTGCGCCGTCTGTCATGGGTTTTGTAATAGTTAGCTTTATCCTGATACGCGCGCGACCTCGGCAACCGCCGCGGCGACATGTCATCGTGGAGTCGGGCAACGACATCATGTACGCCATCAACATCCCGCAGGAGAGCGTGACCATCCCCGAGACCATGGACGCCATCCGCGCCTCCATGAAGATGCAGCTCACCCGCGAGGAAGGCACCGCCGAGACCAACAAGTACCTCGGCATCGGCAGATTCAAGAAGTAGAACCGTGATGAGTAAATCAGTGCGCGTCTTTCATGGCGCGCTCTTTTTATGCACCGAACCCCCCCGCTTCGAGCGCGGGTTCAGACAGAATTGTCCAAAATTATCCCCAAGTCCTGTTGGCAGACGCCCTTTTCAATGATATACTTATCTTATGTGGAAAGACGCCGCTGCCGCAAGGATGACCGCGTGGTCGAGATCACGCTGACGGACGCGGGAAGGGTATTGCCGGAGTAAACAGGGAGGAATACAGAATGGAAGCGTCCCGTGAAAAAACGATCGTCAAGACCAGCGTCATTGGCATCGTCGCCAATGTGTTTCTCGCGGGCTTCAAGGCGGTGATCGGCCTGATGACCCACTCTATCGCCATCGTGCTTGACGCGGTCAACAACATCTCCGACGCAGGCAGCTCTCTGATCACCATCGTCGGGACAAAGCTTGCGGGTAGGGAGCCGGACAAGAAGCATCCCTTCGGATATGGGCGCATCGAATACCTGAGCGCCATGATCATCTCCGTGATCGTGCTTTACGCGGGCATCACGTCCTTCGTGGAGTCCGTCAAGCAGATCATTCATCCCGAGACGCCGGATTACAGCGAGGTTTCGCTGATCATCGTGGCGGTGGCAGTGGTGGTCAAGATCCTGCTGGGCCGTTACGTCAAAAATGTCGGTGTCAGGGTGCATTCGGATTCCCTGATCAATTCCGGCGAGGACGCCACGCTGGATTCCGTCATTTCGGCGTCCACGCTCCTCGCCGCGGGAATCTTTCTGATATTCCACATCTCCCTGGAGGCGTGGCTCGGCGCGATCATTTCCGTGGTGATCATCAAGTCCGGCATCGAGATGCTGCGCGATACGATCTCTCGGATTCTCGGGGAGCGCAACGATGCCGAATTGGCCAAGAGCATACAGCAGACCGTGACAGGCTTTCCCGATG
Organism: uncultured Eubacteriales bacterium; assembly: GCA_902765735.1. Lineage (GTDB taxonomy): Bacteria > Bacillota > Clostridia > Christensenellales > Aristaeellaceae > UBA2862. The sequence goes on along the minus strand of CACXBB010000032.1, from coordinate 96,018 downwards.
TGCAGGGCGCGTATGACCTGGTGCTGAACAACTACGGTCCGGACACGTGGAATGGCTCCATCCATATCGAGGTTCCGGATACATATTCAGCCGACCGGCTTGATCAGTTGATCCGCGAGATCACGATGAAGGTGCTCCAGGAGCATCATGTCATACTGACGGCCATCGGCGTTTACTCGGTGAATACGACGGATGAGGCGATCATTCAGGCAAAGCGACAGGTTGAAGCAATCGTCTTTGCCCACGAGCATGTCCGGCAGATGCACGGCTTCTATCTGCTGAAGGAGCAAAAGACGATGCGCTTCGATATCGTGATCAGCTTTGATGCAAATGATCGCCGGGCTGTCTACACAGAAGTGGTCACCGACGTGCAGAGGGCATTCCCGGATTATGAATTGCAGGTTGCCATGGATACGGATTTCACGGAAGAATAAAAGGTATTCCTGACCAACAGCAGGTGTTGATCAGGTAATTCCGAACATCCCTTTTTTCCTTGACGCACCTTTGGGGCGTTTGCTTCGCCGGCGGGGCCGGTGTTTTTGATGTGTGCAAGGTCGCACACTTTGAAATCTGTGTGGCGTCAGGTGTGCAACTTCAAAAAAACGACAGATTGCAACCAGTTTGACTCCTGCTCTATAATCGTCTGACCCCCGCCAGCTATGCCGCTTGCCAGGCAACATAGTCGTCGGGGGTCAGTGAGGCTGTCCCGGCACCTATGACCGGCTACAGCGTAGGAAAATCACATCTGGGGAGCCATGCCGGGCCTCATCTGATTGCCGTTCTGATTCACTTATAATCTGAGATCGTCAGGCCTTTCCATTCACGACGATCTTCGCTGCGCGCCGCCCAAAGGTCATGGTGCGTCCGCAGGCCAGGCCGGTGAACAGGTTCGGGTAGTTGTTGGCAAAGAAGCCGCCGGTGCAGTCGCCGGTCGCCCACAGGCCTTCGATGGGCGTGCCGTCCTCGCGGATGACCTGCATGTCGGTGTTGATGCGGCAGCCGTCCAGCGTGGTCAGGTGCCAGGCGCAGGTACGGATGCCGTAGAAGGGCGCGGTGTCCACAGGGGTCATGCGGTGGATGCTCTTGCCGTAGTCCTCGTCCACGCCCTTGGCGCACAGTTCATTGTAGCGCTCCACGGTCTTGACGAACTCGTCCGCGGGGATGTTCAGCTTCTCAGCCAACTCCTCCAACGTGTCGGCCTTCTGCAGGTAGCCCAGCTCCAGATGTGACTTCTCACCCTCGGTCATTTCCTTCCAGCAGGCGTCGTAGCCCCGGTTGGAGATGGCGCCGTTATCGAACGGGAACAGGCGGCAGCAGCCCACCTCGTCGAACTGCTCGCAGTACTGCTTGTTGTTGGCGTCGAACACGTCCACATAGGTGTGGTACGGCTGCATGTACATGGAGTGCAGCATGAACTCATAGGGGCCGGACTCGTTGCAGAAGCGCTTGCCGTTCAGGTTGACCTTAAGGAAAGGCTGCTCGCCGAACCAGTACCACTTGCCGTTGGTCTTGTAGCCGGCGGTTTCGTTCGGCAGCACGGAGCAGCGGTTGAACATCATGGAGGCGTGGCAGGGGTCCATCTCGCCGCCCGCCCACAGCATGGCCTTGATGCCGGAGCCGTCGCAGGTGGAGCCGATGGGCACGTTGGCCTTCATCTTCATGGTCATGGGCTGGAGCGCCAGCATCATGTCGGTGTTGGTGGCATAGCCGCCGGTGGCCATGATCACGCCCTTGGAGGCATTGATGCGGATATAATGCTGGTCGTTCTGATCCTGGGCGATGATGCCGGTGACCCTGCCGCTTGCGTCCTGCTCCAGCTTCACCAGCGCCGTGGACAGCTTCCACGCCACGCCCAGCGCGTCGCAGTGGGCCTGGAAGGTGGAGTTGGTGCTCACGTCGTCGCCGGCGGCCTCGGTCTTGTGCGGGCTGTGGCCGGTGGCATACGCCTTGTCGCGCTCGGGATGCTTCTGGTCGCCGATGCCGCCTTCAAGGCTCATAGTCCAGTTGCCGGTCTTCTCCATCAGGTCGGTCAGCCAGTCCACCATCTCGCCGGAGTTGTCGATCCAGACTTTCACAAGATCGGAATCCACATAGCCGCTGGCGTAGCGCACGATGTCCTGCAGCGCCTCGGTCTTGTCGATTTCAAACTCCGGGAAATCCTTGAACGCTTCGAGCTGTAATTTGGAGTTGATCGCGCCGATGTCCTCACGGATGCCGGTGGGGGTCTCGCGCTTCTCGACGACCAGCACCTTCGCGCCCTCCTCGGCGGCGGTCATGGCGGTGATCCAGCCGCCGGTGCCGCAGCCGACGACCAGCACCTCGGTGTCCAGGGTCTCGGTGATGTCGGATTCTGCGACTTCGGGGGCCTCGCCCAGCCAGTCGGCACCGCCCTCTTCCTTCACAGACAGCTCCACGGTGGTGCCGGAAGCCTGGGAAATGCACGCGGCGGCGGCGGTGCGGATGGCGTCGCTGGTGACGGTGGCGCTGGTCACGGCGTCCACGTCCGCGGACTGCGCAGCCAGTATCGCCGCAGCCATGTCCTCGCCGATCAGTCCGCCGATGCTCGGGGTCTCGCCGGAGACGTCGATCTGCACGTCGGTGATGGCGTCGGTGTCAAAGGTCATGGTGACGGTCACATCGCTGGCGATGCCCTTGGCCGACGCGGAGTAGGTGCCGGGGGTGTACTTGCCCTCGGCCAGCGCCATGCCGCCCATCAGACCGGCGGCGGCGACGGACGCGGTTCCAACCAGCGCGCCCTTCAGAAAACTCCTTCTTGAAATGTCCTTCATAAGCATCCTCCTTGTATTCATGCTCCCCGTGGTTTGAACACAGGGTAATATTATTTTATCGCGCCCTTTTTCAGGGTGCGGCTTCCAATGGCTGAGATGAATTCGGATTTGATCAAAGTGGGGAGTCCTTTCGGGTGGTGGCAATATCCACGTGTGGTGGTGGGATGTGATCAGTATAGCAGAAATTGACGGAGCTGTCTACCGTGAAGTATGTCTATGAACCGCGTATTAACGAAGCCAAGACCACGTCATAGGAAAAGCAAATGAAGCGCAGTTCGGTTCATAGACGGGATCAGGTCGCTGTGACAGTTCTGTGATAAACGATCTGCTATACTGACCACGTCAACAAGGAACAAAACCCCGCGGCCACCGCGCCGCCGACAACTACCACCAAGGAGGTCATCATCATGAAAAAGTTTTTCGCACTGGCTCTGATAACAATCCTGACCCTGATCCTGACCACCACGGCCTTCGCAGCAACCTACCGCTACGACGGAGACGACATCATCTTTACCTACGACGAGAATCTCTTCGAGATTGTCGAAGATGACCACACCGACGATGAGGACAGTGTCGTGCTGGCCGCAAAGGACGAAACCTGGGGCCAGACCTACGTCCGTATCTATGTGGCTGATCTGGATGACGGTGAAGGCTTCCCGACCATGGAGGATTTCGCCGCAATGCCCGACACCACCGTCGAACAGATGGAAACCTGGGCTGGTTTCAAGAATGTGTTCACCTATACGCTGGAGAACGACGATGACACCACTCAGACCTTCTTCATCGCGCCTGTGTACGACGATGACGGCGAGATCGAGGAATGCCTCACCGTGGAGATTGGCGTTACGAAGATGGATGACGCGGATAAGGCTATGCTGAGGGACGACGCCATCAGCGAGATCCTGAACACGCTGAAGGTGGATGACTGAGCGCTCTGCCCTATAATGACATGATCGAATATGAGTATATGGCGTCCTGCACATCGGCGAGGACGCGAGGTTCCTGGGGGATACGAGCGTCGATGATCGTGGTATCCCGTGGTACAGGATCAAGTGGAACGGACGCGAGGCGTGGGTGAGCAGCAGGTACACCTGCAAGGTAAAGTATTGAAGAAACAGGTTTAAAGCCCCTCCCTGCTGGTCCCGGTGTGGCTAATACATTGGGAGACGACGGGTAGGGGCCACTTTTCATTTACCTATCTCCTACGCGATCAAGTTATACTCTTCCCGCTGGTGGCGATCGCAGGCAACAATTTTATTATACGGAAACCGGGAGAATATTCCTCTATGAACGCCATATGAACGGAGACAGACAAATCCGTGCTGACACAGTTTTTTCCCAATTTGCACATCCCATTGGCACTTTTTGCTGGTATACTCCGTCAAAGATTCTGCTATGGGTATCCCTGTCAAAAGAATCTGGTATGGATATTCCATACATTATGGAAGCAGAAATTCACTATCACCATGAAAGGAAACTACTCATAACCGCGTGGGGAGGGGCTTTCTTTATTCCGGCTTCACCCGTTTCCCGTCCCGCCTGAATGCAGTCACGTAAACCACTGTTCTGAATATCCAGTCCACGAACATGGCATACCACGCGCCCAGCACATTCATATGCAGCACCTTGATAAAGACGTAGGCCAGGCCGATGCGGAAGGTCCACATGGAGAAGATGGCGATGCCCATGGTGAACGCCGCCCGTCCGGTCGCACGAAAGTAATGCGGAAACAGGAATCCCAGCGGCCATATGATCATGGCGATGGAATGGATCAGCACCAGCCCTTTCGCAAGCTCCGCCGCCTCAAGCGACAGCATATAACAGCTGACAAAAAACCCTCTGCACACGATCATGATGGTACATATCACCGCCAGCAATCCATAGTTGATGGCGATCAGCATTTTCGCGTAATCCCTTGCCTGTTCTCTCTTGCCGGCGCCAAGGCACTGTCCGACGATGGTCAGCATGCCCGCGCCCAGCGCGTTGCCGGGAAGGTAAAGGTACGTCACCAGATTGGACGCCACGGCATACGCGGCGATGGAGGCCGTTCCCAGTGTGGATACCAGGCTCTGGAGCATCAGCTTGCCAAACTGGAACAGACCGCTTTCAATGCCGTTCGGGATGCCGATAGACATGATATTCCGTATGATTTCTCCGGACGGCCTGAACCAGGATAAAGATGCGATCCTGCCTTCACTGTTCTGCAAAAGCCTGAGTATGATCACTGCCGCCAATGCCCGCGCAATCAGTGTGGGAATGGCCACACCGGCGACACCCATTTTCAAACCGAAAATGCAGATGGCGTTTCCGATGATGTTGACGGTGTTCATCAGCAGGGAAACGAGCATGGACACCTTTGTGCGTCCCTGTGCCCGGAACATGGCGGCGCCGGTCTGATAGGCTGCGAGGAACGGAAAGGACAGCGACGTGATGAACATATACGTCGCGGCGTTGGACATGACCGATGATTCCACCGTGCCGAAGATAAGACCCAACAAAGTATTTCCGCCGATCAGGAAGATGAGCGTAACGGCTGTGGTCATACTGATGGCGCTCAGCAGCGTCTGCGCCGCCGTTCGCCCGGCATTATTCAGATCATCCGCACCATAGAAACGGGCGCAGACAATTGTTCCGCCCGCCGTGATGGCAAACAGAACCTGTATGATGAGATTGTTGATGGCATCCACAAGCGAAACGCCCGAAACGGCGGTCTCTCCCACCGCTGCGACCATCAGCACGTCCACCATGCCCACGAATACCGTGAGAAGCTGTTCGACGATCAACGGCCACAGGAGCTTATAGATCTGTTTGCGGGTGAACAATAGCTCCTCGCACAGTTCATCGCTATTCATCATCTCTTCCCCTCATTCCTGGGATTCTTTGGAAACCATCCCCTTTCAACGCGCTTGCGTTGCTGGAAAAGCTCGACGATACTCCACAGACATGAGAACCCTATCACACCCAGGATAGCGGATAACAGCAACTCGCCAACAAATGCCGATGCCAGGAGCAAGGCAATGCCCGATGCTAAGAAAAATGGCCAGCACCGATAGCTGAAGTGGTATTCACAGAAGATTACAATCGGATGGAACAGGCATATGCTTAGGAAGGATGCCAGCCCTAATAGAATTCCATTGAAATGCATATCATGATTCCCTGGCCTTTCTTTTCAGCACTTTTCCGTTGGTTGATATATCGCGTCCCGCGCATCTATGCCTCCACTGCACCCACATTATGTTGCTGCATAAGCAACCCGAAGTTTATTACCCACATTGTGTTAGTGTCGCCGCTGCATTTTTACCCGAAAACAGTTCTGAACCCATTATAGCAGAGGTCAGCGGTGTGGGCAAGGGGGAGCGTTATTTTACGGTTGTCGGACGCAAAACAGATTCGCCCCGCGACCCGCGACATTTTGCGCACCCCAGCCGACAATTCAGCGGCTTTCCGTTGCATTCTCACTCGCCCTGTGGTAGACTGCCATCACAGTCAGATAACGACTGAGATCCAAAAGGTTGCAAAACTGACGTCTATCTTGAAAGATGGACCGGGAAGGCTTGCCGTGCAAGCGACACTGTGAAAGGAGGGCCTTGAAATGCTGACTCTGATCATTCTCATTTGGATCGTTTGGGCAATCTGCCGTCCGCGGTACGGTTACTGGTATCATCGTCCTCCGATGGGCGGGTGGCATCATCATCACATGGGCGGTTTCGGCGGCTGGCATCATCCAATGGGCGGCATGCACATGGGCGGTTTCGGTGGCTTCGGCGGCGGTCGCTCGTTCGGCGGTGGTCACACTTTCGGCGGCGGCGCTGGCCGGGGCAGGAGATAATAGAACATTGTGTTTATTGACTGTCATGAAAAGGTATTCAGGGTCAGCTTCTTGGGCTGGCCCTTTTTGCATGAAAAAATCTATCAGTTGATACCATTCCGGATTTCTGATATAATGGATGACGAGGCAAAGAAGAAGGAAATCTGCACCAACCCGGTTCTGAAATTCACAGGCGATGAAGCCTGTCTGGAAAAGGAACTGAGGGTCGCGTTCCCAAGAGTGAAAGGTTTGGAACTGGAAATCGAAAACATGATCGGAAAACTGGTGAACGAATCATGACCGACTTATAAGGGTGAAAAGAATGAAGACGCATTTGATCGAGGTTTTTCAGTGGCTCCACCGTCATCCGGAGCTGGCTATGAAGGAATACAAAACAACGGAATATCTGAGACGCATCCTTCAGGAAAACGGAGTACAACTGCTGGAAACAGGGCTTGAAACCGGCCTGATCGCTGTTATCGGAACCGGCAAAGGTCCCGTGGTTGCTTTGCGGGCAGACATTGACGCCTTGCCGATCACAGAGCAGACCAATCTGGCTTATGCCTCTGAAACGGTGGGCGTCATGCATGCGTGTGGTCACGACTTTCACACAACCTGTATGTTGGGTGCGGCTCTCCAGCTGAAGAAACGAGAGGCAGCATTACCGGGCACAGTCAAAGTGATTTTCCAGCCCGCCGAGGAAATAAATGCCGGCGCCGCCAAACTGATGGAAACCAGGTTGTTGGACGATGTGCAGCTGTTCCTTGCCGGACATACCTATCCCGAATACACATCCGGTACCCTGGGCATCCGTCCGGGACCGGTCATGGCCTCCGCTGATCGCTTTGCCATACAAATCAAGGGCAAGGGCTGTCATGCAGCACATCCCGAGGTCGGTATCGATCCTATCCCTGCAATGGCGGCTATCGTCTCTGCGACTCAGACCATTGTCAGCCGACAGGTTAATCCGTTTGACTGCGCGGTAGTATCGATCACAAGGGTAGAGGCAGGCAATACCTGGAACGTAACGCCGGAAACCGCCTTCATCGAAGGCACTGTGCGGGCCATGACTACGGCAGTACGCGATGAAATCCATCAAAGGCTGGAAGAACTGGCAACTTGTACAGCCAAAGCCCACGGCTGTGAAGCGACAATTGAATATGAGTGTGGTCCCGAACCGGTTATCAACGACATCGGAGTCTGTGAGAGAGCAGCAGGCATTGCCCGGGAGATGGGGTTAACGGTTGAAACCAATCCACCCTCCATGATCGCTGAGGATTTCAGCCGATATCTGAAGCTCGCCCCCGGCGCCCTTTTCCGCATAGGCACCGGCGGCGCCTTCGATAACCACCATCCTGCATTTACCGCCGATCCTTCAGCCCTGTGGCCTGCATCGCGATTCTTTGCTGTGTTGGCGGAAGAGGAATTGTCACGATTAAAGAAAATTTAGCGAGCGTTTGAAACCGTATGATCTACATCGGCTGCCACTTCCTTCACTGGAGGAGTTCAAAAATCGCATCGCCGGTATCGAATTCGAGGCTTGCGAGATGTAGATGCGGTTTACGTCGCTATGAAAGTAAAAAAGCGAGGAAAGCCAGCGTTGGGATTCAGGGCAGCGATACCCGCTACCCTTAATACTGTTAAAAGATACCTCACGACAAAAACGCAGGGAGTGAAATCCTATGAAGGTTGTACTGCAAAATCTGACCAAGCGCTTTCCCAGCCGGAACAAGAAGTCGAGCGAAGAGGTCATCGCCGTTAACGACTTCAACTTTGAGATTCCAGACGGCAAGCTGATAGGCCTGCTTGGTCCGTCGGGCTGCGGAAAATCCACGGCACTGAACCTGATATCCGGGCTGTTAAAACCCACCAGTGGTCGTGTCCTGTTCGGTGATGATGACGTGACCGACCTGCCGCCGGAGCTGCGAGGCGTGGGCCTGGTTTTTCAGAATTATGCGCTGTATCCTCACCTGACGGTGAAGGAAAACATCATGTTCCCGCTGGAAAACCTGAAGGGTGCGAATCGCCTCTCCAAAGAGGAGATGGAGCGACGGGTCCAGCAGGCGGCAGACCTGGTGCAGATCGGTCACCTTATGGAGCGTAAACCCAGTGAGATGTCTGGCGGACAGCAGCAGCGCGTGGCCATCGCCCGGGCAGTGGTGAAGTTGCCGAAGGTATTGCTGTTGGACGAGCCGCTCTCCAACCTTGATGCCCGCCTGAGACTCCAGACCCGCGAGGAGATCCGCCGGATCCAGCGGGAAACGGGCATCACCACGGTGTTCGTCACCCATGACCAGGAGGAGGCCATGTCCATCTCTGACATGATCGTGGTGATGAAGGACGGCGTGATCCAGCAGATCGATCAGCCGCAGAGTGTCTACGATGACCCCGCAAATCTGTTCGTTGCAAAGTTCCTCGGTACGCCGCCGATCAACGTGTTCGAGGGCAGCGTGAAAAACGGGCGATTGTTCATCGGTTCGGATGACGTGCTGCCGGTGTCCGGCGTGGCTGACCGCCCGGTCTGGGTCGGTGTACGGCCGGAGGGATTCGTGCTGGATGAAAACGGACCGCTTCAATGCGAACGCATCGGCGTGGAGGTCATGGGACGCGACATCTCCGTGGTTGCGAAGCACCCGGCTCTGTCCGGCATCAGCATTCGCGCCATCATCCCCGCTGAGCACGCACCAAAGGTGAACGGGAATGCGGTATGCTTTGCGCTCAAGCCCTACAAGGTTCACCTGTTCGAGCGGGACAGCGAGGTTCGTATCCGGGAAGGAGGCGTACAGCATGGAACGCCGTGAGAACAATTTGAAAGCGTGGCTGTACCTGCTGCCCGCCATGGTCTTTTTGGGACTGTTCATGGTCTATCCGCTGCTGGACGTGTTCGTCTATTCCTTTGAAGAGGGTTATAATTCCGCTTCGCAGACCTTCTTCGGCGTGGGCGTGTATAACTATTCCTACGTGCTGCACGACCCATATTTCCTGCAGGCGCTGAAAAATACGTTTATACTGGTTGTCATCACAGTTCCGGTATCTACGATACTCGCGCTGGTGATCTCCGTCGCGCTCAATTCGATTCAGACGCTCAGGAATTTTTTCCAGACTGTCTACTTCCTGCCCTATGTCACCAATACCCTGGCGGTGGGCCTGGTTTTCATGATATTGTTCAAGCCCACGGCCTATTCCGATGGGTTGGTGAACCTCATCATCAAGAGTTTCGGCGGCACGGCGGTGGATTTTATCGAAGGTCCTTACTGGGCGAAGATGTTTGTGCTGTGCTTCTACACCGTGTGGACGGTCATGCCCTTCAAGGTGCTGATACTGACCTCAGCGCTGGCATCGGTGAATCCGGATTATTACAATGCCGCGAAGGTGGACGGCACGTCCAAGTGGCGCATCTTCCACAGGATTACGCTGCCGATGATTTCCCCGATGATCTTCTATCTGGTCATCACTGGCTTTATCGGGGCCTTTAAGGCTTATTCCGACGCGGTAGCGCTGTTTGGCACGAACCTGAACGCGGCGGAAATGAACACGATCGTGGGCTATGTCTACGACATGCTCTACGGCGATTCAGGCGGATATCCATCCTTTGCCTCTGCGGCAGCCATACTGCTGTTCGCCATCGTCATGACCATCACCTGCGTGAACCTGACCGTCAGCAAAAAACACGTCCACTACTGAGGAGGCGAGTCAATGAATTCGAATGAAGAGAAGCGCTTTGTCGGCCAGGGGCGAGCGCTTAAAATCATCGCCTATTTCGGCCTCGCAGTGTGGGGTCTGCTGGTGCTGTTCCCCTATTACTGGATGGTGTTGACTTCGGTGAAGTCCTTCGGTGCTTACGTTTCGGAGTATGTGCCAAAGTTCTTTACGCTGGAACCGACACTGCAAAACTACATCGACGCCTTTACCATGGTGCCGCTGGCCAGGTATTTCTTCAATTCCGTGATCTTCACCCTCGCGACCACGGCCCTGATGATGGCGGTCATCGTCCCTGCGGCCTTCGCCTTTGCGCGGCTGGAGTTCAGGGGAAAGAACCTGGTGTTCGGGTTTTTCCTGTCGCTGATGATGATACCAAACGAGCTGGTCATCATCACCAACTACGTCACCATCACCAACTGGGGACTGCGCAACAGTTTTCCCGGCCTGATCCTGCCATCCGTCACCAGCGTGTTCTATATCTATCTGTTGAAAGAGAACTTTGCCCAGATTCCCGACGAGCTTTATAACGCCGCCAAGGTGGACGGCACATCGGACTTCAAGTATCTGACCCGTGTGATGATGCCCGTCTGCAAACCAACAATCATCACCATCGTGATCCTGAAGGTCATCGAATGCTGGAACAGCTACGTCTGGCCCCGGCTGGTGACCACAGATCCCAATTTCTTCCTGGTGTCAGGCGGTATCCAGGAGATTCGGCAGAACGGCTTTGGCCGCGAGAATATCCCCGCCATGATGGCGGCGGTTGTGGTCATATCCGCGCCGCTGATCGTTTTGTTTTTGATTTTCAGGAACAAAATCATGTCCGGCGTGTCGAGAGGGGGCATCAAGGGATGAAACGTCTGTCGATGGGCCTCATCCTCATATTGCTGCTGGCGCTGACCGGCTGCCACGGAAAGGTGGATCGGGCAGGCTTCAATGTACCTGAGCAGTTCGACGAAGGAAGAACCTATGAAATCACCTTCTGGGCCAAGAACGACAACAACAACACGCAGAAGCAGATTTATCAGAAGGCCATACGGGATTTCCAGAATCTCTATCCCAATATCAAAGTCAGCTTGCAGGCGTACACAGACTACGGCACGATTTACAACGATGTGATCACCAACATCGCCACCAACACCACGCCCAATGTCTGCATTACATACCCTGACCACATCGCAACCTACCTGACCGGCTCCAATGTCGTGGTCCCGCTGGATGAATTGTTCGCGGACAGCAATTATGGATTCGGCGGCAGCGCACTCAAGTATGATGGGCCTTCCGCAGACGAACTGGTGCCGGAATTTCTGGACGAGTGCATCCTCGGCGGACAGCACTATGCCGTGCCCTACATGCGCTCCACAGAGGCGTGCTATGTGAACAAAACCTTCGTCGAGGCGCTGGGATATACATTGCCGAAGGTGCTGACCTGGGACTTTGTGTGGGAGGTGGCCGAGGCTGCCACGGCGAAGAATGCCGACGGGACGTTTGTCGTCAACGGTCAGGAGACGCTGATCCCCTTCATGTACAAGTCCACCGACAACATGATGATTCAGATGCTCAAACAACTGGATGGCGGGTATTCCACCGACGAGGGTGAAATCCTTATTTTTAACGACACCACCCGTGATATCCTCAAGTCCCTCGCCCCCCACTGCCGCAAGGGCGGCGCGTTCTCCACCTTCAAGAAGGACGGCTATCCGGGCAACTTCCTGAACGCCGGGCAGTGTATCTTCGCCGTGGACTCCACCGCCGGCTCCACCTGGATGGGAAGCGACGCGCCGCTGGTGGACATTCCTCCGGAGCGTATGGTGAAGTTTGAAACGGCGGTGTTGCCCGTGCCCCAGTACGATTCGGAGCACATAAAGATGATATCCCAGGGCCCGTCCATCTGCGTGTTCAACAAGGAGGACCCACAGGTGGTGCTGGCGAGCTGGCTGTTCACACAGTTTCTGCTGACCAACGACGTGCAGATCCCCTATGCGGAGACGGAGGGATATGTCCCTGTGACGCTGAGGGCGCAGAACGATGTGGGTTATAATGATTATCTGTCCCGTGCCGGGGAGGACAACAGAGAACACTACAGCGTCAAGCTGGCGGCATCGAAGCTGTTGATGGACCACACCTCCGATACCTTTACCACCCCGGTCTTCAACGGATCCACTTCCCTGCGCGATGCCGCCGGCCAGCTTATCGAGTCCGTAAATACCGCTGTCAAGCGCAAAAAGACCGTGGACGATGCCTTCATTGACCAACTCTTCAAGGATACTACGGCCCTCTACCGCCTCGACCAGATCACCGGGGGTGGCGCATCCGGTGGACCGAAGTCATTGGGACCGCTTCCCGCGGGGGCAATTGCCCTTTTTGTCGGCCTGGGGAGCGTGTGGCTGCTGCTGGGCCTTTACGTGCTGCGGGACTGGATGAAAGCGCATAAAAAATAGTGGACACCAACACAGAAAAGCGTTATAATATTATTAAGCAGGCGAAAAAATCGCCGGGAATAAAAGGAGGAAAGAACCATGAAGAAGCTGCTTTGCGTCATCCTTGCGGCGTTGCTGTCGTTTTGCGCGTGCGCGTTGGCGGAGGATATTATGAGCTACCAAGACTTTGTCTCGGCGGAGATCGACGACGAAATCACAATCGAGACCTATGTGCAGGCTCATCAGGGCTGGTGGGAGGATAACGGCACGGGCAAGGTGACCCTCTATTGCCAGTCCGAGGATGGCGCGTACTTCCTGTATAACGCCTTAGCCACCCAGGAGGAGGCTGAGAAACTGGTTCCCGGCACCAAGATCAAAGTCACGGGCTATAAGGCCGAATGGTCTGGCGAGATAGAGCTCGTGGACGCCACCTTCGAGATCGAGGACGGTAACTACATCGCCGAACCTCTCGATGTGACCGACCAGTTGGGCACCGACGCGCTCATCGAGAGCCAGAACAGGAAGGTCGCCTTCAAGGGCATGACTGTGGAACCCATCGGCGACGGCGCAGCGTTCCTGTACGGCTGGGACGGCTCCGGCGACGAGGGCAGCGACCTCTACTTCAACGTATCTGTCAACGGGGCAACCTACAACTTCACTGTGGAGTCCTACCTTTGCGGCCCTGGCACCGAAGTCTATGAGGCCGTCAAAAACCTCAAGGTCGGCGACGTGATCGATCTGGAAGGCTTCCTCTACTGGTACGAGGGCCCCAACCCCCATATCACCACCCTTACTGCCGCATAACACGCCGGCTGCGCAAAGGCCTGATTGTTGCCTCCAACCTGGAGTTCCCCCGGTCGAACACCTTGCTTGGAGGCAACAGGCTGAACGCTGATCGCCTTGCGCATCATGCCGCAGCTTGCCAGTGAGTTGGCACATTTCTGAAATTCCTTTAAGGCTTTTTCTGTTTCTCTGCTTATGAATCCTGCTCTAAAATCTATACAAAATAGGAAAAGAATGGTATAATGGAAAAGGTGATGAAAGATGAACCGATTCCAGATTAGAGAAGAAGAATATGAATTCGTGTCGTCAGGCGCCTGTCCGCCGCTGGTAGCCATGGTTCCGTTGGTCATCCCCGGCGGGTGTTTGAGCAGGCACGGTGCAGGAGCGACGTAAAGGAGGACAATCCAAATTGAAGATCATATTCGTACGGCACGGCGAGGCGGATTACTCCAGCGACTGTCTGACCCCGGAGGGCCATAAGCAGGCGGCGGCCGCAGCGGAGCGACTCTCCGGAGAGGGTATCCGGGAAATCTATGCCGCTCCCTCCGGTCGCGCCCAGCAGACCGCTGCCTGCACCGCGCGGCGGCTGCGCCTTGAGGTTGTTACCCTTTCCTTCATGGGGGAAATCTCCTGGGGCGGGCCGGGAATTCCCGCGGACGGTCGCCCTTGGAAGCTGGGCTATCGAATGCTCCAGGAGGGCTTTGACTTTTACGCAGACGACTGGAGGCTGCATCCCTATTTCGCCGAAAACTCCGTCATTCGGTGTTACGGCACAGTCACTGCCAAATTCGACGAGTTCCTGCGCGAAAAGGGCTATTGGCACGAGGGCCGCAGATTCCTCTGCCGGGGCGGCGAGGACGAGACCCTGGCCCTGTTCAGCCACGGCGGCTCGGCGGGCTTCCTGATGGCCCATCTGCTGGCGCTGCCCTACCCCTACGTGGCCTCGGTGCTGCCCTATGATTTCGCATCCATCACCACAATCAGCTTTCCCGTTGCGGAGGGCGAATGGGTCTTTCCCCGGGTGGAGCTGTTCAACGACTGCGGTCACATCCGCCGCACAAACGGGAGGGAATGACATGAGATACCAGGTCATCCAGAGGATTCACGGGGGAAGATTCATCAGCCGCTGCGCCGTAGACTACCTCGCCGGGGCCGGCCATGCCAAGACCTACGGGAGCATCGGCCGAAATCCCAATATCAAGGCCCTGGAGGAGTTGCAAAACAGAAAGCCGGACCCGGCAATCCCGATCCTGACCGACGAATCCGACCAGCGCATACTGGTCGGCCGGGAGTAGCGTATGAAGTATACCAACAGCAACCTCGTGTCCTGCACCATTCTGAGCCCAAATCATTCCGGGCAGAGGATATGCCAGATTGACCGGATCACGCCCCATTGCGCGGTCTGCCAGGCAACTGCCGAACAGATCGGAGCAATCTTTGCCCCTTCGAGCAGGGAGGCAAGCTGCAACTACGGCATAGGCTATGATGGGCGCATTGCCCTCATTGTAGAGGAGAAGAACCGCTCCTGGTGCACTTCCAGCTGGGAAAACGACCATAGGGCGATTACCATTGAAGTCGCTTCTGATAACACAGCGCCCTACGCTTTCCCGGACGAGGCCTACGCTGCGCTCATCAGCCTCTGCGTCGATATCTGCAGGCGCTACGGCAAGAAAAAACTGCTGTGGTTTGCGGATAAGGAGCGAACCCTGGCTTACACCCCGGCACAGTCCGAGATGGTACTTTCTGTCCATCGCTGGTTTGCCAATAAAAGCTGTCCCGGGGAATGGATGTATGCGAGAATGGGGGAACTGGCGTCGAAGGTAACCGCCGCCTTGAGTGGTAACCGCTCGGATCAGACCCCTTTATGAGCGGCATCGGGGCCGAATCTCTCGTTGATCATGGGAATGGTCCGTGGATAGCTGCGGGTGAGGGCGTCGGGCCTTCTCAGCTCCGGATCCAGGAATGCCGCGCCGTGGGCAAGTATGGCCTCCACCTCTGCCTGGGAGAGCAGGGGCGGGGCGATTTCCGTAAAGTCCGCCATGTTTCTGTTGCGCTGGCGCTCAAACGCCTCCGGGTTCTGGATAGGATTGCCCATGGTGGGGGCTGAAGGGATAATGGTCAGCATCACCATCTGATTGAGGCTCAGCTCCCGGACGCGCTTGTCGAAATAGAACCGCGCCGCCTCTGAGATGCCGTAGGCCCCGTTGCCGAAATAGATGATGTTGACATACAGCTCCAATATTCGATTCTTGCCGAGAATCCGTTCCAGATACAGCGCGATCAAAAGCTCTGCCAGCTTTCTAAGATAGCTCTTCGTGAAGCGAAGATACAGGTTTTTCGCCAACTGCTGGGTGATGGTGCTGGCCCCGCGGACGATATGGCCTTCCCGGCGATTCTCGTTCCATGCAGACCGGATGCTCTCCATGTCGAAGCCCGGATGGGTGTAGAATCGAGGATCCTCCTGCCTGACGAGCAATTCCATCTGCCGTGCGGGAATCTGCTCGAGGGGCAGGTAATCCGGCTGACTCTTCCTTGCCTCATACAGCGCCAGCGGAGGACGTCTTGTCAGCAGGATCAGGGCGTATACCGCCACCCCGGCGAAAGCCAGAAATCCCACCGTGATCAGGACCAGCAGCGCATTCAGAAGGAGGGACATTACCAGCCCTTGTCCTGCGTCAGCATGGAGGTATCCTCCGGCATTCCGGGCAGTATCAGCCCGCCGTCCACCCGCAGCGTGACACCGGTGATGTAGGTCGCCTCATCAGACGCAAGAAACGCGATGGCCTGGCCGATGTCCTCCGGCAGACCCACGCGGCCCAGAGGGATCCTGGGCCCGAGAAGATCCCAGAAGTCATGGTCCTTCACAGCCTCCGGATTTTTAAGGAAATCCTTGCTCCAAAAGTAGTCCGTGGCCCTGCCGTGGGTCATGGAAAGGAGTTCCTCGTCGGATCGCACGCGCACCGCGCCAGGGGCCACGTTGTTGACCCTTATGCCGTAGGGCGCAAGATCCAGCGCAAAGGCCTCCGCCATGCGATTCAGACAGGATTTAATGCCGCAGTAGATGCCGGCGTTGGCATAGGCCCGCTCGCCTCTGGAGGAGCTGACGTTGATCAGGCAGCCCTTGATGCCGTTGTCTATCATGTAGCGTGCGGTATAGTGCATCATCATCACATAAGCCCGCAGATCCAGGCTGACCAGGTAATCGAAGTTGGACTCGGTGATGTCCTGTATCGGCAGCGGCATATTCACGCCCGCGTTGTTGACCAGCAGGTCCACCCAGCCCAGGCTCCCGACGGCTTCTTCAAAGAACGCCCCTGGCGCGTCCAACTTGGACAGGTCCGCCGGAAAGGGTATACCCTTCGCGCCGCGCTCCCGCAGCAGGGACAACGTGGTCTCGATGGCTCCCTCCACATTCTGCGTGTTCGGATAGTAGGAGAATGCGATGTCATAGCCCTCCTTTGCCAGTACAAGGGCTATGCCCCTGCCCATGCCGATTTCGCCGCCGGTGATGATTGCTTTCTTTCGATCCATTGGATAACCCTCCTAAGTGATTCATACTGCCCTATGAATTGCCGAAGCCTGTTGCCCGTGATGATGTGCAACCATAGAAACAATTCAACATGATATCGGATGAATTATAAACCTTCTCTGCTCCGATTGTCAATAATAACCTACTGCAAAGAACATGGCGCCAAAGAACAAGTAAATTCCCAAAGTTAATTCCACAGTGGAATTTACTTTGGGAATTTACTCAGCCGTGATAACTCGTGAAAACTGACATACTTGTGCTTGACATCAGAATCGTCGCAGGTTAAAATAAACCATATCTTCTGTCTCCCGGCAAGCCTATAAGACGCCGTCAGGTTCGAAAGATCATCCACTGAGCGCAAAGGTTGAGTTTGTCGATGGGGCGGCTTGTCAAATGAAAGGGAACGAGAATGAATCGGACAGTTTTTTTTAACATTATTGTTTTGGAGCTGGCGTTCCTGTTGATGTCGCTAACCGCTACGGCCGAAATGGCGCTGCTGCCAGAGGTGACCTTCGAGATGACGAACCCGGCCTACTGGGCGGGAAGGTCTGACGCGCCGGAGGCCATTTTGACGGACGCTTCAACCATCGAGGCGTTGAATTCAGCCTTCCTGTCGGAGCAAGCGTGTCGCATGAATAACCTGCTCCAGGACTATGTGCCCTATGACGGTGCAGCCTATCGGGGCGAGCGCGTCCAGCAGGCGATGAGCGCTCTGTCCAGATTTATGTCGGGCAGCTATTATCGCGCGGACGATGTGCCGGTGCGGTTTTCAGACGTGAAGGCCGTGCTTGAATCCATCGATGAAGCGGAGGTTTCAGATCACGAACAGGCGCGCTACGGCATCTGCGTGGAGCTTGCGAACGTTCGCGCGGTGCCCACAGAGCTTCTCATCACAGACGCTGTAGGCGACTATGATTTCGACACCCTGCAATACTCCTACGTCCGGGTGAACGAGCCGGTGGTCATCCGCGCCCAGACCGCGGATGGAAGCTGGTATTACTGCGAAACCTGGTGTGTCGGCGGCTGGATCAAGGCAGAGCATATCGCCATATGCAAAGATCGAGAGGAATGGCTGGCCGCCTGGCAGATTCCAGAGGAGGAGCTGCTGGTGGTCACGGAAGGCAGAATCCACCTGGACGCATCCAACGCGAACAGCGCCTCCTCCCAGCGGATGCTCACCATGGGCACGACGCTGCGCCTCGTTCGGGACGAGGACTTCGATTCGACCATCACCAACCGCGCCGTTTATCACAACACCGCGGTCTGGCTGCCCGTTCGAGACGAGGAAGGTCGGTATATGACCACCATTGCGCTGATTCCTCAGCATTGCAGCGTCAACAGGGGCTATCTGCCGCTGACGACGGAAAATATCCTGAAGGTTGCGTTCACCACGCTGGGCGATGCCTACGGCTGGGGCGGCATGCTGGCCGAGCCGGATTGCTCGCTGTACATGCGCAATGTCTACAAATGCTTTGGGCTGGAGCTGCCTCGGAACACCACGTGGCAGTCCGCCATGCCCGCCTTCAAAACGGATCTTTCGGATATGGAAGCCGAAGCCAAGGCAAAGGTCCTGGATTCTCTGCCCGCCGGTACGATTCTGTTCTTAAGGGGACATGAAATGATGTATCTGGGCGAGGTCAACGGCTTCCACTATGTCATCAGCACCATGGGTTCCATCATGAGGTCGGGCGCCGGGGCAAAGGAACGCATTCGCGGCGTCGCCATCAACACGCTGGAGCAGTCCATGCGCACCGACGGCGTCACCTGGCTGGAAAGCCTGACCCTGGCCATACAGCCCTGGCTTCCCGCATCCGCACAAGAAACAGACGAACATAAAGCCGCGCTTCCAGACGCGGCGTAAATCGATCTCATTTTTAGAGCAATGATATATACCAAGGAACTGTCGCGAAATAACCGGCGCGCCTTATTTCGCGATAGTTCCTAACTCGGGCTGAATCGCGGACGCACGGCCTGCAAGGTATTTTCCGTATTCAGTATTGCCCATCCTCGCGGAAAGCGCCAGGAGCTGCTTTTGGTCGATCAGCCCATTGTCGAAGGCGATTTCCTCAACGCTGCCCGCGAAGGACCCATTTCTGCGCTGAAAATCTCTCACGGCGCTGCAGGCCAGATACAGTCTCTCCGGCGTGCCCATGTCATACCACTGGATGCTCTCGTCAAGCCTTTCGCAATGTAGCCTGCCCTCCCCGAGGTATATTCTCAACAAATCCGCCAAAGTGAAGGAAGGGCCTGCGACCGCTTTTGCCTTTTCTATGATCTCAATCACATTCGCGTCAAAGAAGAACAGCCCGGTCACCGCATCGTTGCCTCTGGGATTTTGGGGCTTGCTCTCGAGCGAGCGAATGCTGCCGCTCCCGTCAAACTCCAGCACACCATATTCCCGGGGATCGGCGACCGTCTTGGAAAATACGACGGCCCCCTTCGTTTTCTGAAAGCGCTTCACCGCATCCTGCATTCTCTGACGAAGCGTTTCCCCGATGAAAACGTTGTCGCCAAGCACGACAGCCACGCCTTGCGTTCCGATGTGATCTCTTCCCGCCAGCAGGGCATCGGGAAAGCTGACCGTTCCGTTCTCGACCTGGTAGGAAATGGAAATTCCAAAGCCGCTCCCGTCGCCAAGCAATTCCCGGTAAGCCGGAAGATACCGTGGAGCGCTGGCGATCTGGATTTCCGTAATGCCGGCCATCATCAAAAGGGAGATCGAATAATATACCGCGGGCTTGTCATAAACCGGGATCAGTTGCTTGTTTACAGCCCTTGTGGAGGGATACAGGCGGGTACCAAGTCCACCGGCCCGGATGATTCCTTTCATGTTATCAATTCCTCCTTCTCTGCAAGCCTTTCTCTTGCAATAGGAAGTCAAAGGGACTGTTCTCTGTGTCTGTCCTCAGTGTACATGCGATGAGCCGGGCCTTTCTGGCGGTCGCAACAAAACTCGAACCTGTAACCTCATCGATGTGAACGATCTGCTCTACCCAGCGCCTCAGATTTGCATACATAGATTGCAAATCCAGCCACATCGGCGCCCCAATTTGAGCCGTCATCGAAGCGAACCACCTTCTTTGGTTCTATTCTCATTATACCATAGCGGCCCGGCACAATGCAATAGAGGAGGGAATTTCATGGAAATCACCTACACGCGAAAAGGCGTCTTTCTCTATCCCAACCTCGCCCTCGACCCAGCGGATGATGTAGAATTCGGAAAGTATGGCCAGATGCGGCGGCGCTATCTTTGGGAACACCGCAAAGCCATGTACTGGGGAATGTATGTCGAAGGCACGCTGACACAGCACCTGCTGGAAGTGGACGAGACAGCCCAGGCGCAGGTGGATCTGACCGTCAGGCGGCTTCTCAAGCAGTATCCCGCGCCGGACAGGGGCGTGGACTTCCTCGCCTATGTTGGGCATTTGAACAATCTGACCACCATGGCAGAGGAAACAGTGCTTCACGATCTGATCTACGCCTGACAGGTGTGTTCTTGCAAAGTAGGCACTTTTCGTCCTGGGTCAAATTTGAGCGCCGCCGAAGCGACGCTCAAATTTGAATCAAAGTCTATCAATGCACCCAATCATATTTCAATCCGACTATTTCCCATTTGGCACCTTTACTGCCGACTGTAATCATAGCTGAAAAGAAGGCAATAAGGCCTCTCCTTACTGATCGAGGGATCCGTATTGGCTGACGGCTGCATCGATGGTGAGCACCCCGGTTCCGACCAAGTAGGCCGCGTTGCGCACCTGCACGAAAAGGGGATCTGTAATTCCGATCTTTTCCGGGCACAGCACCCGCTCGGCGGGCACCCGACCGAAAGGTTCGTACACAGCACTGAAGGACAAATCCGTTGTCGGCGTGACCAGTCGCTTTACCAAAGCCATTTTGTTCAGTTCTTCGCGGCTGATCAGAAAGCGCATAAATTCGTTGGTCATGTCCAGATTGTCGCAGGTCTTGTTCACTGAGAATTCCACCGATGGGCTGTCAATAAAGTAACCTCCGACTTCTGAAAGCGGAATGGGCGCAAAGGAATAGGTGAAGGGAGATTTGGAAAACGCCTCGGACTGGCTTTCCCGCTTTCCTGTTCCGGATACAGTATCTGCCATGCAGATCATCATGGGGACATCCCCCTCAAAGAAGCGAAGGATGACCTCGGTATAGTTGTCACCAATCTCATTGCATTTGTCCAGGTTGATATAGCCGTTCCCGATCAGCCGCATCATCGATTCCAGGCTCTGCCGCATGCACTCCCCGGCGATGGGATCCATCTCATTTGCGGCCTGAAGCATTTCGGGATTGTCAGCCAGGGCCGCCACCACTTCCGGATACACCAGTATGCTCATCAGGCAGCTGGAAGGATCCGCGGTATAGCCCATCATTGGGCTGGTATATCCCTTGCTCAGAAACGCCTCGCAGACTGCCAGCAGCTCGCTCCAAGTGTTCGGAACCTGCAGCCCTTCCTTTTCAAAAAGGTCGTTGTTCACCAGCATCCCGTAGTTTCTGGCGAAAACCGGTATCGTCAGCAATTGCCCGCTGGCGTCAAGTCTCAGCAGGCTGGGACGGATGCATTCCAGATCCAGTCCCAGTTGGGGATCGGAAAGATCCTCCATGTGTTCAAAGGCCGTCAGGTATTTTTCGTTCCCGTACATCCACGGAAAGGAGAAGAAAATATTCGGGGGATTTTTGCTTTCCAGCACCGTTCCCAGAAGGTTGTTGTAGTCATCCGGTTTCAGATAGGTCAGTTCAACGTTGGGGTAAAACTCATTGAAGCACTCAAATTCAGCTTCCAGCGCCTCAAAGTTGGAATAGCTTCCAACCACAGTGATCTCGCAGCTGGTATCCGTATCCAGCCTCGGCTGGAATATGCCGGCGGATTCCGCCCGGGCCTGAGAAATCCAGGCTGCCGGAACGATAGCGAGCAGGGCGACAAGAATGGTACATAGCAATCGTTTCATTTTTTCTCCTCCTTGATTCTGCGAATCTCTTTGATAACAATTTTCAGATCAATCGGCTTGGCGATATGTCCGTTCATACCTGCCTGCAGGCATTCCGCCACATTCTCAGAGAATGCATCGGCGGTCATGGCGATGATGGGAATGGAGGCTGCCCACCGGTTATCCAGCTTACGAATCTGTCGCGTCGCGTCCAGGCCGTTCATTTCCGGCATCTGGACATCCATAAAGATCAGGTCATAACTTCCTTCCGCCGCCTCCGCCATTTTGTTCACGCAGATCCGCCCGTTTTCTGCCCGTTCTGACGTAACGCCCAACATGCCCAATATGGTGGAGATGATTTCCCAGTTAATATCGTTGTCCTCTGCGATCAGGATATTCATTCCGGCCAGATCTGAATAGTCATCCGCCGGCTCCGTGGCCTTAACACCTGTACCAAGCACCTCGTTGATTTTCTCATACAGACCGGAGCGGAACAGTGGTTTGCCTATGAAGCCGTTCGCCCCTGCCTCTTTCGCCTCCTCTTCGATATCGGACCAGTCATATGCGGAGGTCAGCAGAATGGGGATCGGGGCTCTGACTTCCGCCCGAATGCGCCTGATTGTCTGGATACCGTCCAGATCCGGCATCTTCCAATCCAGGATGACCACGTTGTAATCATTTCCGGCTTCATGCCGGCGACGGATCATCTCCAGCGCTTCCATGCCGGTATTCGCCTGTTCCGATCGGATCCCCAGCGATTCCAGCGTATCCGCCGCAGTTTCCAGCAGAATCGGGTCATCGTCTGCGATCAGGACGTCAATACCATCGATCCGCATCTCCTCCAGTTGCTTTTCGGCTATGGGAAGATCCAGCGTAATAGTGAAGGATGTCCCTTTTCCAGGCTCGCTCTGACAATCGATCGCCCCGTTCATTAGCTCGACCATCTGCCTGGTAATCGCAAGTCCAAGTCCGGTCCCTTGAATGCTGTTGACCCTGCTGTCCGTCTGCCGGGAAAAAGGCCGATACATTATTTCCATGAATTCAGGGCTCATACCGATGCCGGTGTCCGAGACTCGATAGACCAGCCTTATGCAGCCTTCCGTTTCACTTTCTTCCTCCCGCAGATCCACGGACACGCGACCACCCGGCATCGTATATTTGATGGCGTTGGAAAGAATATTGATGTAAATCTGGTTCAGTCGCAGCTGATCTGCGTAGAGATATTCCTTCTCAATGCGATTGGTGCGAAAGTTGAAAACAATGTTTTTCTCCTTGATGATGGGCTGCGACAGGTTCACCAGGTTCTGCACGGTCTCTACGATGGAAAATGTGATCGGACTTAAGCTGAGTTTTCCGCTCTCCACCTTGGAAATATCCAGAATATCATTGATCAGCGTCAGCAGATGATTGCTGGCCAGGCTGATCTTCCTCAGGTTTTCTGATATGGCTTCCCGGTCGTCCAGGTTTTTTTCGGCAATCGCGGTCAGCCCGATGATCGCGTTCATCGGCGTGCGAATATCATGGGACATCGTAGAGAGAAAATCGGTTTTTGCTCTGTTGGCGGCCTCAGCTTCCCTGGCCATCACCCTAAGCTTCTTGTTGACGGAATGCATATACAGGAAGTCCATCACAAGCAGAAGAAGCAACCCGAAGGAGACGACTCCGACCAGTATCCAATTTTCAGTATCCGCATTCAGACTGCTGACCGGTGCGGCATTCAGCAGCACCCAACCCTTCGTGGCGGTAAATGGCGTATGGGCAACAATGCATTCCCTGCCCTTGGAATTCAACATGGTGAATGAATCGGTTCTGGAAAGGATATCCGAAAACAACCGGGATTGTGTTTCAAGCCCCGGCTGGTTGTAGGATTTGTAGAATTCGAAGAAGTTGTTGTTCTTAAAAGAGCGGCCCCGGATGACATAGTTGCCATTCGTGTCGATGATGCTAAAATCCTCATCCCCAAACTCTTCTTTCGGGAAAACCCACTTCTCCTCCAGATTGGACGTGGGAACGATGCGCAGCAGCCAGGCCTGCTTCTTCCTTCCGTTTTTCTCGTCCCGCACGGTAATGCGGTTGCAGAAGGCCAGAGACTGTTCCCCGTTCATGGGATTCGTAAAGGTCCGGGTGACGTTGATCGCCTTGCCAACATCCGCTATCCAGGATCCGTCCCCGATCAGTTCCATCCGCTCATAGGAAACCTCATAATCCCCCGCGTCGTTCAGCCTCGGCCGCGTAGAATAGCCTGTCAGGGTTTCTATATCGATCAGGTGAGCAGACGTATCCACCTTCACATGGGTTGCTCTGATATATGCCGCCGCTTCTTCCAGCGTCAGATCCCGGCTGTTAATATACTGCGCCCAGTTGTCACAGATCCCCTGTTCTCCTTCCAGGTAGTTCCCCGTCACCTGTTCCATTGCAACCGTTGTATTGACGAAATGATCCACCTGGGATCGATAGTTTCCCTTTCTCTCATAGTTCGAATATAGTGCAACGAAAACCAGTATGGCACTCATCAGGACTACATTCGCTATGACAATCCACGATGTCTTCGGATGGTGCATTTCAACAGCTCCTTCAGAATTGACAAATTACGAGGTATTACTTCATACGGATGCTCCCTCTGTACAACTATCCATTTTTAATTTTACCATAGATTTATCGAGTCGGCAACCAGTATTTTACCCGGACCGTGTCAAGATGTTCCGGGGGATCAGACGACAGAGCGAAGCGCGCCGAAGGACTTGCGGATGAGGTAGGTAGCATCGACCTTGCCGAAGGACAGGGCGTGCTTCTGGAACGCATTATATAATGGTCCCATGGGATAGGACCACGAACGACAACATAATGGTGAACATGGTACCTGCTCAGGGGTTATGTGGCTCAGTTCCCGAATCAGGTGTGGTCGATCGACATCACCTACATCAGGATGAAACGCCACCACATGTACCTGACTGCGATCATTGACTGGTACAGCCGCAAGATCGTGGGTTGGAGGCTGTCTGATACCCTGGAAACGGCCCCCGTCCTGAAAACAGTCCGTGAAGCGGTGGAGCGCAACGGCGTCCCGGCGATCATCAACTCCGACCAGGGCAGCCAGTTCACCAGCGATGACTATAAGTCCCTGCTCAAATCGCTGCATATCCGGCAGAGCATGGACGGAAAGTCCCGCTGGGCGGACAACATTATGATTGAACGGTGGTTCCGCAGCCTGAAGACTGAGAAGATTTACATTGAGGAATACGCGACCGAGCGAGAGCTCCGAGCCTGCATTGACGGCTTTATCGACCAGTATAACAACGTGCGCCCGCATGAATCGCTGGACAATGCTACCCCCGCTTCCGTTTACGCCGCATCCTTTGCGGCCTGAGTGGGTCGACTTGGTCTCTCGCTTGCCGACCGGTCTGAAAATTTAATCCACGGTTCCTCTTGACATGGGACCGCTTGGGACGGGTTTTCAGACCAACGAGTCAACCGGGCGCTGCGCTGGGTTGGTCTGGCGGATAGCCTAACCCGTCCCAAGCCCATGTCAAGAGGACTTGGCTGGAAGCTGCGCTGCAGTTGCGCGGACTAAGTTTTCAGACCTGCGTTGGACTTCTATCCCTGCTTATGCGATTGCCTACGACCTATAGTTCACCATTAACTCTTTGTTACGGCTTTTATATAATAAGCACTGGTAGGGCATACAGTCCGGTGGCTCAAATATTCGTTGGCATTTTATCCAAAGTGGCTCAAGTCCATTTTAGCATTCACACGCAGATTTCTGACATGCAGGTGGTTCTCATAGAAGTTTGAGCAATCCAACCTCGATGGCAGATTTCCGACATGCGTGAGGTGCTTGTAGAAGTTTGAGCAATCCGACCACGATGGTGGATATCTCTCATCCGCGTGGGGGACGTAGAAGCTCATTTTCGGAGCAGTTACATCTTCTCAGATGATCTGCTGAGGGGTGAAAGAGGTCGTTTTAAAAGTTGCTGTTCAACACATGGAAAATAACTGGAACCCCTTGAAAATGCTGGACTTTTGGGGCTGATCAGCAATTCGGAAGTTGGCCTTGGTGCTGTATCTGTTCAGCCGCTTGTTTACCGTCTGGTCTGTACGAACGGTATGGTCTGTAATGATTTCGGCGAGCGCAGGACTCATGTTGGCCGTCAGGCAAAAGGGCTGGATGACAGCTATCACATCTATTCGGATGAGACTTTGGAAGCAGAGGACAAAGCGTTCATGCTTGCCTTGCGCGACACGACGATGGCGGCGATTGAAGAGGCGAGATTCGCCCAGATTGTGAGCAGGCTGCAGGAAGCGACTACTGCGAAGATCACTGGCCGTGTTTAAGACGTTATCGAGTTGACCGGCAAGGCATACGACCTGAATCAGCCGGAGCAGGACAGTATTTTGAACTACCTGATCCAGGGCGGTGACCTCAGCCTCTATGGTCTGAGCAATGCCATCACACGCGCCAGCCAGGATGTAGAGTCCTACGACCGGGCGACTGCGTTGGAAGGCATCGGCTGGAATGTCGCCACAATGGAACCGGCGAGATGGAAGGAAAACAATAGCTGATAATCACATGGACTCCCTGGGGATCAAATGCTGGGGAGTCTTTTAAACGAGGAGGGACAAAGATGTGAGCAGAGGAAGATGGGAGGATTATGATCACTCCGATCAGGAGATGAATGTATACGATCAGTGCTGCGAAAACTGCCGGAACCGTCATTGCCCGATGATGCTGCCGGAAACAGCGGAGGATCATTTGGAGGAATAAGGAACCCTTGAGGATTTCGATGACGAAGAGGCAGCGGAGAAGACACAGGAAGTGATGCAGCGGCGCAGGGAAGACGCAATCATGCGCAGCGAACATCCGACCTGGTGCATTTACTCTCGACAATTTATGTCATATGGCTGCATAGTTGGTCATACACATGACCTCCTTAATGAATATTGCACCTGCAAAGCAGATGCTGATATCCATTATACAGGGTGCTCAACGCCGCCGGTCGCGCTGCTCAATTCGGCCGGTCGCGGTGCTCGTTTTGGGGCGGAATACTCAGGAGCCGAAGCTGAAGACCTACATCAGCATAACTGCTACCAATAAGGAGCAGGCTGAAAAGGCGGAACAGCAGGTGTCCTCGGAATTGGAGAGGCGGATGCAGTGATGGATAACCGGGAGGTACATATCTGCCCTTTGCTGATGCGGACGGTCATTTTTTAGAACGACCAGTGTTCTGAAGACTGCTCATCGCTTACCAAACAAAAGAGGAGCTCCGTGAAAACGGAGCTCCGATTGGTTATACGGATCACTGCACAGCCTTCGACAGGGCGTCGTTGACGGCTTCCTTATAGCCATCCAGCGTGACCGTGACGCCGGTGACGACATCGATATCCAGGCTCTGCTTCTCGACCGTCTGCTTTGCGTACTCAGGCAGAGCGGTGGCGCCCAGGCCCTCGGTCTCGGACTGGTTGAGGATCTCGACGTCGGCGATCTTGCCGTCCTTGATGGTGACCTTGACGTCGATCTTGCCGCCGATACCGGTGCCGGCGCCCTCATATTCACCGTCCTTGAAGGTGCCGGTGACGTTCTCCGCGGCGGAGGCCTCGGCGCTGGCGGGACGGGTGGTGCCGTCGGCGTAGATCTCGCCCACGAAGGTGGTCACGGGAGTCTCCTCGCTTGCGAACTCGCCCTTGGCGCGCTTGGCGGCGTTGGTGCCGGAGATGCGGCCGAACACCATGGTCTCGCCCAGGTTGCCGGAGCCGTTGTACATATCGCAGAAGATGGAGCCCATCTCGCCGGCCTCGAACAGGCCCTCGATGGGAAGCCCGTCGGTGTTGATGACCTGGCCGAACTTGTTCTTGCGCGGGCCGCCCTGGGTGTTGAAGTAGGTCGGGCCGATCTTGGTGGCGTAGAAGGGGCCGGTCTTCACGGGCACCATGGTGTCGAAAGGACGGCCGTAGTCGGCGTCCTCGCCGGCATCATAGCGCTTGTTGTAGGCGTTGACCGCGGCGACAAAGCGCTCGGTGGAGAAGTCGGGCGCGTCCTTGCCGCCCTCGGACTGGCGGATGGTCTCGGCCAGGTCCTCCAGCGTCTCGCCCATCAGCACCTCGCCGGTGGCCAGCTCATCGACATAGCCGTCGGAGAAGGCGCTGACCAGCTTGTTGCCGGCGGCGAGCTGATCGGCATCCTGCACCAGGTAGGCGGGCAGCGGCATGGGCGTGGAGATCCAGCGGCCGCCGATGTAGATGCGGCCGTGGCGGGTCGCGCCGGACTCGTCCATGAAGCGGTCGCCGCCGAGGCCGACATAGATGCCGCTCTTGGCGTTGGGGCCGCCGAAGAGGCTCACGGTGTCCAGGTTGGGACGCTTGTGGGTCCAGGTGAAGCCCGCGGAGTTGGACATGTGCCACAGGTCCGCGCCGGCGCCCAGGGCCATCTTGATGCCGTCGCCGTCGTTGTACAGGCCGCCCTGCTGGTGGACATAGGGCATTTGCAGATAGCTGGAGATCATCTCCTGGTTGTGCTCGAAGCCGCCGCAGGCCAGCACGACGCCGCCGTTGGCCTTGACCCGGCGGGTCTCGCCGTCTTTATTGATGATCACGCCGATGACCGCGCCCTCGGCGTCGGTGATCAGCTTCTTGCCGGGCGCGGAGAACCACACGTCGATGTCGCGGGCCTGGACCGCCGCCTGGCACAGGTTGTAGTAGCCGCGGTCAAAGCGGGTGCCGGTCGCGGTCAGGCACAGGCAGTGCACGCTGGAGGGGATCTCCGGGAACTCCGCCCAGTTGTAGTACCAGTAGTCGGTCCGGCCGATCTTATAGGGGTCGGTCAGGCTGCCGTCGCTGCCGTCGGCCAGCTTCCAGTCGGGGTTGGTGGCCTCCATGCCGGCGGAGGGATGCTCGGTGGGGGAGATGATCGCGGGATCGCCGCCCATGGGGCCGGTCATCCAGTTGTAGTTCTCGGCGCAGCCCTCGCAGTAGGCGCGCACGGCCTCAGGGTCCCAGTTCTGGAACTTGCCCATCAGCGTGGTCAGGTAGTCGTACAGGCCGTCGGCATCGTCGGTGGCCATGACGAACTGGCCGGACACCGCCGTGTTGCCGCCCTCGGCGCCCTCGGGAGCCTTCTCGGCGAGGAGGACCTTCGCGCCCTGCTCGTAGGCCGCCACGGCCGCGTTCGCGCCGGCGCCGCCGTATCCCAGCACGACGACGTCGTATTCATCGTCCCATTTCTCCTCCGGGGACTCGGCGATGGCGATGCTCCCCGACAGGCCGGACAGCGCAATGGCGCCCAGGCCGGCGGCGGTACCCTTCAGGAAACTCCTTCTGGAAACGTTCTTCATATTGGCTTCAGATCCTTTCCGTAGTGATTGTGGGAGGGGGACATCGTCTCCCCCGACTGGAATCATAGCACTTTCGGATGGGAGTGTCAATCCATAATACAATAGAAACCACATTCCGTTCACAAAATCCGGGCAAATTGGTGGTATAATTCAGTTTGTATCAATATATACATCATTACTGACCGGAGGCTGCCAGTTGCCATGTTCAAACGCATTAAAATCCCTGCCCTGTTGCTCCTTATGCTGACCCTGATGCTCACGCCCCTGCCCTGCGCCGCGGAGGATATGCCGGTGACCGGCGCGGAGGGGGAGGCGCCCGCGTCCGAAACCGCCGACGATGCCGACGACGATGATCCCCACGGCATGCCCGTCATCGAGGACGTCACGATCGAGGAACAGACCGACGTCGTCCGCGACGCGCAGAAGCGCCTGGCGAGGCTCGGCTTCTATGTCGGGACCATCGACGGAAAATACGGGCAGTATTCCGAGGACGCCGTGCGCGCGTTCCAGCGCCAGTACGGCCTGTCCGAGACCGGCCTGCTCGACGAGCCCACCCTGTCGCTGATCGCGCAGTATTCGGAGATGGGCCTCAGCAACCGGGCCATCCAGCAGCGCCTGATCGACCGGGGCTACATGCAGGGCAGCGCCACCGGCTATTACGGCGACCAGACCCGGGCTGCCATGCGGTTCTTCCAGCGGATCAACGCGCTTGAGGAGACCGGGTCCCCCGACGCCGACACCATCGCCCTGCTGTTCTCCGACGAGGGGGTCTCCCTGCCCCCCGCGGTGTCGCCCCGAAGTCCGCGGGAGGACATCGTGAAGCTCCAGGAGCGCCTCAAACGCTTCGGCTTCATGACCCATGAGGCCACCGGCGAGTACGGCCCGCTGACCGCCGCGGCGGTCCAGGCCCTCCAGCAGCACCTGATCGAGCAGGGCCTGCCGGTGGAGCCCACCGGCGACGCCTCCCCCCTCACGATGTACTACTTCTTCGATGAGGATTACTCCCCCTATGTGCGCGACGTGTCCGTCGGCACGACGGACGGCGAGGTCGTGCGCGTCGAGCAGCGGCTCTTCACCCTCGGATATACGGATCTGGCGGCGGACGAGGTCTTTGACGACGATACCCGGAGCGCGCTTAGCCTGTTCCAGCAGAAATGCGGGCTGGAGCCCGACGGCGTCGCGGACCGCGAGACCACCGACGTGCTGTTCTCCGAGGCGGCGGTCGCCCTTCCCGGGGGGCTGTCCGCCGAGAGCGCCGCGGAGGATGTGGCCCGGATGCAGGAGCGCCTCGCGCGCTTCGGCTTCATGACGGAGGCCGCCGACGGCGAATATGGCGAGGCGACCCTGCAGGCGGTGCAGGCGTTCCAACGGCGCCTGATCGAGCAGGGCATGCCGGTGGAGGCCACCGGTTTGGCCTCCCCGTTGACGCTCTATTACCTTTATAACGAGGACTATTCTACATATGTCAGGGACGTGTCCGTCGGCACGACCGGCGACGAGGCGGCGCGCGTCGAGCAGCGGCTCTACGCCCTCGGATACATGGACGCGGCGCCGGACGATGCCTTTGACAAATTCGCCCGCGAAGCCCTCCGGCTGTTCCAGCGGGAATCCGGGCTGGAGCCCGGCGGCGTCGCGAACCGCGAGACCATCGACGTGCTCTTCTCAGACAAGGCGGCGGCCCTTCCCGCGGGCGTGTCCGCCGAGAGCGCCGCGGAGGATGTGGTGCGGATGCAGGAGCGCCTTGCGCGCTACGGCTTCATGGCGGAGGCTGCCGACGGCGAATACGGGGAGACCACCGCCGCGGCCGTGCAGTCGTTCCAGCAGCACCTGGTCGAGCAGGGCCTGCCGGTAGAGGCCACCGGCAATGCCTCCCCGCTCACGGTGTACTGGCTGTACAGCGACGACTACTCCACCTACCTGCGCGACGTGTCCGTGGGCATGACGGACGGCGAGGCGGCGCGCATCGAGCGGCGGCTGGTCGATCTGGGGTACATGGACGCCGAGGCGGACGACGCCTTCGACGATTACGCCCGGGACGCGCTTCTGCTGTTCCAGCGGGAGGCCGGCCTGGAATCGACCGGCGTCGCGGACCGGAAGACCGTGGACGCGCTCTTCTCCGGCACAGTCGTCTGTGCCGAACACTGCGCGCCCCATGAGATCGCCTCCGGCGACAGCGGCGCGGCAGTCCGGGACGTCGAGGACGCCCTGATGACCGCCGGCTACACCACCAAGCTGCCGAACGGCAAGTTCGACGCCGCGCTGGAAAAGGGTCTGGAGAACGCCGCCGCCTTCCTGAGCAAGGAGGACAGCGCCTCCCACCTCACTAAAGAGACGGTCGCGGCCTTCCAGGGGGGACTGCTCAGCGATTTTATCTCCCCGGACATCACCCGCCTCCAGCGCCGGCTGTACACGCTCTGCTACCTGGACAAGGGCGGCGTCGACGGCGTGATGGGGGAGAACACGGTCGCGGCGCTGCATGAATTCCAGGCGGCCAACGACCTGCCCCAGACCGACGCCGCCGACCAGCGGACACTCTCGGTCCTCTTCTCGGCGGACGCGGCCGCGAGGCGCTACCCCTATCGCGTCGAGGTCAGCATCGACCGGCAGGAGGTCGAGGTGTGGCGGCTGAACCGCGAGAACCAGTACGACCACGTTAAGACCTTCACGTGCTCCACGGGCAAGAACAACACCACGCCGCGCGGCATCTTCCTGAACGCCTTCCCGCAGGATCGCTGGCATTACTTCCGGAAGTTCCTGTGCTGGGCGCAGTATTCCTTCGTGATCGAAGGGGACATACTGTTCCATTCCGTCATCTACGGCCAGAGGAATGAGAACACCGTGCACCGAAGCTCCGTGCGGAATCTGGGCAACCCCGCCTCGCACGGCTGCGTCCGGCTGAGCGTCGAGGACGCCAAGTGGCTGTTTGAGCACTGTGAGAAGGGAAAGGTCGTCGTTGTGATACGCTGAAGATGGCATTTTGAGTGTGGAGTGTGGAGAGTGGAGTGTGGAGTTAAAGTTACCGACTGACGCAAAACCCCATATTATCCGCGCGGCATGCCTTCCCCTTCAGGGGAAGGTGGGCCTTCCCCTTGAGGGGAAGGTGGACCGCCGCAGGCGGGACGGATGAGGTGTCAACTCCACTCTCAACACTCCACACTCCACACTCGGGCGCAGCCCGACAACTTCCAATTCCCCGCCAGGCCTGAACAGTTACCAATCGTGACAATCGGCACGATGAACACCATATGTTACGCTTCTGTAACGCATGGGAAAGTCGTGCCTTTTTTGCGCTTTGGGGTAGATAATACGGTAAATTTATGTTATGATAATATAAACAGGTGTGCGGATGTCGGGTTGTATTTCCGGGGATCGTTGGACACCGATTGCAGAAATGACAGAGGACCAAGGAATACGACATATGGAGAGGTACCAGTTTTCTGCTGAAGAGCTCAAAAACCTGGAGCAAATGCCCACGCCGCTGGCGGTCTATCAGTTTGCCGAGGGACATATCTACACCCTCGCGCTGTCCGACGGCTACCGGGAGATGTTCGAGCTGTCGGACAAGGCAGAGGCGTACCGTCTGCTGAACGAGGATGTGCTGTACAACACCCATCCCGACGACATCCCGAGGATCGAGGAGGCCGTCCGCCACTTCATCGTGGAGAGCGGCAGGTACGAGGCGATCTTCCGGACGCGGAAGTACCGGGAGCAGGACTGCCACATCATCCATGCCACCGGAAAGCACATCTACACGGACACGGGCGTGCGGCTGGCCTACGTCTGGTTTACGGACGAGGGTGCCTACACCGAGGAGGACGACACCGAGGCCACGGCGCTGAACCGGGTGTTCAACAACGCGCTGCACGAGGAGAGCATCCTCCGGGCGGGCTATTACGACAGCCTGACCGGCCTTCCCAACATGACGCACTTCTTCTCGCTGGCGGAGGCCGGCAAGGAGGCGGTCCTCGGGGACGGCGGCAAGGCCGCGCTCATCTACATGGACTTAAACGGCATGAAGGGCTACAACGACAACTACGGCTTTGCCGAGGGCGACAACCTGCTCAGGGAGTTTTCGGGCCTGCTGGAGCGCACGTTCGGCAAGGGCAGCTGCTGCCATATCAGCGGCGACCGCTTTGCCGTTTG
The DNA here is from genome assembly GCA_902765735.1 of uncultured Eubacteriales bacterium. Classification (GTDB taxonomy): domain Bacteria; phylum Bacillota; class Clostridia; order Christensenellales; family Aristaeellaceae; genus UBA2862. The sequence continues at coordinate 62,576 of CACXBB010000032.1, read as the reverse complement.
CACCCGCGAGGACGGGCTGCGGGAGGTCCTTCAGCGGTTCTTTTTGGCAGTAAAGGACTTAAACGGCGGCAATTCGCTCCCCGTCAGGGCGGGCATCTACCTGACCAGCATCGAGAACGTCCCCATCAGCTCGGCGTTTGACCGGGCGAAGATCGCCTGCGACGCCATCCCCAAATCGGACCTGTCGATCACCAACTATTACAGCGACGAGATGCGCTGGGCCGTCAAGCGGCGGCAGTACATACTGCTGCACCTGGACCGTGCGATCCGGGCGGGCTGGATCAAGGTCTACTGCCAGCCCATCATCCGGGCGGTCAGCGGAAGGGTGTGCGAGGAGGAGGCGCTGGCCCGGTGGATCGACCCTGTGGAGGGCTTTTTGTCCCCCGGCGACTTCATCCCGACGCTGGAGGACGCCGGATTGATCTACAAGCTGGATCTGTACGTGCTGGAGCAGGTGCTGGAGAAGATGCGGAAACAGGCCGAGCTCGGGCTGTTCGTCGTGCCGCATTCCGTCAATCTGTCCAGGGCCGATTTTGACGCCTGTGACATCGTTGAGGAGATTCGCCGGCGCGTGGACGCCTCCGGCATCGGCCGGGACAGGATCACCATCGAGATCACCGAGAGCATTCTCGGCAGCGACTTCGAGTTCATGAAGGCGCAGGTGGAGCGCTTCCGGAGCCTGGGCTTCCCGGTCTGGATGGACGACTTCGGCAGCGGGTATTCCTCCATGGATGTGCTGCAGAGCATCAAATTTGACCTGATCAAGTTCGACATGAGCTTCATGCGCAAGCTCGACGAGGGCGACAACGGCAAGATCATCCTCACGGAGATGATGAAGATGGCGACCGCCCTGGGCGTGGACACGGTCTGCGAGGGCGTGGAGACGGAAAGCCAGGTCGCGTTCCTGCGGGAGATCGGCTGCTCCAAGCTGCAGGGCTTCTACTACAGTCAGCCGAACCCGTTTGAGAAGATCGTGGAGCGGTATCAAAAGGGCATCCAGATCGGGTTTGAAAACCCGGAGGAGGCCGCCTACTTTGAATCCGTCGGCCGCGCGAACCTGTTCGATCTGGATCACGCCTCCAGCGAGGACCGCAGCGCCCTTCAGAACGGCTACGATTCGCTGCCCATGGGCATACTGGAGATCACCGGCGACCGGGCGCGCTATGTGCGCAGCAACCGGTCCTACCGGGATTTCATGAAGCGCTTCTTCGGCTTCGACACCGCGAAGGATGCCGTCGATCTCACCGGCGCTCCGATCGGATACGGCCCCTCGTTCATGGCTGCCGCGAAGCGGTGCAACGACACCGCCAACCGCCTGTTCTTTGACGAAGTGATACCGGACGGATCGAAGGTGCATGTATCCGTTAGGCGGATGGGCGTCAACCCGGTCACGGGAAGCATCGCGCTGGCCATCGCCGTGCTGTCTGTCAGCGAGCCCGACGAGGGCGAGAGCTACGAGGATATCGCGCGGGCGCTGGCCGCGGACTACTACAAGCTGTATGTCGTCGATCTGGAGACGAACCGCTTTATCGAGTACACCTCGTCGGTGGGCGGCGAGGAGCTGGCCTTCGAGCGGCACGGCGAGGACTACTTCGAGGCGCTGCGGCGCGACGCCCTGAAGCGCGTGTTCGTGGACGACAGGGAAAACATACTGAAATGGTTCACGAAGGAGAACGTCCTCCGGGAGCTGGACGCGCAGGGCGTGTTCACCACCACCTTCCGGGTGGTCTACGCCGGTTCGCCGGTCTACGTCAACGTCAAGATCACCCGCCTGCAGGGCCGCAACCGCATCATCGTGGGCGTGAGCATCATCGACGCGCAGATGCGGCAGCAGGAGGACGAGAAAAAGCTGCGCCAGGAGCGGAACGCCCTGGGCCGGGTCGCCGCGCTGTCGACGGACTATATCGTGCTCTACACCATCGACCCCGCGACGGGGCACTATACCCAGTACAATCCGTCCAATGAATATGAGAGCGTCGGCCTGTCCCGGCAGGGGGAGGACTTCTTTGCCGACGTCGTCGTCGATTCCCCCAGGGCCATCGCCTCGGAGGACCTCGAACGGCACCTGCGGGTCATGACCCGGGAAAACCTGATGCGCGAGATCCAGAAGAAGGGCATCCTGGTCCACGACTACTACTACGCAAAACCCCTGCGGATCGAGGATTTCTGGCAGTGGGAAAAGACGATAGGATAGTATAAAAGAGGTTGCTGTTCAGTTGCTCCGATAGACGGGAAGTTATCTGTTCAATTAGGAATTAGAAATTAGGAATTAGGAATTATAGAATGCTGGAAACCCAGCGTAGGGACGCCATTCTTGGCGTCCGTTCAAGGCGAAACGGGTTACGCGGACGCCAATAATGGCGTCCCTACGGATGTCTTGCGTGACAACCGGTAACTCAATTCCTAATTCCTATCTCCTAATTCCTCATTCGCATATACAACTTCCAATTTCCCGATACGATTGAACAGTTACACAAAAAGGGTTCTTCACGGAAACGCGAAGAACCCTTTTCTGCGGCCGCGCGCCGACTCTAAACGCTCTTGGACCGCCTTCGCCGCAGGGCATTATTCATACAGCGCACCCTCTGGTAGCATATTCCCCACTGGATCAGCCAAATGAAGAAATAAACCGCGATAAAGACGATCAGCATCCACGCAGGCACATGCACCAGCCAGCGCTGGATCAGGCCCAGCGCGCAGAAGCCTGCCAGCGTGATCAGCAGGTGGCAGACCGTGGAGCGCGTCAGGCTCCACGTCTCTATGTCGTAGACCACGGTCGCCCCCATCACCAGCGCGCCGTAGAGGCTTGCGGGGATCACGGACAAGAGCAGGGGCAGGTCGTGCCTCAGTATGAGCAGCAGTCCCACCGTCACGCCCAGAGGCATGCCGAATATGGCCCGGAATAATGCGCTTCGCCAATAGGTTTTCATGGTGAATCTCTTCTTTGATGGATCAAGTTCTCTTCTCCTGATACCTCGCTAAATCACCGGGTCACAAAGGTCAGGGTATCGATGATGGCCTGCGCCTCCTGCTCGGCGTTCTCGCCGTCCAGCCAGAAGACGATCTCGACGTACTGGTCGCCGTCCTCCAGCGCATAGGTCAGGGTGGTGTACTCCGCGTCGTCGTAGGTCTCCACGGCGCGATACCAGGCCGCATCGATGCCGTTGATATTGCCCTCCGTCACGATCTCGGTGGCGTTGTACTCCTCCGCCTCCTCTTTGGCGAAATCCGCCAGCTTCTCCGGGTAACCCTCCTTGCCGAACTGGTACACGTCGAAGTCCAGCAGGGTGTCCGGGCTGTGCATGTAGGCCACCTGGTCGTCTGCGATGTCCTCCTCGGTGCGCTCGCCCTCGACAAAGCTGTCGGGGATCTCGACGGTGAAGACCGAGGTGCCCAGCTGAAAGACCTTCGTGCCCGCCTTCTCGGCGACGGCCGCGCACAGCGCCATGAGCGCGATGCACAGAGCCAATGCGATGATCTTACGCTTCATGAATCAAAACCCCTTTCGGAATCACTTGTCCCCGTCGTTCTTCTTTCCCATGATGTTGAGAACCGTCATCAGTATGCCGCCCACGAACACCGCAAGCCAGCTCTTGCTCCAGTCATTGGTCACCGTGCTCCACACGACCATCACGCCGACCGACACGATGGGAATGATGACGTTGAGCTTCTTGAGATCCATATCCCGTTCCTCCTTGAATGCAGGAGCGCCGATGGTGTCGGCGCTCCTTTGGGTTCCGTTCTTGTTGTCAGCCGGCCATCGCCGTGCCGGACATCATGCCCATCAGGCTCGCGATCTCGGGGACCTGCTCGGAGAGGGTGCCCATCAGCGCGCCCAGGCCGTTGGCCATGAAGTCGCCCGCAAGGCCCTGCACCGCGTCGCCTTCGCCGCTCATGGCGTCCTCAATGGCCAGCGTGGTCTTGCCCGCGCCGTCCACCGGCAGGGTGCGCTCGCCGCCCGCGGCCATGGTGACGACGACGGAGACCAGCGGCTTGTCGGCGTTCATGAAGTAGACGTCCATGGCGAACCCGTCCTCAGAGAAGCTCATGGCCAGGCCGAGGTACATCTCGCCCATGCTGAAGTACATGCTCATGCCGCCGTTCTCCATGCTGAAGCCGGCCTCCATGGGCACCTCCTCGTCGCCGTCCTTGGCGGTCATCTGGTAGCCCATGTACATGGTGGCTTCGTCCACGTACAGCATGTAATAGGTGAAGCCGCTCTCCTCGCCCCAGATGGAGTCGCCCTGGAGGTAGAAGGGCATGCCGTCCTCGTCGGTGCTGTCGGTGTAGAACTCGGCGGTCACGGTATCCGGGAAGTGGGACATCCACTCCTGCATGCCGGCCTTGAAGTTCGCCTCGAAGTTCGCCTCGTCAAATTCCTCGCCGGAATTCTTGGCGAAGCCCTGGGCAAAGCCCTTGATCGCCGCCATGGCCGCGGGGTCCGCGGACAGGTCGTCGATCAGCTTCTGGGTGGCCTCGGTGATGACGGCCATGTCCACCGTCACGGGCACCATGGTGTCGAACTTGTAGTCCATGAACTCGTACTCGCCGGTCACGGGGTCGCCGGGCTGGCCGGCAGACGCGCACGCCTCAAACCAGGGCTGGAAATAGCCGCCGAAGGTCTCCATCATGGCGCTCATGTCCATGCCGCCGCCCTCGCCGCCGGCGCCGGGCATGTTGGCCGCGACCTGCTCCATGAACTGGCCGATGGTCTCCTGGGACACGGTCAGAAGGTAGTTGGGGATCAGGTTGCTGACGACCTTCGCGCCCTGCTCGTCCATGGCGAAGCCCAGGCTGACGGCGGGATTGCCGTTCAGGTCGAGGTCGATCTGCGCGCCGTCCGCCACGGTGGTCACGCTGACGCCCAGCGCGTTCACCAGCGCGATGACGGGATCGACGATGGCCATCTGGTCCTCGGGTACGCCGAAGCCGGTCAGCAGGCCCTTGGCGAGGTCGCCGTCAACGGTAACCTTGGTGTACACATTGTCCGCGAGGGCGGACATGCAGGTCAGCGCCATCATCAGCGCCACGATCAGTGCAAGCAGTTTCTTCATGGGGATAATCTCCTTTCTAATTTTACGCTTTTGGAACTCAGTTCTTCTTGGGCAGCAGGCTGGCGATGAAGGCGGCAAAGCCGGAGATGGGCATGGTCTGGATCACCACGCGCCCGGGGCCGGTGAGCAGCGTGTTGAACAGCCCCTCGCCGCCGAACATGGCGTTCTTCAGGCCCTTGGCCTTCTGGATCTCCATCTTCACGCTGGCGTCCATCATGGCCAGATAGCCGGTGTCGATGACCATCTGCTGGCCGGGCTCGAGGTTGTATTCGATGGTCGAGCCGTCGATCTCCAGGAACGCCGTGCCCTCGCCGGACAGCTTCTGCATCACAAAGCCCTCGCCGCCGAACAGGCCGGTCGAGACCTTCTGCTGGAAGTGGACGCTCATCTCAACGCCCTCCGAGGACGCCAGGAATGCCCCCTTCTGACAGATCACCGGCGTCGAGCGCGTGATCTCCACCGCCTTGATGTCGCCCGGGAACTTCGACGCGAAGGCGATCATGCCCGCGCCGCCGTGGGCGGTGTAGCGGTTCTGGAACATGCTCTCGCCGGAGAACATGCGGCCGAACATCTTCCCGGCGCCGCTGCCGGAGGTCGACATCTCCATGTTCGGGGTCATCCAGCTCATCGCGCCGGATTCGCAGACGACCGATTCGCCGTTCTCCACCTGGCAGATCACCACCGGCATGGGCGCTCCCTTGATTTGATACTTCATGTGGTCCCTCCTCTCGCGGGTGCGTCGGTCGTCCGGCGCCGCCGGGGAAAGCCCCCCGGCGTCGCGCGCGCGGACGGACGGCGCTGCACCCTCATATACAATATTTAACACAGATCCAATGAGAATTCAACCTTTTTTTGTCTGAACGGTCGTTTTGAGCGTCTAAACGGCGAGAGGACGACCTCTTCCGTCACGCTTCGCGTGCCACCTTCCCCTAAAGGGGAAGGCACGACCTCTTCCGTCTGGCCTGCGGCCAGCCGCCTTCCCCTAAAGGGGAAGGCACGATCTCTTCCGTCTGGCCTGCGGCCAGCCACCTTCCCCTAAAGGGGAAGGCACGACCTCTTCCGTCTGGCCTGCGGCCAGCCACCTTCCCCTGAAGGGGAAGGCTTTTGGCAGCGTCTCGTTATGCCTTCCCCTTCAGGGGAAGGTGCCCCGCAGGGGCGGAAGAGGTCGTCCCCCTTTGCATTGCCGGCGAAAAGGTGATATAATAGATGTGATTGGATGGTTTTGCCCGACCCCCACGAAAGGAATCCCCATGAAGAACACAATCGACATCGATATCAGGATCGATCCCGCCCGCGTCGATCCCAAGGTCATCATCGAGACCAATCGCATGACGCCGGACATCGACAAGATCATGCACGCCATCGAGAACAGCGTGGACAGCGGTTTTCCGATGATCACGGCCTACGACGGCGAGACGATCGTGCTCCTGAGCCAGCGCGAGATCATGCGCGTGTTCATCGAGAGCAGGAAGCTCGTCATCCAGACGGACCGGGGGTGCTTCACCGCGCGCAAATCGCTGGCGGAGATCGAGCTGTCGCTGAACCCCAACCGCTTCCTGCGCATCAGCCGCAGCGAGATCATCAATCTGAACAAGGTCGCCTCCTTTGATTTCAGCCTGTCCGGCACCATTCAGGTGCACTTTGACGACGGCGCCTTCACATGGGTCGCGCGCCGCTACGTCCGATCGATCCAGCAGACGCTGGGTCTGATGTGAGGAGGCGGGAGCATGCGCGAATTCTGGAAAAAGACGGCATTCCGGGGCTCCGTGGGCTTCATACTGGGGGTGTTGGTCGGCGTCGCCATACTCTCCTTCGCGGGCATCGGCAAATACTGCGCGCAGAACGGCACGGCCCGTTTTGTGCTGTACCTGATGTCCAGCGGCGTGCTGGGCGCGATCAACATGGGCACCACGACGATCTATTCCCTGGAGCACTGGGGGCTTCTGCGCTGCACGCTGACGCACTTCTGCATCGCCCTGGCCACGCTGTGCGCCGTCGGCTTCTCCATGGGCTGGCTGCGCCTCCGCGACCCGGCGACACGGTGGATACTGGGCATCTGCGTGGTCGCCTATTTCGCCGTGTGGGCGGTCATGTACTGGGATTACAAGCGAAAGATACGGCGGATCAACGAGGCCCTGAAGGACTGGAGAGCCTCCCAAAAGGACGATTAGTCGGATGCAATGATACAGGCGCATGACCCCGCGGATTCGGGGTCATGCGCCTGTGTTTTCATCAGCCGATTACAGCAGGTGCGCGCAGTGTTTATCAAAGGAGATGAAGGCCGAATCGCCCACGTCGAATATCTTCTTGTTGACGGGGCAGTTGTCGGTGATCTTTACCAGCGTCTCGCCCACGCGCACATGGTAGTTCTGGTAGGAGCCCATGAAGCAGCTTAGCTCCACTTTGCAGGGCAGCATGCCCTCATCGCCGATGACGATGGCTTCGGGCCGCAGCACGATCTCGGCCTCGCTGCCGGCGGACTCCTGCCGCGCGCCCTCTGTGGCCACGGCCACGGGGCGGCCGTCCACGTCGATCACCGTCTGATCGGCGGTGACCTCGCGCACCCTGCCCTTCAGGAAGTTGCACTCGCCGATGAAGTCCGCCACGAATTCGCTGTTGGGCTTGTAGTAGATCTCCATGGGCGTGCCCATCTGGGCGATGACGCCGCCGCGCATCAGTATGATGTTGTCGGAGATGGACATGGCCTCGGACTGGTCGTGGGTGACGTAGATGGCGGTGATGCCCAGCTTCTGCTGGATGCGCCGGATCTCGGTGCGCATCTGGACCCTCAGCTTGGCGTCCAGGTTGGACAGGGGCTCGTCGAACAGCAATACGCCCGGCTCCACCACCAGTGCCCGGGCCAGCGCCACGCGCTGCTGCTGGCCGCCGGAGAGCTGGTTGGTCATGCGGGCCTCCATGCCGGAAAGCTCCACCAGCGCGAGGATGTCGGTCACGCGGCGCTGGATCTCATCCTTCGGCACCTTGCGAAGCCGCAGGCCGTAGGCCACGTTGTCGAACACATTGTAGTGCGGAAACAGCGCGTAGCTCTGGAACACCATGGCGGTGTCGCGCTTGTTGGGAGTCAGCTCGTTGATCGGCTGCCCGCCCAGGTAGATCTCGCCCTCGTCGGGGGACTCGAAGCCCGCGATCATCCGCAGCGTGGTGGTCTTGCCGCACCCGGAGGGGCCCAGCAGCGTCACGAAGCTGCCCGGCGCGATGTCCAGCGACACGTCGTGCACGGCGTAGAAGTCCTTGCCGGTCTTGGGGTCCTTGTAAATCTTGGATATGCCTCGAAGCTCGACGCCCTTCGGCTGCTTATCGATCAGGTTTGCCATATCAGGCGCCCTCCTTTCCGTTGATCTTCCGGCTGGTGCCGAAGCGGTCGATGACCAGGTTCATGATCATGATGGCCGCGTAGGTGATCATGATCAGTATGGTGGCGTAGGCGCAGGCCACGCCGAATTCGCCCTTCTCGGCGTATTCGTTGATGCGGCAGGTGATGAGCAGGTAGCGGGGCGTCACCAGCAGGATCACCGCGGAGATGGCCGTGATGGACCGAACGAAGGTGGTCACCAGGCCGGAGAAGAAGCTGTCCTTGATCAGCGGCAGCGTCACCGAGGTGAACACCTTGCCCGAGCCCGCGCCCAGGTCATAGGCGGATTCCTCGATGGACTTGTCGATCTGCCGAAGCGCCGAGATGCCGCTTCGCGTGCCCACCGGCAACGAGCGCACCACGAACACGATGATCAGTATAAGCCCCGTGCCGTAGATGCCCTGCAAAAAGCCCGTGCGGAACACGCCGCCCGCGAAACCGCGGATGAAGCCCACGCCCAGCACCGTGCCGGGCACCGCCATGGCCAGCATGGACGTAAACTCGATGAAGCCCTTGCCCCGGAATTTGCGCTTGACCACCAGGTAGGAGATGATCATCGACAGAAGCGCCGTGATGGGCGAGGCGATGATGGAGAGCAGGAAGCTGTCCTTGAAGGCCTTCCAGCCGCCCTCGGAGAACATCTTCGCAAACCACTTGAAGGTCAGCGAGTAGTCGCGGCCCCACAGCTTGAACAGCGCGCCGAAGGGCACCGCGATGTACATCAGCACCACGAACACGCTCATCAGCATGCACAGCGACGACAGCGGGTAGCGCACGCTCTTGTCCTCGATCAGCATGCGCACGCGGCTGGCCTTTCCGGTCAGCGTGGCGGCGGTCCTGGCCTCCAGCACGTACTTCTGGACCATGAACAGTATGAGCGTGATGCACAGAAGCACCACGGCCATGGCCGCCGCGCCGGTGATGTCATACGTGCCGCCGGTGATGCGCAGGTAGATCGTGGTGGCCAGCGTGTCGAAGGAGCCGCCGATGATCATCGGGTTGGCGAAGTCCGCCACGGACTCGATGAAGGTCACCAGGAAGGCGTTGCCCAGGCCCGGCAGCATCAGCGGCAGGGTGACGGTGGTGAACACCTTGAGGCGCGTCGCGCCCATGTCCCGGGCGGCCTCCTCCATGGAGGGGTCGATGTTCTTCAACAGGCCCTTGAGCATCAGGTAGACCACCGGGAAGAACGTCAGCGTCTGCACGATCACGATGCCCCACATGCCGTAGACCTTGGCGCCGTAGATGCCCAGGATCTTGCGGGTGATGAGGCCGGAATTGCCGAACAGCAATACCATCGACAGCGACAGCACGAACGGCGGCGACACCACGGGCAGCATGGACACCACGTCGAACAGCTTCTTGATGAAGCGGGAGCGTATGCGCACGTACACGTCCACGTAGGCAAACAGCAGGCCGATCACCAAGGAGCCGAAGCCCGTCAGCATGCCCAGCAGCAGGGTGTTGCGCAGGGCGCGGTTGAAGGTGTAGTCCTTGAAGATGCGGGGGAAGGCGTCCAGCGACCAGTTGTTTTTGCGAAGCTGCACGCAGACGTCCGCCGGCTCCAGCCCCTCCGTCTTCTTGATTAGGCGGCCGTTGGGCTTGTAGGTCATGGGGGTCTTCGAGACCTCCATGAGCTTTCGAACGTCCTGCCAGGCCGTGCGGTCGGTGGCGTTGACCACCTTTAGGTACAGCGGGCCGTCGGCGTCCTCCAGCTTCGCCTGCCGGGGGAACAGGCTGATGCGGGAGTAAAGCGGCACCAGCTTTTCGCCGCCCTCCTCCGACACCAGGGGCAGCTTTACATAGATCGCGTCGCGCCCGGCGGGCGTGCCGCCGTCCTGCGTGCAGAAGGCCAGCTCGCCCGAGGCCAGCGCCTCCGCCGAACACAGCTCCGTATCGCGCACCAGCACGCTGTCCACCAGCAGTATCGCCAGAGGATACACGATGAACAGCAGAAGCAGCGCGATCAGCACCACAATGGTGACGACCATCACCGGGTCGCCGAAGAATTTCTTTCTCTCTAATCTTGCGCTCTGGCGGGCAGCCACAGTCGATCAGCTCCTTTTGGGGGAGATTTGGGAGAGGAACCAGGAAAGGGGAGTGACGGGGGAACGACCTCTTCCGTCATTTGCTTCGCAAATGCCACCTTCCCCTGAAGGGGAAGGCAGAGGGAGACGCATCCAAAAGCCTTCCCCTTCAGGGGAAGGTGGATTAATGCCGTCAGGCATTAAGACGAAAGAGGTCGTCCCCCGCATTCCCTGTTCCATGAACCAAACAAGGGGAGACAGGCGTCCCCGTCTCCCCATCAAAATGACGCAGCCCGCTTATTCGGTCTTGAAGCGGTCGTCGGCTGCGGCGCCCAGCGCGTCGAAGTAATCGGCGACGTACTTGGAGGTGTTCTCCTTGGCGTCGGCGAAGTCATAGTCGATGGTCTTGGAGGGATCGAGCTCCGGGAACGCCTGCAGCGCCTCGGGCTGCTGGGCGTCGTCGATCACCAGGAACTGATAGGACCCGGCGTCGTCGGCCAGCTCCACGCAGTCGGGGGACAGCGCGAACTCGATCCACAGCTTGGCGGCGTTGGGATGCTCGCAGCCCTCGAAGATGGCGGTGGAGCCGATCTCGTAGCTGGTGCCGTCCTCGGGGATGATCAGGCCGATGTTGTCGTAGCCCTGCAGGATCTGGTACACGCCGTCATGCAGGAAGCCGATGCCGATGATGCACTCGCCGGTGCCCACGTTCTTGGAGGGGCCGGAGCCGGACTTGGTGTACTGGGCGATGTTCTTGTCCAGGTCCACCAGGTACTGGATGCCCTCGTCGTGGCCCTTCATCTGCACCATGGTGTTGATGACCAGCTTGGCGGTGCCGGCGGTGTTGGGGTTGGAGAGCCAGATCAGGCCCTGATACTCGGGCTTGAGCAGGTCGTCCCAGGTCTTGGGGGCCTCGACGCCCAGGCGGTCGAGCTCCTCCTGGTTGACCATGAAGCCCAGGATGCCCTGATAGATGCCGAACCAGTAGCCGTCCGGATCGCGGTAGGTGGGCTTGAGAAGGTGCACGGCGTTGGCCGGCTCGTAGGCCATCAGCAAGCCCTCCTTGGCGGCCTCGTTGTAGGGATCGTTGGTGCCGCCGAACCACACGTCGGCGGAGGGATTGCCCTTCTCCTCGGTGATCTTGGTCTGCACCTCGCCGGTGGACAGGCGCTGATAGTCCACCTTGATGTCGTAGAGCTCTTCGAATTTCTGGCACGCGGCGATCAGATAGGGCTCCTCGCAGGAACCGTAGACCACCAGCTCGCCCTCGTCCTGGGCGGCCTCCAGCAGTTCGGGATCGACCTCCGCCAGGGCGGACGCGCAGGCCAGCAGCATCAGCGCGGCCAGCAGCAGTGCAAGCAGCTTCTTCATGGATAATGACCTCCTACTGAATATTAGGATTTTACCGTTTATTATTATAATATTTACATGGCGGCTTGTCAAGGGACCGGCACAAAATTGCGTCTTGAAGGCTTTTTTCATTGATTTTCGTCTGCGGGGTAGCATTGAGCGACGATTTGTGATATTATAGAATAAAATAGACTAACTGGGCACATTTTACGGGTTTCCCACACGCCGATCCCGGGCGGGGCCCGATATCAGGCAGGAAGGACAGGCAGCGCATGGAACACATCAAATCCGGCATTTCCCCGAGGATGCAAGACGACCGTCGTCCCGGCGGGCTGCGCTCGGGCTTCACGCCCCTGGGCATGTGGGCGTTTTCCATCGGCACGAGCATCGGCTGGGGATCGTTTATCGTCACCTGCAACACCTATTTGCAGAAGTCCGGCGTGCTGGGCACGGTGTTCGGCCTGCTGCTGGGCATGGCGGTCATATTCGTGATCACCTGGAACCTGCAATACATGATACGGAAGGCGCCCGGCGCCGGCGGCATCTACACCTTTGAAAAGCAGGTCGGCGGGAAGGACCTGGGCTTTCTGGCCTTTTGGTTCGTGCTCTTGACCTATCTGGCCATACTGTGGGCCAACATGACCTCGCTGCCGCTGTTTGCGCGGTTCTTCCTGGGAAACACGTTCCGCTTCGGCTTCCGCTACCGTATATTCGGCTATGAGGTCTGGCTCGGAGAGGCGCTGCTCTCGATGTGCGCGGTGGTGCTCATCGGCATACTGTGCTCAAACAGCGCGCGCCTGCCCAACCGCATCATGATCGTCGCGGCGCTGACCTTCGCGGCGGGCTTCACGGTGTGCGCCGTGATCGCCCTGTTCAAGCACGACGCCGCCTTCAGCTACGCCCCGCTGTACACCGAGGGCTCCGGCGCCTTCGCGCAGATCGTGCGCATCGCCGCCATCTCCCCCTGGGCCTTCATCGGCTTTGAGAACATCTCCCACTTCTCCGAGGAATACAGCTTCCCGGTGAAGAAGGTGCGGGGCATACTGATCGCCTCCGTGCTGGTCACCACGCTGTTGTACCTGTTCGTATCGCTGCTGTCCGTGTCCGCCTACCCGCCGGAGTACGAGAGCTGGCTTCAGTACATCCGCGACATGGGGAACCTGGAGGGCATCAAGGCGGTGCCGGCGTTCTACGCCGCCCATCACTACCTGGGACAGGCGGGCGTGACGGTGCTGATGCTGTCGCTGTTCGGCGTGATACTGACCAGCCTCATCGGCAACATGCTGGCGCTCTCCCGGCTGCTGTTCGCGGCGGGACGCGAGGGCGAGGCGCCCCGGAGGCTGGCGGCGCTCAACCGGCGCGGCGTCCCGGGCGTGGCGGTGGTCACCGTGGTGACGGTGTCGGTGTTCATCCCCTTCCTGGGCAGGACGGCCATCGGCTGGATCGTGGACGCCACCACCCTGGGCGCGACCATCATCTACGGGCTGATCTCCCACGCGGTGTACCGGCACGCCCGCAAGGAGAACGCGCGCACGGAGCAGGCGACCGGCGTCCTCGGCATACTGCTGATGGTGTGCTTCATGCTGCTTCTGCTGATCCCGGGGCTTCTGCCCTTCCACGCGATGGAGACGGAATCCTATGTGCTGTTCATCGCCTGGGCGGTGCTGGGGCTGGTCTACTACCGCATACTGCTCCGGCAGGAGGCCCGCGAGGGCTACGGGCATAGCGTGGTCGTGTGGATCATACTGCTGGTGCTGGTGCTGTTCGCCTCCATGATGTGGGTCTCCCGGCAGACCGAGACCGCGGCGAACAACGCCGTGGAGCGCATCTACGAGTATCACCAGAGCCACCCGGCCTACGACGCGAGCACCGAGGGCTCGGGGGAGCGCGTCGCCTACCTGTACGAGCAGGCCAAGGCCATCAGCAGTACCAATACGCTCTACACCGCCGTGTCGCTGGGGCTCTTCCTGCTGGTCGTCTCCATGCTGCTCAACAACTACCAGGACACGCAGAAGCTGGGGAAGCGGCTTACGGAGGCGGAGAATGAGGCCATCGCCGCGAAGAAGATCGCGGAATTGAAGGAATCCATCAGCGCGCTGTTGGACAACATCCCCGGCCTGACCTTCACCAAGGACGCCCGCACCGGCGTCTACCTGGCCTGCAACCAGGCCTTCGCGAGCTACTGCCACAAGGATACCCCGGAGGGCGTGGCCGGGCTCACCGACGCCCAGATCTTCGACGCCGAGACCGCTGCCCACTTCGTGCGGGACGACCGCATCGCCCTGTCCATGGACAAGCCCTACATATTCTTTGAGGACGTGCCCGACGCCGCCGGCAACCAGCGGCAGTTCCAGACGACGAAGCTGAAATTCATTGACTCCACCGGGCGGGTGTGCCTGCTGGGCATGTGCCAGGACGTGACGGACATGGTGCGCATACAGCACGAGCAGGCCATGACCCGGGAGGCCTACGAGAGCGCCGTCAGCTCCGGCATCATGTACACCCACATCGCCCAGACGCTGGCCCGGGACTACACCGACATGTTCTACGTCAACCTGGACACGGAGGAGTATATCGAGTACTGCCGGCGCGACGAGAGCAGCGCCCTCTCCGAGATGCGCCGCGGCTGGCACTTCTTCAGCGACTGCAAGATGGAGCTGTGCGAGGGCGTCTGGCCCGACGACCGCGAGACCTTCCTCAATGCCATGAACCGCCGGACGCTGATGGAGGCGCTGGACCGGAGGGACACCTTCATGATGACCTACCGGCAGAAGGGGGACAGCGGCCCGACCTACGTCAGCATGAAGGTCTCCCGCATGGAGGACGACGAGCACTTCATCATCGTGGGCGTCTCCAACGTGGACGCCGAGATGCGCGAGGCCGTGGCCAAGAGCGAGGCGCTGGCGGAGGCGCTGACCTCCGCGGAGGAGGCCAACAAGGCCAAGACCTCCTTCCTCTCCAGCATGAGCCACGAGATCCGCACCCCCTTGAACGCCATCATCGGGCTGGGCACCCTGGCCCTGCGCGACGAGCACCTCGACGACCGGACCCGGGACTACCTGCAAAAGATCGGCGACAGCGCCCGGCACCTGCTGGAGCTCATCAACGACATCCTCGACATGAGCCGCATCGAATCCGGCCGGCTGGTGCTGCGCCGGGAGGTGTTCTCGTTGAGCGGCATGCTGGAGCAGATCAACACCATGGTCATGGCCCAGTGCCGCGACAAGGGGCTTCAATACGACTGCCGCGTGCTCAACCAGGTGGACGCCTCCTATATCGGCGACGATATGAAGCTCAAGGAGGTGCTCATCAACATACTGTCCAACGCCATCAAGTTCACCGACGCCCCCGGCAGCGTCACGCTGACGGTGGAGCGCACGGTGGCGTTTGAGGATCAGTCCACGCTGCGCTTCTGCATCAAAGACACCGGCATCGGCATGGATCAGGCGTTCATCCCGAAGATCTTCGACGCCTTCTCCCAGGAGGACGGCAGCCACAAAAACCGCTACGGCTCCACCGGCCTGGGCATGGCCATCACCAAGCGCATCGTGGAGATGATGAACGGATCCATCGGCGTGGAGTCCGAGAAGGGCGTGGGCACCGAGTTCGCGGTGACGGTCACCCTGAGAAACTGCGACCAGAAGGGCGGGGCGCGGGAGAGCGCCATCGACCCGCAGGCCATGTACGTGCTGGTGGTGGACGACGACACCATCGCCGCAGAGCACGCCCGCATGGTGCTCGACGAGGTGGGCATACGCGCCGACGTCGCCGCCAGCGGCGAGGAGGCCCTGCGCATGATGGAGGTGCAGCACCTGAAGCACAGGCCCTACAACCTGGTGCTGATGGACTGGCACATGCCGGGCATGAACGGGCTGGAGGCCTCCGCCGAGATCCGCAAGCAGTACGACAGCGAGACCACCGTGGTGGTGCTGACCGCCTACAACTGGGACGACATCCAGGAGGAGGCGCACCGCGTGGGCGTGGACAGCTTCCTCACCAAGCCGCTGTTCGCTGCCAACGTGATCGAGGAGTTTGAGCACATCGCCCGGCGCAACAACATGAGCCTGTTCAAGGAGAAGCAGCGGGCGGACCTGACCGGGCGGCGCGTGCTGCTGGCGGAGGACATGGAGATCAACGCCGAGATCATGATGGACATCCTCGAGATGGAGGGCATCGTGGCCGACCACGCCGAGAACGGCAAGATCGCCGTGGAGATGTTCGAAGACAGCGCCGTGGGGACCTACGCCGCGATACTGATGGACGTGCGCATGCCCGAGATGGACGGGCTGGAGGCCGCGGCGGCCATCCGCGCCATGTCCCGGCCGGACGCGAAGAAAATCCCGATCATCGCCCTGACCGCCAACGCCTTCGACGAGGACGTGCAGCGGTCGCTCCAGGCGGGCATGAACGCTCACCTCACCAAGCCCATCGAGCCCAACAACCTGTACCAGGCGCTGGGCGAGCTGATCTACGAGGCGGAGAACGCAGGGTGAAGGAAGAGTGGGGGAGCTTTTCAGTCGGATCGGGAAATTGAAATTTGTTTGAGAGTGGAGAGTGGAGAGTGGAGAGTGGAGATATAGTTAGCCGCGCACATAGCATTGCGGGAATAACAACCAATGTTCCCGCGAATAGAGGTGCTTCGTGACAGGAAATTACGTCGCTTCGTTCTCAGGCATTCTTTATCTCCACTCTGCACTCTCCACTCTCCACTCTCGGGCGCAGCCCGACAAATTCCCGTTTGTCTGAACGACCGAACAATTACCAACCAGGGGGGAGAAATGAAGCCGTGAGCCGAGCCGCCAATCACCGGAACGAAAAGTCGATATTCCAGTCCGGGATCACGGATTACGAGGCCTTTCTGAAGGAGAATCAGAGGAAGATCAACCTGATGCTGAACAAGTTCCTCAGGTTCTCCATACTGATCGGCCCGCTTCTGATGCTGGCCATACGCTTCGGGATCTTCCACAGCGTCACGTATGCGTCGTGCGTCATCGTGTCCGCTGGTGCTGGGCATTCTCACCAGCCACTTCCTGCCCAAGGTGGCCGAGGCCCTCAAAAAGCCCCTGCAGTGGCTCTCCATCGTTATTTTCGTAGCCATGGTGGTCCTCTCCTTCAGCAGCAACATTGACGCCTTCCTCGTGAGCGTGAAGTACATCTTCATTGTAGTGCTCATCCACAACTTCCTGGCGCTTACCATCGGCTTCACGGTGGGTACCATCGGCAAGGTGCCGTTCCGCGACCGCCGCACCCTCACCATCGAGACCGGCATCATGGTGGCGGCGGGGTACAGCCTGTGCCGGCTGTCTACCTCCTACTACCGGGAACTGATCGAAAAGTACCGCATCCTCAGCGACAACAAGCGGCAGATGAACGCGCAGATGGCCATACTGGAGTCCATGTCGGAGATCTATGAGTACGCCAGCCTGATCGACCTCGACGCCATGACCGAGACCGCCATACGCGACACCGGCGCGGCGGACCGGCACGCCTCGGGGAAGCTCGAGGGCCAGTCCCGCGTGAACGCGGCGCTGATGCCGTCCATCGCCCCGGAGTGCCGCGAGGCCTTCGAGGCCTTTGCCGACCTGTCCGACGCGCTCACAAGGCTTCACGACCAGCAGAGCATGGACAGGGAGTTCCGGAGCGCGCAGAAGGGCTGGTTCCGGGCGCAGTACATCGTGGTCGAGCGGCGGCCGGACGGCACCCCCAGGCGCATCATCTACACCATCCAGAACATCGACCGTCAGAAGCGCAAGGAGGAGCAGCTGATCCGCATCTCCATGACCGACGAGCTCACGGGCCTGTCCAACAGAAGGGGCTACGACACGGACATGGCGGCCTATCATGACCGGGCGATGGAGCCGGACTTCGTGATCTTCTCCGTGGACGTCAACGGCCTCAAGGAGGCCAACGACACCAAGGGCCACGTGGCCGGGGACGAGCTGCTCATGGCCACGGCAGAATGCCTCACGACGGTCATCGGGCCCATCGGCAAGGTCTACCGCACCGGCGGGGACGAGTTCCTGGCCACCGCCATGACCGATGCCCCGTCGGAAGTGCTGGAGCAGATCCGGAGCCGGTCCGCCGAGTGGCGCGGGGCGTATGGGGAGACGCTATCGCTGTCCGTCGGCTACGCCGCCCACAGCGAACACCCCGACGCCGATATCCACGGCCTCGAGATCCAGGCGGACCAGATGATGTACCGCGCCAAGAGCCGCTATTACAACGCCCCGGGAACCGACCGGCGTCGGCATTTGCCGGAGAGCGAATGAGCACAAAACAGACCATCGTCGCTTCCGATTCGTTCGGCGGGCGGTGGTGGCTTTTTTTGTTGCGCGCGTCCGGATCGGAAAAATGCGCCGCAATGTTGTGGACTGGTAAGATTTTTCACACCATATCGAGAGTTTTGACCATTGTAAAAAAACAATATAGCGGATAAACTTGTATATAGAGAGATAGGCATTGCCCTTTTCGAAAACGTATTCGAAACGCTGTTTTCACTCAAATTGCTTCTCTAGAAGTGCTCCACTGAATACGACAGGTGTCTGAAAGGTGATCGAAATAAAGAGAAATGATCGTCTCAATGAGGTGTTGCGAAAGTTCAGGCAAAGGCGCGCGCTGAAGAGGTTCATTTCCCTGTTTTCCGTGATCGTGCTGCTGGTCACGGTGAACACGCTGAAAATGAACGCGGACACGCTGGAGCGCATTCCCGGCTGCGGCATGGCGGAGCACGCGCACGGCGCGGAGTGCTTCGATGAAGCGGGAAACCTCATCTGCGGCCTGGCGGAGCACGTGCACACGGACGCCTGCTATCAGGAGCGGCCGAAGGGGACCGTGGAAGCGGAGACGCTGGAGGCGGGAGCCGTGGAGGCGGATGTCCGGGAGACGGACGATCTGGAGCTCGACGGCTGCGACACGGACGGCGACGCGATCCCGGAGGCGGGCATCCCGGCTGACGAGGGCGACGCGATCCGGTCCGAAGCCATGGACGCGGTGGTGGAGGAGCTCGACGGCCTGACGCTGGACGATTCCGTTGAAGATGAGGGTACCCCCGAGGAACAGCCGGACGGCGGGGACGAGGACCCGACTGCCGAGGACGCGGAATCCGCCGAGGACGCGGAACCCGCAGAGGATACAGAGGAAGAAGAACCCGGGACGCTCATATTCAGCCTCAAGGACCGTGAATTCGTGCTGGCCAGCGAGCTCGCCGGCGCGATGGGCCTGGACATGGCCCG
The DNA here is from genome assembly GCA_902765735.1 of uncultured Eubacteriales bacterium. Lineage (GTDB taxonomy): Bacteria > Bacillota > Clostridia > Christensenellales > Aristaeellaceae > UBA2862. The sequence goes on along the minus strand of CACXBB010000032.1, from coordinate 43,540 downwards.
GGTGCTGGATGTCGCCGCCGTCGAAAATGAGGACGGCACGGCGAACGGCATCGGCATCGAGGCGCTGGGCGGCGACTGGCTGATCTACGCCGCGCAGGAGTTCGACGAGGCCGGGCTGGCGTTCATCATCGATGAGGGCATCGAGGTCGTCACGCTGACCGACGGCGTGCCGCTGACCGCCCCGGAGAGCGCGCCCGACGCGGACGGCGCGGCTGACGAAACCTATTTGGAGGAAGATACCGCGGACGCCGCGGCGGACATCGCCGACGCACCGACAACTGACGCGCAGGTTGCGGTCGAGGTTCAGGACGACGAAGTCATAGAGGACAATAATGTAGAGATCGGCGCGGACACCGAGGACGTGGCCGACGAGGATGCCCCTGCCGAGGATGCGCCCGCCGACGAGGATGCCCCTGCCGACGAAGATGCGCCCGCTGTTGAGGACGAAGTGATCGACGAAGCCACCGAGGAAACCATCGAGGAAACCGCCGACGAAACCGCCGACGAAACCGAGGAGGAGGCTGCCGCGGCGGAGGCTGACGAGGACAAGGCCGACGAGGAGAAGTCAGAGGAAGTAGAGGCCGACGAGGAGAAGGCCGAGGAAGTAGAGTCCGACGAGGAGAAGTCCGAGGAAGAAGAGTCTAACGAGGAAAAGGCCGAGGAAGAAAAGACTGACGAAGAGAAGTCCGAGGAAGAAGAGGCCGACGAGGAAAAGGCCGACGAGGAAAAGGCAGACGAGGAAAAGGCAGACGAGGAGAAGGCCGAGGAATACGATGCCGAGGATGGCGAGGATGCCGAGGACGTCGAGGGTGCCGAGGATGCCGAGGATGCCGAGGACGGCGAGGACGGCGAGGATGCCGAGGACGGAGCGGAGGACGAAGACGCCGACGGCGAAGCCTTCGACGAGGACGGCGCGTCCGGCTCGGACGGCGCCGGGGATGCCGACGGGCGGGCTGTGGCTCCCGCGGCGGACGACTACACGCTGACCGTCGATCTGTCGGTGGAACAGGACTACCCCCTGTCCCTGCGCGGGCTGATGGCGGGCTTCCGGACCGCGCCGGTGGCGGAGGAGGCTGAGGTCCAGACGGAAGCCGAGGCGCAGACGGAGGCAGAACAGACCGAAGTCGGAAATGATGTGGACGTCGTGGCGCCGGATACGCAGGAAGAGACCGTGGTCGGTTCTGATATCGCGGCCGAATCGGATGTCGCGGGCGAGGAACCGGCGGCGGCCGCGTCCGACGATGAGATCCTTGAAGATGAAATCATCGAGAGCGAAGCGGTGGAGGCCGCCGTGACTGAGGTCGAGGTGACCATGGCCGCGCCGGAGCCGGCGGTCGAAGCCCCGGCTCCCGCGATCGATCCCGAGGCGGCGCTGGCAGAGTCCGTCGCCTATGACGACACCCTGCTCAGCGTCGAGGAGACGGGGGAGGACTGGCTGATCACGCCCGTCGCCTCCTTTGAGAAGACGGAGATCGTCGTGGGCGGCGTGTACACCATCGCCTTCATCAACTGCACCGTCGAAGCGCCGGTCGCCATGCCGGCCCGGACCTTCGAGGGCGCCACCGACTATATCACCGTGAAGGTAGAGGCGGGCGAGGGCGCGTTCCCGGAGGGGACGACCATGCAGCTGACCGACATCGAGGACGAGGGCGTGCTGACCGACATCGGCGACGCCGCCGTGACGGACGACTTTGTGGAGGTCAAGCGCGTCCACGCCGTGGACATCACCTTCCGCGACGCGGAGGGCAACGAGATCGAGCCGCTGATCCCCATCTCCGTGGTCATGGGCGTCCGGGAGATCGAGCAGGACCAGGAGGCCGTGGTGGTCCACGTGGACGACGACGGCAACGCCGAGGTGGTCGAGGGGACCGGGGTCTCCGACGCCGACGGGGCGCTGGCCGAAGCCTTCGTCGCCGTTGAGGCTCAGGCGGAAAATCCGGGCGGGGACGCCGCGCCCGAGGCGGAGAGCATCGTTGAGGAAGCGCCGGCGGAGAGCATCGTCGATGAAGCGCCCGCGCAGAGCGTGTCCTTCATGGCGGACGCCTTCTCCATCTACGCCATGGTGGTCACCCAGAAGATCGAGACGAAGATCATCACCGCGGAGGGCGAGACCTACAACATCACCGTCAGCTACGGCCCCGAGGCGGAGATTCCCATGGGGGCCACGCTGAGCGTGTCCGAGATCGAGGGCGACGCGGCGCAGGACTACCTGGAGCGTACCGAGGAGACCCTCGAGAAGGCCCAGCTCATCACCCGCGCGCGGTTCTTCGACATCAAGATCATGGACGGCGAGGCCGAGGTGCAGCCCGCCGTGCCGGTGACGGTCCAGGCCGTGCTGGCCGATGAGAGCCAGGACGCGGACGCCGTGCCCTGCGCCGTGCACTTTGCCGGCGATAACGTCGAACAGCCCGACGTGGTGGAGGCTGCCGAGACCGGCGAGACCGTGGTGTTCCGCGCCGCCAGCTTCTCCGTGTGGGGCGTGGTGTACACCGTGGACTTCCATTGGACCGTCAACGGCGAGACCTTTGATTACAGCATCCCCGGCGGCGATTGCGCCTCCCTGCGCGAGCTGCTGGGCCTGCTGAACATGGTCGCGGACGACCCCGGGACCGAGACCGATGAGCTTTATGACTTTATGGCCGGCATCGAGAGCGTGACGTTCAGCGATCCCGGTCTGGTGCAGGTCAACAGAATAGAGGAGGACACCACCGTGGGCGCGCTCAGGGCGGCGCTTCAGGTGGAAAGCGAGTACTCCGCCGCGCTGACCGACGAACAGCGCGCACAGATCGACGCCCGCCCGCTGACCGCCCCCGACTGGGCGCTGTTCAGCCTCAGGCCCTTCTCCACGCTGGAGACCCTCACCATCAACATGGACAACGGCGACGCCTTCGCCATCGCCGTCACCGACGCGCAGATCACCACGCGGGTGATGGCCTCGGATGGCAATACCTATAAGATCACCCTCACCTTCGGCCCCGAGGCCAAGATCCCGCTGGACGCGGAGTTGGAGGTGCGTGAAATACCTGAGGATGGTGCTGAATGGGCGGTCTATTGTGACCGTGCCATTGAAGTGATGGGCTGCGGCTATTTCGGAAAAATGGAGTATGCCCGGTTCTTCGATATTGAAATTAAAAAGGATGGGGAAAAGATCGAGCCTGCCGCCCCGGTTCAGGTGACCATCACCTATGACGGGGACACAGAGTTATTTAAGAATAATGAGCTGTCCGTCGTTCACTTTGCAGATGATGGTGACGAGGTTATCAGCGATCTGACGGTCAGCACAGATGAGGCCACCGTTATTCAGTATACGCAGAACAGCTTTTCCGTCACAGGTACTCTGCTCCAGAATTCGCAATCCCCTGAAGAGGGCAAACAGTACATGGTGGTGGTCAAGAAAGACGGGCAATACTATACAGTGTTGAATGACGGCACGCTTCAAAGCGCAAATTTGAACGATGTGGATAACAACAAGATCGACGTTATATATCCCATGATTTGGACCTACGAGCGCATAAGCGACAGCGATGGCAGGCATTGCTTTGTACATAACGCTGCGGCGAGGACAATCGTAACGTGGAGCAAATTGGCGGATACTTTCTATAAGCGCTATATCGATCCCACTTCGCCTTCGGGAATCAATTATCCCGATGTTGACACAGAAGCGCCTGTCTGGGTAGTACAATATGGAGCGGAACAAGGATATCAAATCGAGCAAAAAGAGCTTCCGAATGATGGGGCAAACTTTGCAAAGCGGCAAAGCAGCGCCTTGGTATATGACAGTAACAGCCATCGTCTTTACAGCAGTAATGACGGCTCTAAATTCATAGGCGTTGTCGGCAGCGGCGGGGATATGCGCATCATCGGCAACACCGATACACCTGCGGAGATATATCTTGCAGAAATATCAAATATCGACAAGAACACGAATATGGGTTTCATTGATATGTCCAACAAACATTTCGTGAATCACATAGATATTTCCGTCGTTGGTACGGCGCGAGAGACGGTGCCTGTGCTGCCCAAGTGTAATTACTATCGAAAAGTCGTGAATGAAAGCACGGGTGAATCGAGCTTTGAGCTTGTGTTTACCGGCGGAGAAGAAGGTGCGCCGGAGTATCTGGAGCTTTCAACGAATGTGGATGTCACCGCCGATGACATCAAGCGCGCGACCATTGAAGCCTACACTCAGGATCCGACTACCGGCGCAAGAACGATGCTGGATGACGCCTATTATGTTACTGGCTATTCGGCAAACGCTGAGCTTGATGGCCATGGCGATACTGCCCAGGTCCGTATAGAAGGCAGATTCAAGGTTTCCACAATTGCCCCATATGATAATCAGGAATTGGTTACTGATTTCCAGAATCGGAAGGACAAAGCCGTGAACTACAAAGTATCCACCGAAAAGGAAGTGGACTTCCCGATCGTATACAAGCTGCCGGGAACAGACACCGAAGTGCAGCTGTATGATTCCCGCGGCAATGCTCTGGTGTCAAGTACGGTCATCACTTTAACCGCGAGCTTTAACTATTGGGATGACGGAAACAAGTGCCCTGTTCTATATGAGGATTTCGATCCCAATAAAACGCCTAACGCAGAGTGGAAGCAAGGCAAAATTCCCCGCAGCTGTAATGGCGGCAGCGGCATGGACTTCCGCCTGGGCGGTCTGGAAACGGATACTGTGAAGGGGCTTGCCGTTGAAGTGACGAAGTATATCGTAGATGAAAATGGCAACCTGATCGCGACAAAGACCAAGACTACGAGCAAAATCAGTTTGTGGTATCAGAAGCTGGATACCGAAAATGGAGTTGCAATAAAATCAGGTAAGAAAGGAACAGATCGGGTAGCGAATTACAATACCAATAGGGAAACAGCGGAGTCGGTGTTAAATGGTTCGAAGCAGCCATATGGCACGTATGGATCGTTTAACATTTTCCCGAAACAGACGATTGTCGTCGGAACCGAAGGACATGGTACAATCTATGATTACAGCGTCCTTCCCGGCATGTATGGTGTCCAGGAAACGGACTTTGAGAGCAATATCATCGATAATCAGGGGAGGGAATGGGAATACAAAAAGACCTATCTGGTTACAGAATACGTGAAACGAAATAATAATGAAACGAACCAGTACCATTATACCACGGATTATAATGGAAGAGCAGATATAATGGTCAGTGTTCCGGAGGTATTGGGTGAATACAAATATGATGACTATGCCACAGTACATAGGGAGGACTATCTGCAATTCTATATCTACAATGTTTACACGCCCAAGAAGATCAGCGTGCCTCTGAGAAAGAATTGGAAGCAAGGCAACAAATCTTTTGACCCGTCTGATAGTGCGCCGAATGCCGAAATGGATGTTACCCTTGGGCGCTATAAACTGGTTGCGAATTCGGAGGCGGGTTCCTCAGTAACCATTACCGGTAACCCGGTTTCGGTGAAGGTTGTCAAGACCAATGACTATGTGCAGACGCTGTATTCCAATGACACTAATTTCTATCCTGGCGACAAGATAGAAATATCCTGGTCCCGCCTTTGGAACGATCCCGCGACCTATACGCTGCCAGGCCATACAGCCACGCCACTGGAGGTTGCTGCGTCAACGCCGGTGGATGCAGTCCAGGACAGGATCACGGACAAGATAAGGATCACGGTACCGCAGGGAGGCATAACGATCAACATCTATGATCCGTGGAACAATCTGGGTGATGTGGATGCTTACTGTTACCAGAGGGCTTCGGAACAAGCCCAGACGGACAATGGCATGCCCGCGCCTCCGGCAAACATGCCGGATAGCCACTATGAAGATGACTCGTCCTTTAGTCGAGTGATCTATCTGCCAAATAGCAGGAGCAATACGGATTGGGAGGCAAATGGCAACTGGGCAGGCACGGCGACAAATCTTGAACCCTATGACGAACACAACAATCCGTATTTGTATTATATCAAAGCAGTTAGCGAAAGCGGAATGCCCAACGGAACCCAGTGTGTTATTGAAATGGCGGAAGATCAGGGGGTAGTAACATCCCATGGCGAAACTGAGCTTATGGTTACCAACTTTGTGCCACATGCTCAGATAACCATTGAAAAAGAGGATAATTCAGTAACGCCAAATCAGATCAAAGGTGCGAAATTCACCCTCTCAATCATGAGAAAGGGTGTCTGGCAGCAGGTTGGAAGTGAGATAGACATGACCAATGTGACGTCAAAAGCCATTAGCGATCTCGTGGATGGACGCTATAAGCTCACAGAGACAAAAGCGCCTGATGGGTATATTATTCTCAATAGGAATGTATACTTCAGAATTGACGGAACGGTCAACCTGACGGATGAAAACGGAGTTGCCATCGGAAACAATGATGCCGATGGGATGATCTCGCTGAATGGTACGGTGTTCAAAATACAGAACGAGCCCGGCGTCGCTCTCCCCAACACCGGCGGGGTCGGGACGACGATGTTCTACGTCGCGGGCGGGCTGATCACCCTGCTGGCCCTGGTGCTGCTGATCACCAAACGCCGCGCCGACTGACCTTGTTCTCCCGGCTCCTCGCGGAATCGGGAATCAAGATAAACACCTCCCGCCGACGGTTCTGGTACAACGGCGGCGGGAAGCGAAAACCCCCGACCATGCGCATCATGTTGCCGTGTTCAGCTGCGCGGCGACGCCAATTCGCGCATTGGCGGGGGTTGAATTATGTTTAGACGATGGTAAAAACAACCCGTTCCGTCTTGAAATCTTACAATATCTATAATATAATGGGGGTGAAACCGGCTGCTGTCAGGAGGTGCTTTTATGGATTGGCACATCGTCGCGGACTCGAGCTGCGATTTGCTTTCGTTGGCGGAATGCCCGGCGAACGCGGATTTCTCCACCGTTCCCTTCTCGATTCGCATCGGCGACAGGGAGTACATCGACGACGAACACATGCCGGTGGCGGACATGCTGACCGCCAACGAGGTCCACGGCGTGTCGGCGCAGACCGCATGCCCCGCGCCGAACGACTGGGTGGAGCGCTTCCTGGCGCCCGGGCCGGTGCTGGCCTTCACCATCTCCAGCGCGCTGTCCGGCAGCTACAACAGCGCCTGCACCGCCAGGGAGATGGTCCGGGAGGACATGCCCGACAAGCCCATCACCGTGATCGACACCCGGGCCACCGGGCCGGAGACCATACTCATCATCCGCCGGGCGTGCCGCCTCATCCAGCAGGGGCTGCCCTTCAAGCACATCGAGCAGGAGCTTGCGGAGACCGCCGCGCGCACGCACATACTGTTCTCGCTGGCCTCCTATCACAACCTGATCAGGGCCGGGCGCGTCAACCGCCTCGTGGGGCTGCTCGCCGGACATTTGCACCTGTGGGGCATCGGCATCGGCGACGAGAACGGCAAGATCACCATGCGCGGCAAGGCCCGGGGCGAGAAGAACATGATCCGCTTCATGGCTGAGGAGATCCAGAAGATCGGCTTGAGTGGGAAGGAGATCGTCATCTCCCACTGTCAGAACGAGGCGGGGGCGATGAAGCTTAAGGAAAAGCTTTGCGAATTGTACCGCGACCTGAGGGTGGACATCTTCCCCACCCGGGGGCTGGACAGCTTCTACGCCGAGCGCCACGGGCTGATCGTGGGGTTCTGAGGAAACAATAAGGCTCTTCACGGAAACTTGTGGGATACGCACCTCATCCGTCCCGCCTACAGCGGTCCACCTTCCCCTCAAGGGGAAGGCAAAACCTCTCAGTCACCGACTTCGTCGGCGACAGCTCCCCTGGGAGGGGAGGGAACCTCTCAGTCACAGCCTACGGCTGTGCCAGCTCCCCTGAAAGGGGAGCCAAGGCTGCCGCGCGTAGGCCGTAACCCCCCTGCCTCCCCGTCATGCCTCCCTCTAAGAGGGAGGCTATGGGTTCGCCGCCAAAAGGCCCCTTCCTCGAGGGGGCTGTCAGCGAAGCTGACTGGGGGAGTCCTCTCGGAGGGAGCTGGCGCGTAGCGCCTGAGGGAGTCCTTGCGCTATCCCTCAAGAAAACGTGAAGAACCTGTTTTTTTATGTATGAATCTATTTCCCGACCATGATGTTGAGGATCTCGACGTCGGTGCCGTGCATGCCGTCGCGCCCCATGCGGCCGATGTTTTCGATGGTGGTCTCGATGTCCCCGCCGGCCAGGCCGTCGCCGCCGTGGAAGGTGAGCCCCTTCTTGGCCATGCGGTAGCTGAAGGTCCCGGCGTTGACGGCGGCGGCGATCTTGGCGGCGCAGCTGCTCTTGGCGCCGTCGCACACGATGCCGCCCACGTTGCACAGCGTGTTGGTGATGCACATGCAGATCTGCTCGTAGCTGCATCCGTCCATCCAGGCGATGCCGCAGGCCGCCGCGCACCCGGCGCTGACCGCGCCGCAGAAGGCGGAGAGGTTGCCGATGTGCCGCTTGATGTGCACGGAGATCAGGTTCGCCATCGCCAGTGCCCGCAGCAGCTTGTCGTGGCTCAGGTTCCAGGTCTGGGCGTACTCGCAGATGGGCAGGGTGATGGTGATGCCCTGGTTGCCGCTGCCGGAGTTGATGACCACCGGCATGCTGCACCCGTTCATGCGGGCGTCGGACCCGGCGGCGGCGCGGGCGGCGGCACGGCCCTCCACATGGTCGCCGTCCACCTGCATCAGAAGCCAGCCCACCGCCGCGCCGTAGTAGCCCTTGAGGCCCTCCTCGGACACGGCGACGTTCATGGAGATCTGGCGCTCCAGCACGTCCCGCACGTCGTCCAGATCGACCTCGCTGGCGAAGGCGTAGATGTCTTTCACGTTCAGAAGGCGCTTGTCCACATCGCCGGCCATCGCGGGGCCGTCGCCCTCCCGCGCGTACAGCGTCTCGCCGTTTTTGACGATGCGGGTGATGTTGGTGTGCTCGTGCTCCACGGTGACCTCGCAGCGCTCCTCCCCGCAGGTGGCCTCGATGCGGATGTAGAGGTTGTCCTTGCCCTCCACGTAGCGGGTCTCGCAGAAGCCCTCCCGCACGAGCTGCCGGGCGCGCTTGATGTCCGCCTCGGTGACGGGCTTGAGCACCTCGTACTGCAAATCGGCGTCGCCTCCGGTGCAGCCCAGCGCCACGGCGGTCTCGATGCCCCGCTCGTTGTCGGAGTTGGGCACGATGACGCTCTTGACGTTCTTGATCATATTTCCGCTCAGGTGCGCGACGATGTGCTCCGGGAAGCGGCCCAGCACGTCGCGGGCCTTCGCCGAGGCAAACGCGATGGCGATGGGCTCGGTGCAGCCCAGCGCGGGCACCAGCTCGTGCTCCAGTATGGCGATATAGCCTTCGTAGGTTTTCCTGTCCATGGCACACGCCCCCTCCACGGCTTGACGATCCTCTGATTGCCGATATAGCTTACTTATATATAATATGGTATTTCCACACTTCTGTCAAGTATTGACACTGAGATTGGACGTATGCTATAATACCCGTGTTCGCAATGTCCGGTCAATGGGTTTCAACGGGCGGACAGCCCTTGAAATAGAACACGGAAAGGAAGTAACTGTCATGAAGAAACTGTTTGCCATTCTGCTGACTCTCTGCCTGATTCTGTCGAGCGCCGCCTTCGCGGAGGGCACCATCAAGATCGCCGTCGCCGCGCCGATGACGGGCGACAACGCCGAGTACGGCATTGGCTTCTCCAATGCGGCCAAGCTGATGGCCGACGAGTGGAACGCAAAGGGCGGCGTGAAGGTCGGCGACGAGGCTTACCAGATTGAGATCGTCGATTTCGACGACAAGTCCGACTCCGACGAGGCCCAGATCATCGCCGACACCATCGTGTCCGATCCCGACATCTGGGGCGTCATCGGCCACTTCGCCTCCGGCATCTGCATGGTGGCCGCGCCGACCTACCAGGAGTACGAATACGTCAACATCAGCCCCACCTCCTCCCATGCCGATTACTCCAGCATCGGCGACTACATCTTCCGCAACAACACCGTCATCGTGGTCGAGACCCGCACCGGCGCTGAGATCGCCGTGAACGACCTGGGCGGCAAGAACATCGGCGTGCTCTCCATCGACACCGAGTGGGGCCAGTCCGCCGGCAAGGCCATGGAGGACAACATCGCGGCCGTGGGCGGCAACTTCGTGCTGCGCCAGGAGGTCTCCACTGACGCCGTGGACTTCGCCACCGAGATCGCCAACTTCAAGGCCGCCGACGTGGACGTCATCATGGTGGCCGGCATGTACGGCACCCTCGCGCCCTTCGCCGTGGCCTGCAAGAACAGCGACTACGACGTGCGCCTGGTGGGCTGCTCCAACGCCTACACCGACAACCTGATCTCCATCGCCGGCGACGCCGCCGAGGGCATCTGCGCGCCGGTCTCCTTCTTCGCCGGCAACCCCGACGAGAAGATCCAGGAGTACGTGAAGGCCTACACCGATCGCTACGGCACTGCGCCCTCCGCGCTGACCACCCAGGCGTATGACTCCGTGGGCATCCTGCTGGAGGCCATCGAGCGCGCCGGCAAGCTGGACCGCGAGGCCATCAAGAACGAGATGTACAACACCGAGTACGAGGGCATGTCCGGCTACACCACCTTCGACGAGATCGGCGACGCCCAGAAGGTGTTCACCAAGATCATGGTCAAGGACGGCGCCTTCCAGGTGGCCGAGTTCTGATTGAACGACTGACGGGTTCGGAGGGGGAATACCCCTCCGGGCCCCCTTTGTATAGAGTGGAGAGTACAGAGTGCAGAGTGCAGATGCGGACCTCTCCGATGTTTCTTCGTAGGGACGCCATTCATGGCGTCCGTCGAAGTACGTGTCCCCCGTAGGGGCGCCGATTCGGCGCCCGCCCCCGACGAATCGTAACGTTACTATCCTGCGGGCGATGAGGGCATCGCCCCTACGGGATTGGGTTCCTGCGGGCGATGAGGGTATTGTTCGTACACAGCGCGATCTTCGTAGGGGCGGCATTCATGCCGCCCGCGGACGCCATGAATGGCGTCCCTACGAAGGCATTCCAAATGTCCACTCTCCCCACTCGTGCCCCGCTCATTTCTATGAGGGAAGGAGAGCTGCCGCCCGTCCGCACAAGGGTCGCGCAGCCTGTTTTTTCGCTATGCAGACGCTGCTTGGAGCCATCATCAACGGCCTCGCGCTGGGGATGGCGTACGCGCTGATCGCCGTCGGGTACTCCATGGTATTCGGCGTGCTGCGGCTGATCAACTTTTCCCACGGCTCCGTGTACGCCTTCGGCGCATACATGGTGTATTTCTTTGTGTCACTGAAGGTCGGGCTGTTCCCGGCCATACTGATCGCCATCGTGCTGTCCGGCCTGCTGGCGCTCACCATCGACAAGGTGGCGCTGGAGCCCCTGAGAAGGAAAAAATCCATACCGATCGCCACGCTGATCACGACCATCGGTATGTCGTTTATCATACAGAACACCCTGTCCATCGACTACATCTTCGGCTCGGAGAAGCACGGGTTTCCGTCGCTGAATCTGTTTGCTCCCATCGTGATCGGGAACATCACCATACAGTCCAGCCAGATCATCATGCTGGTGGTGGCGGTGGTGCTGTTGCTCATACTGACGTTCGTGGTGCAGAAGACCAAGATCGGCCTGGCCATGCGCGCGGTGCAGCAGAACACCAAGGCGGCCAACATGGTGGGCGTGAACGTCAACTTCGTGATCTCCTTCACATTCTTCATCGGCGGCGCCTGCGCGGCCATCGCCGGGGCGCTGATCGCCGGGTACTACGGCATCATATCGCCCTCCATGGGCTCCACCATCGGCTTGAAGGCCTTCTCGGCGGCGGTGGTGGGCGGCATCGGCATGCTGCACGGCGCGGTGGTCGGCGGCCTGGTGGTGGGCGTGGCGGAGTGCCTGGCGGCCCAGTACCTGGGCAGCAACGTCCGCGACCCCATGGCCTTTGTGATTTTGATACTGATCCTCATCATCAAGCCCACCGGCTTCTTTGGGAAGAAAGGCATAACGAAGGTGTGAGATATGGAGAAGAGATTTGGTTCCGTCAAGGAAAACGGTCTGTTGTACGTGTTTGAACACTTCGTGGATGCCTGGAAGTGGGTGTTTGCCGTCGTCATCGGCGCGGTGCTGCTCTACACGCCGAAATTCAGCTTCATGACCCCGGCGAACATGCGCATCGTGATCATGATCATACTCTACGCCATGCTGGGCATGGGCTTGAACGTGCTGATCGGCTACACCGGGCAGGTGTCGCTGGGTCACGCGGGCTTCTACGGCATCGGCGCCTACGTGTGCGCGCTGTCGATGACCAAGCTGGGCTGGTCCTTCTGGCCGGCGCTGGTGGCGGCGGGGGTGTTCGCCGCGCTGATCGGCCTGCTGCTGGGCCTTCCGACGCTCAGGCTCTCGGGCACCTACCTGTCCATCGTCACGCTGGGCTTCTGCGAGATCGTGCAGATGATCTTAAAACAGTGGGAGTCCGTCACCAACGGCAACTACGGCATCCGCAACATCCCCAAGCCCGTGCTGTTCGGCATGAAGCTGGACATGAAGAACGGCGGGGTGTTCTACCTGACGCTGGCGCTGTGCGTGCTGACCGGCATCGCGTGCCTGGCCATCCGCAACTCCAAGGCCGGGCGGGCCTTCATGGCCATACGCGACGACGAGCTGGCCGCCACCATGATGGGCATCCGCACCGCGCGCTACAAGATACTGGCCTTCGTCATATCGGCCTTCATCACGGGGCTGGGCGGCGGGCTGTACTGCGTGATCGCCAACAGCTACATTGAGCCCACGAGCTTCGTGTTCAACACCTCGATACTGATCCTCTCGGTGGTCATCGTGGGCGGACTGGGCACGGTGCGCGGCATGGTGTTCGGCTCGGCGCTTTTGTGGCTGTTCCCGCAGGTGTTCCGGTTTTTGAACGAGTGGCGGTTCGTGATCTACGGCGTGCTGCTGGTTTTGATGATGCAGTTCCGGCCCCAGGGCGCGCTGGGCTGGCAGTCCACGCTGCCCTATAAGCTGAGCCGTCCGACGCGCAGACTGCTTGTGGAGCGCGGGCTCGGGGCCTATATTCCCGGGCGCGGAAAGGAGGCGTAGGCGATGGCGTTTCTTACGATCGACAACATCACCATACGCTTCGGCGGCCTGACCGCCGTGGACAACGTCTCCCTCCGGGTGGACCAGGGCGAGATCGTCAGCCTGGTGGGTCCCAACGGCGCGGGCAAGACCACCGTGTTCAACATGCTGACCGGCGTCTACCGCATCACCGAGGGCGACATGGAATTCATGGGCCAGAAGCTGATGGACAAGACGCCCCAGGAGATCGTGAAGCTGGGCATCTCCCGCACCTTCCAGAACCTCCGGCTGTTTCCGAAGCTGCGGGTCATCGAGAACGTGCTGGTGGGCATGCACATCCACACCCACTACAACTTCTTCCAGGGGCTGTTCCACACCCCCGCCTACCGCAGACAGGAGGCGGAGAACATCGCCCGCGCCATCGAGATCCTCGAGAGCATCGGCATGGGCGCGCACATCAACGACTACGCCGGCAGCCTGCCCTACGGCGACCAGCGCAAGGTGGAGATCGCCCGCGCCATGGCCACCGACGCAAAGCTCCTGCTGCTGGACGAGCCCGCCGCGGGCATGAACCCCGCCGAGAGCGAGGCGCTTTTGCAGTTCATACGGCATCTTAAAAACATCGGCTACACGGTGCTTCTGATCGAGCACGACATGAACGTGGTCATGAACGTGTCCGACCGCATCTACGTGCTGGACCACGGCAAGCTGATCGCCGAGGGCCTGCCCGAGGAGATCGCCAGCAACCAGGCGGTCATCGACGCCTATCTGGGAGGGGAGCGCGAGAAGCATGCTGAAAATTGACAACCTGGTGGTCTCTTACGGCCCCATCAACGCGCTCAAGGGCATCTCCCTCGAGGTCAGACAGGGCGAGATCGTCACGCTGATCGGCTCCAACGGCGCGGGCAAGTCCACCACGCTCTCCGCCATCACGGGGCTGGTGCGGGCGCAGTCCGGCAGCATCCGCTTTCTGGGGGAGGACATCACCCGCGCCGCGCCGCACCGCATCATCTCCCGGGGCATCAGCATCTCTCCCGAGGGGCGCGAGGTGTTCCCGGCGCTGACGGTGCACGAAAACCTCCGGCTGGGTGCCTACACCCGAAAGGACAAGGCCAGCATCGAGCAGGCCTACGAAAGGGTGTACGACCTCTTCCCCCGGTTGAAGGAGCGCATGGGGCAGACCGCGGGCACCCTCTCCGGCGGCGAGCAGCAGATGCTGGCCATCGGACGGGCGCTGATGAGCGAGCCCAAGCTGCTGCTGCTGGACGAGCCCTCGATGGGCCTTGCGCCGAACCTGGTGCTGATGATCTTTGAGCTCATCGAATCCATCAATAAGCAGGGCACCACGATACTGCTGATCGAGCAGAACGCCAACATGGCGCTGTCCGTCGCCAATCGCGCCTTCGTGCTGGAGACCGGCCGGATCGCCTTCAGCGGCGACGCAAGGACGCTCTTGCAGGATGACCGCGTGCGCAGCGCCTACCTGGGCGGGAAGGGTGCTCAGAGCCGGAGAAAGTGACGACCTCTTTCGTCACAGCCTGCGGCTGTGCCACCTTCCCCTGAAGGGGAAGGCTTTTGGCAGCGCTACCCTCTGCCTTCCCCTTCAGGGGAAGGTGGCATTTGCGAAGCAAATGACGGAAGAGGTCGTAACCCCTACTGCCTACTCCCTCCATCAAAAACAAAAAAAGGAGAATCAACGCTATGAAGAAAATCATCAACAATCCCAATGAAGTCGTCAGCGATATGCTCCGGGGCATGGCCAAGGCCAACCCGAAGATCCGCTATCTGGGCGAGGGCGTGGAGGTGATCGCCCGCGCGGAAAAGACCCCCGGCAAGGTGGGCCTGATCACCGGCGGCGGCAGCGGCCACGAGCCGTCCTTCGGCGGCTACGTGGGCAAGGGCATGCTGGACGCGGCCGTGGCGGGCAACGTGTTCTCCTCGCCCTCGCCGGACCGCATCATCGAGGGCGTCAAGGCCGCGGACGGCGGCGCGGGCGTGCTGATGGTCATCATGAACTACTCCGGCGACATCATGAACTTCCAGATGGCCCGGGAGATGGTGGAATTCGACGGCATCAAAACCGACATCGCCGTGGTAAAGGACGACGTGGCCGTGGAGGACAGCACCTGGACCACCGGCCGCCGCGGCATCGCGGGCACGCTGTTCGTGCACAAGGTGGCGGGCGCCGCCGCCGAGATGGGCAGGAGCCTGCCCGAGGTCAAGGCCGCCGCGGAGAAGACCATCGCCAACGTGCGCACCATGGGCATGGCCATGACGCCCTGCATACTGCCCGCGGTGGGCAAGCCCGGCTTTACGCTGGGCGAGGACGAGTGCGAGATCGGCATGGGCATCCACGGCGAGCCCGGCATCAACCGCGAGAAGATGAGCAGCGCGAAGGAGCTGGCGGCGAAGCTGCTTCAAAAGATATTCGACGACTGCGACTACGCCGGCAGCGAGGTCGCCGTGATGGTCAACGGCCTGGGCGGCACGCCGCTGATGGAGCAGTACATACTCTACGACGAGGTGGAGAACATCCTCCGGGAGAAGGGCATCCGCATCTACAAGGCCTTCGTGGGCAACTACATGACCAGCCTGGAGATGGCGGGCGTGAGCGTCACGCTGCTCAAGCTGGACGACGAGCTGAAGGCGTACCTCGACTATCCCAGCGAGGCCCCGGCCTTCCGCGTGTAAAGGAGAACGGATATGGGCTTTCTACTGACCAGCGGCGATTACGTGGCGTACCTCGAGCGGACGGCGCGGCGCATCGCCGAAAACGGCGACTACATCAGCGGCCTGGACGCCGCCACCGGCGACGGGGACCACTGGGCCAACATGAACCTCGGCTTTGAAAATCTCGTGGCCGTGGGCGACGAGCTGCGCGCCATGCCTATTGACGCCGCCTTCCGCAAGATCGGCATGCTGATGATGAGCAAGATCGGCGGCTCCTCCGGCATACTCTACGGTGGGGGCTACATGGCCGCCTCGAAGGCCTGCGCCGGAAAGGCGGCGCTCGACGCCGCAGGGCTGTGCGACGCGCTGGAGGCCATGGTGAAGGACATGATGAACCGCGGCCAGGCCGAGCCCGGCATGAAGACCATGATCGACGCGCTGTACCCGGCGGTGCAGCGGTTCCGGCAGGGGCTTCGGGACGGCGAGGACGAGCGGGCAATGCTGACTGCCGTCAAGCGGGCCGCGCTGGACGGCGCGGAGGCCACCCGCGACATGGCGGCCGTCAAGGGCCGCGCCAGCTACCAGACCAACCGGGGCGTGGGGCACCTGGACCCCGGCGCGGTGACCAAGAGCTGGCAGATCGAGGGGCTGTGCGACCTGCTGATCGAAAAGACCGGAGAATGAAAAACGAGGAGAATACACATGGATAAGAAACAGCTGATGGATGCCTTTTTTGCCAACGAAAAGCCCGACCGCGTGCCGGTGGGCTTCTGGCATCACTTCGTGTCCTTCCACGACCACTACGGCTACGAGGACCCCGCGGTCTACAACGCCGTGGTGACCGGCCAGAAGAAGTTCATTGACGAGGTGGACCCGGACTTTCTGAAGATCATGTCGGACGGCTTCTTTGGCCATCCGTCGGTGTGCAGAAAGACCGTCCGCACGGCGGAGGACCTGGCCGAGATCAAAGCCGTGGGCCCGGATCACCCGTGGATCACCCGGCAGGTGGAATATGTCAGGGACATCTGCGATTACGCCGGGGACGGCCTGTACAAGCTGTACAACGTGTTTTCGCCGCTTCAGTACATCCGGCTGCGCTTTGAGGAGTTCGACGAGGACTTCAAGAAGTTCACCGCGCTGTTTCGGCAGAACACCGACATCATGGTCCACGCCGCGCGGGAGATCGCCAAGGACGTCAACTGCCTGGTGGACCGGCTGTTCGAGGAGACGAACGTGGACGGCATCTATTACAGCGTGCAGTCGGTACAGGACAAGTTCACCTTCAACCGCGACCGGCACGACAAAGTGGTGCGGCCGCTGGACCTTGCGGTGCTTGACAACATCGACGCCCACGCGAAGAAGAACATGATCCACATCTGCGGCTACTTCGGCTACACCAACGACTTAAGCTGGTACGTGGACTACCCCGTGCAGGCGTTCAACTGGGCGGTGTACAGCGAGAACATCTCCCTGGCCGAGGGCAAGAGGATCTTCGACGGCAAGCCCGTGCTGGGCGGCTTCGACAACCGGCCGAACACGCTTCTGTACACCGGCAGCGACGAGGACATCCGCCGCGAGGTCTGCCGCATACTGGACGAGGCCGGCACCACCGGCGTGGGCCTCGGCGCGGACTGCACCATCGGCGACGACGTGCCCGTGGCGCGGCTTGAGCTGATTCGCAAAATCGCGGAGGATTACCGCAGATGAAGTACGACAAGAGACAGCTTTTGAAGGACGCCTTCGCCTGCAGGGAGACCTTCAAGGTCCCCACGGGCTTCTGGCACCACTTCGTGCTGGGGCCGGACCAGTTCCGCGCGGATAAGGACGCTTCCATCCGGGAGCGCATCGTCGAGGGACACTGCCGCTACTACGAACTGGTCGACCCGGACATGATGAAGATGATGAACGAGGGCTTCATGGGCTACCCGCCGATCATGGACAACCCGCTCGAGACCGAGGCCGACCTGATGAAGATTCGCGCCGTCGGACCCGACCACCCGTGGATACGGGAGCAGGTCAGGCATGTGCAGCGCATCATCGACCAGTTTCACGGCGAGGTCATGACGTTCTACAACGTGTTCGCCCCGCTGCAGGCCATACGCATCAAGTTCGACTTCCTCGACCTGCGCTACGATAAGTTCGTGAAGCTGGCCGAGCGCTTCCCGGACGCCTTTGCCGCGGCGGGCATGGAGATCCAGAAGGACTTTGTGGCGCTGATCCGGCAGCTCTTTGCCGAGACGAAGCTGGACGGCATCTACTACTGCGTGCAGAACGTCCAGAGCCCGCTGTATCCCCGGGAGCGCTACCGCAAACTGATCACCCCCACCGAGATCGAGGTGCTCAACGAGGCCAACAAGTACAGCCCCTACAACATACTGCACATCTGCGGCTACGCGCGGCACACCAACGTGATCTCCTGGTATCGGGATTACGAGGCAGGCTGCTACAACTGGGCACAGCACACCGAGGGCATCTCCCTGGCCGAGGGACGGGCGAACTTCCCCGGCAAATGCGTGCTGGGCGGCTTCGACAACAACCCCGGCACGCTGATCGACACCGGCACCCCGGAGGAATTGGACGCCTATGTGAAGCAGTTGATCGATGAGAACGGCTATCGCGGCTACATCATGGGCGCGGACTGCTCCATCCCCAACGACATCGACGACCGGCGCGTGCGGATGATCTGCGAAGCGGCGGGGAAATATATCAACCCGAATCATTGAGAATGACGGTGCGGAACATGCGTAGGGGCGCCGATGCGGCGCCCGCCCGATGCGAATCCATGGGTTCCGTTCGGGCGGGCGGCGCATCGCCGCCCCTACAACCGTTCTGCCCGTGTCTCCACGCGGCAGCGGCTATTCCTGTTCCCTGTTCCCTGTTCCCTCCCCGTCATTCCTATTGCCTATTCCCCGATACTCTTGCCCCATCAGACCTGCACCCACGCGGGGGCGTCGCAGGGGGCGTCAAGCAGGGCCTTGAGCTCGTCATCCAGTTTGAGCAGGGTGATGGAGAAGCCCTCCATCTCCAGCGAGGTCATGTAATTGCCGACCATGGTGCGATAGACCTTGATGCCCTTCTCGCACAGCGCGGCGTTGAGGTGACGGTTGGCGATGTAGAGCTCCATCAGCGGGGTGCCGCCCATGCCGTTGACGATTACCGCGACCTCGTCGCCGGAATGGTAGATGCCCTCGGCGAGGATCTTATTGAGCAGCGCGTCCACGATGGCGTCCGCGGGGGCGATCTGCTGGCGGTGGACGCCGGGCTCGCCGTGGATGCCGATGCCGATCTCGATCTCATCCTCCGCCAGGTCGAAGGTGGGCTTGCCCGCCGCGGGCACAGTGCAGGCGTTGACCGCCATGCCCATGGACCGCACGTTCTCGATGACCTTCTCGGCCACCCTCTTCACCGCCTGGAGGTCGCCGCCCGCCTCGGCGCAGGCTCCGGCGAGCTTGTGGACGAATATCGTGCCGGCGATGCCGCGCCGCCCGGTGGTCCAGGTGCTGTTTTCCACGGCCACGTCGTCGGCGGTGATGACCTGCTCCACCTCGATGCCGTCGTCCCGGGCCATGTCGGCGGCCATCTCGAAGTTCATCACGTCGCCGGTGTAGTTCTTGATCACCAGCAGCACGCCTTTGCCGCCGTCCGCCGCCTTGATCGCCTCGTAGACCTGGTCCGGCGTGGGGGAGGTGAACACCGCCCCGGCGATCGCGCCGTCCAGCAGGCCCTTGCCCACGTAGCCGCCGTGGGCGGGCTCGTGGCCGCTGCCGCCGCCGGAGACCAGCGCCACCTTGCCCTTCGAGCCGCCCGAGCGGACCACGACGTCGTAGCCCTCCAGCCGCCTGAGGTACTGCGGGTAGGCGCAGGCCAGTCCGTCGAGCATCTCATCCACGATGTTGTCGATACCATTGATCAGCTTTTTCATATTGCTCCTCCTTCAGCAGAGTTTCCGCGCGGACCGCGCCTCCTCGGCGGCCCGGAGCACTTCCCCGATGGGGCTGCCGCAGGCGGCCTCCACCGCGGCGGCCACGGCCCCCTCCACGACCGGCGCGTCCGCCAGCCGAACGTCTATTTTCTCATCCTCCAATAGCTCCATGGCGACCTCCGCGCTCATGATGCCGCTGCCCAGGTCGGCCAGCACGACCACGCCGTCGCCGCCGTCGGCCGCGCGGATGGCCTCGGAGATCATGACGGCGTCGGTGCCGATCTCCCCGTCCTCCAGCCCGCCGGCGGCGACGATGCGCCCGGAGGCGGACGCCACCTGTTCGGCGAGGTCCTTGGCGCCCTCGGCGATCTTCCGGCTGTGGGACACGATGACGATTCCTACCATGTGATCTACTCCTTGATGAAGTCCCGTATGGCCCCGAGGGTGATGGCCGCGGAGGTGGCCCCCGGGTCCTGATGGCCGATGCTGCGCTCCCCGAGGTAGCTGGCCCGGCCCTTGGTGGCGGCGATGGTCCTGGTGTACGCCACGCCCTCATCCGCGGCGGCGCAGGCGTCGTCCAGGGCGTCCGGCAGGCTGCCGCCCGCGTCGATGCGCGCCGTGTACGCCTCCAGCGCCGGGATCAGCGCGTCCAGCATGGTCTTTTCGCCCCGGACGGACTTGCCCCGCTTCTGTATGCCGGCGACGGCGGCCGAGAGCGCCTCCGCGAAGCCCTGCGCCGTCAGGGTCTCGCATCCCGAGAGCACCTTCGCCGCCTCCATGTAGGCGGTGCCGTACAGCGGCCCGGACGCGCCGCCCACGGTGGAGAGCAGCGTCATGCCGGTCTTTTTGAGGGCTGCACCGATGTCGGGGTTGTCCCGGGGGACCTTCTCGACGACGGCCGCGAAGCCCCGGGCCATGTTCGCGCCGTGGTCGGCGTCGCCGATCTCCCGGTCGAGATCCGTCAGAAAATCGCGGTTTTCCGTGATCCGCGCTCCGATGAGCGCGAGACAGTCGTATACTCTTGAAGCCATGTGCGCATGATCCTCCCGTCGCGGTATTTTCAGGGTTCCGTGGCAATTGTTCAGTCGTGCCGATAAACGGGAAGTTGTCGGGCTGCGCCAAAGAATGCCTGAGAACGAAGCGACGTGATTTCCTGTCACGAAGCACCTCTATTCGCGGGAACATTGGTTGTTATTCCCGCAATGCTATGTGCGCGGCTGACTATATCTCCACTCTTCACTCTTCACTCTCCACTCTCATACAAACTCCAATTTACCGATAAGACTCAACAGTTACGTTCCATGTTTTATTTTATCATAATATACGCGGTTGGGCAAGGCGTTGGCGGACAAATGTCGGATATGTATAAATCCCTGGATTATGCAGGGGTTTATGCAGTTTCACGGATGCCGTGCCGCGCTGTCGCGCATGTTTTTACCGCGTCTTTACATAACGGGAAAGATATCTTCAATTCAAAATTTTATAATGATTACAGCACATGCGGCGGCATAAAAATACATTTATGGCGGGCGCCGCGTGGGGATGCAACACGACAGAGGAGGAAGAAATCATCATGAAGAAGATCATTGCGCTGATCGTCAGCCTGATGCTGGCCATCGGCTGCGTCGGGGCCTTCGCCGAGGGGGCGGGCGCCGAGCTGACCGTCGCCATCAACGCCCAGTTCACCACGCTGGACCCGGCGCTGAACACCGAGACCGTGAACAACTACGCCATCACCCACATGTACGCGGGCATGTTCATGAAGGACGAGACCAATAACCCCGTCAACGAGCTGTGCGAGAGCTACGAGATCTCCGACGACGGCCTGGTGTACACCTTCCACATGGTCAAGGACGCCGTGTGGTCCGACGGCGTGCCGGTGACCGCCAACGACTTCGTGTACTCCTACCTGCGCGCGCTGTCCTACGGCGCGGACAACGCCTGGGCCATCAACGACATGATCAGCTACGTGGAGGGCGCGAAGGAATACAGCGCCAACGCCATCGAGGCGGGCGAGAGCTTCGACTGCACCGCTGAGGACGCCAGCGCCGTGGGCATCAAGGCCCTGGACGACTACACGCTGGAGATCCGCCTGATCACCCCGCTGCCCTACCTGACCAAGCTCATGTGCTCCAACGTGTGGCTGCCGGTGCGCGCCGACTTCGCGCCCCAGCACGAGTCCCTGTGGGCCTTCGAGGCGGGCTATCCCACCTCGGGCGCGTACACCCTGGTGGAGTGCAATGAGAACGAGGACTGCATCATCACCAAGAATCCGTCCTACAAGTACGCCGACAGCGTGACCATGGACACCATCAACTTCAAGGTCATGACCGATCCCGCCGCCCAGACCCTGGCCTTCCAGACCGGCGAGATCGACATCGCCGTGGGCGTGGATACCGACACCGCGGCCTCCTACCTGGACACCGACAACCTCTGGATCATGCCCCGCGCCTCGAACTACTTCCTGGCCATCAACTCCGGTTCCACCGGCCCCGACTGGGCCAAGGACGCCAACATCCGCCGCGCGCTGGCGCTGGCCATCGACCGCGACGCGCTGGTGGACGTGCTGGGCGGCGCGATCATCTATCAGCCCCTGTACGGCTACGTGCCCAAGGGCGTGGGCGGCGTTAGCGGCGACTTCCGCGAGGAGGGCGACGCCGACGGCTACACCCTGACCTACGATCCCGAGCAGGCCAAGGCCCTGCTGGCCGAGGCGGGCTACGACGAGTCCAACCCGCTGAGCATCACCTACAAGTACTCCAACAACGGCATGCACGGCGACGTGGCCACCATGCTGCAGGCCTTCTGGCAGGCCGTGGGCGTGAACGTGACCTTCGAGGCCGTGGAGTCCGGCGTGTTCTACGACCAGCTGGATCAGGGCGACTTTGAGATCTCCCGCTACGGCTACACCGCCACCGACGACGCCAAGCAGTTCCTGGATTTGTGGACCCGCTCCATTCAGGTCGTGGCCGCCGTGGACGACGAGGCTTACGACAACATGCTGACCGAGGCCGCCAAGCTCACCGACCCCGCCGAGTACTACGCGGAGCTGCATAAGATCGAGGATTACTTCTGCGACGAGAACGTGTACGTGATCCCGCTGTTCAACTACGCCGACCCGGCGCTGATCAAGGACGGCGTGTCCGGCTATCGCATGCTGGGCGACACCCCCAACTTCAGCCAGGTGGTCATCGAGGGATAAACCCTTTCAATTACAACTGAATCATGCCGTCGGGGAGTGATTTGTTCGCTCCCCGTATTGGCATTATTAGGAGATATCGCATGAATCCTGTCACGATCGCGTCCCTGATGGACATACGCTTCGTCTCACACCCGGTCATCAGCCCGGATGGGCGATACACCGGCTTTGTGGTGGAAAAACAGAACGCCGAGGAGAACCGCTACGAGGGATACATCCATGTGCTGGAGAACGCCGCCGGCACGACCCGTCAGCTCACCTTCTCCGGCCGGGAGTCCGGCTTCGTATGGGAGGACGGGCACACGCTGCTGTTTCAGTCGGAGCGCGGCGAGGCGGACAGGCCGAAGAAGCACCGGCAGCGCTCGGCCTTCTACCGGCTGGATGTAGACGGCGGCGAGGCCCGGCGGGCCTTCGCGCTGGACATGAAGGTCACGGGCGTGAAGCCGCTGGGGGCGGGCCGGTTCGTCGTGTGCGGCGAGGCGGACCTGAATGCTCCGCCGGAGGATGCCTCCGACGCGGCGCTGGACGATCTGGCGGATTATCACGTGATCGAGGAGGTCCCGCTGTGGGCCAACGGCCGGGGGTACGTGTCCCGCGTGCGGTCGGCGCTGTTTCTGTACGACGAGGGGGACGGCGCCTTGAGGAAGCTGACCCCGGATCACTTCGACGTGGCCGCCTGGGACGCCCGGGGCGACCGGCTGGTGTACGCCGGTTGTGAATTCCGGGACCGGCGGGGCGCGTGCGACGAGGTCCGCTGCTGCGACCTGCGCACCGGCGAGACCCGGACGCTGGTGGGGCCGGATGGGTACAGCGTGGGCGAGGTGCTGCTGACGGACGCGGGCGTGGTCGCGGCCATGACCGACATGCGGCCCTGGGGCCTGGGGCAGCTGAAGGACTGGTACCGCATCGACCCGGCCACCGGCGAACTCCGGCTGGCGGCCAGGATGGACCGCTGCATCGGCGGCGCGGCGGTGCTGGACTGCGCCCACGGCGGCGGCCGGCGCGCCGCGGCGGTGGGGGAGAGCGTGGTGTTCATTGCCCAGCGGGAATACTGCGCGGAGGTCTGCCGGCTGAACGCCGACGACACCGTTCAGACCCTCGCGCCCTTCGAGGGCGCGGCGCTGTGGCTGGACGCGAACGCAGATCGTGTCGTGTTCGCGGGCATGGAGCCCGACGGACTGACCGAGCTCTACGCCGTCCGCGCGGGCGGGGCGGCGCGCCTGACCGGTGTGAACGACGCCTACCTGTCGGCGCACGACGTGGCGAAGGTCGAATACATCCCCTTCACCGACGCAGACGGTCTGCGGGTGGACGGCTGGGTGCTCAGGCCCGCCGACTTCGACCCCGAGAAGCGCTACCCCGGCGTGCTGGAGATCCACGGCGGGCCCCGGGGGGCTTACGGCACGCCCTTCTTCCACGAGATGCAGGCGCTGTGCGGCGCGGGCTACGTGGTGTTCTTCTGCAATCCCCCGGGCAGCGAGGGCTACGGCGAGGCGTTCGCCGACCTGCGGGGCAGATACGGCGACATCGACTACCGGGACCTGATGGCCTTCACCGACCACGTGCTCAGGACGGTGCCCCAGCTCGACCCGTACCGCCTGGCGGCCTGCGGCGGCTCCTACGGCGGGTTCATGTGCAACTGGATCGAGGGGCACACCGACCGCTTCGCGGCCATCGCGTCCCAGCGGTCGATATCGAACTGGGTGGCCGACT
This sequence comes from uncultured Eubacteriales bacterium, assembly GCA_902765735.1. Lineage (GTDB taxonomy): Bacteria > Bacillota > Clostridia > Christensenellales > Aristaeellaceae > UBA2862. The sequence goes on along the minus strand of CACXBB010000032.1, from coordinate 19,007 downwards.
TCGGCACCAGCGAGATCGGGTTCACCTTCGATATCAACGAGTTCTGCGGCGACCCCTGGACGGCCCACGACCGGATGTGGGCCCAGTCCCCGCTGAAATACGCCGCCAACGCCAAAACGCCCATACTGTTTATCCATTCGCTGTGCGATTATAACTGTACCGTGGACCAGGGCGTCCAGATGTTCTCCGCCATGAAGTACTTCGGCGTGCCCGCCCGCATGTGCCTGTTCGAGGGGGAGAACCATTCGCTGTCGCGCTCCGGCAAGCCCAGGCACCGGCTCAGGCGGCTTGAGGAGATCGTCGGGTGGTTTGATCGGTATGCGGGGAATAAGACCCAACAAAAGGCAAGGTGATTTCGTGGGCAAGTACATTGCCAAGCGGCTGGCCATCGGCGTGGCGACGCTGTTCGCGCTGGCGACCATCACGTTTTTCCTGATGCACGTCATCCCCGGTTCGCCCTTCGCGGGGGAGACCAGCAAGCTGCCGGCGGCGGTGAAGGAGAAGCTGATCGAGAAGTACGGCCTGGACAAACCCCTGGGGGCGCAGTTCGCGGCGTACCTGAAAAACGCGGTCACCGGCGACTTCGGCACGTCCTTAAACCGCAAGGGCAAGGCGGTGGTGGACATCATCAAAGCCGGCCTGCCCGCCACGGCGTCGCTGGGCATGGTGGCCTTCGTCATCGCCATCACGGTGGGGGTGACGCTGGGCACGGTGGCGGCGTTTTCGAAGCAGCGCTGGGTCTCAGGCCTGGTGGCCTTCATCGCCACCATCGGCGTCAGCGTACCGAGCTTCCTGCTGGCGCTTCTGATGATGCTGCTCTTCGGCGTGGTGCTGCACTGGCTGCCCATCGTGGGGCTGGGGTCGTGGCAGCACTACATCATGCCCGGCATCGCGCTGGCGCTGGCCCCCATCGCCATGATCTCAAGGCTGGTGCGCACCAACCTCATGGAGGTCATGCGGCAGGACTACATGGTGCTGGCCCGCAGCAAGGGCACCTCGGAGCTCATGGTGATACTGCGCCACGCGCTCAAGAACGCCATGGTGCCGGTGATCACCTACGCCGGGCCGCTGATCGCCACGCTGCTCACGGGCTCCTTCGTCATCGAGACGCTGTTCTCCGTGCCTGGCATCGGCGCGGAGTTCGTCAACTCCGTGTCCAACCGCGACTACACGCTCATCATGGCGCTGACCATATTCTACGGGGCCTTCATCATCGTGGCCAACATCGTCACCGACCTGATCACCGCGGCCATGGACCCCAGGATCCGGCTGAAATAGAGAGGGGGAAGTCAGAGTGGAGGATACCTATCGCAAATACCTGGCCGACCCCGGGGCTCTGGACGCCCTCGACCCGTCGGAGATCCCCGATCAACTGTTTGAAAAGCTGGACGACTCCGAGAAGGACAGCGAGTTCGTGGCCATGGCGTCCAAGACCTACTTCCAGGACGCCTGGTGCCGCTTCAGGCGCAACAAAATGGCGCTGATCGGGCTTATATTCATCGCCGTCATGATCCTCGCGGCCATTGTGATCCCGATATTGTCCCCGTACACCTACGACGGGCAGGACATGCTGCTGCGCAACGCGCCCTCGAGCTGGGCCCATCCCTTCGGCACGGACAAATTTGGCCGCGACATACTGGTGCGGTGCATGTACGGCGCGCGGATATCGCTGTCGGTGGGCTTTGCCGCCGCACTTCTGAACCTGGTGATCGGCGTGGTGTACGGCGGCATCTGCGGCTTCATCGGCGGGCAGTTCGACCTGGTCTTGATGCGCATCGTGGACATCCTCTACTCGGTGCCCACGCTGCTCTACGTGATACTCATCATGCTGGTGTTCGGGGCCAACATCTTCTCGGTGCTGCTGGCCATCTGCGTGTCGAGCTGGGTGGGTATGGCGCGGCAGGTGCGCGCGCAGGTGCTCTCCTTGAAGGAGCAGGAGTTCGCCCAGGCGGCCTACGTCATCGGCGCCAGCAAGCCCCGGATACTGTTCAAGCACCTGGTGGTCAACTGCATGGGGCCCATCATCGTCAACACCACCCTCATGGTGCCGGATGCCATATTCACCGAGGCGTTTTTAGCCTTCGTGGGCATCGGCATCAGCATCCCCATGGCCTCCTGGGGCACCATGGCCAACGACGCCCGCTCCCTGCTGATGAGCTATCCCATGCAGATGGTGTGGCCCGTGGCGGCCATCTGCCTGACCATGCTGAGCCTGCACTTCATCGGCGACGGCCTGAGCGAAGCGCTGGACCCGAGGAAGAGGTGACGGACATGGCGGAAAACAAGCTGTTGGAGGTCAAAAACCTGACCGTGAACTTCCACACGGAGCAGGGCACGGTGTACGCCGTGCGGGACGTGAGCTTCGACGTGGCCCCCGGGGAGATCCTGGGCCTGGTGGGGGAGTCGGGCTCCGGCAAGTCCGTGAGCATGTACGCCATCATGGGCCTGCTGGCGCAGAACGGGCGCGTCGAGGCGGGGCAGGTGCTGTTTGACGGGCAGGACATCAGCCGCGCCGCATTTCCCAACGAAAAATCCTATCTCAGGACCATGCGCCAATTGCGGGGCAAGGACATGGCCATGATCTTTCAGGACCCCATGACCTTTCTAAACCCCGTGCTGACCATCGAGAGGCAGTTGATCGAGCCCATACTCAACCACACCCGCCTGACCCGCGCCGAGGCGAAGGCCCGGGCGCTGGAGTTGATGCGGCAGGTGGGCATCCCCTCCCCGGAGAAGCGCATCCGGCAGTATCCCCACGAGTTCTCCGGCGGCATGCGGCAGCGCATCATCATCGCCATCGCGCTGGCCAACCGGCCGAAGCTGATCATCGCCGACGAGCCCACCACCGCGCTGGACGTGACCATACAAGCACAGATCCTGGAGCTTCTCAAGGAGCTCACCCGCACCACCGGCGCGTCCACCATCATGATCACCCACGATCTGGGGGTGGTGGCCAGCATGTGCGACCGGGTGAACATCATGTACGGCGGCAAGCTGGTGGAGACCGGCACGGACCGGGAGATCTACTATCAGCCCAACCATCCCTACACGATGGGGCTTTTGAGCTGCGTCAACAACCCCGAGGAGGAGGACAGGCCGCTTGAGCCCATTCCCGGCTCCCCGCCGGACCTGCTGAAGCCGCCGCGGGGCTGCCCCTTTGTGAACCGCTGCGAACAGGCCATGAAGGTGTGCAAGCTGAGAATGCCGGAATACGAGAACCTGTCCCCGACACACCTGAGCGCGTGCTGGCTCAACGAGAAGCGCCGGCGCGAGAGGGGAGGCGAGCGCAATGGCTGATCGGCCCTACATCTCCATACAGCACCTGAAGACCTACTTCGACGTGACCCGGAGCCTGTTTGAGAAAAGGCAGATCGTCAAGGCCGTGGACGACGTGTCCCTCGACATCTGGCCCGGCGAGACGCTGGGCCTGGTGGGGGAGTCCGGCTGCGGCAAGTCGTCGCTGGGGCGCACCATCGTGATGATCAACAAACCCACCGCCGGGCGCATACTGGTGGAGGGGGAGGACGTCACGGCGCTGAGAGGCGAGGCGCTCAAGCGCTTCCGCCGCGACGTGCAGATGATCTTCCAGGACCCCTACGCCTCGCTCAACCCCCGCATGACCGTGGGCGAGATCATCCGGGAGCCCATGGACATCCACAGCATCTCTGAGCCCGACGCGCGCGACGCCCGGGTGGTGGAGCTTCTGCGCATCGTGGGCTTGAAGCCGGACCACATCCGGCGCTATCCCCACGAGTTCTCCGGCGGGCAGCGGCAGCGCATCTCCATCGCCCGCACGCTGGCGCTCAACCCCCGGTTCATCATCTGCGACGAGCCCATATCGGCGCTGGACGTGTCCATCCAGGCGCAGATCATCAATCTGCTCAAGAACGTGCAGCGGGAGATGGGCATCGCGTACCTGTTCATCGCCCACGACATCGGCATGGTCAAGCACATCTCCGACCGCATCGGCGTGATGTACCTGGGCCACCTGGTGGAGCTGGGATCGAGCGACGACGTGTACTTCAAGCCGCTGCACCCCTACACCCGGGCGCTACTGAGCGCCATCCCCATACCGGATCCCGTGGCGGGCAAGGCCCGGCGGCGCACGATGCTGCAGGGCGAGCTGCCCACGCCGCTGAACCCGCCGCCCGGGTGCCCCTTCCGGCAGCGCTGCCCGCAGGCCACGGCCCGCTGCGGCGAGACCATGCCCGAGCTTCGGGAGATACAGGGGCACTGGGTGGCGTGCCATAATATCGAGAGGTAAAGATCAACACGCTTCTTTGAAAATTGGGAATTGGGAATGGAGAATTGGGAATTATCGGATGACGGAAACCCGTCGTAGGGACGCCATAATTGGCGTCCGCGTCAACGATTCCACCTGGACCGGACGCCAATTATGGCGTCCCTACGGATATGTCGCGCGGCAATTCCATTTCTGAGTCATGATTTGCTGCGAACTATCGTTAATTTCGATCGCCGACAAAGGAGAGAACTATGTTGGAAAAGTACGAAGCCGCCTTAAAGGCGCTGGCGGATTACGCCTGGGCCCATCCGGAGCCGGGCTTTCGGGAGTTTGAGTGCAGCCGGTCGCAGATCGCCTTCCTGCGGGCGCAGGGCTTTGAGGTGACCGAAAACGTGGCCGACACGGTGACGGGCTACATGGCCCAGTGGGGCAGCGGGCGGCCGGTCATCGCCATACTGGGCGAGTTTGACGCGCTCTACGGCCTCCAGCAGAAGGCGGACTGCCCGGAGGAATCGCCGGAGCCCGGCATGACGATGGGCCAGGGCTGCGGGCATCACCTGCTGGGGGTGGGCGCCATCGCCGGGGGGCTGCTGCTCCGGGATCTGCTTGAGGAGAAGGGTCTTTCGGGCACCGTGCGCATCTACGGCTGCCCCGGTGAGGAGAGCGGCTCCGGCAAGGCGTACATGGCCCGGGACGGCTGGTTCGACGACTGTGATGCCGCCCTGACCTGGCACCCGGCCAACTTCCACATGGTGTGCCGGGGCAGCAGCCAGAGCTGCATACAGTGCTACTTCCGCTTCCGCGGGGTGGCGTCCCACGCGGCCAGCGCGCCGCACCTGGGCCGCAGCGCCCTGGACGCCTGCGAGCTGATGAGCGTGGGGGTCAACTACCTCAGGGAGCACATGGAGGACTCCGACCGCGTGCACTACGCCTATTCCAACGCCGGCGGCGGCTCGCCCAACGTGGTGCAAGCCTTCGCCGAGGTGCGCTACCTGATCCGCTCGACGACCAACCCCAAGTGCGAGGCGCTGTACGAGCGGGTGAAGGACATCGCCCGCGGCGCGGCGCTGATGACCGGCACCGAGCTGGAGATCGTGTTCGACGAGGGGCTGAGCAACACCGTGCCCAACAATGTGCTGGAGGGCGTGATGGACGGCGTGTTCCGGGAGATCGGCGTGCCTGAGTACACTGAAAAAGAGCGCGCATACGCGGCGTGGTTCAAGGCCACCTTCCCGCTGGAGGGGCAGCTGACGGACGTGCCGCAGACGCTCGCGGACCCGGCCGCCGTGGCCGACAACATCCGTAAAAGCCCGCTGTGCGACGTCTACGTCGAAACCGTGCCCTCCGACATCTGCGAGATGGGCTCCACCGACGTGGGCGACGTGAGCTGGGTGACGCCCACCGTCACCGCCAATCTGAGCTGTTACAGCTACGGCGCGGGGGCGCACAGCTGGCAGTGGGTGGCGCAGGGGAAGTCCTCCGTCGCCCTCAAGGGCATGCTGCACGCCGGCAGGGTGATCGCGCTCACGGGCTTGCGGCTCATTCAGCATCCCGAACTGCTCACGGAGGCCCGGCGGGAGCTTCAGCGCAGGCTCGCGGGCGGGCGGTACAAAAGCCTGATCCCCGAGGGCGTGAAGCCGCATTTCTACGACTGATCCCCGGGGGTAGGCGATATGACGCGACTGCATCTGATATTTCACGGACGGGTCCAGCACGTGGGCTTCCGGTACACCGCCTACTACTTCGCCCGGCAGCTCTACATCACCGGCTGGGTGGACAACCGCCCCGACGGCACCGTGGAGATGGAGGCGCAGGGCAGCCCGCTGATGCTGCAAAAGCTGATCTCTCGGCTGAAGGGGCAGTTTGAGATCGACGCCGTCGAGGTGCAGCGCCGCGACCCGGCGCCCCACGAGCGGAAGTTTGCCGTCAGGGGGTACGACTGATCCCGTGTGACGCGCCTGGAATTGTTTACAAAACGGGGATTGTGTGTTACAATCTATGTGACAAACGACCCCCGCGGGGGGGTACCCTTCGAAAGGAGCGATTTCATGAAGATACGGAGATCCCTGCTGAGCCTGCTGCTGGCGGCGGCGCTGCTGCTGGGCAGCCTGGGCGCCCTCGCCGAGACGGCGGGCCCGTCCGGCCAGCTGACGCTTGAGGACCTGGAGGCGCTGGGCGCGACGGCCTGCGTCCACGACGGGCGCGTGACCTTCGTGGACGGCGCGTGCACCGATGAACCCGTCAAGAGCACTTCGGACGCCGCGCGGGTGGTGGAGGCCATGATCACGCTGACCGGCGGCGACGCGCGCACGCGGTTCGAGCCCTGGCGCGACTTTTCGGACCCTGTGGGCAACCGCTATTACGTGTTCCAGCAGATGCACGCCGGGACCACGGTCTCCGGCGGCGCGGTGAAGGTGGTCACCGACGCCGAGGGCAACATGCTGGGCCTGGTAGCCAGCGTGGAATCCGACCTGCCGGACGTCGCGGCGGCCGAGGGCATCACCGATGAACAGGCCGAGGCGCTGGTGCTTGAAAAGCTCTCGGAGGACTACCCGGACGGGTACGACCTGGTGGAGGGCCAGACCCGGAAGGTCATACTGCCGGTCATGCTGGAGATCGATCCCGACGACGAGGATGACAAGGGCGAGATGCGCTACGTGTGGGCGGTGACCACCACCAACCCCGAGAGCGCCATCCACAGGAGCTCCGACCTGCCCTACCTGGTCCACTATGTGACCATGGACGGCGCGTACCTGTACAGCCTGCCCGCCATCTTCCCCGGCGACGAGGCGTCCACCGTGGGCTACAATGCCGCGTATGTGTTCGAGTTCATGGAGCCCGTGGACTACACCGGCACGGTGAAGCTGTCGGACGGCACCGAGAAGGAGATCTCCGTCACGCTGATGCGCGACAGCCGCACGGGCATGGTGTACCTGGGCAACCTGGAGCGGCGCATCGTGGTGGCGGACTGCTACGAGTTCCTCTACAACAAGGGCCGCATGGTGCTGGAGGCCAGCCGCGACAACACCGGCTGGGACGACACCTGCCTGATGTCGCTGTACAACTACTGCCGCGCCTGGGACTACTACAACGCCATCGGCTGGCACGGCGGCGACGGCCTGGGCACGCCCATCGTCATACTGAAGGACTACTGCGACAAAAACCACACCCCCATCGACAACGCCGCCTACGCCGGGTACTACATGGGCTGGCAGGTGTTCCTGTCCAGCAGCATCAACGATTTCTCCCAGTGCCTGGACGTGCTGGGGCACGAGTTCACCCACTGCGTGACCGGCAGCATCATGACCTACAACGCCTACATGAACGACTACGGCGCGATCAACGAGGGCATGAGCGACATACAGGGCAACCTCTGCGAGATGCTGTACGGCGACACGGAGGACACTACCTGGGAATTGGGCGAGCGCAGCAGAACGCCTGTGCGCAGCATGAGCAGCCCGCACAGGTACCACCAGCCGGAGTTTGCCTGGGACCTCTACTACGCGCCCAACGTCAAGGTGCCCACCGACCTGAACGACCGGGGCGGCGTGCACACCAACTCGTCGCTTCTGAACCACCTGGCCTGGCAGCTGTGCAATAAGGGCGGCATGACGCTGGAGGAGGCGCGCGTGTTCTGGTTCGCGGTGGACGCCGCCATGGTGCCCGGCACCGACTACGCGCAGCTCAGCGAGCTGCTGCCCTGGGTGCTGAAGAACGCGGGCATGGCGCGGTACATGACCGCGCTGGAGCAGGCCATCGACGCCACCCGCATCCGCACCGACGCCATGCCGGAGACCTTCGACGACGACCGCGCGCTTCTGACGCTGATCCTGCCGGATCAGGAGGGCTTCACCGACGGCAACTGGTCCATGTACATACTCTCCGCCGACGTCGACGGCATCGTGCAGCGGATCAAGGATATCCTCGCCGGCGCGCCGGGCTATGAGCACGCCATAGAGGACCTGGGGACGGCGATGGGCCTCAAAGCCGACGGTGCGCAGGGGGAGACGCCCTCGCTGGCGGAGGCACTGATCACCGCGATCCTGGAGCGCCTTGACGAGAGCGACGCCGAACCGGGCGACGCCCCTGAGGAGAGCGCGCCGCAGGAGGGCGGCGATCTCCCGCTCGGCAAAATGTACGACGGCGCAAAGAATTGGTTCAGGGACTACTTCGGCGATCTGCTGTATCTGGGCAGCAACGGCGCCGGGCAGGACGGGCGCACCATCCGCGTGGTCTGCCGCCCGGGCATGACGCTGCCGGTGCTGCTGCGCATGGAGATAGAGAACGGGACCGACATAAAGACCCTCGGGCTGGCGGTCTACACCTGGGGCAGGTGGGTCGATCTGGGCACGGCGCTGGAGTCGGCGAGCAACACGTCGTCCCCGCCGGAGAAAGGTCAGATGGACACGGCGTGGCTGGACGATCTGCTGGCCGGTCTCTCCGGGAAGCAGCCGAACCCGCTTAAGAAGTTGATGAAGCTGCTCAAGGACCCCAAGGCGATCCTCGAGAAGGTGTTCTTTGAGATCAGGCCCGGCGAAATCACCGTCATTCCCGATACCGGGCTCGATGCGGTCAGGGCGGTGGACTGGGAGGTCCTTTCCGCCCTGCAGGAGGATATTAAAAAAGCGGCGTGAAATGTGAGGCATCCCTGAAATGATATCACGATCAATCCCGGATAATAAAGGAGTGTTGATGGCGTGGAGAGTTTGATCCTGAACGGCACGTTTGACCTGTGGGACTTCATATGCGATGTTTACTTCGGCAGCAAGTCCTGGTTTTATGTCATCACCGGCGTGCTGTACATGGCGGGTCTGTGGAAGATGTTTGAAAAGTCCGGCCTCAAGGGCTGGTGGGCGCTCATCCCCTGCGCCCGGGAATACCAGCTGTCCCGCTGCGCCGGGCGCGAGCCCGAGGGGCGCATGCTGAGCGTGTTTACGTTTATCGGCATACTGACGGCGACCTTTGGCATGGCGCCCTATGCGGCCCTGACCGGCACGGGCATGACCAAGGAAGTCGCCGGCACACTGGTGCTCGTCATCTCATTTACGTTGGGCATCGTGGCCATCATATACAACATTCGCATCGCCACCGGCTTGATCGAGGTGTACGGCGTGAAGAAGCGCTGGATGGTGCTGTGGATACTGATGGACGCCATACCGGCCATGGTCTGGGGCTTCAACCCGAAGTACCAGCCCGCCTGGAAGGTGGAGGACATCAAGGCCGAGCTTGAGAAGCTGGCCCATCAGGGCAGCGCCGACGTGATGGACGAGGGCCTGACCGTGAACCTCCGGGACCGCACGGTGACCGAGTTCTTCCAGAAAAAGGTGCTTTTGCGCGACATCCACATGGCCATCCCGCAGGGGCACATGGTGCTCTTGCTGGGCGGCTCCGGCGCGGGCAAGACCACGTATTTAAACGCCATCAACGGCTACGAGCCCGCGAAGGCGGAGGTGCTCCTGAACGGCACCAACATGTACAAGCAGTACAAGAAGATGCAGTACGAGGTGGGCTTCGTGCCGCAGAGTGAGATGATGCGCGGCAAGGACACCGTGTACTACACGCTCTTGGACGCGGCGAAGCTCAGGCTTCCGCAGGATGTCTCCGCCGCGCAGCGCAAGGCGCGGGTGGATGAGGTCATGGAGATCTTCGGCCTCACGCCGGTGAAGAACAACCTGGTGGAGAAGCTCTCCGGCGGCCAGAAGAAGCGCCTGTCGATCTCGATGGAGTTCATCAGCAATCCCTCCCTGTTCATACTGGACGAGCCGGACTCCGGCCTGGACGGCGTGATGGCGCGGGAGCTGTTCGTGCAGCTTCGCAAGATCGCCGACACCGGGAAGATCGTCATCGTGATCACCCACACGCCGGACCGCGTGATCGACCTGTTTGACGACGTGATCGTGCTGGCGAAGGACTCCGCCCGCACCGGCCGGCTGGCGTTCTACGGCAGCATCGAGGACGCGCGGAAGTTCTTTGGGCGCGACAGGATGGAGCAGATCGTGAAGTCCGTCAACCGCGTGGAGGAGGGCGGCGACGGTCTGGCCGATGAGTTTGTGATGAAGTACGCCGAGGCGCAGAAGGTCGGAGGTGCCGCATGAGCGATAAGAGCATTGTAAAGTCCCGCCGCAGGTTCCGGGCGCGCCACCGCGGGCGCGGGGCGCAGGTGTGGATCTATCTGGGCAAGCTGCTTCGGATGTTCGTGTACCAGAACGACTGGAAGGTGCTGCCGATGGCGGCGCTGATCGCCGGCCTGGTGGGCATGGTCATTCGCAAGAAGATGTTCCTGAACATGGAGGGCACCATCATGGGGTCCTTCGCGCTGGTGTGCGTGGCCATCTGGAACGGCTGCTTCAACTCGATCCAGGTCATTTGCCGCGAGCGTGACGTCATCAAGCGCGAGCACCGCTCCGGCATGCACATATCGTCCTACATATTCTCCCACATGCTGTATCAGTTCCTGCTGTGCCTGATGCAGACGGGCGTGACGATGTACGTCACCAAGCTGACCGGCGTCAGGTACCCGGCGGAAGGGCTGTTCACGCCGTGGCTGATCGTCGATCTGGGCATCTCCATGCTGCTGATCACCTACGCCTCGGACATGCTGTCGCTGTGGGTGTCCACGCTGGCGCACACCACCACCACGGCCATGACGATCATGCCCTTCGTGCTGATCTTCCAGCTGGTGTTCTCCGGCGGCATGCTGACGCTGCCGGCGTGGACCGAGCCGCTGACCCACTTCACCATCTCCAACCCGGGGCTTAAGGTCATCGCGGCGCAGGCGGACACCAACAACCGCCCGTTCGTGACCATCTCCAACATGGTGGACAAGATGAAGGACAACGAGGTGGGCGGTACGGTGACCGTGGGGCAGGTGCTGGACCTGCTCGCGGACAAGGACAACCCCACCGTCGCGGAGATCCGCGCGATGGAGATCGGCAAGGTGTTCACCGTGGGCGAGATCCGGGAGATGCTTGAGAAGTCCGAAACCTTCCAGCAACTGAAGGCGGAACATGTGCTGGACGACATGGACGTGGGCGACATCATCGACGCCATACTGGAGGAGGACGCGCTCAAGCCGCTGCGGGAGTATTCGATCCCGAAGCTCAACATCACCGTGGGCGAGGCCATTGCGCTCTTGCAGGGCGTGGACGGCGTCAAGGATGTGGCCGACACGAAGATCACCCGGCAGACCACCGTCGGGGACGTGCTCGACATGGTCGACGCCGCGGGCATCATGGAGAAGTACAAGGACGTGGAGCTGGGCGGCGTGACCACCGTGGGAGAGGCCGTGGACTGGCTGGCGGGCCTGGACGACGTGCAGGCGCGGCGGGACAAGAGCTTCACCTTCAAGACCACGCTGGGCAGGCTGATCGACCTGGTGGGCGAGAAGAACGTCAGGAGCTTCCTCGAGGAGAAGGCCGCCGCGGCAAGCTACAAGGCCGACTATGAGATGCGATGGGACAACATCGTCGAATACTGGCTGCACCTGCTGGCATTTATACTGGCCTTCGGGCTGCTGTCCACGATCACGCTGGAGTTTATCGACAAGGATAAGCGCTGACGCGGGGGGATTCCATGACGGGAAAAAGAGCCTATCTGATATTGCAGGCGGCGCTGTGCGTGCTGTTGGCCGCGCTTTTGTGCGCGGCCGCGGCGGGCATCTTCCGGGAGGGCTCGGCCCGCAAGGCGGAGGACCCCATGGAGAGCATCTACACGCCGGAAATCGTCGCCGGGAGGTTCGCGCCCATCGCGCCGCTGTTCTTTGCGTCCGTCGGCCTGACGGTGGCGGGGCTTCTGCTGGGCGTGAAGGATGAAAGCGCCGATAAGCCGGTGAAGGACGCGGCGCTGGTCCGGGACCTGGCGGCGGCCCGCGTCGCCGCGCCCTCGGAGGCCATGCAAAAAGAGCGGGCGGCGCAGAAGCGGCTGACGATCATCGGCTGGGGCGTTTTCGCGGCGTGCATGGTCCCGGTGGCCGCGTATATCGTGAATCCGGCCCACTTCTCGGAGCGCGACCTGGAGAATATGTTTCACGCGCTGATCCGGGTGCTGCTGCCCTGGACCGCCGCGGGACTGGGCGCGCTGGCGGTGACCGCCGTGCTGCGGGAAAAGAGCGCGCTGCGGGAGGCGGAGGCCGCTCAGGTTCAGTTAAAGGCGGAGCGGGCGGCGAGCGTTGCGCCTTCGCCGAAGCCCGCGGTTCGGCCGGAAAAACGGGGCACAGTGCAGGCGGTAGTCGTCGTCGCGGCCGTGGCGCTCATCGTCCTCGGGGTTATAAACGGCAGCGCCCGGGACGTGCTCTACAAGGCAATTATGATCTGTACGGAGTGTGTCGGCCTTGGATAATGTCAAGACTTCGTGGTGGCAGGCCCACCGCCCGACGACGCGGCGGCTCGTCCAGCTCTACTCGGCCCTGCTGCACAACGCCCACGTCAGGGGCTTCATCGACGGGCAGATCTACCAGGGCAAGGCGAAATACGCCTGCGCCCCGGGCTTCAACTGCTACTCCTGCCCCGGCGCGGTGGGCGCGTGCCCGCTGGGTTCGATACAGAACGCGCTGGGCTCCGCCGGACACCGGGCGGGCTGGTACGTGCTGGGCATCATACTGCTCTACGGCGTGATCCTGGGACGGACCGTCTGCGGCTGGCTGTGCCCGCTGGGTCTGATCCAGGAGCTGTTGCATAAAATCCCCACGCCGAAGATTCGGAAAAACCCGGTCACCCGGGCGCTGTGCTGGCTCAAATACGTGCTGCTCATTGTGTTCGTGGTCGCCATACCGCTGACCTACGGCCTGCGCTGCGACCTGCCACTGCCGGCCTTCTGCAAGTACATCTGCCCGGCGGGCACCTCGGAGGGGGCGATGGGGCTTTTGTCCAACCCCGCCAACGCCGGGATGTTCAGCATGCTGGGCGTGCTGTTCACCCGCAAGTTTGTAATCATGCTGGCCATCGGACTGGCGTGCGTGTTCTGCTTCCGGGCGTTCTGCCGGTTCGTCTGCCCGCTGGGGGCCGTCTACGGGCTGTTCAACCGCTTCAACGTCATCGGCGTGCGGGTGGACGCGGCCCGCTGCAACGGCTGCGGCGCATGCGTGCGGGGCTGCAAGATGGACGTGCGCCGCGTGGGCGACCACGAGTGCATACAGTGCGGCAAGTGCGTGGACACCTGCAACCAGGGGGCCATCGCCATGAAGGCGGGCGGACGCGTACTCAGGGGGCCGGACGGGCGCGGAGGCCCGGGGCGCGTCATATGGGCCGCGGCGCTTATGGTGCTGTGCCTGGCGCTGTTGTGGTTCAATGTGCTGGACCCGTCCCTGAAGAAGGCGGAGAAGCCCGCCGCGACGGAGGCCCCCGCAGCCACGGAGGAACCCATAGAGACAGAGGAACCTGCAACTACGGAGGCACCCGCGGCGACGGAAGCCCCGGCGGTGAGTTGGGACAGCGACGCGCCGATCGGCCACGAGGTGGGGCAGCAGCTGGAGGACTTCACGCTGACCTGCTACGACGGCACGGACTTCCACCTGGCCAAGCAGCGGGGGAAGGTGACCTTCATCAACTTCTGGGCGACCTCCTGCACGCCCTGCAAGCAGGAGCTGCCGTACTTCAATGAGTTGTATCAGGAAAAAGGGGACGACATCGCCATGCTGGTCGTGCACCCGTCGCTGGTGATCGACGACCCGGAGGAATACCTGTCCGACAAGGGCTACGCCATGCCCTGCGCCACGGACGCCGACGACGACACGCTGATGGAGATCGTCGGCGGCACGGGCACCTTCCCCCAGACCGTCGTATTGAACCGCAGGGGCGAGGTGGTCTACAACAAGATCGGGTCCGTCACCCCGGAGATGCTCTCGGCGCTCTTCGACGAGGCGAACCAACAACAATAAAAGGAGGTTGACCCCATGAAGCGTCTTCTCGCAATGCTGCTGGCGGCTCTGATGCTGCTGTCCGGCCTGTCCGCGCTCGCCGAGGACGGCACCTTCTACGAGGAGATGGGCTTTGCCCTCGACATTGACGACATACAGGCGAAAACGCAGAACTGCGTGGCGCTGCAGCGCACCGGCGTCGTGCTGCACGAGCCCTTCGCCGCCATGATGATCCTGGTGTACTACGCGCTGCCCGAGGCGACCGTCAAGGACATCGAGGCCGAGATCGCAAAGGCCACGGACGACGCGGAAAGGGCTGTGATGAGCCACACACTCCAGGTGATGGGCGCCGGCGTGGGCGCCATCATTGTCACCAACGCCGAATCCCTGGCCGACATAGGGATCACATGGCCGCTGCCCGAGGGCTACGGGGTCACGGAGTTCGGCGCGGCGGGGGACTATCGCTGGTACTACATCTCGGAGCCCGTGGACGACCTGCTGGACAGCATCGACGAGACGGCGGAAGCCGGGAATCTGGAGATCGACCCGGAGGCGACGAAGCAGGCCGCGCTGGCGGACACGGAGATGATCGGGGCCGAGATGCTTAAAAAGCTGGAGACCGTCGGGCTGACCGAGCCCGTGGACAACGATACCGGCCACATGGGCGAGGTGCTCAGCTTCAAGACCACCGACCTGGACGGCAACCCCGTCAGCAGCGAGGACCTGTTCAGGAACAACAAGATCACCATGGTCAACCTCTGGGGCACCTGGTGCATCAACTGCATGAACGAAATGGCGGACCTGGCGGCGCTTCACACCCGGCTTCAGGAGAAGGGCTGCGGCATCGTCGGCGTGGAGTACGAGGGCGAGCCCATCGAGGGGGAAATGGCGGACGAGGCCCGCAGGGTCATGGCGCAGTACGGCACCAACTATCCCAACGTGGTCATCCCCGAGGACAACCCCATATTCAACGAGGTCACCGGCTATCCCACCAGCTTCTTCGTGGACAGCGCGGGCAGGATACTGACCTATCCCATCGCCGGGGCTGCCGTGGAGCTTTACGAGCCCACCATCGACAAGCTGCTGGCCGGCGAGGCGGTGTCCGATGCCGGCGAGGCGGCGGAGGCCGCACCCGAGGCCGATGTCGCGGCCAATGACAGCGGCGCGTATCGCGTGATCGTGCGCGATGAGGACGGCAATCCCGTCAAGGGCGCGGTGGTACAGTTCTGCGACGACACCACCTGCTCCCTCCAGAAGACCAAGGCCGACGGCGTCGCCACCTTTGCGACGGAGGAGCAGAAGGTCTACGAGGTGCACGTGCTCAAGGTGCCGGAGGGCTATGCCGCCGACGAGGGCGTCTATAAGACGCTGGATACCTTCTCCGATGTGAATATCACGCTGAAAAAGGCGTGACGGACCGAACAATCCCCCTGCCGCGCGCGGCAGGGGGATTGTTTGAATGTCTCCCGGCCCATATTTGAGGGTGGACAACAGCGCACATGGCATGCTATAATACCAGCAAGGCGGGATCTGTACTCGCGACCATCTTCCGGGGAGTGCCGTTTATGGAGAAATATCGCTTTTCAGAGCAGGAGCAGGCCATGCTGGAGCGCCTGAGGCAGCCGTTTGCCGTCTATCAGTTCGTGGACAGGCGGGTGGTCACGCTGGCGCTGTCGGACGGTTTTTGCAGGCTGTTCGGGTATGACGATCGCGCCGAGGCCTACTACGACATGGACAACGATATGTACAAGGACGCGCACCCGGACGACGTGGCCAGGATCGCCAACGCCGCGATACGCTTCGCGACGGAGGGCGGGCACTACGAGGTGATCTACCGGACGCGGGTGCGGAACGGGTCCGACTACCGGATCGTCCACGCCACCGGCGAGCACGTGTACACCGACACCGGCGTGCGCCTCGCGCAAGTCTGGTACACGGACGAGGGGCTTTACAGCCAGGAGGGGAGCGGGCTCAACCAGACCCTGAGCAGCGCCCTGCGCGAGGCCAGCATCGTGAAGGCGAGCCAGTACGACTACCTCACCGGCCTGCCCAGCATGACCTATTTCTTCGAGCTGGCCGACGCGGGCAAGGAGAGCTTTCTGAAAAAGGGCGCGCACCCCGCGCTGTTGTACATGGATTTCAGCGGCATGAAGTTCTTCAACACCCGGCACGGCTTTTCCGAGGGCGACAAGCTGCTGCGGGCCTTCGCGAAGGTGCTGGCCGGGCTGTTCAGCACGGAGAACTGCTGCCACATCGGCGCGGACCACTTCGCCGTGCACACCGAGGTGGAGGGGCTGGAGGACAAGCTGGAGCGCATGTTCCGCGAATGCGGGCAGATGAACGGGGGCCGGTCGCTGCCGGTCCACGTGGGCGTGTACAGGGACGAGGGGGAGAAGATACACGCCAGCGTCGCGCTGGACCGGGCGAAGCTGGCCTGCGGCACCCTGAAGGGCCGCTATGAGATGGCCGTGAACTATTACAGCCAGTCCCTCAGCGATAAATCGGTCAAAAAACGCTACATCATCGAAAATCTGGACCGGGCCATCGCGGAAAAATGGATACAGGTCCACTACCAGCCCATCATCCGCGCGGTGACGGGCAAGGTCTGCGACGAGGAGGCGCTGGCCCGGTGGATCGATCCGGTTAAGGGCTATCTGTCCCCAGCCGACTTCATACCGCCGCTGGAGGAGGCAGGGCTGATCTACAAGCTCGATCTGTACGTCGTCGAGCAGGTGCTCTTGAAGATGCAGCGACAGGCGGAGACGGGCCTGCACATCGTGCCGCACTCCGTCAACCTGTCCCGTTCGGACTTCAGCGCCTGCGACATCGTGGAGGAGATCCGCCGGCGCGTGGACGAGGCCGGCATCGGCCGGGACAAGATCACCGTGGAGATCACGGAGAGCGTCATCGGCAGCGACTTCGACTTCATGAAGGCGCAGGTCGCCCGGTTCCGCAGCCTGGGCTTCCCGGTGTGGCTGGACGACTTCGGCAGCGGGTATTCGTCGCTGGACGTGGTCCAGAGCATGCCCTTTGACCTCATCAAGTTCGACATGGCCTTCATGCGCAACCTGGACGAGGGCAACAACGGCAGGATCATACTCACGGAGCTGATGAAGATGGCCACCGCCCTGGGCGTGGACACCGTGTGCGAGGGCGTGGAGACCCAGAGCCAGGTGCGCTTCCTCCAGGAGATCGGCTGCGCCAAGCTGCAGGGCTTCTACTACTGCAAGGCCATACCGCTGGAGCAGATCGTGGAGCGCAACCGGAAGGGCATACAGATCGGCTACGAGAACCCGGAGGAGTCCGCCTACTTTGATCTGATCGGCCGGGTCAACCTCTACGATCCCGGCGTCATGGCCAACGAGGACGAGAGGGCCTTCCACAACACCTTCAACACGCTGCCCATGAGCATACTGGAGATCCGGGGCGACCGGGCGCAGTACGTGCGCACCAGCCCGTCCTACCGGGACTTCATGAAGCGGTTCTTCCGGTTTGACGTGTTCAGCGAAAAGGTCCGCTTCGACGAAGCGCCCATCGGCTACAGCCCCCGGTTCATGACCGCCATCAGGCAGTGCTGCGAGAGCGGCAGCCGGGCGTTCTTCGACGAGGTCATGCCCGACGGCACGCGGGTGCACGCGATGGTCAGGAGGATCGCCGTCAACCCCGTCACCGGGAACGTGTCGGTGGCCATCGCCGTGCTGTCCATCAGCGAGCCCAACGACGGCGCGACCTACGCGGACATCGCCCGCGCCCTGGCCGCCGACTACTACAACATCTACGCGGTGGACCTGGACACCGAGCGCTTTATCGAATACTCCTCCTCCGTCGGCGGCGAGGAGCTGGCCATGGAGCGGCACGGCACGGACTTCTTCGCCTCGGCGCGCCGCGACACCATGACCCGCATCTACGAGGACGACCGGGAGGCCTTCCTGGCTTGCTTCACCAAGGAAAAGGTGATTCGGGAGCTGGACAGCCAGGGCGTGTTCACCGCCACCTACCGGCTCATCGACTCCGGCAAGCCGCTGTACGCCAGCATGAAGATCACCCGCATGCACCCCGGCACAAACCGCATCATCATGGGCATCAGCATCGTGGACGCCCAGATGAAGGAGCGGGAGCAGCTCAAGGAGGCCAAGATGGACAGGGATACCCTGGCCAGGATCATGGCCCTCAACGAGGATTATATCGCGCTGTATACCGTGGATGTCGAGACCGGAAAATACATGGAGTACACCGCCACCAGCGAGTATGAGAGCCTCGGCGTCGCCAAGGCAGGCGAGGACTTCTTCAGGGACAGCGTCGAGAACAGCCGGCGGATCATCCACCCCGAGGATTATCCGATGTGCATGGAGCAGCTGACGAAGGAGAACATCCTCCGGGAGATCCGGGAAAACGGCATGTTCAAGATGCAGTACCGGCTCGTGATCAACGGCGAGCCCAGGCGGGTCAGCCTGCGGATCGCGTCGGTCAGGGAGGGCAGCTCGGAGAAGCTGGTCGCCGGCGTGCGCGCGTGGAGGACGAGGAAGTAGGGCTCTTCACGTTTTGTTGTGGGATAGCGCTGGCGCTCCCTCAGGCGCTGCGCGCCAGCTCCCTCTGGGAGGACTCCCGCGCCAGCTCCCTTCACTCCCCCAGTCAGCTTCGCTGACAGCCCCCTCGGAGAGGGGGCCAAGACGGGAGCCTTTTGGCGGCGAACCCATAGCCTCCCTTCCAGAGGGAGGTGGCAGCCCGCAGGGCTGACGGAGGGAGTCAGCCTCCCTCTTAGAGGGAGGTGGCTCGGCGGAGCCGAGACGGAGGGAGTCGACATCCCCAGTCTTAGAGTGTGTTTCTAAATGCCGGGAGATGCAGTTTCGAGCGGATTTGGCTGCATTTCAAGGCGATTTTCCGCAGGCTTAGTGGGGCAATAGCAGTCGC
>CACXBB010000031.1 GCA_902765735.1 uncultured Eubacteriales bacterium | reverse complement strand
CGTTTCCTTCTCTGCCTGCTTTATCGCTTCATATTCTTCTTCTCTAATCTGAAATCGGTTCATCTTTCATCACCTTTTCCATTATACCATTCTTTTCCTATTTTTTATAGATTTTAGAGCAGGATTAGTATCAGAACGCATATTCATTCGGGTTCGTACATGTTGTAGGGGCGGCGATGCGCCGCCCGCCGTGAGGTACGTTGCGTATCGTACCCGGGCGGGCGCCACATCGGCGCCCCTACGCATGTTTCTTGAATCCAAAACCGTTCTGAGACAGCCTTTTGTTTGTCGATGATATCAGTCCAGGCTCTTCATCGTCGGGAAGAGCAGCACATCGCGGATGCTGTCGGAGTTGGTGAGCAGCATCACGAGGCGGTCCACGCCGAAGCCGAGGCCGCCGGTGGGGGGCATGCCGTACTCGAGGGCGTTGACGTAGTCGTAGTCCACCTGGGCGCGGCTCTCGGGATTGAGGGCCTTGCGCTCGGCCACCTGGCGCTCGAAGCGGCCGCGCTGGTCCAGCGGGTCGTTGAGCTCGGAGAAGGCGTTGCCGAACTCGGTGGCGTTGATGAAGTACTCAAAGCGCTCGGTGAATTCAGGATCGTCGGGCTTGCGCTTGGCCAGCGGGCTGATCTCCACCGGGTAGTCGTAGATGAAGGTGGGCTGTATGAGCTTTTCCTCCACGAAGGCGTCGAAGAACTCCGCGAGGATCGCGCCCCGGGTGGGGATCTCGGGCAGCTCCACGTTGTGGGCCTTGGCGGCGGCGACGGCGTCTTCATCGGTCTTCCAGTCGCGGAAATCCACGCCGCTGTACTTCTTCACGGCATCGATCATGGTCAGGCGCTCCCAGTGGCCGATGTCGATGTCGTTGCCCTGATACGGGATCACCAGGCTGCCGCAGACCTTCTGCGTCACGGTCTTCATCATGTCCTCGACGAGGTCCATCATGCCGTGGAAGTCGGTGTAGGCCTCGTAGAGCTCGATGGTGGTGAACTCGGGGTTGTGCTTGGTGTCCATGCCCTCGTTGCGGAAGATGCGGCCCACCTCATAGACCCGGTCCAGGCCGCCGACGATCAGGCGCTTTAAGTAGAGCTCGGTCTCGATGCGCAGCACCATGTCCATGTCGAGGCTGTTGTGGTGCGTGTAGAAGGGCTTGGCCGCCGCGCCGATCTCGAAGGGGGTGAGTATGGGGGTGTCCACCTCCAGATAGCCCCGGTTGTCGAGGAAGGCGCGAAGCTCCCTGAGGATGCGGCTTCGCTTGACGAAGGTATCCTTCACCTCGGGGTTGACGATCAGGTCCACATAGCGCTGGCGGTAGCGGGTGTCGGTGTCGGTCAGGCCGTGGAACTTCTCCGGCAGCGGGTGCAGGCTCTTGCTCAGAAGCGCCACCTCGCCGGCATGCACGGAGATCTCGCCGGTCTTGGTCTTGAACACCACGCCGGATACGCCGATGATGTCGCCGATGTCCAGCGCCTTGAAGTCCTTGTAGGGTTCCTCCCCCACGTCGTCCCGGCGCACGTAGATCTGGATCTTGCCGTCGGGGTCCAGAAGCTGGGCGAAGCTGGCCTTGCCCATCACGCGGCGGCCGATCATGCGGCCCGCGATGCGCACGCTCTGCCCCTCCAGCGCCTCATAATTGCCGACGATCTGGCCCGAGGTGTGGGTGCGGTCATAGGTGGTGATCTCGTAGGGATTTCGCCCCTGCTCGATCAGTTGATTCAGCTTGCCCAGGCGAATGGTGTCCTGCTCGGTAAAGCCCGCCGGGGCCTGATAGGTCTGAGCCATGGTTCACTTTCTCCTCTCGCTTGTGGAAACAGTATCAGCGCTTGCGGATGCCGAGCACCTTCAGCTTGATGATGCCGCCGGGGGTGTTGGCCTCCACGATGTCGCCCACCCGCGCGCCGGTGCCCTTGCCGTCGGTATCGGTCAGCGCCTTGCCGATGGGGGATTCGTTGGAGATGAACAGCTTGAGCGGGTCCGCCTCGGTGTAGCCCACCAGGGTGTACTCGTCCTCCTCGTCGTACTCCATGTCCAGCACGCGCACCACGGTGCCCAGGGCGCAGGTGTCGGAGGACACGTCGTTGTCATCGACGAACTGGGCGGTGTTCAGTATGCCCTGGATCTCGCTGATCTTGCCGTAGACCTCGGCCTCGCGGGCCTTGGCGGCGTCGTATTCGGCGTTCTCGCTCAGATCGCCGAAGCCGCGGGCGATCTGTATCTCCTCCGCGACCTTTTTGCGCTCTACGTTCAGCTCCTCCAGCTGCTCCTCCAGCTTTTTCTTATCTGTAAATGTGAGAATACGAGTGTCTGCCATGATTGTTTTCCTCCCGGATATGGTCGATAGACGCAATATAGCCGAATAAACAACAACACTACTACAATATAGCAGTGCCTGTCTATTCGGTCCGCAAGCTATTATACACGCTTTTGACCCCCCTGTCAACCGGAATCAGGCCCTCCGACCCGCAAGTATTTCTGTTATAATTGCTTTAAGTGAAAAAAACCGGCGGGATACTTGACATCCGCCGGGCTTTGTGATGAAATGAATACAACTGTTCAGTCCGTCGGGCGATCAGGGGATCGCCCCTACGGTTTCCGGCTGTTGTAGGGGCGATGCCCTCATCGCCCGTTTGGAAAGCACACCCGGACTGAACCGTTGCAAATGAATACAACAATCGTTGGGAGGTATGCACATGGACCCCATCATCTATCTGGGCATCGACAACTGCTTCGCGTCCAAGCGCTGGGTGCGGCCCTCGGAGTGGACCCGGGTGATCCGCGACCTGGGGCTTACATACGTCGAGGCCAGCGCGGACACCGAGTGTGACCCGCTCTACATGGGCGCTGAATTCACAAAAGACTGGATCGAGGATACCCGCGAGGCCTGCGAAAAGCAGGGCATCGTGGTCAAAAACGTGTACTCCGGCCACGGCTCCTACGCCACCTGCGGGTTGAGTCACTACGACCCCAGGGTGACCCGCCGCTTCCTCAACGGCTGGATGAAGGTCCAGGTGGACACCGCCGCCGCCCTTGGCGCGGGGTTCGGCTTCTTCGCCCACGGGTTCGAGGAGCTGCTGTTGCAGGACGACGCGCTGTATGTGGAAAAGCTGAACGAGCTCTACGACACCCTCTCCGAGCTGGCCGCCTACGCGAAGGCGCGGGGCGTGGACTACGTGGGCATCGAGCAGATGTACTCGCCCCACCAGCCGCCGTGGCGCATCGCCGACGCCGAGGAGCTGATGCGGGAGGTGTTCAGGCGCTCCGGCGCGCCCTTCTACATCACCGCCGACCTGGGCCACATGAACGGCCAGCAATACTTCCTGCGGCCCGACGCCGAATCCGTCGAAGCCGCCATACTGCGCGCCCGGGAGGGCACGCCCCTGCGCCGCCTGTGGCTGGGCAGCGTCAGGGCTCGCGACCTGTATAAGCGCGCCGTCGCCGGGGAGACCGGCGTCGCCGCCGCCGTCGGGGCCATCCTCGAGGACGTCGCCGCCCATCCCCACCTGTTCGCGGAGCCAGCGGATGCCTCCAACGACGCCTGGGTGCGCCGGGCGGGCTGCTACTCCCCCATCATCCACCTGCAGCAGACCGACGGCAAGTCCTCGCCCCACTGGACCTTCACCCCGGAGAACAACCGGAACGGCATCGTGAAGCCGGAGGCGTTCCTGAGGGCGCTCAAGGCCGCGTACCTCATGCCCGACGACCCCGCCATGCCCCCGAAGTGCGGCGAGATCACGCTGACCTTCGAGCCCTTCATCGCCACGGCGGGCAACACCTTCGACCTTCTGGACGACATCGCCGAATCCGTGCGCTGCTGGCGGCGGTGGATCCCGAAGGACGGCGTCAGATTGAGCGAAATCGAACTGTGACGGGAGGCAACCATGGCGGACATCGCAAACATCTACCGCGCCGACGACGGGCGCTACGACCGCATGCCCTACAACCGCGTGGGCAGAAGCGGGCTCAAATTCCCGGCGGTCTCGCTGGGCTTCTGGCACAACTTCGGCTCCAACGGCGACTACGACAACATGCGCGCCCTGTGCCGCACGGCCTTCGACCACGGCATCACCCAGTTCGACCTGGCCAACAACTACGGCCCGGTCTACGGCAGCGCCGAGACCAACGCCGGGCGCATCCTCCGGGAGGACTTCGCCCGCTACCGGGACGAGCTGGTGATCACCTCCAAGGCCGGCTACGACATGTGGGACGGCCCCTACGGCAACTGGGGCAGCCGGAAGTACCTGGTGGCGAGCTGCGACCAGAGTCTGAAGCGGCTGGGACTTTCCTACGTGGACATATTCTACCACCACCGCATGGACCCGGAGACGCCGCTGGAGGAGACCATGGCGGCGCTGGACTTCATCGTCCGAAGCGGCCGGGCGCTTTACGCGGGCATCTCCAACTACAACCGGGAATCCACCGCCAGGGCCGTCGAAATCGCGAAGGAAATACGCCTCCCGCTGATTGTTAACCAGCGCCGCTACTCCCTGTTCGACAGGACCATCGAGCGCGACGGCGTGAAGGACTACTGCCGGGCGTGCGGCATGGGGATCATCGCCTTCTCCCCGCTGGCCCAGGGACTGCTGACCGACCGTTATCTCGACGGCATCCCCGCCGACAGCCGCATCGCCCGGGACGGCAGGTTTTTAAAGGAGAGCAGTCTGACAACGGAGCGCCTTCAACAGATCCGCGCCCTCAATGACCTCGCCCGCCAGCGCGGCCAGACCCTCGCCGAGATGGCGCTTTCGTGGGTGTTGAAGGACGGCGACGTGTGCTCCGTGCTCATCGGCGCCTCCCGGCCCGAGCAGATACTCGATAATATCAGGGCCGTCGAGAATTGCCGCTTCACCGACGAGGAGCTCGCACGGATCGATGCGATTTGTGGGTGAGAAAACAAACGAAAACGCGCAATCCGCCGTGGATTGCGCGTTTTCGTTCAGTCAAGGCCCACGGGTTCAAACCAGGCAGCTCCCGCGGCGCTCGCCAACTTCCGCTTATTGCTGCTGCCTTCCGACCCTGACAAGATTCACGGCATGACGCCGCACGGGACCCAGTCATCATCACCCGCAGACTGTATCAGTTTACCACACTTCTTATATAATTGCAAGCACTTTATGTTAACTGTGAATGACGGCATTATTTTTAAAAGGGTCTGTGCAAATCCCTGAAACCGTGCTATAATAAACTGAATAAAGATTCGATTGACGGAGGCAATGCCTTGACTTCCAATGATCCCTCCCGCGTGTCGGGCGGCAAGCTGGCGCTGGGCATCGTGCTGGCGCTGATCGTGGGCGCGCTGACGCCGCTGATCACAGTGCTTGAGATGTCCGTACTGATGCCCGTGGTGCTGCCGGGCGGCGTGTTCATGGTGTTTCTGTTCTGCTACGCGGGGCCGCTCCCTGCGTGGCTTTTCACGATCGTGCATCTGGCCGCGGCGGGCGTGCTGCTGGGCGAGCGGTTTCTGCTGATGCTGCTGGTCTCGGGCACGGTCCCGGCGCTGGTGTGCATGCGCTTGATCGTCCTGAAAAAACCCTTCTTCGACCAGATGAAGCTTGGCGTCGCTACGTCCCTGGCCGGCATGCTGGCGGCGGTGACCGTCGCCTACATGAGCTTCGGCGGCAACATGATCGAGCGCATGGCGGACATGCTGAAGGCCCAGTTCGCGCTGATGCCGGACGCCTTCTTCGCGCCCTTCGTGGACATGATCAACTCCGCGATGTCCACCGGCATCCCCGGCGTCAAGGTCATGACGGTGCAGAGCTACCGGGCGCAGGTCAGCGGTATACTGGACCTGATGTCCGAGGTCTACCAGAAGTCCCTGCCGGGGGCGCTGCTCTCCGGCGCGGCGCTGACCGGGGTGCTGTCGGTATTGTGGGGCAACTGGCTTCGGGCCCGCCGGGGCCTGGCCACCGAGGCAAGCTACGTCGGCCCGACCCGCTGGTTTCTGCCCCGCAACGTGACGCTGGGGCTCACGCTCATGTGGATCGCGGCCTTCATACTCTCCGAGACCCGGTACGCCCAGGGCGAGACCGTCTACTTCACCGTGTACAGCCTGGCGTCGCTGGCCTTCTTCATACAGGCGCTGGGCGCGATCGACCGCTTCTTCTTCCGGCGCGGCATGCCGGACGGCCGGCGCAGGGCGCTGCTCGTCATCGCCCTGATACTGGGGCTTCTGTTCCGGTTCATCAACACGCTTCTCTTCGCCATCGGCGCGGGCTCGGCGCTCTTCGGCTCCCACGGGGCCTTCCGCCGCCCCCTGTCCGGCGGCAATGACGACGATACACAGCAATAGGAGGTAACGACCATGAAGGTGATACTGCTTCAGGACATCCAGGGCACCGGCAAGAAGGACCAGATCCTCGAGATCTCCGACGGCTACGCCCGCAACTACCTGCTGCCCCGCAAGATGGCGAAGGAGGCCACCGCCGAGGCCGTGAACGCGCTGGAGAAGTCCAAGGGCGCGGACCGGCACCGCCAGGAGGTGCGCCGCCAGGAGGCCGAGGTCAAGGCCCGCGAGCTCAAGGGCAAGGTGGTCCAGATCGAGGCCCGGGGCGGCGAGAACGGCAAGCTGTTCGGCGCGGTGACCACCGACCAGATCGCCGCCGCCCTCAAGGCCCAGCACGGCGTGGACGTGGACAGGCGCAAGCTGGAGCTGGAGGAGCCCATCAAGACCGCCGGGCAGTTCTTCGTCAACCTCAAGCTGGTGGCGGGCATCAACACCCGCATGATCGTCAACGTGCGGGTGGCCGCCAAGTAAGCCATGGAACAGCAGTACATACCGTCCTCGGACGAAGCCCGCGCCATGCCCTGCCACCCGGAATCCGAGCGCAGCGTGCTGGGCGCGATGCTTCGCTCCCGCGAGGCCGCGCTGCTGGCCGTGGAGAACCTGCGACCGGACGACTTCTACGATCCCGCCAACCGCGAGATCTATTCCGCCATGCAGGCCATGTCCGCCCAGTCCCGGCCCATCGACCTGGTGACCCTCGATGAGGAGCTCACCCGCCGGGGCAAGCTGGACACCGTGGGCGGCGCGGCCTACCTGGTCGAGCTCTCCCGCAGCGTGCCCTCCGCCGCCAACATACAGGCCTACATCCGCATCGTGGACGAGAAGTCCACCCTGCGAAAGCTGATCGCCGCGGCTGAGACCATCCTCCGGGACTGCTACGCCGGGGAGACCGAGACCCAGGACATCCTGGAGGCCGCCGAGAAGGCCATCTACAACATCACCATGCGAAAGGGCGGCGAGGAGCTGCAGGCCATCCAGCCTGTGCTGATCGCCACCTTTGAAAAGATCGAGCAGCTGGTCAAGAACCACGGGCGCATCGAGGGCGTGCCCACCGGCTACACCGAGCTGGACGACCTGCTCACCGGCCTTCACCCCGGCGAGCTGGTGCTGGTGGCCGGGCGTCCCGCCATGGGCAAGACCTCCATCGGCATGAACTTCATCGAAAACGCCGCCATCCGCGCGGGCCGAAAGGCCGCCGTGTTCTCGCTGGAGATGCCCGCCGAGCAGCTCGCCATGCGCATGCTGTGCACCGAGGCCCGCGTGAACATGCAGAACGTGCGGCGGGGCCAGATCGGCGACGACGAGTGGGAGCGCCTGTGCGACGCGCTGGTGAGCATCGGCCCGGCGTCCATACACATCGACTGCACCCCGGGCATCACCGTGCCGGAGCTGCGCTCCAAGGCCCGCAGGCTCCAGCTGGAGCACGGGCTGGACGTCATCATGATCGACTACCTGTCGCTGATGTCCGCCACGGGCCGCTTCGGCAGCCGTCAGGAGGAGGTCTCCCAGATCTCCCGCACCCTGAAGGGCCTGGCGCTGGAGCTGGGCGTGCCCGTCATCGCGCTGCAGCAGCTCTCCCGCGCCCCCACGGGCCGTTCCAATCACCGGCCGCTGCTGTCCGACATCCGCGAATCCGGCGCCATCGAGCAGGACGCCGACGTGGTCATGTTCATCCACCGCGAGGAATACTACGACCCCGACACCCCCGACAAGGGCATGGCCGAGCTCATCATCGCCAAGCAGAGAAACGGCGCGCTGGGCACGGTCAAGCTGGGCTGGAAGGGCGAGTACACCTGGTTTACCGACCTCTCCCCCCACGCCAGGGAGGCTGTGCAGCAATCGTCATGAAAAACTACGTCGAATTTCCCGTAAAGGACGGCGTCCTGCGGCTGGAGGCCGTGCGGCGCGACGTCATTCGCTGCGTGCAGACGCTGAAATCGCCCCTCCGCCCGCCGTCCGGGCTGATTGTCCCCGCCCCCGCGCCGGACTTCCCCTTTGAACCGAAGGCGGACGGCATCGTCTCCGGCCGCCTGCGCGCCGCCGTCTGCCCCGATACCGGCTTCATCACCTGGTCCCGGACGGACACCGGGGAGACGCTGCTTCACGAGGCCGGCCACGCGCTGGCGGAGCAGACCGTGATCCGCTACACCACCGGTGGCGAGGCCCCCGTGGTGGAGCGCGTGAAGACCGTGGACGGCGAGCGCAACTTCATCAAAAACCTGTCCCCCGTGGCGGCGGGCGCCGATTGCCGGGCGAAGCTGTGCTTCGATTTTGCTCCGGACGAGGGCGTCTACGGCCTGGGCCAGGGCGAGGAGGGCGTGTGGAACTGGCGGCATCAGAACCAGTACCTGTACCAGCACAACATGCGCATTCCCATGCCCTTCTTCCTGTCCGACCGAGGCTACGGCGTGCTGGCGGACTGCGGCAGCCTCATGACCTTCCAGGACGACGTAAACGGCTGCTACCTCTATCTCGACGCCGTGCCCCAATTGGACTACTACGTCATCACCGGCGACAGCTTCGACGCCATCATCGCCAATCTGCGCGGGCTCACGGGCAAGGCGGCGCTGCTGCCGAAGTGGGCCTTCGGCTTCATCCAGTCGAAGGAGCGCTACAGGACCGCTGCGGAGCTATCGGATGTGGTGTGCCGCTACCGCGAATTGGGCGTGCCGCTGGACGGCGTGGTGCAGGACTGGCACACCTGGGTCGAGGACCACTGGGGCGAAAAGCGGGTGGATAAGGCACGCTACGGCGACCTCCGCTCGCGCATGGACGAGATCCACGCGATGCACGCCCACGCCATGGTGTCCGTGTGGCCCAACATGAACACCGGCACCGCGGACTGGGAGGAATTCAATCGCGCCGGATGGCTCCTGAACGACCTCTCCACCTACGACGCCTTCAACCCGGAGGCCCGGGCGATGTACTGGCGACAGGCGAAGGCGGAGCTGTTCGACGGCGGCTTCGACGCCTGGTGGTGCGATTCGACCGAGCCCTTCTCCGGCCCGGACTGGAACGGCGCGCAGAAGCGGGAGCCCTGGGAGCGCTTCACATTGGTGGGCGGCGAGCACAAGAAATTCCTGGACCCCGAGCGAGCCAATTTGTACGCCGTGGCCCACGCGAAGGGCATCTATGAAAACCAGCGCCGGGACGCGCCGGAGAAGCGGGTACTGAACCTCACCCGCTCCGGGTACGTGTCCGGCCAGCGCTACGGCGCGGTGCTGTGGTCCGGCGACATCGCCGCAAAGTGGTCGGTGATGAAGGCCCAGATCGCCGAGGCGCTGAACATGGCCGCCAGCGGCTATCCCTGGTGGACGCTGGACATCGGCGGCTTCTTCGTGGTGAAGGAGAACTGGCGCGCCCGGGGCTGCGGCTGCGACAGCGACCCCGCCCCCAAGTGGTTCTGGCAGGGCGACTTCGAAGGCGGCATCGACGACCCCGGCTACCGGGAGCTCTACGTGCGCTGGCTGCAATTCGGCGCCTTCCTGCCCATGTTCCGGTCCCACGGCACCGACGCGCCCCGGGAGATCTGGCACTTCGGCAAGCCCGGCGAGCCGTTCTACGACGCCATCGCGGCCACCATCCGCCTGCGCTACCAGCTGATGCCCTACATCTACGCGCTGGCCGGAAGGGTGTGGTACGGCGACGGCATGATGCTGCGCCCGCTGCTGTTCGACTTTGCGAAGGACAGGCGCGCGGTCCGCACCGCCACCGAGTACATGTTCGGGCCGTCGCTGTTGGTGTGCCCGGTCACTGAGCCCATGGCCTACGCCCCCGGCGGCGCGGTCATAGCGCGCGAAAAGCGCTGGACCGTCTACCTGCCCAAGGGCTGCGACTGGTTCGACTTTTGGGACAACGCCCGCTATCGCGGCGGGCAGGAGGTCACCGTAGACGCGCCCCTCGACCGCATGCCGCTGTTCGTGCGCGCGGGCTCGATCATCCCCATAGCCGAGGGCCTCCAGTACGCCGACCAGAGGCCCGAGGGCCCCATGGAGGTGCGGGTCTACCCCGGCGCGGACGCCGACTTCGAGCTCTATGAGGACGAGGGCGACGGCTACGGCTACGAGCGCGGCGAATATACCGTCACACACCTGCACTGGGACGATGCCGCGCGAACGCTGTCGCCGGTGCGGGCGGACATGCGGGCGCATATCATCGAATAAACGTCACCATTCAGTCCGACGGGCGATCAGGGGATCGCCTCTACGGATAATGCGTATTGTAGGGGCGGCATTCATGCCGCCCGCGGACGCCATGAATGGCGTCCCTACGGATGGATAAACCTCGATGTCGCGTAGGGGCGGCGATGCGCCGCCCGCCCAAGCCTTCCCCTTTACGCACCGGCGCTACTCCGCTTTGCGGAAGCGCCGGCAGCGCCGCGCTGGCATCCGTAGGATGCGCGCGGGCTGGTCGCGCCTACTATCAGGGGAAGGTGGATTTCGGCAAAATTGCCTGCAATTTTGCCGAAAGACGGATGCGGTGGAATTGATTGACAGTTATGCTGACATCACTCTGGGCGGGTGCCGCATCGGCGCCCCTACGCATGTTCTCCGGCATTCTATAATTCCCAATTCCCCATTCATCAAATCCCTTTCACCGCCTCGACAAACGCCTCGATCTCCTCAAACGTGTTCGCGTGCCCCACGCTGGCCCGCACCGCGCCGCGCTTCAGCGTGCCGAGGAACCGGTGGGCGTAGGGGGCGCAGTGCAGCCCGCCGCGCACGGCGAAGCCCCTGTCTGACAGCGCGTCCGCGGCCTGCGAGGAGGACAGGTCCCCCACGTTGAAGGCCACGATACCCGCCCGGGCGGCCTCCTCGGCAGGCGAGTACAGCTTGACGCCGCATATGGCCCGCAGGCCCTCCATCAGCGCCCCGGTCAGCTCCCGTTCGTGCATCATGATCTGGGAAAGCCGCGCGGCCACATATCTTACGCCCTCCCCCAGCCCCGCGATGCCGGGCAGGTTCACCGTGCCGGACTCATACCGCTCCGGCGCCTCCTCCGGCTGCAGCACGCTGTCCGAGGCCGACCCGGTGCCGCCCTCCCGCAGGGGGCTGAGCCGCAGCCCTGGGCGTATGTACAGCCCGCCGGTGCCCTGAGGCCCCAGCAGCGCCTTGTGCCCCGGGAAGGCGTACAGGTCGCACCCCAGCGCGTTCACGTCCACCGGCATCGCGCCTAAAGCCTGGGCCCCGTCGATCAGGTAGCGCACGCCGCACCTCCGGGCGATCTGCCCGACGGCCGCCACCGGCTGTATGGCCCCGGTGACGTTGCTGGCCTGGGTGCATGCGATCAGCGCGGTCTTGTCCGTGACGGCCCGCGCCACGTCCTCCGGGTCGATGAAGCCGTCCGGCCGGGGCTCGATCAGCGTGAGCGTGATCCGCTTCCGCGCCGCCAGGCCGCACAGGGGCCGAAGCACCGAGTTGTGCTCCAGCGCCGTGGCGATCACGTGGTCCCCCAGGTGAAGCGAGCCCTTTATCGCCAGGTTCAGAGCGTCGGTGCAGTTGAAGCAGTGCACCACCGACATGGCGTCCTTCGCGCCGATCAGCCCCGAGAGCGCCTCCCGGGTGTCCAGCACGATGCGCGCCGCCGCCAGCGCCGCGGCGTGGCCCGAGCGGCCCGGGTTGGCGTTGGCGACCGTCATGGCCCCCGTCACCGCGCGGATCACCGCCTCCGGCTTGGGATGGCTGGTGGCCGCGTTGTCCAGATAGATCGACATCGATGAACCCCTCCTTCACGCCCGGCGGCGCTGCCGCGTAAGATATAATACTTGCGCCGGCGGCCAAACAGAACCCGCCGCGCGGGAATTGAACGCTTGGGAGGGATGATGACATGCAGGAGGCTTACGGCGTGGCGGCGTTTCGCTCCCGCCAGCACGTCATGTGGTTTGAGCAGGTGCTGCGCCGGTACGGCGTGCCGGTCAGCGTGATCTCCACGCCCCGGGATATCTCCATGGGCTGCGGGCTGTCGATACGGTTTCCGCTGAGCCGCACAGACGATGTACGCCGGGCGCTTCGGGAGGTCAACACCTCGAACCTCATCGGGCTGTACCGCGCCGAGTACGACGGCCAGCGCCTGCGGGTCAGCCCGCTTCGGTAGGAATTAACCTGTCAATACTGGCAGAATCCGCGGGAAAACGCTATAATGGGGATAATATACAAAAGGGGGACTGACCCATGGACGCACGGCGGGCGGCGCAGGTGATGGCGGCGCTTCAGGAGCTCTACCCGGAGGCGAGGCCAGAATTACACTTTCGAAACCCCTTCGAGACGCTGATCGCCACGATACTCTCCGCCCAGTGCACCGACAGGCGGGTGAACCTGGTCACCGAAAGGCTGTTCCCCCTGTACCCGGACGCCTTCGCGATGGCGAAGCTGACGCCGGAGGAACTGGAGCCGCTGATCAGGGAGTGCGGTCTCTACCGCAACAAGGCGAAGAACATCGTGGCCGCCTGCCGGGCACTGGTGGAGCAGTACGACGGGAAGGTGCCCGATACCCGAAAGGCATTGATGGCGCTGCCCGGCGTGGGCCAGAAGACCGCGGGCGTGGTGCTGCTGGCGGCGTTCGGGGACCCTCAGATCCCGGTGGACACCCACGTGTTCCGGGTCGCGCGGCGCATCGGCCTGGCCGACGCCAATACCCCCGAGAAGGTGGAGGCCCAGCTTCGGGATTTGCTGGATCGGGACATCTGGTCCCTGGGGCATCACCTGATCATCTGGCATGGGCGGCGCTGCTGCCACGCGCGCAAGCCCGAGTGCGGGCGCTGCTCCCTCAATGAAGAACTCTGCGAAAAGCACATGGAGAGCTGAGCTATGGCACTGTTTGTAGATGTAGTCACCATCACGGTGAAGGCCGGGGACGGCGGCAACGGCTGCGTGTCCTTTCACCGGGAGAAATTCGTGCAGGCCGGCGGGCCGGACGGCGGCGACGGCGGCCGCGGCGGGGACGTGATCTTTGAGGCCACGGACCGCATGCACACGCTGATGGACTTCCGCTTCAAGCGCAAGTTCACCGCCGAAAACGGCGCGGACGGCATGTCGAACCGGCGCAGCGGCAAGGCCGGCGAGCCGGTGGTGATCGAGGTGCCTCCGGGGACCGTGGTGCGCGAAAAGGCCACCGGCAGGCTGCTGCTGGATCTGTACGAATCCGGCGTTCGGAAGGTGCTGGTCAAGGGCGGCAAGGGCGGCTTCGGCAACCAGCACTTCGCCACCCCCACCCGGCAGGCCCCGCAGTTCGCCAAGCCCGGCGAGAAGCGGGAGGTCATCGAGCTGCAATTGGAGCTCAAGTCCATCGCGGACGTGGGGCTGGTGGGCTTCCCAAACGTGGGCAAATCCACCATACTGTCGGTGGTCACCTCCGCCCGGCCCAAAATCGCCAACTACCACTTCACCACCCTCCAGCCCAACCTGGGCATCGTCAAACAGGGGGATGATTCCTTCGTGCTGGCGGACATCCCCGGCCTGGTGGAGGGCGCGGCGGAGGGCGTCGGCCTGGGGCACGCCTTCCTGCGGCACGTCGAGCGCACGCGGATGCTCTTGCACGTGGTGGACATCTCCGGCTCCGAAGGCCGCGACCCCCTCGAGGACTTCGACGCCATCATGAAGGAGCTTGAGGCCTACGGCGACCTTAAAACCCGCCCGATGATCGCCGTGGCCAACAAGATGGACCTGCCCGGCGCCGAGGAAAATCTTGAGCGCCTGAGGGAAAAGCTCAGGGGCACGGGCATCCCGGTGTACGCGGTGTCCGCCGCCACGCGGAAGAACTTCGATCAGCTGATGTACGCCACCGCCGAGATGCTGGCCACCTGCCCGCCCGCGGAGCCCTTCTCCGAGGAGGCGCTGGGCGAGCTTTCCGACATGGGCGGCGAGCCGTTCACCATCGAGGTGGACCACGGCGTCTACTTCGTGTCCGGGCGCGAGGCCGACCGGCTGCTCAACTCGGTGAACTTCGACAGCGAGGACTCCGTGAACTGGTTCCACCGCTCCCTGCGCCGACTGGGCATCATCGACGCCCTGCGGGCAAAGGGCGCCCACGAGGGCGACAGCGTGGTGTTCGGCGATATGGAATTCGACTTCGTTGAGTGATATTTGGAGGAATACGATATGACGACGAAACAGCGCGCAAAGCTGCGCGCAATGTGCAATACGATGGAGCCGGTGCTCCACATCGGCAAGGACGGCATCACGGACAACCTCGTCAAGCAGTGCTGGGACGCGCTGGAGGCCCGGGAGCTCATCAAGGTGACGGTCCAGCGCAACGCGCCCTTCGACTCCGCCCGGGAAGCCTGCGACGAGCTGTGCGAAAGGGTGCACGCCGAGCCGGTGCAGACCATCGGCAGTCGGTTCAGCATCTACCGGCAGGCAAGGGAAGGGTCAAAGATTCGTTTGGAAGACCTTTGAGCAGCAGATTTATCGTAGGGGTGCCGACCTCTTCCGTCAGCCCTTCGGGCTGCCACC
The DNA here is from genome assembly GCA_902765735.1 of uncultured Eubacteriales bacterium. Lineage (GTDB taxonomy): Bacteria > Bacillota > Clostridia > Christensenellales > Aristaeellaceae > UBA2862. The sequence continues at coordinate 34,980 of CACXBB010000031.1, read as the reverse complement.
TTCCCCTGAAGGGGAAGGCATAAGACAGCGCCTCCAAAAGCCTTCCCCTTGATGGGAAGGTGGCGCGTAGCGCCGGAAGAGGTCGTAACCCCTTGCCGTCCCCGGACGCCATGAATGGCGTCCCTACGACGGCCTGTCTATTCCTATTCCCTATTCCCTATTCCCTATTGCCTATTCCTCCATCCCCCTACACCATCCTCTCGAGCACCTTCGCTCCCGCCACGCCCATCACCCCGAGAGCGCAGATGAGGCACAGCGCCCGGCCAGTGGCCAGGTACATGCCCATCAGGCTGAGGCCGTAGGCGATCATCCGGGGGCGCGGGCGGATGCCGTCCCAGAGCCGCCGAAGCCGTTGCGAGACGGGCGGGGCGGACGGCTCCTCCCCTGCGAAAAGCCCGGTCTGCCGGATGCGCCGGACGAGCGCGCTCCTGTCGATGAGCGTGAGCTTCCGCGCCTTCGCAAACCGCGCCGCGTCGTCCCCGACCCCGCAGGTGACCACGACCGTCGCGCCGTCCCCCGCCCCGCACCAGAGCGCGTACAGCGCGTTCAATGTAAGGACGTCCTCCGGGTGACGGATCAGAAACACGGCGTCGTCGATCCCCGTCAGCGTCCGAAGCGCATCGCGGGCCTCCTCCTCCCCCATCATCGAGACAGACATGAGCCCCGCCTCCGCCCGCGATGCGGTGATCCGCCGCGCCCCGGGCCGCCGCCTGTACAGATATCGCATGAGCGCCACGCACACGAGCGTCAGGGCGCAGCTTATGGGGATGCCGAACCCCGCGTTCAGGAAGAACAGGTAGAGCCCCGATGTCAGAAGCAGCGTCAGCGCGACCCTGTCGATCATCCTGCCAATCATTTCCATCGCCTCCCACACCGATTATCGACGTGAAAGGGCAAAAATATGCGCCGCCGGAAGGTTTTTCCGGCGGCGCATCTGTAGTATTCGTCAGTGTATCGTACATCTGCCGAGGCTCGATCCGTCCTCGGTGGTGGAGGCCCCGATGAAGTACTCGGTGACCTGATCCAGCTCCTTGGCGTACCGCAGCGGATGCCCCTCGGGGATGTAGATCATGCCCACCACCCGGGTGTTGTGGCAGCGGGGGTTGGCCACCTTGCGGCTGGTCAGGCACACGCGCACGGTGCGGTGCATGTTGCACTTCTGGGTGGGCTGGGTGCCCTCGAGATAGTAGTCGGTGTTGGTGCCGTAGCGGTTGACGTCGTTCTGGCAGGCGGCGGTGGGCAGCATGCCGGACACGGCGCACACCGTGGCCACGGTCAGCCCGTAATCCGAGGGCGTGCCGTTCAGTATGGGCCGATCCTGGGTGCAGCCCGTGAGGGTGTGGACCTGCTCCATCATCGCGGCCCACAGCGGCGCGGCGTCGTTGCCGCCGGTGGCGGAGGAATCCAGGGGCTTGTAGTTGTCCGACCCCACCCACACGGCGCCGGAGTAGTAACCGGTCATGCCGGCAAAGGTGACGCCGATGTTGTTGGTGTTGGTGCCGGTCTTGCCCGCCACGGTCAGCCCGCCGAAGTTGGCCTTGCTGCCCGTGCCCTGCTCGCTCACGCAGCCCTTGAGCACGTCCACCAGCATGTAGGCGGTGGAGGGCTTGAAGGCCTGCCAGGTCTCCTGCACCTCCTTGACGTCGATGTATACCGTGCCGTCGGGGTTCAGGATCTGCGTGAAGGCGTAGGGCTCCTGGTACACACCGTTGTTGGAGATCGCGCCGAACGCGGCGGCGAGCTCAATCACCGACAGGCCGGAGGACCCCAGCGCCAGGCCGGAGCCGGTGGCCCAGATGTGATCCGGGTCCACGCCCAGCTTCAGCAGGTAGGTGACGGAGTTCTGGATGCCCACGTAGTCCATCAGCGCGTGGGCGGTGGAGGTGTTGTGGGACTTGTTGATGGCCTGGCGCATGGACTCCACGCCGTTGAAGCCCGAGTTGCCGAAGTTGGCGGGATAGCCCTCGCCGCCGACCCAGTCCTTGATGGCGATGGGCAGGTTCAACACCGGCGTGCCCGGGGAGTAGCCCATGTCGAAGGCCGGGCCGTAGACCGCCAGCGGCTTCAGCGACGAGCCCACGGGCATGTCGTTCTGGTAGGCGCGGTTCAGCTGCTTGCGCTGCACGGGCTCGCTGCGCCCGCCCACGATGGCCACCAGCTCGCCGGTGTGCCAGTCCATCACCGCCGCGGCGGCCTGGGGCTGCACCACGGTGAGGTACTCGCCGCCGCCCAGGGAGGCCTGGGTGGAGCCGTCGTTGGAGTAGCGCATCCTGGGGTACTGCCGCCAGTTGGTGATGGTCTCCTGCACCGCCTTCTGAACCGGCGCGTTCAGCGATGTAAACACCTTGTAGCCGCCGTTTCGCAGCTTCGTCTCCATGGAGGAGCGGTTCAGGGAGTTGTCCTCCAGGCCCTCGACGCGCAGCATCTTGGTGACCACGTCGTAGATGGAATACTCCACGTAGTAGGCGTTGTCGTACATGTTGTCGCTGGCGGCGGTGGACTTCTCGATGACGTTCAGCCGCTCGGACTTCGCCCTGTCATACTCCTCCTGGGTGATCAGGCGCTGCTCCAGCATCTCGCCCAGCACGTAGTCGGTGTTGTCCTCGATGACCTCCGGCGTGTGCCGGCGGTAGTAGTTGCTGCGGGGGTTGTAGCGGGAGGGGTTGCGGATCACGCGGGCCAGCGCCGCGCACTCCCGCAGGCTCAGCTGGCTCAGGTCCTTGCCGAAGTAGTCCTGGGCGGCGATCTTCACGCCGTAGGACGAGCCGCCCATGTAGATGACGTTCAGATACGCCTCGAGGATCTGGTTCTTGGTCAGGTTCTTTTCCAGTTGTAGGGCCAGATAGGCCTCCTGCATCTTGCGCTTGTAGGTCTGCTCGCTGTTCAAAAGGGTCAGCTTCACCAGCTGGCAGGTGATCGTGGACGCGCCCTGGGTCGAGCCGCCGACCAGGTTGTTCACCATGGAGCCCACGATGCGCTTGAGGTCCACGCCGTGGTGCTCGTAGAAGCGGGCGTCCTCGACGGAGATCACCGCGTTGATGAGCTGCTGCGGGATGTCCTCGATTTCCACGTAGATGCGGTTTTCCGAGCCCTTGAACTCCATGATCAGGTTGCCGGAACGGTCATAGATGAAGGAGGTCTGGGACTGCGCGCCGATGGCGGCCAGGTCCAGGTTGGGCGAGGTGTCCACCCAACCCTTGGCGATGCCGGCCACCAGGCCCATGCCGGTCAGCGCGATGAGCAGTATCACGAAGAACAGCATCTTCACCGTCATCAGCGCCACGGCGAATATGAAATTGCGCTCGTGCTCCCGGGGCTTGAAGAGTATATATTTCAAAACAGATGTTCCTCCCGAATATCATACCTTTACAAATCCATTATAGCACACATTCCCCCTTCTGGCACGTTTATTTCTTGTCAATTCAGTAAACAAAAAACAACGCCCCGCCCGCAGGCCGGGGAAACGGGGCGCGTCGTCTTTCGGCTCACAGCCGGCGGATGCGCTTCTGGATCTTGCACACCTTGTTGTAGGTCAGGCCCTGCATGACCATGGTGATGCAGATCAAAAGCCCGATGAAGCCGAACACCCCGATAAAGGCGATCATGATGGTGGTGTCGGACACCTGGGACTGCATCGACACGAAGGTCTGCCCCAGGGCCTTGAAGGATTGGATATACACGTTGCCCAGCACGGCCCCCGCGCCGGTGAAGCCTATAAACGCAATGATGCCAAGAAGTATGCTTATAACGCCCATGATGATTCCCCTCACATTATGATGTATACGGATATTATAATGGTTTGCCGGCGTTATGTCAAGTCGGCCGGAAAGAGCGCGCTCCCCTCGCAGTTTGCCCTTGCGCGCGGGCGGGGATTTGGGTATAATAGGAAGCGGGCATGAGGCCCGCAATACGCCGATCGCCGGGAGGGATGTCCATGTCGCTCAAGCCCTACAAGACGCTGATCCGGGACGCGCAGGACGAGTTCATCGTCAACAAATCCCGCTTCATCGGCCACGGACGCCCCTGCGAGACGGAGGAGGAGGCGCTGGCGTTCCTTGCGGAAATGCGCGCGAAGTACCGGGACGCCACCCACAACTGCTACGCTTACATCATCGGGGCGAACATGGGCGTGATGCGCTACTCCGACGACGGCGAGCCCGGCGGCACGGCGGGCATGCCCATCATCGAGGTCATGAAGGCCCGGGGCGTGACCAACTGCGCCGTGGTGGTGACCCGCTACTTCGGCGGCGTGCTGCTGGGGGCGGGCGGCCTGGTGCGGGCCTATTCCCAGGGCGCGGCGGCGGCCATCAACGCCAGCGGCGTGGGGGTGATGCACCCCACGTCCCGCTACCTGATGGAGATCCCCTACCCCCTTTTAAACCGCATGGACTACTTCCTGAAGGACGAGCCGGTGCAGGTGGAGGACAGGACCTTCACCGACGTGATCACCTATACCCTCGTGGTGCGCTGCGCGGACGAGGCGGGCTTCCTCGCCCGGCTGACCGACATGTCGGAGGGCGCCGTGGAGCCCCTGCGCTATGAGGAGCTCTACCTGGCCTGGCCGGAGGAGGGCGCGCCGTGATCGAACACATCATCCCCGGCGCCGTGCCCGCCATGCCGCTGGAGAAGTACCTGCGCCGCGCCTGGCCGCTGGTCCCGGGGCGGGTGTTCCGGGAGCTTTTGAAGAAGAAGGACGCGCGGGTCAACGGGGTCCGGTCCGACGGGAAGGCTTCGGTCCGCGGCGGCGATGCGCTGTGCCTGTACGCCGACGCGAGGTGGTTTGAGCCGATGCCGGACGTGCTGTGGACGGACGATCAACTGATCGTCGCTGTGAAACCCCAGGGCCTGCCGGTGGACGCGGACCGGGACGGCGTCGGCGCGGACACGCTGCTGACCCGGCTTCAGAGGCGCTGGCCGGAAGCGCGGCTGTGCCACCGGCTGGACGCCGCCACCGGCGGGATCGTGCTGGCCGCGGCGGACGAAATCGTGCTCGCGCAGGCCCTCGAGGCCTTCAAAGCCCACCGCATCCGGAAGGAATACCATGCGCTGGCCCTGAACCGTTTTGACAGGCAGCAGGGCACGCTGCATGCCTGGCTCGTCAAGGATGCCCGGTGCGCGGAGGTGCGGGTGCTGCACCGGGACGCGCCGAACGCAAAGCCCATTGAGACCCGCTTTAAGGTCGGCGGGGCGGCCGCGGAAGGGCTCTGGCACGTGTGGCTGGAGCCCGTCACCGGGCGCACCCACCAGCTCCGCGCCCACATGGCCGACTGCGGCCATCCGCTGCTGGGGGACGATAAATACGGCGACCGGGCCGCGAACCGGCGATACCCCGGCGCGCCGCTGTGCCTGTGGCACGAGAAATGCCTCATTCCCGAGGACAGCCCGCTTGCAAGCTACCGGGGCAGGACCTTCGAGGTCCCCGCGCCGGAGTGGCTCAACAATCATCCCGGAGGACAGACATGAACGACATACGCTTGATCGCCTCGGATGTGGACGGCACCATGCTGCCTCGAGGCGGGGTGATCTCCGACAGGCTGAGGACGTCCATCCGCCGCTGCCGCGAGGCGGGCATCCCCTTCATCATCGCCAGCGGGCGCTGGATCGGCGCGATGGGCGACGTGATCCGCCAGTCCGGGGCGGAGGGCATGCCCATGATAATCGCCAACGGCGCGGCGATCATCGGCGCGGACGGCGCGCCCATGCGGGAGTGGCTGCTCGACGACGCCGACGCCCGCCGGGTGTACGACATCCTCCGCCGCTTCGACGTGCAGATCAACGGCTACAAGCGCGGGGAGCTGTTCTGCGTGAACACCGCCGCCCTCAAGCGGCGCTCCGCAATGATCTCAAGCTACATCGGCGGGGCGGGCTGCCGGCTGGTCACCGACGATGTGGAGACCTTCGAGCGCGAGGCGCTGCACGACGCCTACAAGCTGGAGGCGCTGTCGGAGGACCCCGACGTGGTCGCCGGCGTGGAGGCGGCGCTCGGCGATGTCGGCCTGTCCGTCACCCACTCCTCTCGCCGCAACGTGGAGATCATGGCCGCCGGGGTGAACAAGGGCAGCGCCCTCAGGTGGCTGGCCGGGGCGCTGGGCGTGCCCATGGCCTGCTGCATGGCCTTCGGCGACAACATGAACGACCTGGACATGCTCAACGCCGCGGGCTGGAGCGTGGCCATGTGCAACGGCGACGACGCGCTGAAGAGGGCCGCGCGGATCGTCGCCCCCGCCGACGTGGACGACGGCGTGGCGAAGGTCATCGAGCGCTGTGTACTGGAGGCGCGGACATGATGCACATCGTACTGGTCAACCCCGAGATCCCCCAGAACACCGGCAACATCGCCCGCACCTGCGCCGCCACCGGGGCGAAGCTGCACCTGATCAAGCCGCTGGGGTTCGAGCTCAGCGACAAATACCTCAAGCGCGCCGGGCTGGACTACTGGCACATGATGACCTATGAGGTCCACGAGAGCTGGCGGGACTTCCTGGACGCCAACCCCGGCGCGTCGCTGTACTACGCCACCACCAAGGCGCCCCGGGACTACTGCCAGGCGGCCTACGGCCCGGAGGACTACCTGGTGTTCGGCCGGGAGACGAAGGGGCTGGACGAGGCACTGCTGGCTCAAAACTACGACCGCTGCATCCGCATCCCCATGGTGGCGGAGGCGCGGTCCCTGAACCTCTCCAATTCCGTGGCCGTCGTGCTCTACGAGGCCCTGCGGCAGCAGGGCTTTGCCGGCTTGTCCGGGCAGGGACATCTGCACCACACCGCGCCGAAGGGTGAAGAGTGGAGGGATTACGTGTAACGCGACGGGCTTCGCTCGAGAGTGGAGAGTGAGGAGTGGAGAGCGGAGATAAAGAGTGCCTGGGAACGATGCAATGCGATCTTCTGCCACAAAACGTTTAGTTTTCAACTGTCATGGGGAGAGCGTGGAGGACGACCTCTTCCGTCTTAATGCCTGGCGGCATTAATCCACCTTCCCCTGAAGGGGAAGGCTTTTGGCAGCGTTTCCCTAAGCCTTCCCCTTCAGGGGAAGGTGGCACGCGAAGCGTGACGAAAGAGGTCGTCCCCTCGTTTTCTGCCGTCACATGTGTTGTGCGCGGCTAACTATAACTCCACACTCCACTCTTCACTCTCCACTCTCAAACATATAATCTGATGCCGCCAGACATGAGTATAAGTATATATTATACATATATAACGGGAACGTAATGCCAATACAACACAGCCTCTATGGATTATCGGGCGCATGTCCGATATAATATAAGCGTAGTTAAGGTGATAATTACAAATGTTTATATCTGGAGGGTATGCGCGTGAGCATTGAGGAAATCCTGTCGATGACAGGCGGCATCGGTCTGTTCTTGTACGGCATGACCGTGATGTCCACGGGCCTGAAGAACGCCGCCGGCGACCGGCTGCGGGTGATCCTGGAGAAGGTGACGGGCAACCGGGTGATGTCGGTGATGATCGGCATACTGGTGACCATACTGATACAGAGCTCCTCGGCCACGGACATGATGGTCATAGGCTTCGTGAATTCGGGGCTGATGAACCTGTTCCAGGCGGTGGGGGTCATCATGGGCGCGAACATCGGCACCACGGTGACGGCCCAGATCACCGCGTTCAATCTGACGGCCTTCGCCCCGCTGATACTGTTTCTCGGCGCGGTGATGGCGCTCTTCGGCAAGAAGACTCTCATTCGCAACATCGGCAGCGTGATACTGGGCTTCGGCATGCTGTTTGTGGGCGTGGGCATGATCAAGGCGGCCATCGGCTCGCTGGCGGACGAGCCCGCCTTCGTCGCGCTGCTGTCGGCGCTGGACCATCCCGCCGCCGCGGTGCTCTTCGGCGTGGGGTTCACGGCGCTTCTGCAGAGCTCCTCGTCCTCCACGGTCATCTTCCAGGCCTTCGCCATGCAGGGGCTGTTGAGCTATCACCAGTGCGTGTACCTGGTGATCGGCGCGGCCATCGGCTCGGTGACGCCGAACCTGCTGGCGTCGCTGACCGCCGACAGAAACGGCAAGCGCACGGCCATACTGAACCTGCTGTTCAACCTGCTGCGGGCGGCGCTTCTGATCACGGTGATCAACGTGTTCCCCGCGGTGCTCAGGGGGATACAGAGCCTCTCGCCCAACGACATCGGCCGTCAGATCGCCAACACCCACACGCTGTTTGCGATATTCGCGGTGCTGGTGATGCTGCCCTTCTCCGACAAGATCGTGGCGCTGGCCATGCTGATCCTGCCGCCGCTGCCCTCCGAGAAGCGGGCGATGGAGTCCCGCAGGCTCATCTACCTGAACAACGCCGAGCGCATGGTGCCCGCGGTGGCCCTGCGGCAGGCTATGCTGGAGGTCAACCGCATGGGCCTGCTGGCCCGGGACAACCTGGCGGACGCGCTGAAGTACTTCTTCAACCCCACCGACGCGGCGCTTCGGGAGAAGATCGTCGAGACGGAGGAGACCATAGATTTCCTCAACCACGCCATCGAGGACAAGCTGGTGGAGCTTAGGTCGTTGCAGCTTTCGGACCGGGACGTGTTCCGCCTCTCCCGCATGGTGCTGGTGGTGGCCAACTTTGAGCGCATTGGCGACCATGCGGAGAACATCATGGAGTTCGCCGACCGCATGCGGGAGGAGAAGGCCGTGATCTCCGAGAAGGCCCTGGGCGAGCTTCGTGCCATGGGCGACGCCGTGCTGGAGACCATCGACGTGTCCCGCAGGGTCTACGAGGGCGAGCGCTTCGACCTGCTGCCCCAGGCGGAGGCGCTGGAGCAGAAGGTGGACGACATGCAGGAGAAGTTCATGCAGAACCACGTGGAGCGCCTGATGGTAGATACCTGCGACCCGCTGGGCGGCGTCATATTCACCGACCTGTGCACCGATCTGGAGCGCTGCTCCGATCAGGGCATCAACATCGCCACGGCGCTGATCGACCACCGCGACAAGTGACGCGGCCGGGGCTGTCTTATAACGCATAAGGCGATGCGCCGCCCGCCCGTAGGGACGCCATTCATGGCGTCCGCAAATGTTTCGTACCCGGGCGGGCGCCGCATCGGCGCCCCTACGCATGTTTCATGGGTCTTTTTGCCTTTGGGCCCCATCCGTAATGAGGTTTTTACACACCGGAATTGACCGCAAGTGCTTTAATGTGGTAAAATAACCGGGAAGTTCAATGAACGGGGTAATGATTATGTGCGGAATTGTCGGATACACCGGCGCGCATGAGGCGGCGCCGATCCTGCTGGACGGTCTCTCGAAGCTGGAATACCGGGGCTACGACTCCGCGGGTCTTGCGGTGCGCAACGGCACGGAGCTGGCCCAGGTGGTCAAGGCCACGGGCAAGCTGCGCAACCTGGCGGAAAAGACGGACAACGGCCGGGCGCTTCAGGGCGCCTGCGGCATCGGCCACACCCGCTGGGCCACCCACGGCGAGCCCAGCCAGACCAACGCCCACCCCCACGTCAGCGGCAACTGCTCCGGCTCAGGCTCCGGCCCGGTGGAGTCCGACGTGGTGGGCGTGCACAACGGCATCATCGAAAACTTCGCCGAGCTCAAGCTGAAGCTTTTGAACAACGGCTACACCTTTTACAGCGAGACGGACACCGAGGTGGTCGTCAAGCTGGTGGACTACTACTACAAGAAGTACAAGATCGGCCCGGTGGACGCCATCAACCGCATGATGGTGCGCGTGCGCGGCAGCTACGCGCTGGCCATCATGTTCAAGGACTTTCCCGGCGAGATCTACGCCGCCCGCAAGGACTCCCCGATGATCATCGGCGTCAGCGAGGGCGAGAGCTACCTGGCCTCGGACGTCCCGGCGATACTGAAGTACACCCGCAGCGTGTACTACATCGGCAACCTCGAGGTGGCGCGGATACTGCCTGGCGAGGTGCACTTCTTTGACCTGAACGGCGACGAGATCGAGAAGCCGTTGACCGAGATCACCTGGGACGCCGCCGCCGCGGAGAAGGGCGGCTACCAGCACTTCATGCTCAAAGAGATCCACGAGCAGCCCGCCGCCGCCCGGGACACGCTGAACAGCGTATTGAAGGACGACGGCATCGACCTGACCGAGGCCGGGCTGACCGACGAACTGATCCGGTCGGTCTCCGCCATACACATCGTGGCCTGCGGGTCGGCATGGCACGTGGGCATGGCGGCGCAGTACGTCATCGAGGATCTGGTGGGCCTGCCCGTGCGGGTGGAGCTGGCCTCAGAATTCCGCTACCGCCGGCTGCTGCTTGATGAAAACGCTCTGGTGATCGTGATCTCCCAGTCCGGCGAGACGGCGGACAGTCTGGCCGCCCTGCGCGCCGCGAAGGAAAAGGGCGTGCGCACGCTGGCCATTGTGAACGTGGTGGGCTCCACCATCGCCCGGGAGGCGGACAACGTGCTCTACACCCTGGCGGGGCCGGAGATCGCCGTGGCCACCACCAAGGCGTATTCCGCCCAGCTCATGGCCATGTACGCGCTGGCGGTGCAGTTCGGCCGGGTGCGCGGACAGATCGACGACGCGGCCTACGCCCACTACATCGAGGAGCTCCAGGCCATCCCCGACAAGATGACCCGCGTATTGGAGGACAAGGAGCGCATCCAGTGGTTCGCCGCCAAGTTCGCCAACGCCCACGACATATTCTTCATCGGCAGGGGCCTAGACTACGCCATCAGCCTCGAGGGCAGCCTCAAGATGAAGGAGATCAGCTACATCCACTCCGAGGCCTACGCCGCCGGCGAACTGAAGCACGGCACCATCAGCCTGGTGGAGGACAACACGCTGGTCATCGGCGTGCTGACCCAGGACGACCTGTTCGAAAAGACCATCAGCAACATGGTGGAGTGCAAGTCCCGTGGCGCGTACCTGCTGGGGCTGACCAGCTACGGCCACTACAACGTGGAGGACACCGCCAACTTCACCGTCTACATCCCCAAAGCCGACCAGCACTTCATGGGCAGCCTGGCGGTGATCCCGCTGCAGCTGCTCGGGTACTACACCAGCGTGGCCCGCGGCCTGGACGTGGACAAGCCCCGTAACCTCGCCAAGAGCGTGACGGTGGAGTGATATTCATAAAGCGCGCGAACGTCATATTCTCGGACGCGGTTATGGGTATATAATGCCTTATTTGTATGTTAGAATGAAAGAAAAAAGCAAAGAGGGCATGACGATGCGCATGAAGAGATGGATGTGCCTGATGATGGCAATGCTGATCATGGCCGCGGTCCCCGCAGGGGCGATGGCGGCGCAGAAGGCGGCGATCAAGCTGCCGGCAAAGGTGGGGCTGCTGTTCGTCGAGGGACAGATGCAGCTAAAGCCCAAGCTCAAGGGCGTCAAGAGCGACGATCTGACCTACGCGACCTCCGCGGACGGGGTCGTCGAGATCTCCGAGAAGGGCGTTATCAAGGGCGTAGCTCAGGGCAAGGTGACGGTCACCGTGTCCGGCGGCGGCGCGAAGGCCAAGTGCGCCATACTGGTGGTGCCCAAGGGCCTCTCCCTCGAGGTGGGCGAGAAGGTCACCCTGCCCACGGCGACCGATGTGAAGTTCAAGATGAAGGACATAAAGATCGCCAAGGTCAGCCAGAAGGGCGTCGTGAAGGGCGTGAAGGCCGGCAAGACCAAGCTGCTCATGGTCTGCGGCAAGCAGAAGCGCACCCTGACCGTGGAGGTCAAGGACAAGGGCGGCGAAACGGACGACAACGGCGACAGCAAGGCCGCCAAGCTGGCCGCGGCCGCCGAGACGGACCAGATCGTGCTGGTGGAGTACAAGAGCGGCAGCAAGGCCACGCTGTCCGTGCATGAGAAGCAGGACGGCCACTGGAAGCAGCTGCTCGAGACCCCGGCTTACGTCGGCAAGAACGGCATCGACAAGACCAAGGAGGGCGACAAGCGCACCCCCACCGGCACCTTCAACCTGACCACCCCCTTCGGCATCAAAGCCGATCCCGGCGCGAAGATGACCTACACCAAGGTGACCAAGTATCACTACTGGTGCGGCTCCTCCGATTCGGATTACTACAACAAGCTGGTCGATTACCGGGATACCAAGCGCAAGTGGACCAAGTCCGACGAGCACCTGATCGACTACAAGGGTTATTACAACTACGCCATGTTCATCGACTATAACGTCGAGGGCGTCAAAGGAAAGGGCAGCTGCATCTTCCTGCACTGCAAGGGCAAGAAGAACTCCACCCTGGGCTGCGTGGCCGTCAGCGAGGCCAGCATGAAGAAGATCATCCAGTGGGCCAAGCCCGGCGTGAAGATCGTGATACAGGGGACATAGGATTTAGGGAGTAGGCAATAGGGAGCAGGGGTTGTGTCAGTACAGACACAGCCCCTGTTTCATGCCTCAGCGCGGCGGGAACAGCGCCTCGTGAGGCCTTCCGTCGTCGGTCAGGGTAATGAAGTCGCCTCCGACGCGCACGCCGTCCAGCGCGACCTTCTCCACACCCCTGGCGCACACCAGCCGGTAGCGGCTTTCACCGTATCTCAGGGTGACGCTGACCTCCGGCCAGGGGCCCAGCAGCGCGTTCAGCCGCGCCCGGTCGCCCCGGCGCTCGTAGCCCAGCAGGGCCAGCACACCGACATACAGCCACGCGGCGGAGCCGGTGTACCAGGTCCAGCCGCCGCGGCCCGTCTCCCCGGGCAGGTCATAGATGTCCGCCGCCGTCACATAGGGCTCTGCCCGATAGCGAAGCGCCTTTTCGGGGGTGTCGGCGTGTCTGGCGGGCAGCAGCATCTCAAGCGCCCGGTGCGCCCGGTCCGCGTCGCCCATGCGTATGAGCGCCAGCAGCAGCCAGCACGCCGCGTGGGTGTACTGCGCGCCGTTCTCCCGGACGCCCCCGGGATAGCCCCGGATGTAGCCGGGGTCGGGTCCCTCCGCGCCGAAGGGCGGGGTCAGCAGCCGTATAATGCCGGTTTTCTCATCCACCAGCAGGTCCCAGGCGGCGTCCAGCGCGGTCCGGCAGCGCTCCGGCGACAGGCCGGACAGCGCCGCCCACGCCTGCGCGATCAGGTCGATGCGGCAGGCGGCGCTGTCCGCGCCGCCCAGGGGCGCGCCGTCGTCCGTGAAGGCCCGCAGGTACCACCCGCCGTCCCAGCCGTACAGCTCCACCGCCCCGCGGTGCCTCCGGGCCAGGGCGCGGAGCCAATCGGCGTCCGCGGGCACGGGGCAGACCTCGGCGTAACGATCCGCGCAGGCGGCCAGAAATTCCGACAGCCACACGCTCTCGCCCTTTCCCAGCCGACCCACCCGGTTCATGCCGTCGTTCCAGTCCCCTGCGCCCATCAGCGCCAGGCCGTGCGCGCCCGTCGCGTCCGAGGCGCGGAAGGCCCGCATGCAGTGGTCGTGCAGCGTGCCCACGGCGCCGGAAGGGGTCATGGCGCGGAACACGTCCTCCCGGTCGTCGGGGACGGGCACGTCCTCCAGATAGGGCACGACCTCGGAAAGCACGGCCTTGTCGCCGGTCTGCAACACGTATTCCGCCGTCACCCAGGGCAGGAACAGCCGGTCGTCCCGGATGCGCGTGCGCACGCCGAGGTACGGCATGTGCCACCAGTGCAGCGCGTCCCCCGCGGCGAACTGCCGCCCGGCGCACAGCAGCAGGTGGCCGCGCACGCGCCCGGGCTCCAGTGGGATCAGCGCAAGCATGTCCTGGAGCTGGTCGCGGAAGCCGTAGGCCCCGCCGGGCTGGGCGTAGCCGGTGCGCCCCAGCACGCGGGAGGCCCGCACCTGATGGGGCAGGAAGGCGTTCATCATGCGGTTGAGGACGCCGTCGGGCGTCTCGACGACCAGCGCGCCGTTGTCCTCCCTCCGGGCGGGACCCAGCGCCCCCTCCCGGGCCAGCCGTGCCAGCCTCCGGGCCGCGGGGAGGTCCTCCGCCCAGCCCAGCGCCAGGCGGATGTGGTTTTCGCCCTCGTTCAGCGGAGTAAACAGCGCCTCGCCGCACTCGGCGTCCAGGCTGTCGCAGGCGAGAAAGCCCACGCCCGCCGCCGTGCCCGAGGCGAACAGCGCCCCGTCCGAGGTCCACGTGCGCAGCCAGGCGGCGTCAGCGCGCTCGGCGCCCATCAGCCAGTCCATCGAGGCGCGCAGCACCCCGCGAAGCCGCCGCAGGGTGAGGGTCACGTCGATCAGCACGGCGGACTCGTGGACGGTGAAGGTCACCCGGCCCGAGGCACGCTCCGCCGAGAATGAATAGGATGCCGCGTCCGGCGAATATTCGACCCGGAAGGGCAGGGTCGGCGCGCTGCCCGGCAGCAGCGGGAGCTGCTCGCCGTGCCCGGTCACCAGCCCAAGCGACAGCCAGAAGCATTCCCTCCGGGGATCGCCGCGGTAGCCGGTCAGCCGGCAGAAGCGGCTGTTGCCGCGCCAGACGAAGCCGCCGCCCCGCTCGGTGAGCAGCAAGCCCATGCCGTCGGTGGCCAGCAGGTTGCACCAGGGCGCGGGGGTCATGCGGCCGGGGCGGACGTCGATCGAGTAGCCCGCGTCGGTGAAGCCGCCGAAGCCGTTGTCCATGAAGCGCCGGGCGGGTTCAGGCAGGCTATTCCCCGGGTCGAGGGCGGGGGCCTCCGCGGGGAGGTCCAATGTGTCCGGCAGCGGCCGGAGCTGGGCGGCAAAGTCCCGGTCGGCAGTCAGGGCCACGGCGGAGGCGCGGCGCACGGCCTCGATCTGCGCCGCGGTCAGCTCGGTCAGCACGAACATATGCGCCCGGTCCTCCAGCGGGGAGGCGTCGATCATGCGGCGCAGCAGGGTCGCCACGGGCTGGTCGTAGCCGCCCGGGCTCGTGTCGATGAGCACGAGGTCCGTCATGAGCCCCATGGCGCGGTAGAAGCCCTGGGCCCGGACCATGGCCTGCACCGCAGGGGCGTGGCGGGGGTCGGCGACAACCATGGAGAGTATGGGATGGTCCCCGGAGATGCCCATGGGCCACAGCGCCTCCCGGGACAGGCCGGGGGCGGGGGTGCGGTCCGCCTTGGCCTGCGCCGCGAGCCGGGGGTCCAGAAGCAGCGCGGACAGCCGGTCCAGCCGGTGGTAGAGCGCCGGGGCGATGCCGAGGAAGCCCAGCATCGCCTCCGCCCGCGCCCGGTTCAGCGCCGCGGCGCGCTCCGGCAGGCGCTGGACGGCGCAGTCCTCCGGGCCGTCGCACAGTCGAAGCGCGAAGCATATCCTTTGCGATTCGCCGGGCCGGAGATCGAGGGCGATACTGAGGGCGCTGGCGGGATTCAGCACCGTGCCGACGCCGCCGGGCCAGTCGAAGCGTGCGACGCCCGTGCGGTCGAAGATGTGCTCATAGCGGGATTCCCGCCGCACCAGACCCTCGGCGAAGGCCGCGTGCAGCAGCATGGGACAGCGCTCGCCGGGGTTGCGCGGGCGGCGGCGAAACAAAAGGGCGCTGTCGCCGTGGTACTCCGATTCCACGAACAGCAGCTGAAAGGCCGGGTGGGCCGTGAAGTCCCGCGGCGCAGCCAGCGACACCGGCAGGGCGTCCATGACCTCCACAGCGACCCGGCGGGCGGTTGTGTTCTTGACCTCCACCGCGCGGTACAGCGTGTCGTCCTCCGGGGACAGGCTGACGGTCATGTCGACGGACAGGGGGCCTGCCGTGCCCTCGAACCGGGCGGAGCCGGCGTCGTAGAGACAGGTGTAGCGCGGCATGACGGGCGCGCCGTCCACGCGCAGGCGCAGGTTGGCGGCGTCGGGCCGGTCGATGAGGTCGCCGTAGAAGCGGGTGGCGTCGATGCCCCCGCGGGCGTAGTGGATCGCGCCGTCCCCGCCGACCCACGCCCGGGCCTTCTGCCCGCACAGCAGGTGGATATCCAGCGCGTTGCGGGCCGCGCGCTGGATGGCGCGGGGCTTCGGCTTTGCCTCCGCGCACTCGGGCAGCGGCTTTAAGCGGGCTGTGCAGGCGGGGCGCTCCTCCAGCAGCAGCCCGAGGGCCCGGGCGCGGGGGTCGCCCATGAAGCCCCGGGCCAGGCTGTCGCCGGTCAGGGCGTTGCACACGGCGCACAGCGTCATGCCCTGGTGGTGGGCCATGTGGCTCCTGACCAGCGCGGGCCTGCCCTGATCGTCTGGGTGGCGGGCGTCGGCGGCCTCGTAGAAGCCCATGCTGCCACGCCAGCCCAGCCCGGTCATGCGCTCAAGATTCTCCGCGGCGTCCCCGGGTCGCACCGCCAGCGCCAGTGCGGAGGCGTAGGGAGCGATCACGCCGCCCTCACTCGTGCCGCCCAGGGCCAGCGCCTTCAGTCCGAAGGCCCGGTACTGGTAGTTCATGCGGGCGTCGAAGGCGTGATAGCCCGATTCGGACACCCCCCAGGGAGAAGATTGCAGCATCTGCGCCCGCACGGCCTGCCGGTTGGCGCAGCCCAGCAGCGACAGCGCCGGCGCGCGCATCAGCAGCTCGGGCATCAGGTATTCAAACAGCGTGCCGCTCCAGGACACCAGCGTCGCTCCGCCGCCCGCGCGCACGCACCGCCGCCCCAGCCGCGCCCAGTGCTTGAGCGGGATCTGATGAAGCATCAGCGCGGTGTAGCTGAGTATGCGGGACTCGGAGGCCAGGAGGTCGTAGTGGGAGGCGCTCGGACGGTCGGCGTCCACGTCCACGCCGATATAAAAGAGCTGCCGGTCACTGTCATACAGCGCCGCGAAATCCATGCCCGCGGCGAGGGCGTCCAGCCGCGCGGAGAGCGCATCGTCGCCGATCATACGGGCGCAGGCGACGGCGCAGGCGGCGAGGTTGCCGCTGTCCACGGCGGAGACGTAGCGCGGATGCAGCGGCGCGAGGGTGTCGATGTCGATCCAGTTGAACAGGTGGCCGCGCCACTTTTCCATGGACGCCACGGCGTCCAGCGCCCGGCGCACCCGCTCGGCGCAGTCCGCCGGGTCGATGAGCCCGAGCTGCCGCGCGGCAATGCAGCTCAACAGGTACAGCCCGATGTTGGTCGGGGAGGTCCTGCGGACTGCGGGCGCGGGCGGGTCGATCTGCACGTTGTCCGGGGGCAGCGCAGGGCCCTCCGGCGTCACGCTATCCGAGAAGAAGCGCCAGGTGTCCCGGGCCAGTTCACGGAGCATGTCGCGCTGCGCCGGGCTCAGCGGCCGCGCCGGGCGGACCGGCTGGCGCTCCATGTCGCGCACCCAGTCCGCCCCGACCCAGAACAGCATGAGCAGCGCCAGCGCCAGCGGCGCGCCGCCGGGGACCAGCAGGCCGGGCAGGGCCATAAGCGCCGCGACGCTGTCCCCGCGGCCCTCGCGCTCGGGCGACTGCTCCGCGTCGGCGGAGGGCACCCAGTCCATCAGCCGCCGATGGCTGACGAACACCCGCCAGAGCGCGCGAAGCGCGGCGTCAGCCATGCGGCGCGCCGTCAGGGGGAGCGTGGCCAGGGCGATCAGGCCCCGCCGCCAGCCGTACGGGTCCGTGGGGTGCAGAAATGCGTCCAGAAACAGGTACAGCATGCCCGCCGCCGCGCCCTCCGCGCGTCCGGTCCAGACTGATAACATCATCAAAAGCCACAGCGCCGGGGCCCGCAGGCTGCGCATCAGGTTGTCCAGCATGCGGAAGCGATCCGCGGCGCGCAGGGGGCGCTTTCGGGAGAACATCAGCGGCAGAAGCTGCCAGTCGCCGCGGGTCCAGCGGTGCTGGCGCTTCATCCAGCCGGACAGCGTGGCGGGACAGCCGTCGAACAGGGCCACGTCCCCCACGTAGCCCGTGCCGGCCAGCGCGCCCTCGATCAGGTCGTGGGAGAGTATGCGACCCTCGGGCAGCATGCCCTCCACCGCGTGCTGGAAGTCCGCCACGCGGTAGGCGCCCTTGCCGCCGTAGATGCCCGCGCCGGTGAGGTCCATCCACAGGGAGGCGGCGCTGACGGGGTAGGTGTCCAGCCCGCCCACGCCGGAGGTCAAGAGCGCAAAGCGGCTGTTCACCGAGGCCGGGGACACCTCCATACGGGGCTGCAGCACGGCGTAGCGGCGGTTCATCGGGTGGGCCAGCGCCCCCACCAGCTTGTGGGCCGTGCCGGGGAGCATGCGGGTGTCGGCGTCCAGCGTGACGACGTAGGCATACCGCCCCCGCAGGGCGTCGCAGGCCGCGCCCTCCACGCTGAACGCCGACGCGCCGCCCAGCAGCAGGCGGTTTAAGTCCATCAGCGCGCCGCGCTTGCGGTCCCGGCCCATGTAGCGGCGGTCGGCCTCGAGCAGCGTGCGGGGACGGTGCAGGTAGAAATACTTCTCCCGCCCGGCGCGGCGGTTCATCTCATGTATGCGGGCGCGGACCCGGTTCACGACGGCGTCGTCGCCGGGCATCTCGGCGCGGTCGGCGTCGGCGAAGTCCCCCAGCAGCAGGCAGGCCAGGTTGGGGTCGTCCTCCAGACAGCCCAGCGCCTCAAGGTTGTCGCAGGCGGCGTCGGCGTGGGCGATGTCCGGCAGCAGCACCGGCGTGACGATCAGCGTCCGCCAGGCGTCCGGCAGGCGCTCGATCTCCAGCTTCAAAAGGCGGGCGGGCCTGACGAACATGGGAAAGATGCGGTTCATGATGGCGTCCGAGGCGGCCCACGCCGCGGGGATGGACGCCGCGCACAGCCAGGGCATGCCGATGAACCGCCCGGTGAGGGCGGCGACGGCGGCGGTCAGCAAAAGCGACGCGAGGATGCAGCCCGCGCCCCGGGGGTCGGGGATCAAACGGGGCAGCCGGGTATGGGTGCGGCCCAGCCGCCTGAGCAGGCCGGCGCGGCCTTCATCGTCATACAGCCACCAGCAGCAGCTCTCCCGGGGGTCGACGGTATCCAAATCCTCAAGACACGGGGCCGCTTCGCGCGAGGGCTTCCGGTTTTCCCTGGCGGCGGACACAGCGTGACGGGCCGCGGCGATCTCAGAACACCGGGCGGCGCGGGCGACGGCCTCCGCCTGCGCGAGCACCGCGCGGCGGGAGGGCTCGTCCATCAGGGGATAGACCCCCGCGGGGTCCCGGCGCAGCTCGGCGTCCGTTTCCGAGAGGGCCTCGAATACGGCCTGCCAGTCCAGCCGGTCGATCAGTCGCAGGGCACCCATCAGGTTGTCCAGCCGGAGCAGCCGGTGGGCGCGGGCGTCGTGGGCCTGGCGGATCAACAGGGCGGGACTCATGCCGTGCCGGCGGAGGCAGTCCTCCATGAGCGCCCGGGGCCTTGCGCGGTTCTCCTCGGCGCACCGGCGCAGGGCGTGCTCCGTGAAGTCCGCCGACGGCGCGCGACGCAGCCTGCCGGGGTGATCGAGCCAATCCTCCGCCCGCGCGCATTCCGAGGCGCTTTCAGCGATGGCCCCGCACACCCGGGACAGCGCCTCCGCGATGCAGATGCGCAGGGCGGCGGGGGCGGACCACAGCTCCCGCAGGGTCAGGGGCCGGGCGCCGAGGGCCGCCGTCAGGTTATCCTCCGTCAGCGCCAGCTCGCCGCCGCGCAGAAGCCCCTCCGCGATGACCGAAAGCCGCGCCCGCCCGCCGCAGGTCGGCAGGCCTCGCAGCCGGTCGGCGGGCACGGCGGCCTCGATCAGACGGGCGTCCTCCGTCAGCCGCCGCAGGCCGTCCCCGGCGTCGATCTCCAGGGCGCTCAGCCGCCGGGTCTCCGTGAGGGCGCGGTCCAGACGCCGCCGCGCCCCCCGGCTGACCGCCAGCGCGCCCAGCCCGTCGCAGGCCAGATCGTCTTTTTTTCTATCCATGCGCTCTTGGCGCGCGCATTTTCGCATAACAATACCTCCCGATAGGATATGGGCAGATATCTTGTATTATGTGCGGATGTTGTGGATATCATACCGGGAGGATTATGCCTGCTTGTTCTTCGTCTGTACCATGTACGTACTGAACCCCTCCCCCAGCACCTCATTGGCGCGGGTGGAAAACACGAAGGCCGCGGGGTCCACGGCGAACACGATGCGGCGGAGGACCATGGTCTGGAAGCGGTTGACCACGCACAGCAGCACGCGCTTTTCGGTCTTTTTGTACATGCCCATGGCGTTTAAAGCCGTGACGCCGCGGTCCATCTCGGACATGATGCGTTCGGCGATGGCGTCGCTCTTATCGGAGACGATGAAGTAGGCGTGGGCGGCGTTGGGACCCTCCAGCACCACGTCCACCAGCACGTTGGCGATGAAGGCGCTGATCAGGCCGTACATGGCGGACTGGGGCTCGAACACGAAGGCGGAGGCCACGATCACCAGCCCGTCGATCAGGAAGATGCCGATGCTCACGCGCATCTGGGGGAATATCCGGTGTAAAAGCGCCGAGAGCATGTCCGTGCCGCCGGTGGTGGCGCTGCCGCGGAGTATGAGGCCGAAGCCGATGCCCATCGTCACGCCGCCGTACACCGCCGCGAGCAGCAGGTCGTCGGTGGCCGGGGGCAGGGGCATGAGGTCGATCAGCGCCGAGAGGGCGAACATGGCCAGCAGCGAGCGCACGCCGAAGGGCATGCCCATGGACTTCATCGAGATGATGAACAGCGGCACGTTCAGCAAAACGTTCACCGTGCCCACGCTCAAGCCGGTGAACCTGTTTAAAAGCTGGCCGATGCCCGTAAAGCCGCCGGACACCACCTGGTTGGGGATCAGATACATCTTGTAGGCCAGCGAACCGATCAGAAGCCCCAGTATGATCAGCGCGGCGTTCTTGCCTTCCTGACGCAGCTTCTCCTTCATGGCGCACCTCCATCATTCTGTTATCGCGTTAAAGTCGCCCGGGACGGCGATTGCCGCCCGGCGAACATTCCGCCTGACGGCAATCTCTGTGTGATTTCATTCTCTGCACCTACCCTTTCACGCTGCCCAGCACCATGCCGGTGACAAAGTAGCGCTGCAGGAAGGGATAGACGATCAGTATCGGCACGGCGGAGACCATGGTGATGGCGCAGCGTATGGTGATGGGCGTCATCTGGGTGGTGGACTTCATGGCGTCCGCGGAGGACTTGGCCGCGTTGGCGCTGGCCTGGGTGGTGGCCAGCTTGAGCTTGAGCAGGTATTGCAGGGTGTGCAGGTGGGGCTTGCCGGCGTTATAGAGGTGGGTGTCGAACCACTGGTTCCAGCTGCCCACGGCCACGAACAGCGCCACCGTGGCCAGCACGGGCTTGCACAGCGGGAAGATGATCTGCCAGAAGATGCGGAAATCCCCCGCGCCGTCGATGCGCGCCGACTCCACCAGCGCTTCGGGCAGCCCGCAGATGTAGGTGCGCAGCACGATCATGTTGAAGCAGGAGAACATCGTCGGGACGATGTACACCCAATAGCTCTTGGACAGGTTCAGCGTCTTGGAGATCAGCAGGTAGTTGGGGATCAGCCCGGCGTTGACGTACATGGTGAGCACCATCACCAGTGTGATGAACTTGCGCAGCACGTACTCCCTGCGGGACAGCGTGAACGCCAGCATGCTGGTGAGCACGAGGTTCAGTATCGTGGTGATGGCGGTGCGGCTCATGGAGATCCAGGCCGCCTGATAGGTGGCGGGATCGGCCAGCAGGGACTGGTAGCTCTTGAAGGACCACACCCGGGGCCACAGCCCGATGCCGCCGCGCAGGGCGTCGGTGCCGTCGTTGAAGGAGATGGCCACGGTGTTGAGCACCGGGTAGAGCGTGACGAACATGATCAGGCAGAGCACGATGCCGTTGATGATCGGGAACACCACGTCGCCCTGCAGCCGGGGCTTTTTATAGGTCAGCTTTTCGGTCGTCATGTCCATCCCTCCCTATATCAGCGTGTCCTCGTCCAGCTTCCTGGCGATAAAGTTGGCCAGGAAGAGCAGGAGTATGGACACCACGCTCTTGAACATGCCCGCCGCCACGGCCACCGAGTACTGCTGCTTGGAGATGCCGTACTTCATCACGAACACGTCGATGGTCTGGGACCAGTCCACCACCAGGTTCTGGCCCATCAGGTACTGGATCTCGAACCCGGCCTCCATCAGGTGGCCGATGTTCATGATCAGCAGCACCACGAAGGTGCTCTTGATGCCCGGCAGCGTGACGTGCAGTATCTTCTGCAGCCGGCCCGCGCCGTCGATGGCGGCGGCCTCGTAGAGGCTGGGGTCGATGGAGGTCATGGTGGAGATGTAGATGATGGAGTTCCAGCCCATCTCCTTCCAGACGTTGATAAAGCCCACCAGCCACCAGAAGTACTTGCCCTCGCCCCTGCCAGAACACCGGTTCCCTGATGATGCCCAGGGCCAGCAGGAGCTGGTTGACCGCGCCGTCGGAGGAGAATACGTTCTGCGCCATGGACACCACGATCACCAGCGACAGAAAGTGCGGCAGGTAGGTGACGCAGGCAGCCTTCGGGCGGTCGGTGGCGTGGTCGCGCCAGTCCTGGGCGCAGTTGTACACGAAGGCCCGCCACACCAGCACGCCGCCGTGGGGCGCGACGGCCCGGGCCAGCATGTTCGCGCCCTCAGCGTGGCTGCGGCCGTAGGTGAACGGGCCGGGGCGATGCTCGCTGTCCGCCTTCACCAGGAAGCCCGCCAGGTCGGGCACGGCTGCCCAGACCGCGTCCGCCCGCGCGCACCACCAGGCCGCCACGCCTTCGTCCAGCGGGTCGGCGGTGGGCAGACCCCGCATAAGCGGCTGGGCGAAGCTGACCGAGACCATCAGCCGCACGCCGTAGGGCCGGAGGGCGTCCGCCAGCCGCGCCAGGCCGGGCAGCTGATCCTCGATCAGACGTTCCGCGCCGTCCTTCACGTTGACATTGTTGACGCACAGCACGTTGACGCCCACCGAGGCCATAAGCCGCCCCAGCAGCCGTATGCGCGCGGGCTCCCACGAGAACGCCCCGCCCTCGAACCACAGCGACCGGCCCGAGTAGCCCCGCTCGACGGTGCCGTCCACGTTGTCCCAGGCGTCCAGCATGCGCAGCGGGTAGAAGGGGCGCTGCACGCCCTCGGGCACACCCCCGCCGGTCGCCAGGGCCAGCAGCCAGGCGTAGGTCCCGTAGAGCACGCCGACCGCCCCGCCGGTGATGACCGCGCCGCCCGCCTCCCGGGTGACGGCGTAGCCCTCCCCCATCGCCGGCTCGACCCGGAGCGCGGGCGTCTCCGCCCCCAGCACCGGACACGCCGACTGAAGCTCCAGCGCCGCCGTCTCCGCGGGGTCCCTGCCGTCGCGCGCGGGCCCGTCGCCCAGCCGCGCCAGCCATCCGCGCCAGGTATCACCCATTGTCCTGCCTCCATGATCCTTCGGTTCCGCAACGACGGGCGATCAGGGGATCGCCCCTACGGTATCCGGGCCGTCGTAGGGGCGATCCCCTCATCGCCCGCCCCTACGGTATCCGGGCCGTCGTAATGAAATCAACATCCATGTGTCACACCGGCGTCAGGATCGCGGCGCTGTACACCGGCGCGTCATAGCGCAGCACGCCCTCTTTGACCACGCCCGCGGGGGCGTCGTTAGCCTCATAGCCCGCTTCGGTGCTGACAAAGCGCACGACGATCTCCGTGCCGTCGGAGATGCCCAGGTCCCGAAGCGGCAGGTCGAGCCGCATGGGGCGCTCAGTGTTGTTGCAGGCCACGGCGACGGCGCTCTCGGCGTCGAACCGCCCGTAGGCGATGTAGCCGTACCCGGCGCACAGGGGCTTCACGCTGCCGCGCCTGAGGACCGGCAGCGCCTGCCGCACGCGCACCAGCGCCCGGGTGAATTCGATCATCGCCCGGTCCTCGTGGCCCCAGGGATAGGTGCGGCGGTTGTCGGGGTCGGTCCAGCCGGTGAGCCCGGCCTCGTCACCGTAGTAGATCGTCGGCGCGCCGGGCCAGGTCATCTGGATCACCGCCGCCTCCCGGAACACCTCGGGGCGGACGCCCTCGGAGGCTGCTTCCCGCCCCACGGTGTTCATCCGCCCGATCCGGCCGTTGGTGCGGGTCAGAAAGCGGCTGTGGTCGTGGTTGCTCAGCTCGTCCATGGCGCAGTACACCGAGGGCGTGGGCATGCGGGACATGGCCTCGAATATCGTGTGGAAAAACGCCATGCCGTTCTGGTATAAATCCTCCCGTCGGTAGTCCGAGTGCTTCTCCATGCCCGTTAAGAAGAACGACAGCGGGTCCATGAAGGCGTCGTAGTTCATCACGGTGTCCCACTCGTCCCCGTCCAGCCAGGCCGAGGGGTTGCCGTAGTGCTCCGCGATGATCAGCACCTTGGGGTTGACGGCCTTCACCCGGCGTCGAAACGCCTTCCAGAACAGGTGGTTGAACTCCGGCGTCCGGCCCAGGTCGGCGGCCACGTCCAGCCGCCAGCCGTCGATGCTGTACGGCGGCGCGACCCACTTCTCCGCTATGCTGAGGATCTGTCCGCACAGGGCGTCGGACTGCTCGTAGCACAGCTTGGGCAGGGTCTCGATGTCCCACCAGCACTGATAGCCGTGATCGTCGCGGAAGGCAAAGTACCCCCGGTACGGGCTGTCTGGATGCCCGAAAGCCCCGTCCGTGCCGCCGTAGACGCCCTCCCGGTCCATCCAGCGGTGAAAGGAGCCGCAGTGGTTGAACACGCCGTCCAGTATGACCCGCATGCCCCGGCGGTGCAGCTCCCGGCAGAAGCCGGCGAACCAGGCGTCGCCGGCGCTCAGGTTGTCCGGGTCGGTGGTGCGGGTGATGTAAAGGGTGGCGTGGGCGTTGTCGTGATCCCCGCAGGCCAGGATGTCCCCCTGATCGACGGGGATGACCGTCAGGTGCGGGTCCACGTGAGCGTAGTCCTGGGTGTCGTACTTGTGGGCGGAGGGCGACACGAATATGGGGTTGAAGTAGATGGCCTCCACCCCCAGCGATTGCAGGTAGTCCAGCTTTTCCAGCACGCCCACCAGGTCGCCGCCGTACTGGCAGTGGTAGTCGTCGGCCTCCGGCGGGGCGTCCCAGCCGGGGGCGTGGCGTATGGGGGCATGGGCATACCAGTATTCCCGGTCGCGCACGTCGTTACCGGGGTCGCCGTTTCTGAAGCGATCCGGCAGTATCTGGTACTGCACCGCCCCCACGGACCACTCCGGCACGTGAAAGCCCGGGATGATTTTAAAGGCCCCCGCCGGGTCCGGGGCGGGCGGGCAGTCCACCCACCGGGCCCCCAGCCGGTCGAAGTGTATAAAGCGCCCCCGCCATTCGATCAGGAAGGCGTAGTACACCGGTTCCTCCGGGCAGTCCAGCGCGGCTTCGTACCAGTCAAAGCAGGCGTCGCTGCCGGTCTTTGCCATGCCGATGCGCGCGGCGGGGAGGCCCCTGAGCAGCGACACCTCCGCCTCCGCATCCCGCCGGAGGCGCAGCCGCAGCGCCACACGGTCCCCCGCCTCCGGCTCGGCGGGCTGCCTGAACAGCGCCGTGCCGTCGTGGAATACGGACGACAGCAGCGCGTCCTGTTCGTTATAGGGTTGATTCATGGATTCAGCCGACCTCCGTCGTCACGTCACGGCACGTACTCGCGGTTGATCTCGGCGATCCTGCCGTCCACGAACCGCATCTCGGTGCTGTACGGGTCGTAGTATTCGTCCTCAGATTCCGCGATGGCCGCGGTCACGGCCTCGATGCCGGTGACGGTCACCGGGTCCTTTTCGATGTCCCAGCCGTCGGTGTACACCACGTCCTCCGCGAAGGGCAGGGTCTGCACGTCGCGCACGGTGAAGGTGTTGAAATCGTCGTTCTCCACGACCTTGTAGCAGTTTTCCTCGTCGAAGGCGCGGAGGATGTAGCCGTCCCCGTCCATGCCGCCGTTGATGATGACGCTGCCGTCGTCGCCCGCCTCGAGGCTCGTGATGTCGATCGTGACGCCCTCCACGGTGAAGGCGTCGCCCACGGTCATCTGCGCCACGTCCACGATGTCGTAGCAGTCCACGGTGTAGATGCTCACGTCGGCAATGCCGCCGTCCTTCACGTCCCCGCGGTCGAAGCCGACGGGATAGGTGCCGTCGCTCAGGTCTATGTCGGTGTCCATCGGGGCGATGACCTTCTGGGCGTTCGTGAACTCCCCGGGGTCCACGCCGCGCTCGAACCGCATGCCCTCGGCGGCGTGCTCCTTGGCGTCGTCCCAGATCAGCATGCCGTCGTCGTCCAGGGCGAAGGTGGCCGCGCCGTCCTCGTACTCCGTCGAGAGCACGGTGCGCGCCCCGTTCTCGTCGCAGCCGACGATCTCCTTCGTGCCGGGCTCGCTGCTGTACAGCAGGTTGCGCTCGACGTCGAACAGGCAGGTGTAGTGCCACTCGGTCTGATCAAAGGCACTGTTGCCCCAGACCACCTTCACGTCGTAGACGTCGCCGATGTCGGCGATGTCGATGGCGGCCCGCTCGCACACCCAGCGGCCCTCGAAGGACCGCTCCGCCTCCGCCAGCGCCATGCCGCACAGCAGCAGCGACAGCACCATTAGTACGCACATTAGTTTCTTCATGATTGTGACCTCCTTGTTCATTTATAAATTGGGAATGGGGAATGGGGAATTACAGAATGCCTGAATAGCCAATGAACATACATTTCATCGTAACCCTTTTATCAAAAGAAATCCGAGGGATTTCCACCGGAATTCTCCATTCCCAATTCCCAATTTCCCTTGACTTAGCCCCACTAAGCCTGCGGAAAATCGCCTTGAAATGCAGCCAAATCCGCTCGAAACTGCATCTCCCGGCATTTAGAAACACACTCTAATACCTTATACATTCTCCGCCTCAGGTTCCTTCGTATCATCCAGCCTCTGCCTTGCGACGAGCTCGGCGAAGCGGCCGTTCTGGGCGATGAGCTGGTCGTAGGTGCCCTGCTCGACGATCGCGCCGCCGTCCATCACCAGTATGCGGTCGCAGTGGCGGATGGTGGACAGCCGGTGGGCGATCACGATGCGCGTGCACTTGAGCGCGTCCAGCGCCTCGGACACCTGCTTCTGGGTCTTGTTGTCCAGGGCGCTGGTGGCCTCGTCGAAGATCAGTATCCTCGGCTTGGGGGCGATGGCCCGGGCAATCATCAGCCGCTGCTTCTGGCCGCCGGAGATGCCGCCCTGCCCCTCGGAGATGATGGTCTGCATGCCCATGGGCATTTCCCGGATGTCGTCGGCGATGCCGGCGATCTCCGCCGCGGCCCAGGCGTCGTCGAGGGTGAGCTGGGGCGCGGAGATGACGATATTGGAGTAGATGTCCCCCTGGATGAGCTGCCCGTTCTGGATCACCACACCCATCTGCTTGCGCAGGGACTTGGGGTCAATGCGCTTGAGGTTCTTGCCGTCGTAGTAGATCGCGCCCTTCTCCGGCGTCTCAAAGCCCAGCAGCAGCTTGACCAGCGTGGACTTGCCGCAGCCCGTGCGGCCCACGATGGCGACGTACTCCCCCGACCTGATCCTGAGCGACAGGTCGTTCAATACGCAGGGCGCGTCCGGCTCGTAGCGGAAGGAGACATGGCTCAGCTCGATACCGCCGCTGACCTTTGTGATGACCTCCTTGTCGGCGGTGACCTCCGGCTCGGCCTTGAGGATGGGCTCCGCCATCTCCAGCACCGGCGGTATCGAGGCCACCGCGATGGCGATGCCGGCCATCGCGGAGAAGGCGCCCATCACCCGCCCGTAGGCGGCGCTGAAGGCGAAGTATTCGTTGGGGGCAACGCCGGTGCGGGCGGCGATGTAGTACAATACGATGTTGCCCGCCAGCATGATGCCGGTGTTCAACACGCTGTTGAGCTTTAAAAACGGCGGCGGGTTGTACTCCAGCTCGGTGTTCTGCGCGTACAGTCCGGCCCAGCGGGCAAAGGCGCGCTTCTCCGCCCCGGAGAGGCGGATCTTCTGGATGCCGCTGACCATTGCGTAGCTCATGCCGGACTCGGCGGCGCTGAGCTTCATCTTCCGCCGGGAGATGCGGATCTGCGCAAGCGAGGTGACCAGGCTCAAGAGCACCGTGACCACGATGATGATGATGGAGGGCCACACCAGCGCCGGCGCAAAGCCGAAGATCTGGCTGATGTACATCAGCGACATCAGCGAGGTCAGCCCGGTGAACATGGTGTTGTCCAGCAGCATCTCGCACAGGGAGCCCACGGAGTCCGCGCGGCTCGAGAGCTCGCCGGAGGAAAACCGCCGGAAGAAGCTGACCGGCAGCGAGAGTATGCGCATCATCACCGAGGCCTCCACGGCCATCGAAGTCTTCTGGGAGATGCGCTGGGTCAGCAGGTCCTTGGTGACCTGCAAAAGCTGCGACGCGAACGCAGAGGCGATCAGGAACACCGCCATGCCCACCAGAAGCGACAGGTTTTTGCTCTTGAGCACGGGCCCGGTGAGCACCTCGGCCACCTTCGGCTCGATCATGCCCACCAGCACCACCGCCAGGGTGGCCAGCATGATCACCGCGATGTCGCCGTTGGTGATGCAGCTTCTCAGGTACGCGAGCAGGTCGGGGATGCCCAGCTTCTTCATGGGCAGGGGCCGGTAGAAGCACAGCGCCGCACGGTCCAGCCGCCCGGCGTTCTGCCTCGTGACCCGCACCTGCCTGCCGGTGTCCGGGTCGGTGAAGCGGTAGCCGTGCAGTCGGCCCGGCAGCAGCGCCACCGCCGCGCCGGAATCCCTCAAAAACCCCAGCATGGGCCCGTAGGCGTCCTTGTACCAGCCCTCCGTGAGCGCCACGTCGCGGGTCATCAGCCCCACCGGCCGAAGGGCGTACTCAAACTGCGCCTCCGGGTCCGTGATCTCCTCCGGAATCTCGGCGGGCTTGTAGCGGTAGTATTTCAGTATCTCGTCCAGCGCCTGCCTGGCCTCCAGCCGCCTGTCGTGCAGCCAGGACGCCTCCCTGCCCCCCAGCACCGAGCTGGCCACGCGCGCAAAGGAGTCCTCAAAGACCTCCTCGTCGTGCTTCATGCGCTGCCGGATCTGTTCGTCAAACCAACCCATCTTTTACTCCCTTCGGTCGTCTTCAGAGTGCAGAGTGCAGAGTACAGAGTGCAGAGGCAGTCAGTTTTCACGGATGGTTTTGGTTGTGGCTGTCAGCATTTTGCTCAGCTCTTCCGCGTCCGCATAAAGGCTTTCAAATTGATGCCGGGTCAGATAATCCGTCTCGACCAGCAGCTCAAGCCAGTATTTTGTCTCTGAGGTCTCCTTTAAGGCGATATACACCTTTGCCAGGAATTCCTTCCGGCTGAACGCGAACTCTGCTTCCGCAAGATTGGCGCCTATGGAAGTGCCCGACCGAAGCAGCTGTCTGGACAGCACAAACTCCCTTTGCTCTTCACACAGATACCGATATGTATTGACAATCCGAATCGCAAACCGCTTGCTCTTGTTCCTCGTGATACTCATTCCGTACCCCCGCAAACCAAATCTGTACTCTGCACTCTGTACTCTGCACTCTGTTGTTCATTCGCTCGTGACCAATTCCGCGTATTTGCCGCCTTTGGCGTAGAGCTGCTCGTGGGTGCCGCGCTCCACCACGACGCCCTTGTCCAGCACGACGATCTCGTCGCAGTCCCTTATGGTGGACAGCCGGTGGGCGATCACGATGCAGGTGATGCCGCGGTCCTTGATGGCCTTGACCACGTCGTACTCGGTCTTGGCGTCGAGGGCGGAGGTGGCCTCGTCCAGTATGATGATGGATGGGTCCTGCGCCAGCACGCGGGCGATCTCCAGCCGCTGGCGCTGGCCGCCGGAGAGGTCCTTGCCGTTCTCGGTCAGGCGGCCCTGATAGCCGCCGGGGCGGCTGAGTATATCGTCGTGGAGCTGGGCATCCCGGGCGGCGAGTATGATCTCGAAGTCCTGGATGGTGTCGTCCCACATGCGGATGTTGTTGGCGATGGTGTCCTCAAAGAGTATGATATCCTGATCCACCACGGCCAGCGAGCCGGTGAACACCGCCCGGGGGATGTCCGCGATGGGCTTTCCGTCGAACAGTATCTCGCCGGACCAGGGCAGGTACAGCCCGGAGATCAGCTTGGACAGCGTCGATTTGCCGCAGCCGCTGGCGCCCACGATGGCCACCCGGCTGCCGGGTTTGATGTTCATGGAGAAGTCCTGGATGACGGGCTTTCCCAGCGGGGCGTAGCCGAAGCACACGTCCCTGAGCTCCACGCCGCCGCGCAGCTTGGCGTAGTCCACGTCCTCGCGGATGGATTCGTAGCGCACCATGGGGTCGGAGGGGTACTGCATCACGTCCTCCACGCGCTCCATCTGGGTGCGCATCTCCTGGATGGTCTGGCCCGCCTCGATGAGCGTCTCGGCGGGGTTCATGAACGCGGTCAGGAAGCCCTGGAAGATGGTGATCGAGCCGAGGGTGAACTGATCGTGCATCGCCAGGTACACGCCGATGAACAGCACCATGTAGTTGGCCACGGCGCTGACGAAGGCGGGGATGATGCCCAGCCCCGCGTCCATGCGGGCGTACTTCACGTTCTGGGTGTTGACGGACGCCTGGTAGCCCGCCCACTTCCGGAAGAAGCCGTTCTCCGCGCCGGAGGCCTTGATGGTCTCGGTCATGCTGATGCCGGCCAGCGTGGCGGAGGCCAGCTTGCCCTCGTCGCGCATCTGCACGCGCATCACGTTGACCCGCTTCTCGGACATGATCCGGGCGACCACCAGGTTGATCAGCACCGAGGCCAGGCCGATCAGCGTCAGAAGCGGGCTGTAGCGCAGCATCAGCACCAGGTAGAACACGGTCATGAAGGTGTTCAGCAGAAGCGGCGCGACGGTCTCCACCAGGGTGCCCGCGATGGTGGCGTTGGTGGACTGGCGCTGGAGGATGTCGCCCACCATGCGCTGGGAGAAGAACTCCATGGGCAATAGCAGCACCTTCCACATGAAGGCGGTGCTGCCGATGACCGTCAGCTTGCCGTTGATCCTGAGCGAATACACCGCCCGGGCCCACTCCACCACCAGCTGAACGACGCACAGAAGCGTCATCAGCGCGATGAACGGGTGGAGCCACTCCGGGTTTCTGCCGGTCAGCAGCCGATCGTAGAATATGCGGGACATCACGGGGTTGATGATGCCGAACAGGTAGGAGATCACCGTGGTCAGCGCCACGAACACCACCGCCACCCCCGCGCCGCGCAGCCGCCTGCGGGCGAATGCCAGCGTGCTCTTGCGCCTGCCGGAGGGCTCGAAGCCCTCCCCGGGCCTGATCGTGATGACGATGCCTGTGAAGGCCGCGTCGAACGCCTCCATGTCCACCTGCACCACGCCCCGGGCGGGGTCGTTGAGCACGGCCTTGTTGCCGCGGAAGCCGTCCAGCACCACGAAGTGGTCGAAATCCCAGTGGATGATGCAGGGATAGGTCGCCACCTGCTTAAGGCTCTCCAGTTCCACGCGGTAGCCCTTCATCTCGAAGCCGTAGTGCCGCCCGGCCAGCATCACGTTTTTGGCGTTGGAGCCGTCCCGGGAGATGCCGCAGTCCAGCCGCACCTGCTCCAGCGGCACCCACTTCTGATAGTAGGCCATCGCCATCGCCAGGCATGCCGCGCCGCACTCCAGCGCCTCCATCTGCATGATGACCGGCACCTTCGCCACGCCGTTTTTGACCGGCTGCCTGACCTGCCTTCTCTTCTCAAACAAAGCGACGCCCTCCTCAACTGTTCAGCAGGAAGCTGATGGGCGATATGGATTCGGTGACGATATCGGCGTCATACGCGCCGTCCTCCGCGTCGATATCCGCGGTGCAGACGACCTCTCCCGTCTCGTCCTGGCGCACGTAATCGATGGTGACCTCCTGCCCCGCGACGCGGACCGTCATGCCGTCGTCCACCTCGTCCTCCTTCGAGGCCGGCAGCCTGATCTCCATCATGCCGTCCGCCACCACCGCCTCCGCCGGCAGCAGGGTCTCCAGGTTCGTCGCGCAAGACAGCGCCAGAAGCCCCGCCAGCAGCGCGATCACCACGCCCAGCACCATCCACATGGCGGGACTGGTGACCCGCATGTAGTCGTTGAGCTGCTCCGGAGACGCGATCCGCTCCAGACTCTTTTCACGAAACAGCGAATTCTGCATAGTAAATACTCCTACTCCCTACTCCCTAAATAATGTAGAACCACTCCGGATCATCCCCGGGCACCTCGGGCTGGAGCACATAGCCCTGCCCGTTCTTGTACAGGAGCTCCTGGTTGCGAATGCTGACGCGCGTGCCGGGGGCGATGGGATGGGTGATGAACACGTTGGAACCGATGACGGAATCGTGGCCGATCACCGTCTCGCCGCCCAGTATGGACGCGCCGGCGTAGATGGTCACGTTGTCCTCGATGGTGGGGTGGCGGCGCCTGCCCCGCAGCTTCTGCCCGCCGCGGGTGGACAGCGCGCCCAGCGTGACGCCCTGGTAGATCTTGACGTAGTCGCCGATGACCGTGGTCTCGCCCACCACGATGCCGGTGCCGTGGTCGATGAAGAAGTACCGCCCGATCTGCGCGCCGGGGTGGATGTCGATGCCGGTGCGGCTGTGGGCGAACTCGGTCATGATGCGGGGGATCAGCGGCACGTTCAGCTCGTAGAGCGCGTGGGCCAGCCGGTTGACCGTGATGGCGTACAGGCCGGGATAGGCGATGATGACCTCCGCCTTGTTCTTGGCGGCGGGGTCGCCGTCGTAGGCGGCCTGCAGGTCGGTCTCCGTGTAGGTGCGGATGCCCGGCAGCTTCTCGAGGAAGGCGGCGGTGATGTCCTCGGCGCGGCGCTCCGCCTCCTGCGGG
The DNA here is from genome assembly GCA_902765735.1 of uncultured Eubacteriales bacterium. Taxonomy (GTDB): domain Bacteria; phylum Bacillota; class Clostridia; order Christensenellales; family Aristaeellaceae; genus UBA2862. Next base: position 2,403 of record CACXBB010000031.1, on the reverse strand, counting down.
GACACCGGCTCGCTGCCCCGCAGGGCGATGCCGATCTGCCGGTTCAGGTGGAAGGCCACGTCCTCTATGAGCGCGGACAGGTTGTTCTTCGGATTGTAGATGCGATAGGTGTAGTCCCGGTAATAGCCCGGAAACACCAGCCGCAGCAGCTTGCCGATCAACTCCTCGATGATGCGCCGGTCCGGCTGGGTGAACATCTCCAGCCGGTCGATCACCCGGTCGTTGCCGTAATCCTCCAGAATGTAGTCCGCCAGCGCCTGGATCCTGGCCTCAAAGGCGTCCCTGTTCTCCGCCATGCTCTCATCCTCCCGATTGCCCTTCAATAAATGTGGGTCCATTATAGCAAATACACTTCATTCTATCAATAGAGGAAGCGGAAAATGCCCGAGCAACGTCACGATCAGGTCACATCAGTGTTCCAAATGACCTTGCCGGGGCGTGGCGGGTGCCTCTGCCTTCCCCTTCAGGGGGTTCGAGCGCCCGGAAAACAGTCCGGTGGACTGTTTTCAGCGAGAACGGGCCGGCAGGCCCCCGGAACGGTGGCACGCGAAGCGTGACGGAAGAGGTCGTCCCCCGTTCCCAGCGAGCGCCGCATCGGCGCCCCTACGGAGGTCGCGGCATTCGCGGACGCCATGAATGGCGTCCCTACGGCGGGCCCAGGCCATTCCTGTTCCCTGTTCCCTGTTCCCTCCCCCACCATTCCCCATTGCCTATACATTTAACCCCCGCCGCGCTTGACAGAACCCGCCGGGCATGCTATGATGCTTATATCGTCATATTATGATGCGATGATGGGAACAAGTAAGCCGCTTTGGTCGGATTCAGAGAGCCCCCGGTCGGTGCGAGGGGGTCGTGACGGGCGGACGAATACATCCCGGAGCAGGCGGCTGAACCGACGAGTAGGCCGTCCGGTTCACGCCCGTAACCGCGTGTCAGAGGCCCTCCCACGGGGGGGCGAACGGAAGTGGTACCGCGATTCACAGTCGCCTTCCCGTAAGGGGAGGCGACTGTTTTTATTTAATAAATGATTAGGAAAACGGAACGTTTTCCGGGTCGGCGGCTCCTGTAGGGAAAGACGCCGACAATCATTCCAGGAGGCGTACACTATGCAATTCACAGAAGCACTGTTCGCGGAGCACATGCGGCCCATCACGGGCTCGGCCATCCGCGAGATCTTCAAGCTGCTGGCGAAGCCGGGGATGATCTCCTTCGCGGGCGGCAACCCGTCCAACACGGCGCTGGAGCCGGAGGTGGTGTCCGGCCTGGCGCAGGAGGCGCTGGCGAAATACGGCACGTCGCTTCTGCAGTATGGCGCGACGGACGGCTTCAATCCCTTCCGGGAGAGCGCCGCCGAGTTCCTTCGGGGCTCGATGGTGAACTGCGAGGCCGAGGACATACTGCCCACCCAGGGCGGCACCCAGGCGTTCGACGTGCTTTTGAAGGCGCTTATAAACCCCGGGGACGCGGTGCTGTGCGAGAGCCCCACCTTCCTGGGCGCGATACAGGCCATGCGGGAGTACAACGCAAAGCTCGTCCCCATGCCCACCGACCACGAGGGCGTGATCGTGGAGGCGGCGGAGGAATTGATCAAAGCGCATCACCCGAAACTCATGTACGTGATCCCCACCTTCCAGAACCCCACCGGCATCACGCTGTCGCTGGAGCGCCGGAAGGCGTTGGCTCAGCTTGCCTCGAAGTACGGCGTGGTGATCGCCGAAGACGACCCCTACCGCGACCTGCGGTATTCCGGCGAGCCCCTGCCCACGATACAGTCCTTCGACGAGGAGGGCTGGGTGGTGTACATGTCCAGCTTCTCGAAGTACGTCGCCCCCGGCCTGCGCGTGGGCGCGGCGGCCGTCCGCAACCCGCTTTTGCGCCGCAAGATGGTCATCGGCAAGCAGTCGGCGGACACCCACTCCCCGCTTCTGACCCAGGCCATCGTGGACGCCTACCTCCGCAAGGGCCTGATGCCCGCCCACCTCGCGCGCATCTGCGGCGACTACAAGGTGCAGCTCGACGCCATGCTGGACGGCTTCAAGCACTTCCCCGAGGGCACCGTGCACACCGTGCCCCAGGGCGGGCTGTTCGTCTGGGCCGCACTGCCCGAAGGCATGGACGCCATGAAGGTGTTTAAAGCCGCCGTGGAAAACAACGTCGCCTTCGTGCCCGGCACCCACTTCTATACCGAGGGCGGCCACATGAACACCCTCCGGCTCAACTTCTCGATGAGCGATATACCGACGATCAATGCAGGCATGGAGAGGCTCGGCAGGGTCATTAAAGAGAATTAGGAATTAGAGTGTATTTCCAAAAGCATAAATCCAAGAAAAACACGAGGAAATATGCAGTTAGGCATATAAAACCAAAAGGAAAACAGGGGGTAGACGTGGAATATAACTCATG
>CACXBB010000030.1 GCA_902765735.1 uncultured Eubacteriales bacterium | reverse complement strand
CTCATCCGTCATGGCTTCGCCATGCCACCTTCCCCTGAAGGGGAAGGCAAAGGCTGCCGCGCGTATGCCATAACCCCCTTGCCTCCCCGTCATGCCTCCTTCTTAGAGGGAGGTGGCTCGGCGAAGCCGAGACGGAGGGAGTGGGAGGTGCCGAGCGAAGCGAGGCGGAGAGGTTCCTCTTTAGGGGAAGGCTTGGGCGGGCAGCGCATCGCCGCCCCTACGGAGGGATGAAGCGGGCACGGACGCCATGAATGGCGTTCCTACGAGGGGTGCGGGGGAACGACCTCTTCCGCTCCCTTCGGGGGCACCTTCCCCTGAAGGGGAAGGCAGGACGGGCGCCGCATCGGCGCCCCTACGCATGAAATCGCCCGGACGCCATGAATGGCGTCCCTACGACAGCATTCTGTCATTCCTAATTCCTAATTCCCAATTCCTAATTAAACAGCCGGACTGATGTTCCGACACAGACGCCGGACCCATGATCGACGGGTCCGGCGGATGGTTTCGATGTTCATTGTACAAGAAACGAAAGGCCGGAACCTGACCCCTTGAATCTATGGGGGTCAGGCTCCGGTAATACGTCGCGGCAGCGAATGCCCTTGATGCAATCAATACATGCCGCCCATGCCGGGATTGCCGGCGGGAGCCGCCGGTTCGGGCGCGGGGATATCGGTGACCAGGGACTCGGTGGTGAGCACCATGGCGGCCACGGACGCGGCGTTCTGCAGGGCGCAACGGGTGACCTTGGTCGGGTCGGCGATGCCGCGCTCCATCATGTCGGTGTACTCGTCCTTGGCGGCGTCATAGCCGAAGGTCTGGGACTTGCGGGACTTGATCTTCTCGACGATCAGGCTGCCCTCGACGCCGGCGTTGGTCGCGATCTGGCGGACGGGCTCCTCCAGCGCGCGCAGCACGATCTGCACACCGGTCTTCACGTCGCCGGTGGTCTCGGACATCAGCTTCTGCACAGCCTTGGAGGCGTTGAGCAGCGCGGTGCCGCCGCCGGGCACGATGCCCTCTTCGACAGCGGCGCGGGTCGCGGCCAGCGCGTCCTCGATGCGCAGCTTGCGCTCCTTCATCTCGACCTCGGTCGCGGCACCCACGTTGATCACGGCCACGCCGCCGGACAGCTTCGCCAGGCGCTCCTGGAGCTTCTCGCGGTCGTAGTCGGAGGTGGTCATTTCGATCTGGCTGCGGATGGACGCGATGCGGGCCTTGATCTCGTCAGCCTGGCCGGCGCCCTCGACGATCACGGTGTTCTCCTTGTCGATCTTGACCTGGCGCGCGGAGCCCAGCATGTCGATGGTGGCCTCCTTGAGCTCCAGACCCAGCTCCTCGGTGATGACCTGGCCGCCGGTCAGGATCGCGATATCCTGCAGCATGGCCTTGCGGCGGTCGCCGAAGCCGGGGGCCTTGACGGCCACGCAGGTGAAGGTGCCGCGCAGCTTGTTGAGCACCAGGGTCGCCAGGGCTTCGCCCTCGACGTCCTCGGCGATGATCAGCAGCTTCTTGCCCTGCTGCACCACCTGCTCCAGCAGGCCGATGATCTCCTGGATGTTGGAGATCTTCTTGTCGGTGATCAGGATATAGGGGTTGTCCAGAACGGCTTCCATCTTCTCCATGTCGGTGCACATGTAGGAGGAGGCGTAGCCGCGATCGAACTGCATGCCCTCGACGATGTTCAGCTCGGTCTTCATGGTCTTGGATTCCTCGACGGTGATGACGCCGTCCTTGCCGACCTTCTCCATGGCGTCCGCGATCAGCGCGCCCACAGTCTCGTCGGAGGAGGAGATGGAGGCGACCTGCGCGATCTCGTTCCTGCCCTCGATGGGCTTGGACTGCGCCACCAGGCTCTGCACCGCCGCCTCCGTGGCCTGCTCGATGCCCTTCTTCACGACCATCGGGTTCGCGCCCGCGGCCACGTTCTTCAGGCCCTCGTGAACGATCGACTGCGCCAGCAGCGTGGCGGTGGTGGTGCCGTCGCCGGCCACGTCGTTGGTCTTGACGCTGACCTCGCGCACCAGCTGCGCACCCATGTTCTCAAAGGGGTCCTCCAGCTCGATTTCCTTGGCGATGGTCACGCCGTCGTTGGTGATCAGCGGCGCGCCGAACTTCTTGTCCAGCACGACGTTGCGGCCCTTCGGGCCCAGGGTGATCTTTACGGTATCCGCCAGCGCGTCGATACCGGTCTGCAATGCCTTGCGAGCTTCCTCGCCATACTTGATCTGCTTAGCCATTTTTATATCCTCCAACTTACTGATAGCGTTGAACCATAGGCTCCCTCTCCGAGGGAGCTGTCACGCGCAGCGTGACTGAGGGAGTCATTCGACCACGGCCAGGATGTCCGACTGGCGCACGATGATGTACTCCTCGCCGTCCAGCTTGACCTCGGTGCCGGCGTACTTGGAGTAGATGACCTTCTCGCCGACAGATACGTTCATGGTGATTTCCTTGCCGTCCACGTTGCCGCCGGGACCTACCGCCAGCACCTCGGCCATGACCGGCTTCTCCTTGGCAGAGTTCGTCAGGATGATGCCGCCGCGGGTGGTTTCCTCGGCTTCCAGGTTCTTGATGACCACGCGATCGCCCAAAGGCTTGATCTTCATATGCTTATGCCTCCCAGGTAATGATAATTGTTTGGGTTTGTTAGCACTCCTAAAATTTGAGTGCTAACCCTTGCAAAGGATAGTTTAACCATTTTATATGGGAAAATCAAGGGGGTTAAGGCTCATTTTATGGTTAAATATTGGTAAACACAAGGATCTTTGCCCGGATGTCACATAAATGGCAAATTTGCGTGAATAGTCCGGCCGAGTGTTTACAGGCGTAATACTTTGTGTTATACTTAACAGGGTGATACAATGTGGTCATTGAGGGTATGCGGATTGACTGGGACGACAACAAGAACATAATCAATAAGAAGAAGCACGGTATCAGCTTTGAAACAGCGGCATATGTGTTTTTGGATGAGGACAGATTGGAGGATTTCGATCTGACGCACAGCTCGGACGAGCCAAGGTTCATCACTATCGGTCGCGTTCACGGCATCATTTTTGTCGTATATATCCAGCGCGGCGATACTTCAAGATTGATTTCAGCACGAACGGCCACCCCGGCGGAAAGGAGGGCTTACTATGGGCAATTTGATCATTCATAAAGGCATGACACTGACCGACGCGCAAATCAGCGAAATCGAGCGCGCCTCAAAGCTGCCGCCCGTATTTGACGAGGACGCGCCGGAGCTGTCCGCGGAACAGCTGAAGCGCATGGCCCAGGCCGCGCGACTGAAGCGGGCGGCACGCAACAAACCCGTTGTTTCCATCCGCATATCGCCCGAGACTCTGGAAAAGGCGAAGGCCACCGGAAAGGGCTACACCGGTTTTCTGAGCCGGCTGCTGGATAATGCCATCAACGACCCGGAACTGGTTTCACGGAGCTTATAAGGAGGTGTCCCCATGGATAAATGGGATCGGCGGTTCATAGAGCTGGCGGGCGTGATCGCCGGGTGGGCCAGCTGCTACAAGGCCAACCGCAAGGTCGGCGCGGTGATCGTGAAGAACAAGCGCATCGTGACCACCGGCTACAACGGCGCCCCGGCGGGCATCAGGACCTGCGTGGAGCGGGGCGAATGCCTGCGCGAAAAGCTGGGCATCCCCTCCGGGACCCGCCACGAGATCTGCTACGCCGTCCACGCCGAGCAGAACGCCATCATACAGGCCGCGCGGCTGGGCAGCTCCATCGACGGCGCCACGCTCTACTGCACCCACCAGCCCTGCGTGCTGTGCGCCAAGATGATCGTCAATTCCGGCATCAGGCGCGTCGTCTACCGCGAGGGCTACCCCGACGAGTTTGCCCTCCAGATGCTCACCGAGGGCGGCGTGGAGCTGGAACGATATGAGGATTAGGCAATAGGCAATAGAGAGTAGGGACTGAAACATATGAGGAAGATCGGACTGGTTTCGCTGGGCTGCGCGAAGAACCGCGTGGATTCGGAGAACATGCTGGGCATGCTGCGGGAAAAGGGCTACGAAATCGTCAGCGACCCGGCGGAGGCGGACATACTGTTCGTGAACACCTGCGGCTTCATCGAAGCGGCGAAGGAGGAATCCATCGACGCGATATTCGAGATGGCGCAGTACAAGAAGGCGGGCAGGGCAAAGAAGCTCTACGTGACGGGCTGCCTGGCCCAGCGGTATCCGGAGGCGCTGATGAGCGAGATCCCGGAGATCGACGGCATACTGGGCGTGGCGGAGTACGCCCGGCTGTTTGAGATGCTCGAGGCGGGAGATGCGGGCATGAAGCCCTGCTACACCGCCAACGGCGCGCGTTTTCTGAACACCCCGCGGGTGCTGACCACCCCGGGCTACAGCGCCTACGTCAAGATCTCCGACGGCTGCGACAACCGCTGCACCTACTGCGCGATCCCGCTGATCCGGGGCGGGTACAGCTCCCGGCCCTTTGACGACATCGTCGATGAATGCCGGAAGCTGGCGGACGACGGCGTGACGGAGATCACGCTGATCGCCCAGGACACCAGCCGCTACGGGTGCGACTTCGGGGACCGGCACTACATGCTGCCCGAATTGCTGGAGGCCGTCAGCGCCATCGAGGGCGTGCACTGGGTGCGGGTGCTGTACTGCTACCCGGACTCCACCGAGGACCGCCTGCTGGACACCATCCAGAAGCTGCCCAAGGTGGCCCCCTATCTCGATCTGCCGCTTCAGCACATCGACGACGACCTCCTGCGGCGCATGAACCGGCGCGGCTCCTCCGAATGGATCAAGAGTCGGCTTGAGGAGTGCCGCAAGCGGGGCATACTGGTGCGCACCACCATGATCGTGGGCTTCCCCGGCGAGACGGATCAGCAGTTTGAGACCCTGCTGGACTTCGTGAAGGCGGCCCGCTTCGACCGGCTGGGCGCATTCACCTACTCCGCGGAGGAGGGCACCCCCGCCGCGGCCATGCCCGGTCAGATCGACGAGGAAGTCAAGCAGGCCCGCCTGGACCAGCTGATGATGCTTCAGCAGTCCATATCGATGGAGATCAACCAGGCCCGGATCGGCTCGGTCTGCGAGGTGCTGGTGGACGGCTTCGACGAGGAGACCGGCCGCTTCTACGGGCGCAGCCTGCTGGAGGCCCCCGAGAGCGACGGCTGCATCTGGCTCGACGGCGACGCGACGCTGACCCCCGGCGACTACGTCAACGTGCGGATCACCGGCGCGGACGCCTATGATCTGGAAGGGGAGGTCGTGGAATGAATCTTCCGAACAAGCTGACGATCCTCAGGATCTGCCTGATACCGTTCTTCGTGCTGTGCGTGAAGATGCCGTCCACGGGCATGCAGATCGCCGCGGTGGCGATCTACGTCATCGCCTGCGCCACCGACGCGCTGGACGGGCACATCGCCCGTTCCCGGGGGCTGGTGACCAACTTCGGCAAGTTCATGGACCCCATCGCCGACAAGCTGCTGGTGATGTCCGCCATGATCGTGCTGACGGCACAGGGGCGCATGCCGGACTGGGTATGCATACTGATGCTGGCCCGGGAGTTTTTGGTGTCCGGGTTCCGGCTGGTGGCGGTGGAGAACGGCGTGGTGATCGCCGCGGGCCCGCTGGGCAAGCTCAAGACCGTGTTCCAGATGGTGTCCACCGTCGCGCTGATGCTGTTCGTGCCCGTGGAGGGCCCGGGCGGGCCGCTGTCCACGGTAGCCGTCGTGCTGATGTACATCGCCCTCGCCCTGACCGTCGTCAGCGGCGCGGACTACATCATGCGGAACAAGGATTGTATCAGCGATATGTAAACACCAGGCGGCGCAAGCGCCGCCTGTCGGGTCAGGAATTCAGATAATACCTCTCATACATATCCTGCATGTCGTTTGCGATGACCTCGGCGCCCGGCGCGGTAAAGCCTGTATTGCGCCCAGGTCATCAGGCCCATGAAGCCTGTAAAGCACAGCAGGCCGTACTCCATCAGGAGCTTGATATAGGCGCTGTCCAAGACAAAATAGAGATCGACGATGTCCTCTGATTTGCTGAGTCCCTGCTGCAAGACGTCCGAGCCGAACAGCCGGACCGGGAATTCCTCAAAGGCGACCTGGCCGAGGAGGAACCTCGACTTGACGCTGCCTATCCCGGGAACCAGGTCGATCGCGGGCTTGAGTTCCCTGTAAAACCGCGAGCATATGAGCAGCAGCGCGGCGCACAGCAGGAAGCTGAACAGGGCGAGCCTCAGAAAAGTGCGCTTGTACCTGCCCAGACGCAGACGTTCATAGATAACGTCCGCCAACGCAACGGGCGCATACAGAGCCCGGAAGGCGAGCCTCAGAGGGAGGGCGTAGCGTACCGGGTCCTGAAAGGGAACGGCGCGACACCTGCGGTAGTGCCGCCAGAACGTGACAGATATGAGCAGGAGCATGCAGACCAGCAGGGTCTTTCCGTGGACGAACGCCGCGTCCAGCACCGTGAGCAACACCAGCCCCAGCTCCCCGCGCCAGCCCAGATCGCCGTTTTTGAAGAGGCAGTAGAACAGTGCCAGACACAGCAGATAGCAGGCGTAATGGGTCCGATAGATGAAGCCAAAGGAATCTCCGCGGTTGTTGGGCACGATGCCCAGCATGGAAAGGAAGAAAACGACGACGACGACGCAGGCGCCGATGTAGAACGCGGTTTTGAAAAGCGATTCCTCCCGCTGTTCCCGGCAGGTCAGGGCGACAGCCAGCAGAACCCAGGCATCGTTGCTCCTCACATTGACGGCGAATGAAATCAGGGCCAGCAGTATGACCCCCACGCGCAGCAGGAACAGTCCCGCGGCCCTTCTCCGATCCCCGGCAGCTAGCGCCGACGTCAGCGCCCTGACCGACGATATCAAGACTAGCAGGAGCAGGGCCGGCACGCAGGCGATCTTCGCTATTCCAAGGGCCATGGCGCCGGTCACCGCATTCAGTGTGGTCACCTGCAACAGTGTAAACGTGTACCACACAAACAGCAGAAGCCGGCCCAGCCTCTCGAGGAATCCTTTGTTTTGCGTCATAATCATACCTCTATCCATGCCGGACGTCCGCGCCTTTCTTCGATTCCGCCGCCGGCTTCTCCCCCGTCAGCGCGTACACCGCCGCGGTGATCAGCACGATGGCGGCGCCCAGCAGGGCCAGTCCGCCGGGGACCTCGCCCAATTGCGGCAGGAACAGCGCCACCCAGATGGGGTTGAGCACCGGCTCCAGGTTGGAAAGCAGCACCGCGGACACCGGGGAGACCCGGCCCATGGCGGCGGAGACGAAGTAATAGCCCCCCGCCAGGCACACGCCCAGGCCCAGCACCGCCAGCCACTGGGTCGGACGGGCGGACATGCCGGGGTCGAAGAAGCCGAACAGCATCGACGGCACGCAAAGCATCAGCCCCAGATAGGAGTAGTCGGCGGGGTTGGTGTCCGGCATGCGGGCGCAGAAGAACACCAGCGCGAAGGTCACCGCCGAGACGATGGCCAACAGGTTGCCCGCCAGCCGGCCACCGCCCATCTTATCGGCGAAGCACAGCACCACGCCCAGCATGATCAGCGCGGCGGTGATCACGCTGCGCAGGTTAGGCCGCTGGCCGTAGAACAGCCAGCAGAACAGTATCACGAAGGCCGGGGCGGCGTATTGCAGCACGATGGCGTTGGCGGAGGTGGTCAGCTTGATGGCCGCCATATACAGAAGGCTGGTCAGCATCACGGCCAGCGAACCCAGCGCCGTGCCCCGGCTCAGGCGCACCCTGAAGCTCTTGCGCGCGATGCCCAGCAGGATCACCGCCACCAGCGACCGGATGCCGTTGATGGTCAGCGCGTTCCACGTTAGCCACTTGCCCAGCACGCCCGCGAAGCTCCAGAACGTGGCGCCCAGCGCCACCTGGAGCGCGCCGAGGTGGGATTGCTTCATGGTTCGTTGCCCTCTTTCGTGTTGGGATTTGCCTGACAAATTCCAATTTACCACCCCGGCATGTGCCTGTCAATGCGGGCAAAAAAATTAACACACGACCTATTGACACGGGTTGTGGCATAGTGTATAACTGAATTGTGATCTTCGGGGCAGGGTGAAATACCCGACCGGCGGTGATGGGGTCTCTCCCCTCAGTCCGCGAGCCGCAATGCGGCATGAACCGGTGCAAATCCGGTACCGACAGTACAGTCTGGATGGAAGAAGACACGAGGCATGCGCCTTTTCAGGAATTGTCCGCGCCCCGGGACTTTGCCCGCGGGCGCGCACGGATTTTTGGGGAGGTATTGACGATGACACAGGCGATTCAATCCAACACGAAAAAACTGACGCTGATGGCGATGCTCGCCGCGATGGCCTACGTGGCCATGCTGATCACCCGGCCGCTGCCCCAGGTGGCGGGCTTTCTGAGCTACGACCTCAAGGACGTGGTGATCGTGATCTCCGGCTTCGTGCTGGGCACCGGCCCGGCCATGCTGATCGCGCTGGCGGTTTCGCTGATCGAGATGGTGACGGTGAGCTCCACCGGCCCCATCGGGCTTCTGATGAACGTGCTGTCCACCTGCGCCTTCGCGCTGCCAGCGTCGCTTCTGTACCACAAAAACCGCCGGCTGAAGAGCGCCGCGCTGGGCCTGACCCTGGGCGTCATACTGATGACCGCGCTGATGCTGGCGTGGAACTACATCATCACGCCGCTGTACATGCACGTGCCCCGCGAGGTGGTGGCGGGCATGCTGATCCCCACCTTCCTGCCCTTCAACCTGGTCAAGGGCGGGCTGAACGCCAGCATCACCATGCTGGTGTACAAGCCTCTGGTGAGCGCCCTGCGCAAGGCGCATCTGCTGGCGCCTTCCGAATCCACGGGCGGCAGGCGGCAGTTCAATCTGACCGCCACGCTGGTGTCCGCCTTCGTGGTGGTGACCTGCGTGATCGTGTTCGTATTGATGACAAGGTAGGCGGGTATTGACACGACGGGCGATGAGGGCATCGCCCCTACGGTAATCTCGTTGTGAGGCGTAGGGGCGATGCCCTCATCGCCCGTATAGGTATCCTGTCATTGCCAATCGTAGCGCGTCAGCACCTCGCAGCCGTCCTCGGTGACGGCCACCAGGTCCTCCACCCGCACGCCGAATCTGCCGGGAAGGTAGATGCCCGGCTCCACGGAGAATATCATGCCCGGGCGGGCGACGACCTCGCTGACGGAGGACACGTCCGGGAACTCGTGCTCGTCCAGGCCGATGCCGTGACCGGTGCGGTGGGTGAAGTAGGCGCCGTAACCCGCGTCCTCGATGACCTTCCGGGCGGCGCGGTCGATGTCCTTCATCCTCACCCCGGGACGGCACATGGCGATGCCGGCGCGGTTGGCGGCGGTCACGATGTCGCGCACGTGCTTCTGTTCGTCGCTGACCTCGCCGAAGTGCACGGTGCGGGTCATGTCGCTGCAATAGTGCTTCCACAACAGGCCCACGTCCATGATGACGGTGTCGCCCTGCCTGAGCGGGGTCCTGTCGCTGTCGTGATGGGGCTCCGCGCCGTTTGCGCCGAAGCACACCAGCGGGGTGAAGCTGGGGCCCGACGCGCCCAGCTCCAGCGCAGTTTCGTTGTACAGCGACTGTATGGCCTTCTCGGTGACGCCCTCTGTAAGCGCCGAGGCGATGCGCCCGCAGACCTCCACGTTCATCCGCGAGCTCACGCGCATCAGCTCCAGCTCCTCGGCATCCTTGATGAGCCGCGCCTCGTCCAGCGGGGCGCTGCCCAGCGCCGGCACGATGTCCGGGCGGGCCTGCATCAGCCGGATGGTGAAGTGGCTGTGCCAGGTCTTGTCGATGCCCAGCCTGCCCGGCAGCATGTCCGGGGCCAGCACCGCGATGCAGTCGTCCGTGTCCTCGTATTCCACCATCGGCACGTCCGTCAGCCCCTGCAGCGCAAACATGCGGTTCGCGTACAGTTTCATGTCGCCGTCGGCCTTCACGTGCAGCGCCAGCATGCGCTCAAAGGGCTCGCACCATACGCCCGTCAGATAGTACACGTTCGCCGTGCCCGTGACCAGGATCTGATCGAGATCATGGGCCCTCATGTTTTCAATGACCCTTGAGAGACGATTGATATTCATATTCCTGTCCTTTCCCGGCGCCGCGTCAGCGGCGCGAATGGGGGTTCTTAGGGGATTCAATCCCCTAAGCAGGGGGGGTAAGGGGGGACAGCGTCCCCCCTTAGGCGTCCCCCTCCTCCTCAAACAGCTCGTTGATCTGCTCCCGGGACATCAGCACGGTGCGGGGCTTTGCGCCGTCGGCCTCGGAGACGATGCCGCGGCGGGCCATCTCGTCGATGATGCGCCCCGCGCGGGCATAGCCGATGCGCATGCGCCGCTGGAGCATGGAGATGGACGCCTGGCCCAGCTCAAGCACGATGTCCACCGCCTCGGCCAGCTTGGGATCGTAGTCCTCGACGAAGTCCTCCTTCTCGGCGTCGGACCGGGTGGCGTTCTCCATGTGCTCGATCATGTCCGGGTCGTACTCAGCCACGCCGCCCTGCTTGATGTACTCGACGATGGCGTGCACCTCCTCGTCGGACACCCACGCACCCTGCACGCGCATGGACTTCATGCCGTTGGGCACGAACAGCATGTCGCCGTTGCCCAGCAGCTTTTCCGCGCCGCCGTGGTCGATCATGGTGCGGCTGTCCACCTGGGACGCCACGGAGAAGGCGATGCGGGTGGGAATATTGGCCTTGATGATGCCGGTGATGACGTTGACCGACGGCCGCTGGGTGGCGATCACCAGGTGCATGCCGCAGGCGCGGGCCAGCTGGGCGATGCGGCAGATGCTGTCCTCCACCTCGCCGGGGGAGACCATCATCAGGTCGGCCAGCTCGTCGATGATGATCACCATCTGCGGCATGGCCTTTTCGCCCTCCGCGAGGGCCTTGTTGTAGCCCTTGATGTCCCGAACGCCCTTCTCTGCGAACATCTTGTAGCGCTTGGTCATCTCTGCCACGGCCCAGTCCAGCGCGCTGGCGGCCTTCTTCGGGTCCGTGACCACCGGGCACACCAGGTGCGGGATGTCGTTGTAGATGGAAAGCTCCACCACCTTCGGGTCGATCAGTATCAGCCGCACCTCCTCGGGGGACGCGCGGAACAGTATCGACGCGATGATGGAGTTGATGCAGACCGATTTGCCCGAGCCCGTCTGGCCGGCGATCAGCACGTGGGGCATCTTGGCGATGTCCGCCACGATGTAGCGGCCAGAGTTGTCCTTGCCCAGGCCCACCGCGATGCGGGAGGGGTGCTTGCGGGCCTCCTGAGACTCCAAAACGTCCCTGAGGCGCACCATCTCCACCTTGTCGTTGGGGATCTCCACGCCCACGGCGGCCTTGCCGGGGATGGGGGCCTCGATGCGCACCGACATGGCCGCCAGGTTCAGCGCGATGTCGTCCGACAGCGAGGTGATGCGGCTCACCTTGATGCCCGGGGCGGGCTGCAGCTCAAACCGCGTGACCGCCGGACCGTGGGCGATGCCCGTCAGCTTGGCCTGTATGCCGAAGCTGTTCAGCGTCTCCTCCAGAAGCTCGGCCTTCTCCCGGTCCCGGCGGGCGTGCTTCGACACGTCCTCCGCCTCGCCCGGCTCCAGCAGGTCGATCGGGGGATAGTTGTACTCCGGCGCGTCGTCGTCCAGCTGGACCTTCATCTCCTCCCGCCTGATCTTCGGCAGGTCCTCCTTCTTCGCCCTCTGGCGCGAGGGGATCTCGAAGGGGGTGTCGTCGTCCGGGGTCTCGTACTGCTCCGGCTCGATCTTCAGATCGTCGTTGAGGTGGGCGTCCTCCGGCGCTTCCTCGGTCACCGGCTCCGCGGCCTTCGCCTTCTCGCCGGCGCTGGGACGGTCCGGCTTGAACTTCCGCTTGCTGTCGTCCGCGCCCTTCAGGATTTCTTCGGCGTCCATCGACTCGAAATCGTCGAAGCTGTCGAAGTATTCGTCGAAATCATCCTTCCGGGACGGGGTCTCCACCGCGTCCGCCGGAAGCTCGGGGGCCTCCTGCGGCACTTCTTCGATGTAAAGCTTCTTGCGCCTGGGCGGGCTCTTCCGCTTGGGCTGCGCCGCCTGGATCGCCGGCTCGGCCTGATTTTCTGGCCTGCGCTTGCGGGGCACGCCCGCCGTGGCCTCCCGCCGGGGCGCGCCCTGCGGGGCGCGGGCGGCGCGCTGGCGTCCCTGGCCGGCGCCCCGACCCGTCAGCATGTCCTCGCTGAAGGGGTCGCGGCTCGCGTTTTTGCGCCGGAGACGGGCCTCGGGGGCCAATTCATCGAACGTATGTTCTTGTTTTTGAGCCTGCGCCTGGCTCCGGGCCTCCGCGCGGTCGGAGATGAAGCCGACCAGACGCCCCAGACGCCCCGTGGCGGTCAGGCACAGCAGCAGTATGAGCACGGCGGCGATGAAGCCCCCTGCCTCCCCGGCGTAGCGGTACAGCGGCCACGCCAGCAGCGCGCCGACGGCCCCGCCGCCCTGGCCGTAGCTGTAGGATTTCGCCACGAAGTTCGAAAATCCCGAGATGGTCATGCGCTCGACCACGATGCGCCGGGCGAAGAACACGTGCACACCGGCGAAGAAGGTGAGTATCATCAGTATGTCCACGATGGTCTTGATGATCGAGACCCGCCTCCCGCGGGCGGCAAATATGCACAGCACGCCCGCCCAGGCCAGCACCAGCGGCAGGGCGTAGCACAGGCTGCCGCCCAGGCCGCGCATGACGTCGCGGATTGCGCCCATGGCGGTGCCCGCCTGGGGCTCGGCGATGGCGATGTACATCAGAAGCACCGCCAGGCCGAATATGGCGATGGCGGTCAGGATCAGCGCCGGGGCGCTGCTGTCCGCGGCGCGATCCTCATATCTTCGATTTTTGGTGTTTCCTCTTGTCATTTCTACCTCTTTCGGGCATTTCCCGCTGATATATATGACTTTTTGTCTGCCTCAATTCACAGATAGGACCCATCCGACCGCCTTTTATATGCAGAGGGATGGGTCACGCTGTCGACCGCGCGGCGATCAGCCGCCGATGAGCCGGGTGATGGTCTGTCCGACGTTGACGAAGTCGAAGGATTTCACGAAGTTCATCAATACCGACGTCTCGGTGATGTTCTTCGCGAATTCCGGGGAGACGATCTGCGCCACGGCGGGCAGCAGGTACAGCACCAGTATGCAGATCACCACGCCGCGCACCAGACCCAGAAGGCCGCCCACGAGCCAGTCAAAGCCCCGGATGAGGGGGAAGGAGATCACGTGGTCCAGCAGGTTGACGATCAGCATCGCCAGCACGTACAGCGCGATGAAGCACAGCAGGAAGGCGGCTACATTGAATATGGCCTGCCAGATGGTCTGATCCAGGTAGTCCGCCAGCGTGGTGATGCCCAGATTCTGGAACACCTGGGAGCGCACGTTGGCCTCGAAGGCCCGCAAGATCACCGAGAGCTGCTTTGAGACCGCGCCGATGGCGGACTGTATAGCCGTCTCGCCGCCGGAGATCACCTCCGCCACGCTGGTCATGGCGACCTGGTGGCTGGTGAAGAAGGATTCCGGCTCCAGGTACTGGTTCAGCACCGCCATCAGCGTCTGGTTTGACAGCGCCATGTGGGCCACCTGCGGATAGAACCTTATCGCGCCGAACCAGGCCGCGATGAAGCCCGCCGTGCCCAGAAACGACGTGATCGACCCGCGATACATGCCCGATATCAGGTAAAAGGCAAGTATGGCGAGTATGACAATGTCCAACAGATTCATGGTTTGCTCCTCCGTTATGGTGTGGATAACCCGAATGTCGCATCCATCCGGCTGAATCCTATTATTTCCAGCGCGAGCGCGATTATGCCAGATGCAGCATGTAGATCGTCGATCCGCTGCCCAGCACCGCGTAGTTGTTGGCGGTGACGCCATAGATCTTCTCAAACTGCATCGGCAGGCGGTAGGCGTTGACGATGTTTTTGCCCTGCTCAGCGATGACCACGTAGCCCTCCGTCGAGAAGCCGTAGACCCGGTTGCCGCGGGCAATCAGCGACTGACAGCCGTAGGGCAGGCGCACCTGCTGGTCGAGACCGGCCCGGATCATGCGCACGTCCCGCATGCCGTCCCTGGAATCGAACTGGACGTTGGGCACGAAGGCCATCATGGGGTCGTCCGCGGCGGCGTCCAGCGCGGCCATGTACCAGCCGTACACCAGCTTGCGCCTGGACTTGTCCTCGCTGCCGGTGTAGTCGTACACCTTCAGGTAGGTGTCGCCCGGGCAGCAGAAGTAGGAACTCTGGAAGACCACGCCGTACACCAGCTGCTCGTTGTCGTGGATCATGCCCACGCGCTCCTTGCCGGGGCGGTAGGTGTTGATGGTACAGCTCGGCACCGTGCCGCTGGAATCGAGGCTCATCACCCACAGTAGCGAGCCCTTTGAGAAAAAACCGTAATTGATGACCGTCTGGCTGGTGAGGGTGATGCTGTTCACCCGTCGCCCGCCGCGCTCCATCAGTACAATCGTGCTGTCGTGTTCCGGGCCCAGCAGCACGGCGGTGTATTTTTCGCCGATGCGCGCGGAGAGCACGTCGGTCTCCATGCTGCCCGTGAAAGTGGTGGTGCCGTTGGAAAGGTCGATCAGCGTCAGCGAATCGCCCGTCCAGCCCGCCACGCCGTAGTCCGTGACGTCAAAATCGGCGTTTTTGCCGATCAGATAGCTCCACTTGACCTTGGCCTCCGTGGTGACGGCGGCGATGGAGCTGCCGTCATAGTAGATAAAGCCGTCGTCCACCACCTCCAGCGCGAGATTGGAGGGGATGCTGACGGATTTATAATCGTAGGCGCTGCGCCGCGTGGCGCCGACGATGATCCGCCCGCCCACCAGCGCGATGACGCACGTAAAAACAACGATCAGCAAGGCGATTGCACCCGGAAGACGCTCGTTGCGCTTTTGTTCCATGCAATCCTCCCTTAGGACAGGGCATACTGTTTAGAGACATGTACCCCTTGTATGCCATATCAATTCATATTATAATAGAATATACATTCGGATTCAACGGCACTTATGTGATAAAACCGGGTAAAATACGTTGAACAAAGTCGGAATTTTGCCCAAATGAGGACACAATGAAGCGCAAGAAAGCTAAAAAAAGGGGATTTGGGTGGGTCATCGCCCTGATTTTGGTGATTTTGATCGCCAGTTTCGCGGGATGGATGGCTGTGAACGCCTCGATCCTTCACATCATGCGGGCCACCGTGTACATCCCGGACCTGCCGAGCGCCTTTGAGGGAAAGACGATACTGTACGCCTCGGACATCGACCTGGGCGGCATCAACACGCCCGCGCGCGCTGCGGACGCCTTCGTTCGCCTGCAGGCGCTGCAGCCGGACATACTGCTGCTGGGCGGCGACTACACCGCCCCCACCCTCATGGACCTGCTGAACCAGTCCGATCCGGCGCATTACGCCTCGAACACCGGTACTGATCGGGCGGATTTCTTCCATTATGTAAGTGATTTTTCCGCGCCGCTGGGCAGGTACATGATCGCCTCCCCGGAGGACCGGCTGACCAGCGACATTCGCGCGCAGGCGGAGGACGCCGGTTTACGGCTGCTGGACAGCGACCGGGCGGAGATCGTTTCCGGCGGCGACCGGCTGTGGCTGGTGGGACTGGGGGCGGACATCTCCGGCATCTCCAAGCTTGCCGGTCAGTTCAGAAGCGGGGATACCGTCGTCGCCGTGACATCCTCCCCCAACCAGTTTCCCGCCCTCATGACCACGGAAGCCGCCGACAGCGGCCACTGGGTGGACCTGGCGCTGGCCGGACACACCCACGGCGGGCAGATCCGCGTGTTCGGCCGCAGCATACTCTCCATGGACACGATCGAGCAACAATTCCCCTACGGCTGGAACCGGGAGACCGGCGTGCCGATGCTGGTGACCTCCGGTATGGGCTGCGAGGGCGTCAACATGCGGCTGAACACGCAGGCGGAGGTCTGGCTGATCACGCTGACCTCCCGGACGACGGCATAAATGTTTCACGTGAAACATATAGAGGTGGTATATGCGAAGCTATATCTGTGACGACTGCCCGAGGATGTGCCACGCCGAGCGCGGCGATGTCGGAAGGGGTTTCTGCCGCATGGGCGCTGAGCCCGTGATCGCCCGCGCCGCGCCGCACTACGACGAGGAACCCGTCATCAGCGGCACACGGGGGTCCGGGGCGATATTCTTCTCCGGGTGCAGCCTGCGCTGCCGGTTTTGCCAGAACTACGGCATCTCCCATGACAACTACGGGCAGAAGATCAGCGTGGAACGCCTGCGGGAAATCTACTTTGAACTGATCGAACAGGGCGTCCACAATATCAATCTTGTCAACCCCACCCACTTCACCGCCGCGATCCTGGATTCGCTGGAGGGCGGGCTGCCTGTGCCCGTGGTGTGGAACACCGGCGGCTACGAGCACGTGGAGACGATCCGCAGGCTGAAGGGGAGCGTGCAGGTGTATCTGCCAGATCTCAAGTACATCGACGAATACTCTGCAAAGCGATATTCAGCGGCGGGCAATTACTTCGAATACGCTTCCGCATCCATAAAGGAAATGTTACGGCAGACCGGTCCGGTGGTACTTGATGAGGACGGCATTATACGGTCCGGGGTCATCGTGCGGCACCTAATATTGCCCGGGCGCGCAGAGGAGTCGATGCACGTGCTGGACTGGATCGCGGACAACCTCCCCGGCGCGTGGGTCAGTCTCATGGCGCAATACCTTCCCTTCGGCGAGGTGGAGGGCGTCGATCAGCTCGACCGGCGTTTGACGCAAGAGGAATACGACCGCGTGGTGGATCACGTGATGGCGCTGGGTCTGGAGGACGGCTTCGTGCAGGAGCTCTCGTCGTCGGATGAAAAATACATCCCTTCATTTGACCTGACCGGGGTGAATCGGTTATAATGTTTCACGTGAAACATAAGTAATATACTACGGAGGACAGCGAATGGAACTGCGCTTTTCGCCGCTTTTCAGCGGTTCGAGCGGCAATGCGACCTACGTCGGCTGCGACGACGCCCACATTCTGGTGGACGCCGGGCTGTCCGGCACCCGGGTGACGCAGGAACTGATGAAGGTCGGGGTCAACCCCGCCATGCTCAGCGCCATACTGGTCACCCACGAGCACAGCGATCACATCAAGGGCATCGGCATACTTTCCCGCAAATTCGACCTTCCGGTGTTCGCCACAGAGGGCACCTGGCGGGAGATGTACGGCAAGATCGGGGCTATATCGCCCCGGAATATGCGGATATTCGAGCCGGAGCAGGATTTCTACATCGGATCGATCGACGTGACGCCCTTCGCTACGCCCCACGACGCCGGCCAGCCGGTGGGCTACACCTTTGAGATCAGCGGCGCAAAGCTGGCCATCGCCACGGACCTGGGCAGCGTGCGGGACAGCTGGCTCAAACACGTCAGGGGCGCCGACGCGGTGATTCTCGAATCGAACTACGACCCCGGCATGCTGCAGACCGGGCCCTATCCCTACGATCTCAAGAAGCGCATCATGGGCAGGCACGGGCATCTCTCCAACGACGACGCGGGGGAGGTGGCCGCGGAACTGGCAAAGAACGGCACGCGGCAGATCATACTGGGCCACCTCAGCAAGGAAAACAACTACCCGGAGCTGGCGCTGCAGTGCACGCTGTCCGCATTGAAGCTGGCGGGCGTGCGCTGCCAGGACGACATCCGGGTCATGGTGGCCTCCCGCGACGGCAACAGCGGCATGTACAGCGTGTCCGCCGAGCTTCAGGAAATGAGGTATTCATGAAAAAAAGGAACGCGCGACGGGCGCGACTGCTGCGCCCCACTGACGGCCTGCTGCCGCTGGTGTTCATACTGGTTTCAGCGCTGGGAAGGTCCAGCGTCGCCGAACGGGTCTACCTGAGCACGCTGTTCCCGGCGCTATTTGCGCTGGCTTCCGCCCGGGGCCTGCGCATCGCGTTCAGCGAGCAGCCCTCCATGCGCAGGGTGGCGGGCTCGGTCAAGCTGGCCCTGGCACTTCAATTCATCGGGGCGCTGGCCTTTCTGGTGATCGATCTCATACGCAACCGGGGTCAGTTTGTTTTATCCAATGCCCTGTTCATCACCGTGGGCATGCTGTTAAATATCGAACATGTGTTCTATGAATATCTGTTCGCAACCGGCGACGACGCCTCCGCCGTCCGGGTGCGGATCATCACCGCCGCCCTCACCGCCGCGGGAATCATGATGACCTCGCCCGCCTCCGGCGGCGGCGCATTGCCCTACGCGCTGGAATGGCTGCTGGGCGGCGCGGCGATGGCGGCGGTCGTGTCGGCGGTCATCGGCAGGGGCGTGGGCGGCAGGCTCAAGGGCAGGGTCAACAACCGGGTGCTGAAGTGCGCGCCGCTGGCCATCGTCCAGAGCGCCATCTATCCGCTGGTGTGGATGCTGGCGCTGATGCTCCTGAGGCCGGTGATGTTCGATGGGATCACCGCCGTGCCCTTCTTCGCGGGGCTTATGGTGTATGAGCTCTCCCGGGCGCCGTTCCGGCGGGACGGCAGGGAGTCGAAGGGCTTCAACATCGCCATGCTGATCGTCGCGGTTATCGGTATCGGACTGGCATCCATACACTATGTGCCCGCGGCACAAGAATTCTTATTGAATTTTATCGGAAAATGGAGTCACGAGATCCCCGCCGCGGGGGTCATGATCGCCGCCGCCGCGGTGTGTTCGTTTGGGATGTACGGGGGGATAGGGAGTAGGGAATAGGGGTTACGACATAGCCCCTACTCCCTACTCCCTACTCCCTCACACTATTTTCCAACGCAGAAATTCGAGAATATGCTGTCGATGACCTCTTCGGTGACGTCCTGCCCGGTGATCTGGCCGAGGGTGGTCATGGCTTCCCTGAGGTCAATGGCCGCGGTATCCAGCGACATGCCGGAGCGTATGGCATCCACGGCGCTTTGTAGCTGCCCCGCCGCCCGCTGCGCCAGGTCGATGTGCCGCTGCACCATCAGCAGGCCGTCCTGCTCGTCGTCCGCCGAGATCCGGCGGGCGATTTCTTTGGTCAGGGCCTCCATGCCCTGCCCCGTCTGGGCGGAAACCTCGCAGACCGTCACGCCGGTCATGCCTTCCAGCGCCCCGCGGGTGACGACGCTGGGCAGGTCGGACTTGTTCAGACAGATGATCGCGCGCTCGTCCGCGCCGCGAATCAGCGCCTCGTCCTCGGGGGCCAGCGCCTCCGCGGCGTCGATCACGATCAGCAGCACGTCCGCCGCCTCCGTGGCCCTGATCGCCCGGTCCACGCCAATTTTCTCGATGGGGTCCTGCGTGTCCCTCCGGCCCGCGGTGTCGGACAGCTCCGCCAGCACGCCGCCGATCATCAGCCGCTCGGTCAGCACGTCCCGGGTGGTGCCGGGGATGTCCGTCACGATGGCGCGCTCCTGGTTCAAAAGCGCGTTCATCAGCGACGATTTGCCCACGTTGGGCCGCCCCGCCAGCACGATGCTGGCGCCCTCGCGCAACAGCCGGGCGTGCCGGACGTCGCACCTGCCGCGGATGTCCCGTATGAGGGCCTCGAGCTCGGAGACCACCTGATCAGAGGCGGCCTCCTCCTCCACCTCGTCGGGGAAGTCGTCAGAGGCCTCGATCAGCGCCAGCAGGCCGGTGAGCTCCTTGGAGACCTGGTTCACGAAGCCGGACACGCCGCCCTCCAGCTGCCGAAGCGACGCCCGCGCCGCCGCCTGGGCGTTGGCCCCGATGAGCTGCATCACGGCCTCCGCGCGGGTCAGGTCGATGCGCCCGTTCATGAAGGCGCGGCGCGTGAACTCGCCGGGCTCCGCCATGCGGGCCCCCAGCTCCAGCGCGCGACGGAGCACCGCCTCGGCGCACAGCCGGCCGCCGTGACAGTGGATCTCCACCACTTCCTCCCGGGTGTAGGTGAAGGGCGCGCGCATGATCACCGCCAGCACCTCGTCCAGCGTGCCGCCGTCGCCGTCGATCGCCCAGCCGTACATCAGCCGGTGCGAATCGTACTTTTCGCGCTTCACCGCGGGACGGAACATGCCGCTCATGATCACGCCCGCCTTCTTGCCGCTGATGCGCACGATGGAGATGCACCCCGCGCCCCGCGCGGTGGCAATCGCGGCGATGGTATCCGACATGGAACGGGCCCCCTCTCTGGATAATCTGTTTACGCAGTTGCCCCCGTTCGAACCGGCAGCACCAGGTGCAGGTAGTCGGGATCGTCCACGGGCATGATGATGCAGGGGCTGATGGCGTTGTTGAGGTTGATCTGGATCTGGTCGGATTCGATGTAGCGCACCACGTCGTTCAGATATTTGACGTTGAAGGCGATGTTGATGTCCGCGCCCTCCTGCTGCACGTCCAGCTTCTCGTAGACGTCGCCGATCTGGGAGTGGGACTCTATGGCCATCTCACCGCCGGCGATCTTGAGGAGCAACAGGTTGTTGTTGCCCTCGCGGGCGATCAGCGAGGCCCGATCGACACCCTTGCGGAAGGGCTCCAGGTCCACCACCACCCGTGTGGCGAACTGGCGGGGGATGATCTGCCGGTACTGTATGTACTCGCCCTCGACCAGTATCACGTAGATATCGGTCCTTTCAAGCCGTATGTGCAGCTTGTTGCCGCCGTAGGACAGGCTGGCGAAGGCCTCGGGATCGTCGGAGAGCAGCTTGCCGATGTCGCCCATGGCGCGCCCGGGGATGATGGCGCTGAAGGCATCTGAAATGTCGGCACACTTCGCCCGCCGGAGGGCCAGCCGGAAGCCGTCCAGCGCCACCATGGACACGTCGCCGTCGCGTATCTCCAGAAGGCCGCCGGTCAGCACCTCGCGCATGTCCTCGACGGCGATGGCGAACTCGGTCTTCTGGATCATGTCCTTGAGCATGTCCTGGGGCAGGGAGATCTCACGCTCGTTCTCGATGCGGGGCAGGGCGGGATAGAGGTCCGCGTCCTGGCCGGAGATGTTCGTGCGGGAGCCGGAGCCCCTCACCGTAAAGATGAAGCGATCGTTCATCTCGATGTCGATGTCGCCGTCGGACAGCCGGCGCACCACCTCGTTGAACAGCTTGCCCGGCACCACGCCCCGGCCCGGCTCCTCGATCTCCGCCTCGATACGGGTCACGATGGTGATGCGCTCGTCCGTGCAGGTCAGTATGACCTCGTTGAGCTCCGTCTCTATCAACACGCCCTCCAATATCTGGTTCGGCGTGCGCCCCGGCAGGGCCTTGGTCGCGATTTGCAGGCCGTCGATCAGGGCGTCTGAGGTGCATTTGAATCGCATGTGCGTGTCCTCCTGTGGTTATTGTTATTATTATATATAAATTATAGTAGACGCAGTAGGGCGGTGGATACTGTGGAAAAGCGGCCGGATGCCCCGCCCCTGCGAAGTTCTTGCCTGGGGATAGCTGGACTGAAGTTGTGGAAAGAGAGTGGAGAGTGCAGCTTTTTCAACTTTCCTCTATCATCCTCATGATCTCCTCCACGCGCTTTTTGAACGAGCTGTCGGCCTCCATGGTCTCGGAGATTTTATCGCAGCCGTGCATGACGGTGGTGTGGTCGCGGCCGCCGAAGGCCTGGCCGATGGCGGTGGTGGACAGATCGGTCATCTCCCGGCAGATGTACATGGCCACCTGGCGGGGCAGCGCGATATCGCGGCTGCGGCGCTTGCCGGTCATGTCCTCTGAGGCGACGCCGTACTTGTCCGCCACGAAGTCGATGATCAGGGCGCTGGTGATCCTGCGCTCCTCCTGGGCCTTGACCAGGGGATTCAGCGCGGACTTCGCCAGCTCCAGTGTGATGGGCGAACCCATCAGCCGGGAGTGGGCGTTCAAACTGGTGAGACAGCCCTCCAGCGTCCGGATGTTGGTGTTGACGCTGCGGGCGATGTACTCCAGCACCTCGTAGGGCGCGTCGATGCCGTCGCCCGCGGCCTTCTGCTGCAGGATGGCCATGCGGGTCTCGAAGTCCGGCTTCTGGATGTCCACGATCAGGCCCCACTCGAAGCGGGAGCGCAGGCGCTCCTCGATCTCGGGGATCTCCTTGGGCGGACGGTCCGAGGATATGATGATCTGCTTGTGGTTCTCCCGCAGGTCGTTGAAGGTGTTGAAGAACTCCTCCTGGGTGGCCTTGGTCTTGGCCAGAAACTGTATGTCGTCCACCAAAAGGTAGTCCGCGCCGCGCAGCTTGTTGCGAAGCTCCGTGGTGTTCTTCCGGGCGATGCCCTCGATGAGCTGGTTGGTGATGGTCTCGGAGGTCATCAGCAGCACCTTTTTGGAGGGGTCCCGCTGCACCACGTAGTTGCCCACGGCGTTCATCAGGTGGGTCTTGCCCAGACCCACGCCGCCGTAGATGAACAGGGGGTTGTAGGTCTCCGAGGGCGCCTCCGCCACCGCCAGCGCCGCGGAAAAGGCCAGCTGGTTGGAGCCGCCCACCACGAAGTTGTCAAAGGTGTACTTTTCGTTCAGCGTGGAGTTGCCGAGCTTTTCCTCCAGGTCGGACACCTCCGCCTCGGTGTGAAACTCGAGGGTGTACTTGCGGTCAAACACCATGTCCACGGTGCTCACCAGCATCGTGCCGTAGCGGACCTGCATGTGCTGAAGGTTGAAGGCGTTCTGGCCCAGTATGACGATCCTGTCCCCCGTCACCGCGTACAGCTTCAGTCCCCTGAACCAGGCGTTGAAGGAGAGATTGTCCAGGTTCTCCTTCAATATATGCATCACGCGGTCCCACGCGGCCTTCTGTTCGGGCGTGTATCTCATGGTCTTCCTCCGGTATATCGGAAATATCCACAGGCTGTGGACAGTTTTTTGTGGATGAATGTGGATAAGCTGGATCGTCGGCAGACGATACTCCATCCATTCCATTGTAGCATCAAGATTGCGGAATTGCAAGGAGGGGAATGTTTGGATTTGCCCGCCGGATCAATCAATCAAATCGATGTTTTCCCGGCCGAACACGTCATAGGATTGATTGATGACGTCCCGGGCCACGTCGGTCATCTTCTTTTCCGGGATGCCGCTGCCCTCCAGCGCCATGGCGACGGTCACGGGGGCGCCGAAGGCGGCGGACAGGGCGTTGTCGATCAGGGCCTTCTTGCGCTCCAGCACCTTCATGTGCATCATGCGGTTTTTGGCAAATTCCACCGTCACCCGCTGGCCGTCGAAGCCCGAAAAGCGCATGGAGCCCAGAGGGGAGCGGATCGACGGGTTCTCCTCCGAGAGCTGCCTGACGGCCTCGAGGTACGCCTTCGGCGGCTCGGCGGCGGGCGTCGGCGCGGGCTTTGCGGCGGGCTTTTCCGGGGCGGGCGCGGGGGTTTCCCGCTTCGGCGCGGGCCTTGCGGGCGCAGCGGGCACGCCCTGCTCGATCAGCTTCTCCACCCGGCTGACCCGCTCGGAGATGGAGGCGTCGGGCTCCTTTTCCGGATGACAGGCCCGCACAGCGGCCAGCTCCAGTATCGTGCGCGGACGGGAGGCCCACTTCGTGTCGGGTTCCGCGCGCATGAACAGCTCGAGCATGCGGTTCAAGCCCTCGGCGTCGGTGCGGGCGGCCTGTTCCCGAAAGCGCGCGGCGTCCTCCGGGGTGATCTCCAGGATATCGGAGAGCCCCTCCTTCACCGCCCCGGCCAGCATCACGCCCCGCAGGTGCGCGATGGTGTCCCGTATGAACACCTGCGGGTCGCTGCCGCGGCGCATCACCTGGTCGATCTGCGTGAGGGCCGCGCCCGCGTCGCCGTCGATCAGCGCGCCGGCGAACTCGAACATGGCCGACCGGCCCGCCGTGCCCAGCACGTCCCGGGCGAGCTGGGCCGTCACCTCGCCGTCGGTGTAGCTGAGGCACACGTCCAGCAGGCTCAGGGCGTCGCGCATGGCGCCCTCGGCGGCCCGGGCGATCTCGTAGAGCGCGTCGTCGGTGGCGGTGCGGCCGATGCCCCCCAGCACGATCATCAGCCGCTCGATGATGGTGTCCACGGAGATGCGGTGAAAGTCGAACCGCTGGCAGCGGGAGAGTATCGTGGCCGGGAGCCTCTGGGGCTCGGTGGTGGCCAGTATGAACACCGCGTGCACCGGCGGCTCCTCGAGGGTCTTCAACAGCGCGTTGAAGGCGCCGGTGGACAGCATGTGCACCTCGTCGATGATGTACACCTTGTAGCGCGTGACGGCGGGGGGAAACTTGATCTTCTCCCGCAGGTCCCGGATCTCGTCCACGCCGTTGTTGGAGGCGGCGTCGATCTCCACCACGTCCATGCAGTTCTCCTGCCTGAGCGTCCTGCAGATCTCGCACTCGCCGCAGGGGTCGCCGTCTACGGGATGGAGGCAGTTGATCGCCCGGGCGAGCACCTTCGCCGCGGTGGTCTTGCCGGTGCCGCGGGTGCCGCAGAACAGATAGGCGTGGGCGATGTGGTCCGTCATCACCTGCCGCTTGAGGGTGCGGGTGATGGCGTCCTGGCCGACCATCTCAGTAAAGGTGTCGGGCCGCCACGCGCGGTACAGGGCCTGGTAGGACATGGCTTGATCCTCCGATGGGTTGATGGAATAAAAGGGGTGTCGTCTGTCTCTATTCTACACCATTCATCGGAAAAGCGAAAGACCAAATTTAATTTGCGAAAGGTTTTTTTGTGCTCATTTTTAACAACGAGGTAAAAAGATTTGCCATAATGGATGTTATAATCCTAATGTGACAGACTTTTCAATTTCGGAGGTCATCGATTGCGATGAAGACAATTGTTCTGACGGGCGGCGGGACCGCTGGTCATGTGACGCCGAATCTGGCGTTGATTCCGAGACTGAAGGCCGACGGCTGGGAGATCCACTACATCGGCGGCGCGAACAGCCCCGAGCAGCAGCTGATTTCCCAGGTGCCGGGCGTGACCTTTCACACCGTTTCCGTAGGCAAGCTGCGCCGGTACTTTGACCCCAGGAACTTCACCGATCCCTTCCGCGTGATGCGGGGCATCCGCCAGGCCACGGGCATCATCCGCAGGCTGAAGCCCAACGTGGTGTTTTCAAAGGGCGGGTTCGTGTCCGTGCCGGTGGTGTACGGGGCGAAGTTCAACGGCGTGCCGGTGGTCATCCACGAATCGGACATGACGCCGGGCCTGGCCAACCGGCTCTGCGCCCCCTTCGCAAAGGTGGAGTGCTGCACCTTCCCCGAGGCGGTGAAGTACACCAAGGGCAAGGGCGTGCACACCGGTACGCCGATCCGCCCGGAGCTGCTCGCGGGCAATCGGGCGGAGGGCCTCAGGCGGTTCGGCTTCAACGATAGCCGCCCGGTGCTGATGGTGATGGGCGGGTCCACCGGGGCCCAGGCCATCAACCAGGCCATACGGCTGGCGCTGCCCCGGCTGACCAACAACTTCCAGGTGCTGCACCTGTGCGGCAGGGGCAACAGCAACGCCAGCTACAACGGCGACAGCAACTACGTGCAGTACGAATATATGAACGAGGAGATGGCGGACGCCTATGCCTGCGCGGACATCATCGTGTCCCGGGCGGGCGCCAACGCGCTGTGCGAGATCCTCGCGGCCCGCAAGCCCGCGCTGCTGATCCCCTACCCCAAATCCGCCAGCCGCGGCGACCAGATCCTCAACGCGGAGTCCTTCCGATCCCGCGGGCTGAGCCAGGTGCTGATGCAGGAGAACATGACCCCGGACACCCTGGTCAAGGCCATTGAGAAGCTGTATCACGATCGCGGCACGCTGTACCAGGCCATGGACGCCGAGCCCACCGGCAACGGCATCGACGCCGTGCTGGAGCAGATCTACAAGTACGCCAGGGCGTGAGGGCTGGAAATATGAGTGAAAAGAAGGGCGCCCGCCGTCCCCGCCTGACCGGCGGCGACAGGATCGTGGCCTATGTGCTGCTCGGGCTGCTGGCCGTCACGCTGGCGACGACCGTGCTGAACATGCTGAACCTCCGGCTGGTGGCCGGGGAAATCTACCTGTTCCTGCCCATGATCGCGCTGCTCCTGCTGCTGGGCTGGGGCGTCTCCGCGCTGTGGCGCAGGATCAAAAACGGCGTGGCGCGCAAGGTCGTCGGCGCGGTGCTCGTCGTGGTGATGGCGCTTTTGCTGATGCTGACGATGACCTACACCAGCGTGTTCGCGGGGATGAACGTCCCCCGCAAGTACGCCGTGGTTTCCGACAACGGCCACAGCCTGGTGGTCATGCGGACGCTGGATACGGACGAGGCGCGCATCGCAAAACGCCACGACGCGCGGCTGGCTGCCGATCCCGACGGCGATCAGAGCATGACCGCCGAGGACTTCGGCTACGTCTACACCGCCTACGCCCCCGCGGTGATGGGGCTGTTCTACAGGCCCGATACGCTCATCGAGGGCGAGGTGCACATCGGCTATGCCAGCAAGGCAGAGCTGATGGTGGAGTGGGAGGACGATGTCGGCCACTTCTATATCAAGAACCCTGAGACCGGCGACGAGGGCGAAATGCGGGCCCGCGGCTGATAATGATCCCCTTCCGGCGCATATAATGGCGCGTCGGAAGGGGGTTTTTTATGGGAAAGCTGCTGCTGGGCGTCGGGCTGACGCTGCTTTTGCTGTGCCGCCCGGAGGACGCCGCCAACGGCGCGCGGGAGGCGCTGTGCCAGTGGTACTATGTGGTGGCGCCGTCGCTTTATCCGTTCATGGCGCTGATGCCGCTTTTGACCTGCCCGGAGGCGAACCGTTGCTACGATGCGGCGCTGGGCAGGCTGATGCGCCGGCTGTTCGGACTGCCCGGCAGCGCGGCCTCGCCGATGATCGTGGGCATGATCGCCGGTTCGCCCGCGGGCTGCGCCGCCGCGAGGGCCGTCGCCGTGGCGGAGGGCTACACCCGGGGACAGCTGGAGCGCGTCGCCATGGCCTGCTGCGGCATGTCGCCGGCGTTTTTTATATCCGCCGTCGGCGCGGGCATGCTGGGAAATGCCGGGCTGGGGCATGTGCTGCTGCGCTCCCAGGCGCTGGCGCAGGTGTCGATGCTGGCGCTGACGAGGGCGTTCTGCCGCGACGGGGAGGGCGTTCGATCGAGCGCAAATGACGCCGGGAGAAATCCTGTTCTTACTATTGTAAATGTGGCCGGGACCATGACGCTGTTCGGCGCCGTCGCCGGCGCGCTGCGCATGCCGTGGCTGAGCCTGGCGCTGGAGGTCACCGCCGGGTCGCGGTGGCTGTGCGCCGCGCATATGGAGGTCCGATGGCGGCTGGCCGCGCTGTCGGCGCTGGCAGGCTACGGCGGGATGTGCGTGTGCGCGCAGAATATCGGCGTTTTGAGGGATTGTGGGGTGAAGCCGGTGAAGTTCGTGCTGATGCGATGCCTGGCCGGCGCGCTGGCCGCGGGCTTCAGCCTGCTGCAAACGAACGGCGTTGGTTCAGGAATTCCTTCAATCGGTACCTGGACGGTCAGTATTTCCTGCATTTTGGCGGTGTTTCTGGCCATTCCGGCAGTCCTCCGGCTCAGAAAAACGATCTTTTAACATAATTTAAGATTGAATAAAGAAACGAAAAATGCCGAAAAACACAATATATAGTATGTATTCTTATTATTCATACAGTATGTTGTGTTTTTCGAAGATAAAAAAAGTTCTTGACAAGACTCCCTGAATTTGTTATAATAACTCTTGCGTTGAGCGCGAGGACGTCACAGTCTTGTAACATTCAACGCAGGCGCGGTGCCTGAATCGGTGATTCAGCCGACGCGATTCCCGAAAGGGAACTCGAAAATCCGAAGGATTTTCGACCTTGCGAACCTTGAAAACGATACAGAGAAGAGAGATAAGAAACAGTCAGATTTCGAAGAGTTAAACGCCGTGAGATGGGGCGGAAAGCACATCAGAGTTTGATCCTGGCTCAGGACGAACGCTGGCGGCGTGCTTAACACATGCAAGTCGAACGGGGATATATCGGGAAGGGCTTCGGTCTGGAAGGGTGTATTCGAGTGGCGGACGGGTGAGTAACGCGTGAGCAACCTGTCCCAGACAGGGGGATAACACTTGGAAACAGGTGCTAATACCGCATAAGACCACGGGGAGACATCTTCCTGAGGTAAAAGGTGTAAACCGGTTTGGGGTGGGCTCGCGTCCGATTAGATAGTTGGTGAGGTAACGGCCCACCAAGTCGACGATCGGTAGCCGATCTGAGAGGATGACCGGCCACATTGGAACTGAGAGACGGTCCAAACTCCTACGGGAGGCAGCAGTGGGGAATATTGGGCAATGGGCGAAAGCCTGACCCAGCAACGCCGCGTG
>CACXBB010000029.1 GCA_902765735.1 uncultured Eubacteriales bacterium | reverse complement strand
CGGCCCTGCGGGCCACCTCCCCTTGCACAGGGGAGGCTAAACAACCCCTCCGGCCCTGCGGGCCACCTCCCCTTGCACAGGGGAGGCTAAACAACCCCTCCGGCCCTGCGGGCCACCTCCCCTTGCACAGGGGAGGCTGGGCGGGTGCCGCATCGGCGCCCCTACGGGGACGATGGCGGCAGCGGCTGACTATAATTCCCAACTCCTAACTCCTCATTCCCATTATACCATTCCCCGGGTGCAATTTCATGGTAAAAATGGCGCAATTTGTCGAATTATTGAACCATTTTGACAATACAGGGGCGATCGGGGTGGTTGAAAGATGCGTTTGGGGAAGGTATAATAATGAAAAGAAGTCGAAAGGGGGGACGCGGCATGAGTCAGAGCGTGTACGAGCTGATGGCGCTGGCGGCGCGGTATGTCTTTGCGGCGCTGATGGTGCTGATCGTGCTGCGGGCCTGGCGGCTGACCATCGTGGACAGCCGAAGGGCCCAGACGCTCAGGCGGCTGTCCCCCGAGACCGGACTCAGCGGCGAGCTGATCGTGCTGGAGGGGGACGGGCAGGCCCGGCGAGGCATGCGGTATCCCGTGATCCGGGAGGGCATGATCGGATCGTTCCGGGGGGCTGACGTGCGGGTGCGCAACGGCTCCGTCCGGCGGCGGCACGCCTGGTTCCAGCTCACCCCCGAGGGGCTGGAGGTCCGCGCCCACGCCGGCGCGCCCATGCGGGACAGGCGGGGAAGGCCCGTGCGGGAGATATTGCTCAGGGACGGCGGGGTGTTTTCCGTCGGGCGCGTGCGGCTGATGCTGGTGCTGTCGGAGGGCGGCGCGGAGGACGATTTTGACGGGAATGACGCCTTTGACGGGGACGAGCTGTTTGATGTGGATGGGTTTGAGTAGGGAGTAGGGGTTACGGGGGTGACGACCTCTTCCGGCGCTGCGCGCTACCTTCCCCTTGCACAGGGGAGGCTTTGCGGACGCCATGAATGGCGTCCCTACGGGGGTTACGGCAGGGCGGGCGCCGCGTCGGC
The DNA here is from genome assembly GCA_902765735.1 of uncultured Eubacteriales bacterium. Taxonomy (GTDB): domain Bacteria; phylum Bacillota; class Clostridia; order Christensenellales; family Aristaeellaceae; genus UBA2862. The sequence goes on along the minus strand of CACXBB010000029.1, from coordinate 27,438 downwards.
GCCCCTACGGGAGGAGTGCAGTATGTCAAGACAACGGACGGACGCGATGAAGCGGGCGCTGATGCGGTCGAACACGCGGCTATTGCTGACGGCGGTGATGCTGTTTCAGTTCGCGGCGATGGCGCTGATCGCGTTTCAATCGGGGACGGTGAACCGTCAGGCGCTGATACTGGCAGTTGCGCTGCCGACGGTGACGGCGCTGACCGCAGGCATCATGGGCAGGATCTGGCCGGTGGACCGGGCCATACTGATCATGGTGCTGTTCCTGTGCTCTCTGGGGATCGTGACGCTGTCGGACATCGCCCGCTCCGACGTGACCCCGCGCACCCAGGCGATCTACGCGCTGGCGGGGATTTTCGCCATGTTCGTGGGGGCGGCGTTCATACGGCGCTTCACGGGGTGGCAGAAATACTACCGGGCGCTGATGGTGCTGTGCGTGATGGCGCTTTTGAGCCCGTATCTGCCGGTGGTGGGCATCGTGAAGCACGGCGCGCGCAACTGGGTGGGGTTCAAAAGCCTGTCGGTGCAGCCCAGCGAGTTCATGAAGCCGGTGATGATACTGTGCCTCGCGGCGGGGTTCGCCAACCGACCGAGGTTTGTGCAGTGCATACCGACCCTCGCCTTCGCGGCGGTGTGCTGCGCGGTGCTGCTGGTGCAGCGGGACCTGGGGGCGGTGCTTCTGTACTTCCTGACCACGGTTTTGATGTACTACGCGGCGACGTCCAACGCCTTCATCACACTGTCCGGGCTCGGCATGGGCGCGGGGGCCGCGGTGGTGGCGTACCGGCTCATACCGCTGGTGCAGACCCGGGTGGCGCTGTGGAAAAACCCCTGGTCCGACCCCACCGACAAGGGCCTGCAGCTGGTGCAGGCGCTGATCGCCATCGGCTCCGGCGGGCTGTTCGGCATGGGGCTGGGGCTGGGGCGGCCCAGGAGCATACCGCTCTACTACTCCGACTTCATCTTCGCCGCCATCACCGAGGAGTTCGGGCTGATATTCGCCATCGGGGTGCTGACGGTGTACGTGCTGATCATCATGCGCGGGCTGATCGTGGCGTTCAACGCCCGGACGAGCTTTCATTCGCTGTCGTCGCTGGGGCTGGTGGTCATACTCGGGCTCCAGACCATGCTGATCGTCGGCGGGAATACCAAGTTGATCCCCCTGACCGGCGTCACGCTGCCGCTGGTGTGCTACGGCGGGTCGTCGCTGGTCAGCACGTTCTTCTCGATGGGCGTGCTGCTGGGGATATCGTCGATGAATGCAGAGGATGAGGCGCGGGATATCGAGCGGATCGAGATGCGGGAGGAGATATGAAAGAGCTTCGCCGCAACATGCGGCTGATCGGGGCGCTGGTGGTGGTGATGTTCATCGCGCTGGCGGGATGGTTCGCCATGACGGTGTACACGCAGGGGGCGATATGGGCGTCGGACGCACACAACACGCGGCTGGCGGCGTCGAACACGCTGCGGGGCGACATCACGGACCGGCACGGGAACCTGCTGGCCACCACGGCCTCGGACGGGTCCCGGCAGTACACCCAGAACGAACAGGCGCGGCGGGCGCTGTCGCAGACCGTGGGGGACATCGCGGGCATGTCGGGCGTGGGGGTGGAGACCTTCCACTCCTCGGAGCTGATGGACATATCGACCTCGCTGCTGGACCGGCTGAGCGAGCTTTTCCACGGGGCCGATCACATGGGGTCGAGCATACAGATCACCGTGGACGGGCGCCTGCAGGCCGCCATCGCGGGGCGGTTTCCCGCGGGGTACAAGGGCGCGGTGTGTGTGATGAACTACCGCACCGGGGAGATCCTGGCGATGGTGTCCAAGCCGGACTACGATCCCTACGACATCATGTCGCGCTCGGACGCCCAGGTGGAGGACACGGCGTTTCTGAACCGGTGCCTGCAGGGGCTGTACACGCCGGGGTCGGTGTTCAAGATCGTCACGCTGGCGTCCGCCGTCACCGCGGACCCGAACGTGATCACCCAGCCCTTTACCTGCGCGGGCGTGTGGGAGTACCAGGGCGGGCGCGTGGTGTGCGCCGGGGGGAACGCCCACGGGGACGTGGACCTCAAGACCGCGTTCAAGAAGAGCTGCAACGTGATTTTCGGCAAGCTGGCGTATCAGCTCGGGCTGGAGCGGCTGCGGGCCACCGCGGAGGCGTTCGGGTTCAACGAGAACTTCAAGTTCGGGGACTTCGTGGTGTACAACTCGTCGTTCCCGAAGGACGTGGGCGGCATGTCCGAATTGGTGTGGGCCGGCATCGGACAGGGACAGGTGCTGGTGACGCCGCTGCACATGGCCATGATCGCCGGGACCATCGCCAATCGCGGGGTGATGATGAAGCCCATGCTGATCGGGAAGGTGGTCAATTCGCTGGGGGTCAATACCGCCGTGGGACAGTCCGCTGTGTACCGGCAGGTGCTCAGCGAGGCCGTGGCCGGGAAGATCGCGGAGTACATGTATGAGACCGTGCAGTCCGGCACCGCCACCCGCGCGAGGGTGCAGGGGTACGCCGTGTGCGGCAAGACCGGGTCCGCGGAGGTGTCCGACGACAAGACCGTGGAGACCAACGCCTGGTTTACCGGGTTTATCTATGACGACGCGCACCCGTATGCCATCGCTGTGGTCATCGAGGGCGGCGGCGCGGGGGCCAGGATGCCCAGCCAGCTCGCCTCGGAGGCGCTGGAGTGGACGATCAAGTATGTGGGGTAGTTCATACGAAGGGGTGGTGACCGATGAAGAAGCCCATCGTCGCTTTGATCTATGATTTTGACAAGACGCTGTCCCCGCGGGATATGGAGGAGTATTCCTTCATGCCGGGGATCGGGGTGGAACCGGCGGACTTCTGGGGGATGTGCGCCGCGTTCGCGCGGGAACATCAGATGGACGGCATACTCACCTACATGTACCTGATGCAGAAGATGGCCCGGGGACGCATGGAGCTGAACCGCGAGGCCATGGAGAAGCTGGGCGCGGCGGTGGAGTTCTTTCCCGGGGTGGAGACGTGGTTCGACCGGATCAACGCAATCGGCCGGGAGATGGGCGTGGAGGTGGAGCACTACATCATCTCCTCCGGGCTCGAGGAGATCATACGCGGGTCGGCCATCGGGGACAAGTTCAAGGCCGTGTTCGCGGCGTCGTTCTGCTACGACGAGAGCGAGCACCCGGTGTGGGCCTCCACCGCGGTCAATTATACCAGCAAGACGCAGTACCTCTTCCGCATCAACAAGGGCATATTCGACGTGACCAACGACCGGGACCTGAACGCCTTCACGCCGGAGTACAAGCGGCGGGTGCCGTTTTCAAATATGATCTACGTGGGGGACGGGCTGACCGACGTACCCTGCATGAAGATGACCAAGCAGAAGGGCGGGTATTCCATCGCCGTGCACGCGCCGGGACAGACGGAGCTCGCCGACGATATGCTGCTGCAGGGGCGGGCGGATTTTTCCGTCGAGGCCGATTACAGCGCGGGCAGCGAGATCGAGGAGATCGTCGCCATGCTGATGCGCAGGATACGCGCCTCCCATGAGCTGAGCCTGCGGCACGCCGAACAGGTGCAGCGCGCCCACGCGCGGCGGGGGAACCATGTGCCGCTGGATATCCCGATGCGCGGTGGGATGGAGGATGAGGACAGCGTGGAGTAGAGTGGAGAGATGAGACGCCCCCCGGGCAATGTCATTCGGAGATGAATGGCGTTGGCCCGGGGGGCGTTTTTTTGTGGGGACGACCCTAAGAAGGGTCGTCGCCGTCGTAGAACTCGGGGTTGGTGGCCTTCATGGCGTCGAGAAGGGAGACCATCTGGCGGACCTGGGCGGCGGTGCCGTTTTTGGCGAGGCTGAACAGCACGCGGCGGTCGGGATCGCGGCGCACGGCCTCGCGAAGCTCCCACAGCTCCCGGGCCTCGTCGGAATCCAGGGCCTCGGGGACGCTTGAGGGGATGGGCTCCATCGCCAGAACCACGCCCGTGGACACGTTGAACAGCTTCGCCAGCTTCTTCAGGCGCTCCCCCGTCGGGTCCTTCTTCTGATGCTCCCATTCGCTGACCGTCGGGCGCGATACCCCCACGGCTAACGCGACCTCCTTCTGCTGCATGCCCGCGCGCAGGCGCAATGATTTGATCGCGTTCATATCTTTCACCTTCCTTTTTTTATTCTAACACAGGGAAAATAGTGATTCAACGCAAAAAAATTTGCTAAATGTCAAATTAGGGGTTGACAAATGGCTAATCATGGTATATAATTAGCTAAACGTCAAATGCGGGACGACAAATAACGAATCATGGAGGCGCTATGAAACGGGAGGTGTGCGAGGAGAAGCTGCTGGCGCTATTGGAGGCGGCCGAGGGGGTGTATCGGGCGTATGCGCCCGGGGGCCGGGGGCTTTGCATGATCGCCAACGGCGGGCAGATGGACGTCATCGGGTTCGGCACGGACATCAGCGTGACGCGGTTTGCCGACGGCACGACCGCGCGGGAGGCGACGGAGACGGCATAGTGGTGTGCGACCCGGGCGCTCCGATTTTTCCCGGGATCAAAGGCGGGTGATGGATTGTCTCGGAAGGAAAGAAGCGAGGTGTGGCGGGATGAGGACGGCCTGCTTCGCATAGAGGGCTGGGCGCGGGAGGGGCTGACCGACGCCCGGCTGGCGGAGCGGATGGGCGTGGGGGCGTCCACGCTGCGGCGGTGGAAGAAGCGGTTTCCGGAGATCGGCGAGGCGGTCTCGAAGGGGCGCGCGCCGGTGGACGTTCAGGCGGAAAACGCGCTGTTGAAGGCCGCGCTGGGGTACACGGTGAAGGTCAAGAAGCCCTTCAAGGTTAAGCGGGTCACCACGCGGCCCGGCGAGGGGCGCGTGGAGGAGGAGCGCATTGAGTACGCCGAGGAGGAGATCCATGTGCCCCCGAAGTCCAATGTGCTGCTGTTTGTGAACAAGAACCTCCGGCCCGACCGGTGGCGCGACCGGCCCGGCGCGGACGAGGGCGGCGATGAGGTGCTGGAGGAGGTGCTGAAGAAGTGGGAGAGCGAGGAGTGAAAAATGAGAAATGAGAATTGAGAATTGAGGGACACCTCATCCGCCTGCTGCGCAGGCACCTTCCCCTCAAGGGGAAGGCAGGGCGGGCGCCGCGTCGGCGCCCCTACGGAGAGATGACGGGGTGAGGACTCTCTGTCATGCTGCCCATGACACCCCTCTACACAGGGGAAGGCAGGGCGGGCGGTGATTACAATTCCCAATTTCTAATTCTCCAAAGGAGGATGAGTGGTGCACGCGAGTGAGAAGCAGCTGCGGTTTTGGCAGGAGGCCACGCACCGGTGGAACATCAAGGTGGGGGCGACGCGCTCGGGCAAGACGTACATGGACTATTTCCTGATCCCGAGGCGGCTGAAGGCGGGCGCGGGGAAGCCGGGGCTGAACGTCATCATGGGCAACACCCGGGAGACCGTGCGGCGCAACATACTGCTGCCGATGCAGGGCATCTTCGGGGCGCGGCGCGTGGGCGACATGAAGTCGGACGGCAGCGTGATGATGTTCGGGGAGAAGGCCTTCGTGCTGGGGGCGGACAGGGTGTCGCACGCCAACCGGCTGAGGGGATCGTCGATCAAATACTGCTACGGCGACGAGATCGTGACCTGGAACAGGGACGTGTTTGAGATGCTCAAGAGCCGGCTGGACCGGCCGTACAGCGTTTTCGACGGCACCTGCAACCCGGACAGCCCCACTCACTGGTTTTACGCCTTTTTGCAGTCCGGGGCGGACATCTACCGGCAGGACTACTGCATCGACGACAACCCGTTCCTGGATAGGGCGTTCGTCGAGAACCTCAAGCGAGAGTACGCGGGGACGGTGCTGTACGACCGGTACATCTGCGGGCTGTGGGTGGCGGCGGAGGGGGCGCTGTTCACCACGTACCCCGGGTACACGGCCGACGCGGGGGTGATGCGGGACGGCATTGCGCACATCGACGCGGCCTACGGGGGCGAGGATTACACCGCGTTCACCTGCGCCCGGCGGCGGGGCGGGACCCTCTACCTGTACGGACGGCTGTGGGCGCGGCACGTGGATACGGTGCTGGATCAGTGCCTGGAGGAGGCCAAAAGGCTCATGTGCGCGCCGGTGTTCTGCGAGGAGAACGCCGACAAGGGGTTTCTGGCCCGGGAGATCCGCGCGCGGGGTTATCCGGCGCGGGGATACCGGGAGTTCGAGAACAAGTACGTGAAGATCAGCACGTACCTGCGGAAGTGGTGGCCGAATGTCGTGTTCCTGGAGGGGACCGACAAGAGCTATGTGGCGCAGATCCTGGCGTACACCGGGCAGGGCGGACATGACGACGCGCCGGACGGCGCGGCGTGCGCGTGCCGGTATTACGACGCGCGGGCGGGAGAAGGATGAGAGATTCATTTATCAGAGAGGATGTGACGAAATGCTGACGTACCAGGATTACGAGGCCGCCGTGGAGGCGGGGGCGCTCGGCGGGTTCATCGCGAAGGCGATCCGGGAGCACACGCGCAGCGCGGCGTACCGGGAGGCGCTGGTGGCGGACGAGTACGATCACCAGCGCAACCCGACGGTGAACAACTACACGAAGTTCATCGCGGAGCACAGCGCGAATCCGCTGGTCAATCTGACGGCGGCGAACAACCGCATACCGTCGAACTTCTTCCATCAACTGACGGTGCAGCGCTGCGCTTACCTGCTGGGCAACGGCGTGAGCTTCGCGGGGTCGGGGGAGGTGAAGGCGCGGCTGGGGGCCCGGTTCGACCGGGATTTCTACCAGATGGCGCGGCTGGCGCTGATCCACGGGGAGGCCTTCGCGCTGTGGAGCGGCGAACGGCTGCACGTGTTTCCGCTGACGCAGTTTGTGCCCTTCTACGACGTCCACACGGGGGCGCTGCGGGCTGGGACGCGGTTCTGGCGGCTGGACGAGGGGCGGCCTTTGTCCGCGGTGCTGTACGCCGAGGACGGGGCGACGGACTATCAGATCCCCGACGGCGAGGCGGCGGCGGTGGCGGTGTCGGAGAAGCGGCCCTACCTGACCCTCGGCATCGAGACCGGCGACGGCGGGTTCGAGGCCACCGCGCGGGAGAACTTCGGCGCGCTGCCCATTATCCACATGTACGGGTCGGGGCTTAAACAGTCGGCACTGTGCGGCATGCGGCCCAAGATCGACGCCTATGACCTGATCCAGTCCGGGTTCGCCAACGACCTGATGGACTGCGCCCAGATCTACTGGATCGTGGAGAACTGCGGGGGCATGCGGGAGAGCGACCTGCGCGACTTCCTGAACCGGCTGACCCGGGACCATGTGGCCGTGGCTGATACCCGGGGCATGGGGTCGGAGGGCGGCGGGGTGAAGCCCTACGTGCAGGAGGTGCCCTTCGAGAGCCGCATGGCGTGGCTTGGGTTCATCCGCGCGTCGATCTACGAGGGGTTCGGCGGGCTGGACGTGCGGGCGCTGTCCGCCGCCAAGCGCACCGCCACCGAGATCGACGCCGCCTATCAGCCGCTGGATGAGGCCGCGGACGACTTCGAGGCCCAGTGTACCGACGCCATACAGCAGCTGCTGGGCATTCTCGGGCTGGAGGCCGAGCCGGTGTACAAGCGTAACCGCGTGGCCAATGTGCTGGAGCAGACCAGGACCGTCATGATGGCCGCGGAGCTGCTGGATCGGGAGACCATACTGAAGCATCTGCCGTGGATCACGGTGGATGAGGTGGAGGAGATTTTGAGAAGGGATGAGGGAGTAGGGAGTAGGGAGTAGGGGTGACGGGGGTGACGACCTCTTCCGGCGCTGCGCGCCACCTTCCCCTGAAGGGGAAGGCAAGGTGACGGGGGTGACGACCTCTTCCGTCAGCATCAAAGGATGCTGACACCTTCCCCTGAGGGGGAAGGCAGGGTGACGGGGGTGACGACCTCTTCCGGCGCTGCGCGCCACCTTCCCCTGAAGGGGAAGGCAGGGTGACGGGGGTGACGACCTCTTCCGGCGCTGCGCGCCACCTTCCCCTGAAGGGGAAGGCAGGGAGGACGCCAGGGGGTGAATCCAATTCCCCATTCCCAATTCCCAATTCCAAATTATATAGAAGGGGGTTTTATCATGGAACGGCAACTGGAACAGGGACAGGAACGGCAGCAGGAGCAGAGGACCGACTACGAGGCGCTGTGCGAGGAGCTCGAACAGCTCAGGCGGGAGTATGAGGACTACCGGGCGATGGTGGAGAGCCGGGAGGTGCTCTCGGTGCGCAGGGCGGCGTTTTGCCGTCTGCTGAAGCAGGAGCGCGTGCCGGAGCGGTACTGGCCGCTCATACTGCGCATGACCGATCTCAACGCCCTGGAGATGGACGGCAACCGGCTGGCCGACGAGGAGGGCGAGCGGGCGCGTCTGAGGGAAGCGTGGCCGGAGTTCGTCGGCAGAGACTGCGTGCGGGGCCTGCCCGTGGACGAGCCGCCCGTCATGGCCAGGCCCAGGCGGATGACCGTCGAGGAGATCATGGCCATCCAGGACGACGCGCGCCGGGAGCGTGAGATCGCGGCGAACCACGACATGTTTGGTTTCTGATGAACGGGTCAATCGAGGAAAGGAGCATATCATCATGAGCAAGAACTTCAATCTGAATCTGCAGCTCTTCGGCGAGGGGGCCGAGGAGAACGGCATCTCCGCGCAGCAGCTGGTGAAGGCGCGTGAGGTGGACTTCGTGACGCGCTTCGAGGGCGGGGTCATGAAGGACCTGATGGACGCGCTGGGCGTCGCCCGCAAGGTGCCGATGATGGAGGGCACCACGCTGTATGTCTACAAGACCGACGGCGAGCTCCAGAGCGGCACGGTGGCCGAGGGCGAGGTGATCCCGCTGTCGAGCTACGTGCGCCGCAGGGAGCCCGTGGGCGACATCACGCTGAAGAAGTGGCGCAAGGCCACCACGGCGGAGTCCATCAAGCAGTGCGGCTACGCCCAGGCGGTGCGTGAGACCGACAAGAGCCTGATGTCCGACGTACAGAAGGGCGTGCGCGCCGACTTCTTCACCTTCCTGACCGGCGTCGTGCAGCCCGCCTCCGGCACCGAGGGCCAGCAGGGCTACGTGCCCGCCGTGGGCACCGTCGTGACCGGCGATACCCTGCAGGCCGTGCTGGCGAAGTCCTGGGGCCAGCTCCAGGTGCTGTTTGAGGACGACGCCGTGCAGGCCGTGCACTTCATCAATCCCCTGACCATCGCCGACTACCTGGCCACCGCGCAGATCAGCATGCAGACGGCCTTCGGCATGAACTACGTGCAGAACTTCCTCGGGCTGGGCACCGTGGTGCTGAGCAGCAACATCCCCGAGGATGAGGTGTACTCCACCGCCAAGGAGAACCTGGTGCTGTACTACCTCACCATGAACGGCGACGTGGCCGAGGCCTTCGACCTCACCGCCGATGAGACCGGGTTCATCGGCATCAAGTCCGGCCGCGCCAACGATTCCCGCGCCCAGGTGGAGAGCCTGGTGATGAGCGGCATCAAGTGGCTGGTGGACAACGCCGACGGCGTGGTGAAGGGGACCATTGCGTAAGAATTAGGAATTGGGAATTGGGAATTAGGAATTATTGAATGCTGCTGCCGCCGATTCTGTTGGGATCTCCGGGGATTGGGAGCGCGGCAATCTCAATTCCTAATTCCTCACTCCTAATTCCTCATTGAAACGGAGGTGAGATTGTGATTGAGACCATCTGCAACCACATCCACAACGACTTTGAGGTTGCGCGGCGGGCGGGGCGGTTTGAGATTTCCGGCGGGGGGATCGTGCTGCCGGGACTTCAGGCGGGGGAATACTTCCGCGTGATCGGCAGCCGGTTCAACGACGGCATCTACCGCTATCCGGCGGAGGGGATGACCGACGAGGCGTTCGACGGGGTGATCGCCGAGCTGAGGCCGCCGAAGGCGTTTCTGAGCCTGGTGGCGGAGATCACCGCCTGGCGCGGCCGGTACGGCAGCGCGGCCGAGGGGCCCTACAAGTCCGAGAGCGTGCTGGGCGTGTACTCGTACACCAAGGGCGGCGCGGCGTGGCAGGAGGCCTTCGCCGACAGGCTGGACACGTGGAGGAGGATCTCATGAACCTGCTGGACAGTATGCGGCACGCTTGCGTGCGGCTTCAAAAGACCGAGACGCCCGACGGTCTGGGCGGCTACCGGGCCGGTTGGACGGAGGGGGCGGCCTTCGACGCCGTGCTGATCAAGAAGCGCTCGGGCCTTGAGACAGAGGGGCAGCGGGAGGCGCTTAAGGAGACGTTCGTCGTGCTGACCGCGCCGGAGGTGGGGCTGAGACACCCGGACGTGTTCAGGCGGGTGGCGGACGGGGCGACGTTCAGGGTGACGACCGCCAACGGCGACGAAGTCACGCCTGAGGAGGCGACGATCCGCGCCGCGAAGGCGGAATGCGAAAGGTGGGATCTGACGTGACGGACATCGCGCAGGCCTTACAGGGGTTCTTCGGCGGGTTCGGGCTGCCCGCCTATGGGAAAAACGACGTGCCCGACGGGGCCGAGGGGCCTTATATCACCTATGAGATTGCCTGTCCCGCGCCCTTTAAGCGCGCGCCGCTGAAGGCGTGGGTGTGGAGCCGGGGCGGCGACCTGACCGGCGCCTTCGAGGTGTGCGACCGGATGCGCGGCGCCCTCGCGGAGGGCGGGGCGGCCGTCGGGGGCGCGCATATCTTCGCGGAGAATCCGTTTATACAGGAGGAGGGCCGCGGCGATATGCGCTCGGTGGCGGTGCGCGTGAGCGTGCTGGCGATGCCGGAGGAGCCGGAAGAGACGGAAGAGACGGAAGAAACGGATGAGACGGATGAGACGGAACAGTATCTATGACGGAAGGGAGTGTTCGCAATGCCGACGCCGTATGCCTTGCAGCCGCGGAACGTCCGGCACAATATGGGCATCAACGCGGGGGTGCTTCTGAGGGCGTTTGACGTGGAGAGCGGCGTCGCGCGCCGGGAGGACATCATCGGGGCGACCGACGGGCCGGTGCGGTTCGTTGCGAAGCCGCGGTTCACCGACCTGGGTGCGGGCGTCGGGAACTGCCCCCGCAACGTGCGGGAGATGAAGCTTTTGAAGGACTGGGAGGTCCGGCTCACCGGGGCGTTCATCAGCGCGGACACCGCGGCCTCCCGCGGGCTCATCGCGCTGTGCGACGCGCAGGAGGGACATCTCGTGCCCCGCGCGCAGATCGATCCCGGGGATTTTGACGATCTCTGGCTCGTGTTCGACTACGGGCCCGCCCCCGGTCACTACGCCATACATATGCGCAATGTGCTGTCTACCGGCGGGCTCCAGGTGCGCGCGCAGGATCGCGAAAACGCGCGCTGGCCCTTTGAGTTCACCGCGCATTATCTGGCGGATGCTGTGGACGGGGCGGTGTTTGAGGTGTGGATCGGGGGGAATTAGGAATTGGGAATTGGGAATGGGGAATTAAAAATGGGAAATGGGGAATGGGAAATGGGAAATTGGGGTGCGGCGGATCGTGGGGGGTGTGATGATGGGCGATGTGGAGGAACGTGAGGCGGAGCGTCGGAGGGAAGAGGCGTATCGGGTGTATGTGACGGATGCGCTGTATGCGCTGTGCGGGTTCGCCGGCATTCGGTTGAAGGGGCGGTATTGCGATCTGGTGAGGTCGGAAGGGACAGGAGATCAGGCCAGGACAGACGGGAGCAGGGGCATGGGGACGGCCCTTGAACGGCTCGGGGAGATGGAGATCGAGGTGGTGAGATGATGGATTACTACGAGGACGGTTTCGAGCGCGGCGTGCTGGTGGACGACGCGGAGGGCGCGTCGCTGAAGGGCATGATCGAGGCCGCCGTGCGGGGCGCGCAGGCAGGGCGGGAGGTGGAGATGCCCGTGGATCAGGGGCGGGACATCCACATCACGCTGGAGCTGGATCGGCAGCAGTTCGCCCGGGCGGTGTACCGTCTGGGCGGCGAGGAGTCCCGGCGCGTGGGCGCAGACCTTTCGGGAGGTGAGGCGTGATGTTTTCTGTGGACGGCGTGACCTGGACCTGGCCGTGCGACATCGAGCGGGCCGCGGAGATGACCCCCAGCCAGATCAGCGGGCTGATGCTCGACGGCAGCGTGTTCAACGACGTGCTGGGCACGTATATGCGCTATACCGTCACCGTGGCGGTGCCGCTGACGTGCCGGGACGAGTATGCGGCGCTCTATGAGATGCTGACCCGGCCCGTGGACGGGCACAGCTTTATACTGCCCTACAACAACGGGCAGGTGACGGTCACCGGCAGGGTGGCGCGGGTCAGCGATGTGTACGTGCGCATGCCCGACGGCGGGAATTGCTGGAAGGGCGTGCGGTTTACCGTCGAGGGGAACCATCCCACCAAGGCCGTGAGCCTGGGCGAGGTGATCGCCGCGGGGCGCGCGCCGCTGCCTGAGACGGCTGTGCCCGAGGAGGGGGCGTGCTATGAATTCCGCGACGGGGCGTGGGTCGAGGCGACGTTCGAGAACGGGGATGGGAGATGGTATTGAACAGAAAGGGGGTAGCGCATGTACATCACGATCAACGGGACGGATTACACACGTTTGAAAGCGCTGTCGTTTGCGCCGGAGATGGATCCGGCGGGGATGACGCTGCCGATCAACGGGTTTGAGGCGGACATCTTTACATCGGACGTGGCGAAGGTGGGGCATTACGCGCAGCTCAGGGACGATCTGGGGCGGTTGTGGGCGGACTACTACATCACCTGGGCGGTGCGGGTGGACGCGGACATACTGCACATCCGGGCGGAGTCGCCGCTTGTGCTGATCGCACGGGATGTGCTCCCGCCGGCGTTCTACAACGCCACGCCCATCGACGACGTGCTGGTGGACGTGTTCCGCAACACGGGCTCGGGGCTGGGGGCGTACATCTATGAACTGGACCAGGCGTTTTCCGGGGCGGTCATCACGGGCTACGCGCCGAAGCAGAGCGCCAGGGAGCGGCTCTTGTGGGCGTGCTTCGCCATCGGGGCGCAGGTCACGAGCAGCTTTAGCGACAGGATCTGGATCGTCCCGGCGGACGCGGGGAACACGCTGATCCCGATGCGCGACACGTTCTGGCGGCCCGCGGCCTCGGAGGGGGAGTGCGTGACGGCCATACGCGCCAATGCGTACAGCTACGTGCCGGGGACGCCCGCGCCCACGGACGAGTGGGTGCAGGACAGCTTCGGGGCGACCTACATCGTCACGGCGCGGGCGTTCGAGCTTCTGAACCCGAACGCCCCGTCGGACGCGCCGGAGAACGTGATCAGCCTGGAGGGATTGTACTTCCTGAACGAGAACAACGTGACGGCGGTCATGGCCCGGCTGGCGGACTGGCGGTTCAATCCCCGGGAGCTGACGCTGGAGTGCATCGACAACGCCGACTACCGCCCCGGCATGCGGGTGACGGCCTTCGACGGGGAGGACGGCATGATGAGCGGGGTCATCCGCCGGGTGGCGTTCCGCTTCGGCGTGCAGGCCCGCGCGCGGCTCAGCCTGGCGGGGGCGCTGGCGGTGGCGTCGGCGGTACTGGTGGTCCGCTGCCTGTTTGAGGGGATACAGGTCGGGCGGTCCGAATTCCGGTTTCCGGTGGGGTACGACTACGCGGTAACCAATCCGTACATCGACACGGAGATGAACGGCCACCGCTACATACTGCGCCCGCTGGAGGCCGCCTGTACGGGCAGGATGCCCCAGGAGGGCGTGACCGTGGACGTGTCCTGCGCCGCGGCGCTGGATCTCTGCGGGGGCGTGCTGCATGTGATCTCCGTCGATGGGGCGGAGGAATCGAACAATACGGGGGTGATTGCGTGAGCAAGGTACTGGTGACGTCGGGTCACCTGCAGGACATCGCGGATGCCATCCGCGAAAAGAACCGCGGATCAACACTCTACCGGCCCGGGGACATGGCGGCGGCCATCCAGGCGCTGGAGGGGCCGGGCTACCCGGAGCCCACGGGCAGCATGGAGATCACCGAGAACGGCACTTACAATGTGAAGGACGTCGCCGAAGCGGCGGTAAACGTTTCCGCGGGCAGCGTGAGCCTTGAGTTGAATTATGACTTTACGCAGTCCATGACGGATACGCTCAAGGGCCTGCCAGTCACATCAAACAGCGTTACGCAGACCGCGGAGGGGGCTGTCATGGACGGTACCGGCGCTTATATCAGGTTAAAACCCAGATTCAGCGCCAATACATACACCTATGAAATAGATATAGCATCGATTACGATACGTTCCGGCTCCCACAATCGTTTGATTATGGGCACCGACGAACAGGGATTGATTTACAGGAACAGTAATAAATGGGCCTTTTATGCCAATTCATGGGTGGAAACCAACGTGTCTGACCCAACCTATCTGAACGGATGTACGGTAAAGGTATACGTTGACCAGGACGGATACTGGCACATATACCGCAACGGCGTACTGTGGTTTGAACCGGGGTTGCTGTTGAACCTGGATACGAACTACAATTCCTACATCAGTTATTTCACAATAGGCGCCAGAAGCCAAGCGCCCAGCAGTGTGACGGTCACGGGTCTGCGCGTGTATTGAGGGGGCGAAAACGCATGAGCAAGAACATCACGATTCAGGAGGGTGGCGTCGGCAAGCAGTTGACCGTCGATAAGCTCAAGACCAATCTCGTCGGCGGCGGGACCTGCCTGTGGCTGCCGGAGGACGAGGTGGCGCTGGGCAGGAAGACCATCACTGAAAACGGCACCTTTCTGGCTGCCGACGACGGGCTGTACGGCTATGCCCGGGTGACGGTGCGCGGCGTGGGCAAGGCCGCCGGCGTCGACAGGGACGGCGATGAAGCCTCCGCCAAAACTACCTCCGACGGCAGGCTGGTGGTCCAGAAGCTGCCCTCGCGCATCGTCGTGGAGACGCTGCCGATGCTGACCGCCTATTCCGACGGGGAGCCGATCAACTACAGAGGCATGGTGGTGAAGGCCTATCTCAGAAGCGGCAGGGTGTGGACCGATACCACCCATCCGGATGGGGTGATCCCGTTGAGCGAGCTGATCCTGCCCGTCACACAGGCCGAGATGTCGAACGTCCACAGCGATATCTGGAGAGACGGCGCAGGGATCAATGCGCGTATGCTGACCTATACACCCCGCTGGTATTTAGACTGGAAAGGAGATGAAGTAGTGGTTTATTGCAGCGAAGTGGTGGGCACCAGGAACGACCTGCCCGCAATGCTTGGTGATAAAAGTGGACCGACGCAGTTTCTTATCACCAGATACAACGGCGATATCTATTGTATGGGCAGCACTGCCAAAAGGTATCTGAACGGTTATACTTATGACGCTTCGGCTGAAAAATCCAATTACAGTCTGTTTTCGGGCACTAACGCCAATACCGGCACCGGGCCGGTGGTGTGCAACGGCAACCTCCTCCATTTTGCCACGGGTATACCTGTCTCCACGGTGAAGCCCGAAGGGACGCCCAACCTGAGACCCGTCAATGCCTTTCAGACCGTGCCTGTGCAGTGGGAGCGGCCTGAGGATGACAAGATGCTGGAGACGGAGTTTGAGATTACGGTGGTTGAGGCGCCGGAGAGTTAGGAAGCAGGGATCTTGTAAGCGATATTATGGAGGGGAATATGCGGGAATATGAGGCGGAACACGCGGAAATCGTCGAGCGCGACGTGGCGATGGTGATGAAGGGCGGAGAGCTGGCGGAGGTGGAATGTGAGGACGAACCGGAGATCGGAGGTGGTGACGCATGATTCTGAAGCAAAACAGCGCGGGCAACAGCAAGCAGGCGGTGCGGGCGCTGAGTTTACTGCTGGGACAGGGGGTGCAGGACCGCTTCACGGCGCGGCTGAAGACCGCGGTGAAGGGCATCCAGAAGACGATGGGCATCCGGGTCGACGGCGTGGCGGGGCCGGAGACGCTCGCCGGGCTGGCGGAGGTTCTGCCCGAGGTCCGGTACGGGGACGTGTCCGGCAGCGTCTACGTGAAGGCGGTGCAGGCGCTGGTGGGGGCGGTCATCGACGGCAGGTACGGCAAGCAGACCCGGGCGAACGTGGTGGCGTTTCAGGTGTCGGCGGGGCTGGAGGTCACCGGCAACGTGGGCCGGAACGACTGGCTGGCGCTGTGGGACTGCCCGTACAAGCGCACGGGCAAGCCCGCCGGCACGGGCACCGTGCAGCCCGTGGACTACAAGCAGGGCGACAGGCGCTGGGGGAGGGTGGTTTACACCGCCTGCGGCAACAAGAACCAGACCATCGCCAACTCCGGGTGCGGGCCGACGTCCATGGCGGACATCATGGCCACCTGGATCAACACAAAGATCACCCCGGTGGAGATGTGTCGGTACGCCGTCGAGCACGGCTTCCGCACGAAGTCCAGCGGCACGGCGTGGGGGTTCTTCAGGTCGATCGCGAAGGCCTACGGCTTTACGGGCTTCGTGCAGACCAAGAGCATGGCCGCCGCCCGGGAGGCCCTCAAGAACGGCGCGCTGGTGGTGGCGTCCATGGGGCCGGGGTACTGGACCAAGGGGGGACACTACATCTGCCTGTGGAAGACCGACGACACCTGGATGTACGCCAACGACCCGGCCTCCTCCAGCCGCAGGCGGCAGAGGCTCTCCGCCTTCGAGCACCAGCGCAAGCAGTTCTTCATATTCTATCGGCCCGGGAGGACGGCGTGAGGGAGGTGCTGGTCGCCGTCGCCTGGGCGGATATCATCGTCTGCGCGGCGGCGAGGGCGGTGGCGTGCGTCGTTGTGGGGGCGGTGATCGTTGTATTTGGAATTAGGAGATAGGAGTTAGGAATTAGGAATTATAGAATGCCGTGACTGACGGGGCAGTCAGGTGATATGGCATATCGCGCGGCAGCCACTGACTTCAATTCCTAATTCCTCATTCCTCATTCCTAATTGATATGAAGGGGGGTTTATAATGCACAGCAAGGTTATACGAATTGCGGGCCTGGCCGCGGGGGCGATCGCGGCGCTGTTCGGCGGGTGGACGCCGGGGCTGACCATACTGTCGGTGATGATGGCGGTGGACTATCTGACCGGCGTGCTCGTGGCGATCACGGGCAAGAGCCCCAAGTCGGAGGGCGGCGGGCTGTCGTCGAAGGCTGGCTTCACGGGCATCGCGCGCAAGGGGTTCATCATGCTGATCGTGCTGGTGGCCACGCAGTTGGACGCGGCCATCGGCAAAGAGCTGTTCAAGTCCCTCACGGTGTTCTATTACATCGCCAACGAGGGGCTGTCCATCCTCGAAAACGCCGAGCGCATGGGCGTGCCCACGCCCGCCGTGCTGAGAAAGCGGCTGGAGACGATGCGCGACGCGGATCGGAAGGCGGATGGGGAAATTTAAACATATGTTCGATTTACAAAAGCGGGGCGGGTTGCTATAATGGGTGCATGACATGACACAACAGGAGGCACGAACATGGCTGCTGAAAAGAAGGCTGACAAGAAGCTGCGCGCCGGCGCCGAGGACAAAAAGCGGGCGCTGGAGAACGCGCTGGGCAAGATCGAGAAGGACTTCGGCAAGGGCTCGGTGATGAAGCTGGGCAAGGCGGTGGAGGACATGCAGGTGGAGGTCATCCCCACGGGCAGCTTGCAGCTGGATTTCGCGCTGGGCGTGGGCGGGCTGCCGAAGGGCCGCATCGTGGAGATCTACGGGCCGGAGTCCTCGGGCAAGACCACCGTGGC
Source organism: uncultured Eubacteriales bacterium (assembly GCA_902765735.1). GTDB lineage: Bacteria > Bacillota > Clostridia > Christensenellales > Aristaeellaceae > UBA2862. The sequence continues at coordinate 9,773 of CACXBB010000029.1, read as the reverse complement.
GCTGCACTGCGTCGCCCAGGCGCAGAAGGCCGGCGGCACGGCGGCGTTCATCGACGCCGAGCACGCGCTGGACCCGGTGTACGCCCGGAAGGTGGGCGTGGACATCGACGAGCTCTACGTCTCCCAGCCCGACAACGGCGAGCAGGCGCTGGACATCTGCGAGGCGCTGGTGCGGTCCGGAGCCATCGACATCGTGGTGGTGGACTCGGTGGCGGCGCTGGTGCCCAAGGCCGAGATCGAGGGCGACATGGGCGACAGCCACGTGGGCCTGCAGGCCCGCCTCATGAGCCAGGCGCTCCGCAAGCTCACCGGCGTGATCTCCAAGACCAACGCCGTGGTGATCTTCATCAACCAGCTGCGCGAGAAGGTCGGCGTGATGTACGGCAACCCCGAGGTCACCACCGGCGGCAAGGCGCTGAAGTTCTACGCCTCCGTGCGCATTGACATCCGCAAGTCCGAGGCCATCAAGGACGGCAAGGACGTGGTGGGCAACCGGGTCAAGATCAAGATCGTCAAGAACAAGGTCGCCCCGCCCTTCAAGAGCTGCGTGGTGGACATGCTCTACGGCGAGGGCATCTCCCGCGAGGGCGAGCTGCTCGACCTGGCCGTGGAACAGGACATCGTCAAGAAGTCCGGCTCCTTCTATTCCTACAACGGCGAGCGCATCGGCCAGGGCCGCGACAACGCCCGGGTGTACTTCAAGAACCATCCCGAGATCTACGACGAGGTGGAGGGCAAGCTCCGCGCGGCCTTCCTGGGCGGCGAGATCCAGGACCCCATGGGCTTCCCCCCGCCCGAGGCGGCCGAGGAGGACCTCGGGGACGATGAGGACGACGGGGAGTTCGAGCTGGACTGATGGAATAATGTGGAATTGGGAATGGGGAATTGGGAATTGGGAATTTGAATGGTTCCCGATTCCCTATTCTTTTTGTTGCTCATTTTTTGATATCGTATGCTCATTAATTGTCAACTTCTCAAATATTCCCCTCATTTCGTAACGAAAAGGGTTTACTAATGTTAAGAAATGTGCTATAATAACTGCATACGGGTTATGAGCCCGAAAAATGTTAAGGAGGATACCACCATGAAGAAACTGTTGACTCTGGTTCTGGCCCTGTGCCTGGTGCTGAGCCTCGCTGCCAGTGCCTCCGCCGTGACCATCGCGTTCTCCCAGATCGGCCAGGAGTCCGACTGGCGCACCGCGAACACCGACAGCGTCAAATCCGCCATCGAGGGACATGAGGGCTGGGAGCTCGTCTATTCCGACGGCCAGCAGAAGCAGGAGAACCAGATCCAGGCCCTGCGCAACTTCATCACCCAGGGCGTTGATTACATCCTGTTCACCGGCGTCGTGACCACCGGCTGGGACGAGGTCCTGGCGGAAGTCAACGAGAACGAGATCCCGCTGATCCTGCTCGACCGCATCCCGGATTGCGCGGACAAGATCGATTACGTGGCTGCCTTCGGCGGCGACTTCCCGCTTGAGGGCCGTCGTCAGGTGCAGTGGGCCGGCGAATATCTGAAGAGCCTGGGCCGCGACAACGAGGACGTTGCCGTTGCCATCATGGAAGGCACCACCGGCGCTGACGCGCAGGTCGGCCGCACCGAGGGCAACCTGGCCGCGCTGGCGGACTATCCCTTCATGAAGGTCGTTGCGCAGCAGACCGGCAACTTCACCCGCGCCGAAGGCCAGGCCCTGATGGAGAGCTGGCTGAAGTCCGTGGATAAGATCGACGTGCTGATCGCTCAGAACGACGACATGGCCCTGGGCGCCATCGACGCCATCAAGGCCGCCGGCCTGGTTCCCGGCAAGGACATCATCATCGTTGGCTGCGACTCCGTTAAGGCCGCCTTCGAGTCCATCGTGGCGGGCGAGATGAACGCCACCATCGAGTGCACCCCCCTGTACGGCCCCTTCGTCGTGGACTGCATCGAGAAGCTGGAAGCCGGCGAGACCTTCGACAAGACCATCATCCATCCCGAAGAGGGCGTGTTTGACTGCGTCGGCGGCATCGAGGTCGAGGGCACCACTTCCGTGCTGGCCTCTGACGTGATCGACGAGCGTCAGTATTAATCTCCCGATTCTTTGAAAAGGCTGCTGCTGCATAGTCAGTGACCTTTGCAGGGCGGTAGTTTTACCGCCCTGTTCTTTCTGTTTTCGTAACAATTCAGTCTGCCCGGAGAATTGGAAGCCCTCGGGCTTCGCCCGACGGCGTCAAATTCTCCGCGCGGCCTGAAAGGTTACGGCCGTTGCAAAACGCATAAGGAGTGATAGCTCTTGTCGGAAAAGATCATTCTCGAAATGAAGGGCATTGAGATCCAGTTCCCGGGCGTCAAGGCCCTGGACAAGGTGGATTTCACCCTTCGCGCGGGCGAGATCCACGCGCTGTTGGGCGAAAACGGCGCGGGCAAGTCCACGCTGATCAAGTGCCTGACGGGCGTGCATCACAAGGACGCGGGCACGATATTGCTGGACGGCAAGGAAATCACGCCCATCAGCCCCCAGCACGCCATACAGATGGGCATCTCCACGGTGTTCCAGGAGATCAACCTCTGCCCGAACCTGACGGTGGCGGAGAACATCTTCGTGGGCCGCAAGGAGTTCAAAAAGAAGATCATCAACGCGCGGGCGCGCGAGCTGATGAAGCGCTTCCACCTGGACATCGACGTCACCCGCCCGCTGTCCTACTTCTCCACGGCGGTGCAGCAGATGGTGTCCATCGCCCGCGCGGTGGACATCCAGGCGAAGATACTGATACTGGACGAGCCGACCTCGTCGCTGGATGAAAACGAGGTGCAGCTGCTGTTCAACGTCATGCGGGACCTGAAGAAGGAAGGCATGGGCATCATATTCATCACCCACTTCCTTGATCAGATCTACGCCGTGTCGGACCGCATGACCATCCTGAGAAACGGCAAGCTGGTGGGCAGCTACAACATCGACGAGCTGAACAAGCTGGAGCTGGTCACCAAGATGATCGGCAAGGACATGCAGGCGATCTTCGACCTGCACCCCGCCGAGGTCGCCGCCGACGCCCCGGACATGCTGGAGGCGCAGCATCTGGGCGCGCTGGGCTACCCGGTGCAGGACATCTCGCTGGAGCTCAAGAAGGGCGAGCTGATGGGCTTCGCGGGCCTGCTGGGCTCCGGCCGCACGGAGACCGCCTCGCTGATCTTCGCGGCTACCCGGCCCACCTCCGGCACGCTGACCATCAACGGCAAGACCGTCGCGGCCAAGAAGCCCTTTGACGCCATCATGAACGGCGTGGCCTTCTGTCCCGAGGACAGAAAGCGCGACGGCATCATCGGCGACCTGTCCATCCGCGAGAACATCATGCTGGCGGTGCAGGCCAAGCGCGGCTTCATGCACCCGCTGTCCCGTCAGGAGCAAAACGAGCTGGCGGACAAGTACATCAAGGCGCTGTCCATCGCCACACCGGACGCCGAGAAGAAGATCGGCGAGCTGTCCGGCGGCAACCAGCAGAAGGTCATCGTGGCCCGCTGGATGGCCACCAACCCCGACCTGCTGATACTGGACGAGCCTACGCGCGGCATCGACGTCGGCGCGAAGGCCGAGATCCAGAGGCTGATGATCGAGATGTGCAAGGACGACGTGTCCGTCATATTCATCTCCTCGGAGCTCGAGGAGGTCATCCGCTGCTCGAACCGCATCGTCATCATGCGCGACGGCAGCAAGGCTGCGGAGCTGGAGGGGCCGTTTGACGGCAACACCCAGAGCCGCATACTGTCGATCATCGCCGGAGAGGAGGTCAGTGCGTGATGCGCAAGAAGAGCTTATTCCCATCCATCGCGCTGCTGGTGCTGGCCGTCGTGTGCCTGCTGGTGGGCGCGGGCGTCATCGGCTTCGGCGCGGGGGCGCAGGGCTTCCTTTCCAAGCAGCGCCCGGCGTTCATCGTGGACGCCATCATATTTGTGATCGCCGCCGTGGTGATGGCCATGCTGTCCACGGGCCGGATCGCCGTGCCTGAGAAGCTGGCCCGGTCCAAGGTGACCTGGGCGGTCGTGGCGGAGCTTCTGATACTGCTGGTGTGCCTGAACATGCGCATCGACTTCTTCTCCATCAGCATCCAGCCCTCCACGGGCATGCTGTACGGCAGCCTCATCGACATCATCAACCGCTCCGCGGAGATCACCATCATCGGCATGGGCATGACGCTGGTCATCGCCCTGGGCGGCACGGACCTGTCCGTGGGCGCGCTGGTGGCGGTGTCGGGCGCCATGGCGCTGAAGATGCTGCGCTGGGACCCCACCAATCCGCTGTACCAGACCCCCGGCGACTACACCGTGTACCCCTTCATACTGGTCATACTGGTGCCGCTCTTGGTCTGCCTGCTGATGGGCACCTTCAACGGCTTCCTGGTGGGCCAGCTGGGACTTCAGCCCATCATCGCCACGCTGATACTGATGGTGTCCGGCCGCGGCATCGCGCAGATCACCACCAACGGCAAGCAGTACACCACCATGTACTCACCCTTCCGCTGGATCGGCCAGGGCAGCTGCCTGTGGCTGCCGACGCCCATCATACTCACGATCATCATTGTGGCGGCGGTGATGATATTCGTCCGCAAGACCGCCTTCGGCACCTTCGTGGAATCCGTGGGCATCAACCGGTCGGCCTCCCGCCTGTCGGGCATCAACGCCAAGCTGGTCATATTCATCGTGTTCGCGCTGACCGGCCTGCTCTCCGGCATCTCGGGCCTGATCTACTCAAGCCGCATCATGTCCAACGATTCCAACAACGCCGGCATCAACTACGAGACCGACGCCATACTTTCCGTCGTCATCGGCGGCACGTCGATGTCCGGCGGCAAGTTCTCGCTGTCCGGCACCATCGTGGGCTCCATCATCATTCGCACGATCGTGACCTTCGTGTACTACTTCGGCGTGTCGCCTGAATCCACCATGGCGTTCAAGGCGATGATCATCGCGGTCATCATCGTGCTTCAGTCCGAGCCCGTGCGCAACTGGATGGCCAAGCGCGCCGCTTCCCGCAGCAAAGCCAAGGCTATGATGAAGGGAGGCATCGCGTAATGCAGAACACGAAGAGCTCCCGGCAGAGCCTGCTCAGCCGCATCATGAACCCCAAGTACATCATGGTGTACGCCACGGTGGCGATCTTCCTGATCATCTACGCCTACGGCGCCATCAAGTACGCCTCCATCGGCTTCACCACGCTGCGCACCTTCGTCAACTTCTTCACCGACAACGCCTACTACGGCATCTCCGCCGTGGGCATGACCATGGTGCTCATCACCGGCGGCATCGACCTGTCCGTGGCCTCGGTGGCCTCGCTGACGGGCATGCTGATCGCCTACGGCTACACCAAGCTGGGCATCTCCCCGGTGGTGACCATGGCGCTGTCGATCCTCATCGGCGTGGGCCTGGGCACCCTGATGGGCGCGGCCATCCACTACCTGAACGTGCCGCCCTTCATCACCACCCTGACGGGCAACTTCCTGGCCCGCGGCGTGTGCAGCCTGATCTCCCGCGAGTCCATCTCCATCGATCACCCGCTGATCAACGATCTGGCGGGCTTCAAGATCACGCTGTACCACCTGGTCGACGGCGAATGGGTGAAGATCAAGCCCATCACGTCCATCAACCTGAACGTGCTGATATTCATCGTGATGATCATACTGGGCGTGATCGTGCTGCAGCACACCCGCTTCGGGCGCAATGTGTACGCCATCGGCGGCAGCGAGCAGTCCGCCAAGCTGATGGGCCTGCCCGTGGGCAAGACCAAGGTGGCCGTGTACGCCATCAACGGCTTCTGCTCCGCGCTGGCCGGCATCGCCTACCTGCTGATGGTCAAGTCCGGCTGGAACATGGCCCTGCAGGGCGGCGAGCTGGAGGTCATCTCCTGCGCCGTCATCGGCGGTACGCTTCTGACCGGCGGCGTGGGCTATATGATCGGCACCATGTTCGGCGTGCTGCTGAAGTCCGTCATACCGGCGCTGATCTCCTTCAACGGCAACCTCTCCTCCTGGTGGGGCAAGATCGCCACGGGCGCGCTGCTTTTGCTGTTCATCGTCATACAGCGGGCGGTGGTGTCCTATACCGCCAGAAAGAAGCGGTAAACGGTTGGATCAATACGAAAAACCGGGCATGCGACGTCGTCGCATGCCCGGTTTTTTACGGCTTTTACGGAGAAGTGGGGGAATACCGACTCCCTCCGTCACCGCTTCGCGGTGCCACCTCCCTCAGAGAGGGAGGCTGGACGGGAGGCTGGACGGGAGGCTATGGGTTCGCCGCCAAAAGGCCCCCTCCTCGAGGGGGCTGTCAGCGAAGCTGACTGGGGGAGTCCTCTTTAAGTGAGCTGGCGCGCAGCGCCTGAGGGAGTTCCTTCGCAATCCCCCATGAAAATGTAAACCGCCTCACTTTTCCGCCTCAGGCTCGATATCATACAGATCATAATACTCATCGTAGAACCCGAGGCATGCATCCATACCGGGGTTGGTTCCGAGGGCCTTTTCCAGCACCTTCTGCCAGGAGCCGTACTTTTCGTAGAGGGAGTCGGCGGTGGGACCCAACTCATTCCCGTAGGTCTCGAGGTTGCTCTTCTTGGTCAACGCCAGCCCCTCGGGGTCGTCCTTATGGGCCTCCAGCCTGAGCTCGTTGCGGCGCTGGCTGACCGCGCGGGCGATGGTCTCCACGTCCTTGCCCTGGCCGAGCATCTGCTCGATCATGCGATACAGCTCGGACATGCTGTCGTGGTAGGCCTGCCGCTGCGCCCGGGCCTCGGCGACCTGCTTGGGGTCCGTCCAGTCGATGGCGTTCACGAAATCCTTCAACCGGGTGGAATCCGGGCTCGGGGAGAATCCATACACGGCGTCGGGATTGACCACGATGTCCTTCATGGCCTCGGGATTGTCGCGCGGGTCGTGCACGTAGGTGAAGCCGGCGGTCTTCCCGCCGTCGGCGGCATCCGCCGCCCCGGCCAGAGCGCTCAGGGAGGAGAGCGCCATCACGAGCGCGAAGAGCAGGGGGAGGATTCTGAGTTTCATGATCGTTCTCCTATTCTGATAATTTTTCAGCAGGCCAGCTCCACGGCGGAGACCAGCGCGTCCCGCGCCTCGTTCGCCCTCTGTCGGCGGGCGACGACCACCAGCCGGTCGTCGTCCATGCAGGTGGAGAGGGTCAGCAGGGCGTCGATGGGCTTCACGTCCGCGGGGATGTCGTACAGCGAGCGGCTGCGCAGCGCCTGGACGTAGTCGTCGAAGGCCGCGTCGGATTCAAATGTCGGGTGGCCGAAGTAGTTGAAGTAGTTGTCGTCCCGCGTGTCGGAGGACACGATCAGCACCGCGAACACGGCGTAGGTATCCCTCTCCCACAGCGTGGAGAAGGCGATCAGCGGGTGCTTCGTCAGGAAGCTCAGCTTCCGGTAGTGGGTCAGCAGCCCGAACATGCTGCCGTCGTGCATGCTGTGGCCGTGGATCAGCAGGTTCTGGGTGTCGGCGCCGACCGGGGCGCTCTCATCCAGAAACAGCGTGCCCGAGGCGTTCCGCGCGCCGGTGAAGTCGTGATCCAGGTAATAGGCGTTGTCTCGGTACACCACCGGGCCGTTGAGGGTGCTGTCGATGTCCAGCCAGCCCACCGCGTCCGGGTTGTGCAGGAGCAGCTTCCGCATCTCCGGCAGCACGACGAGGTCAGTGTGGTGAAAAATGTAGGCGTCACAGGGCACGGGCATCGGGATGGGCGAGCCATCCGGCAGGCACATGGCCGCCAGTGTTCCGAAGGGGGAGGTAGCGCTGTCGGAAGGCGCCGCCCGCGCCGCTTCGAGGGGCGGCGCGGCGACCTCGACCGCCGGGGCCTCCGCGCCCTCCGAGAGCATGGCGACCAGGCTCCGGTTCAGCATGGACGTGCGGACGCTTCGCACCACCGCGGACGCCGACAGCCCCAGCGACGCCACCGCGACGCAGGCCAGCACGGCCCGGGCAATCCTGAACCGGCGCGGATCGGCCACGCGATAGCGGCCCCTGCGCCCCCGCCGCACGGCCGGGCGATAGCGGATCCTCCGCGCCCTCTTTCGCTGCATCGATCTTCACGCCTCCGCCTGATATTCTAATTGATTATAGCAGCCCGGTGAAGCGTTGTCCAGAATCCGTTTTTTTTGAATTGTTTTTAATAGAATTGTCACATTGACCCGGGCATCCTCCGCCAGCAGAGGAGCATACACGTACCGGTGACGGCCCAGGTGACGGGATAGCACAGGGCGACGGCGCGCACGTCCTGCCAGCGCGGCGCGATGAGAAACAGCAGCGCGGTGCGCACCAGGCACAGGCTGAATATGACGATCAGCATGGGTCGCCGGGATTCCCCCAGGCCGCGCATGGCGTCGCCGGGAATCTGCAAAAAGCAATAGGTGAAGTAGAACGGGAAGGTCGTCGAAAGGATGCGCAGGCCCAGCGCGATGGCGGCCTCGTCGGCGTAGAACAGCCTGAACAGCGCGTGGCCGAAGCTCAGGACGACGGCGCTCAGCGCAACAGAGATGCCCACGCCCAGCGCCAGGCACTCCCGCAGGCCGCGCCGCACGCGCTCCGGCCGGTTCGCGCCGATGTTCTGGCCCGCGAAGGTCATCATGGCCTGCCCCAGCGCGACGATGGGGTAGTAGACCAGCAGCTCCACCTTGAAATAGGCCGTGAACGCCGCGATGGCGCTCTCGCCCAGGCGGTTGATGTGGTACTGGGCGGCGACGTTGGACAGCGTGATCACCAGCGCCTGCACGCCCGCGGGCACGCCGATCCTGACGGTTTCGGACAGCACGCTTCTGTCGAAGCGCACGCTTTTGAAGCGCAGCGCGTGCGGGCCCTCCAGCCGGGTCAGCCGGAGCACCACGTAGGCCGCCGACACCGTCTGGGAGATGAGCGTCGCCCAGGCCGCGCCGGCCACGCCGAGGCCCTGCCTGGCGATGAACAGCCAGTCCGCGGCGACGTTCAGCAGCCCGCCGACCACCTGCGCCACCAGCGTGCTGCGGCTGTCGCCCATCGAGCGCAGCATGCCCGCGCACAGGTTGTAGAACACGATCGCGGGGACGGAGATGAAGTAGATGCGCAGGTATTGAGACGCCATGCCGCCGAGCGCCTCCGGCGTGCGCACCAGTTTAAGGTACACGGGCGTGAGCCCCTCGCCGAGGGCCAGCAGCGCCACGCCCCCCGCAGCGCACAGCGCCACGGTGCTGTGGACGGCGGCGCGCAGCCGGGGGTAGTCCTCGCTGCCGAAGGCCCGGGCGATCACGGCCCCCGCGCCCACGGACAGCCCGCCGAAGAACCCCACCAGGCAGGTGATCAGCATGCCGCTCATGCCGATGGCGGCGGAGGCATTGGCGTCGATCAGGTTCCCGGCGAAGATCAGATCCACCGTGTTGTAGAGCTGCTGCACCAGGTACGACAGCAAAAGCGGCAGGGCAAAGACCGACAGCTTCTTCCAGATGCTGCCGGTCGTCAGGTCGCGGTAGTCGGTTTTGGGATGTCTCATCATATCACAGGCTCTTCACGAATAAACACCGTATGGCGTTGAGCACGGCGAGGATCATCACGCCCACGTCGGCGATGATGGCCACCCACATGTTGGCGAATCCCAGCGCGCCCAGCACCAGGCACACGGCCTTCACGATCAGGGCGAAGGCGATGTTCTGCTTCACGATGCCGAGGCACTTCCGGGAGATCTTGATGGCCTTGGCGATCTTCATGGGATCGTCGTCCATCAGCACGATGTCGGCGGCTTCGATGGCGGCGTCCGAGCCCAGCGCGCCC
>CACXBB010000028.1 GCA_902765735.1 uncultured Eubacteriales bacterium | reverse complement strand
CTCATCCAGCTGACTACTCTCTCGGTTCTGCTGCTTCCTCCTGCTGGGGGTGGCTTCCTTTGCTATGTCTTTTTGTCATGTGTTGGTTTCAAACTTATAGCCTCCCCTCCGCTATTCGTCCGCGAAGATGCGCTCGGCGGCGGCCAGGTCGTCGTGGTTGTCGATCTCAAACCAGCGGCCGTTCAGCGGGCAGGCCTCGAAGGCCACCTCGCCCAGTATGGCGTCCAGCGCCACCTCGCTCCACAGCTTCTTCTCGCCCTTCTCCTCGATGAACTCGGCGCACTTGCGGAAGAACGCCGCGCCGCCCTCGGCGGAGAACTTGTACACGTCGATGGACGCGCCCAGGGCCTCCGACTGGGAAATCTGCTTGGAGATGTGGGTGATCCTGCCGTCCACCTCGATGACCTTCATGGATTCCTCCAGGTAGAACCCGATGTCGGTGACGATGGCGTTCTCGCCTGAGAAATGCAGCAGGGACTCGATCACGCTGGCGTCCATGAACACGTCCGCGTTCATCATCAAAAAGGGTTCCCCCGCCATGGCCTCGCGGGCCAGGTACGCGGAATACATGTTGTTGGTGTCGCGGTAGTCCACGCTCTCGATGATGTTCACGTCCCGGAAGCAGTCGTGCACGGCGGCCTCCAGCATGTTGGCACGGTAGCCGGAGATGACGGTGATGTCGGTGATGCCGTTCTCGTACAGGTTCTCGATCTGCTTGAACAGTATGGGCTTGCCGTTGACCGGCACGAGGCTCTTGGGGATGGTATCCGTCAGCGGCGCCAGCCGGGAGCCGAACCCCGCCGCCAGAATCAGTGCTTTCATGTTGATCCTCCTAATCAAAGTCCTGCTTCATATTCTATCACATTTTCCGACAAATGGCACGTATTTAACATAAATATAGCGCCCCCGACGGCCTTTTCACCGTCAGGGGCGCGCATGATCGCTCAGATCTCCAGTCCGGTAAAGCGGAAGCCCGCCTCCACCACCTTGTGGGGCAGCTTGTTGAACATGGCGTTGATGGATTCGTAGTTGTAATAGCGCATGATGGTCTCCGCGAACATCGGCGCGACGGACACGGTGCGGAACTTCTCCTCGCCGATGATGTTGGGATTGTACACGGTGTCGGTGGAATAGACCATCTTGATGGGGCTGTTGTTGATCTTCTCGATGCCCCGCGGGGAGATGATGTTGTGGCTGAGCATGGCGGTGATCTCCTTCGCGCCGCGGGCCTTGAGCGACTCGGCCAGGTTGACCAGCGTGCCGCCGGAGATGGTGAAGTCGTCCACGATCAGGCAGTTCTTGCCGTCCACATTGCCGATGACCTCCAATACGGCGGCGTTCTCGGTGTGGTCGGAGCGGGTCTTGTCGCCGATGGCGATGGGCAGCTCCAGTATGTCGGCGAACTTGCGGGCCTGCTTGGCATAGCCGGCGTCCGGGGAGACGACCACCATGTTCTCGGTGCCCACGTGCCGCTTGACCACCTCGGTCAGCATCGGAAGGGCGTAGAGGTGATCCATGGGCTTTTTGAAGAAGCCCTGGAGCTGCTGGGCGTGGAGGTCCATGGTGGCGAAGCGGTCCGCTCCGGCCAGCTCCATGCACTCCGCGCACACTCTGGCGCGGATGGAGACGCGGGGCTCGTCCTTCTTGTCGCCCTTGCCGTAGCCGAAGTACGGCATGACCAGGGTGACGGTGTTGGCGTTGGCGCGCTTGAAGGCGTCCATCCAGAAGAGTATCTCGACAAATTCGTCATTGGAGCGCATGCCGATGGGCTGCACCAGTATGACGTCGCGGTCGCGCACGGATTCGTTCACGCGCACGAAGGTGTTGCCCTCGGAGAAGGTGATGATCTCGCAGGAACCCAGAGGCTTGCCCATGTAGCTGCACATCCGCTCGGCAAACACGCGCCCGCCGCTGCCGGCGAATATGGATACGTTCGCAGTTTCAAACATGACCCCAAACACTCCTTTTCTTTGGTGGACGGTTAATGATCGCTCCGGCCCGCCTCGTTACAGCCGTTACTATCAGTATAACCGATTTCCTGTTAAACTGCATGCTTTATGGCATGAAAATACCGTTATTTCTGCAATTGATCAGGGAAACGGGCGCAAAAACAGGCTTCTCACTTTTCCTTGTGGGATAGGCACCTCATCCGTCCCGCCTACGGCGGTCCACCGTTCCGGGGGCCTGCCGGCCCGTTCTCGCTGAAAACAGTCCCGATTTCCGACGTCGGCAGTTCGCCCTTTGGGCGAACCGACAATCCCATTCGGGATTGTCGCCTTGCATCCTACGGATGCCAGCGCGGCGCTGCCGGCGGCCCGCTTGCGCGGACGCCGGTGCGTGTAAGGGGGAGCCGAGGCTGCCGCGCTTATGCCGTAACCCCCTTGCCTCTCCGTCATGCCTCCCTCTTAGAGGGAGGTGGCTCGGCGAAGCCGAGACGGAGGGAGTGGGAGGTGCCGAGCGAAGCGAGGCGGAGAGGTCCCTCCAAGCATCCGTGAAGGGCACAAAAACAGCCGCCTCGTCATGAGACGGCTGTCGGAATGATTACGACCATTCCACGGGTTCGGCGGTGGTCTCGACGCTGCCGTCCAGGTTGTGGACGCCGCGCCAGTAGACGTTGACGCCGGGCGAATACACATCGTGGTTGACCTGCACGCGGCTGACCTCCTGCTTGGTGTCCCAGTCGTAGGAGACGATCCAGCCCTCGCTCTCGCAGCTGCCGTGGCCCTCCTTGTACAGCACGGGCGGATCGGTGGTGTAGTAGACGTACTTGCCCTCTTCGTCGTCCTGATAGCCCACGCGCTCGGAGGGCTCCTCGTGGATGATGACGCTCTCCAGCCGGCTGAAGTACTCGGGGCGCGTGCCGTAGATGGTCACGCTGGCCAGCTCCTTGGTCACGTTGGTGTAGATGTAGATGGCGTGGCCGGTGTCGTTGCGGAACACCAGGTCCTTCTTGCCGTAGTTGACGGCGGCGTCCTGGCTGGGCTCCACGTAGGAGACGGTCATGGTGTGGCGATTGCGCTCGATGATGGTCATCCCCGCCTGTATGATGGCGTTGTACAGCGTGGTGGAGGCCTGGCACACGCCGCCGCCGATGCCCATCTCCTCGTTGCTGCCGGCGTACTCCGGGGCCTTCATGAAGCCCGCCGCCTCGGTGCGCGGCCCCACGACGTCATTGAAGCTGATGGTGTCCCCCGGATACACGGCGAACAGGTTGAAGTGCTCCAGCGCCACCCGCACGTTGGTGCGGCTGGGACGCCCGCGGAAGGTGACGTCGGTCTCGCACTTGGCGATCACGCGCATCTCCATGTCCTCGGAGGTGATGGTGGGCTGCACCTCGTTGACCGGCAGGTTCAGGTCGGTCTTGCCGGTCTCGATCAGCTGCACCAGGTTGTCCTTGAGCTGTGCCTGATCCAGCTTCCAGCCGTTGACGGACGCCCGGGTGATCACGGGCTTCAACTCCGTCAGGGTGACCTCGGCGTCGATGGGCTCCTCGTCCACCTGAGAGGCGATGTCGGCCACGAATTTGTCAAGCGCCGCCTCGTCGTAGGTGGGGTTGCTGACGAACTCCGCCGGAGCCAGCTTGAGGCTGTCCACGATCATCTTCCGGTCCGCGCGGCTGCCCACGTGGCCCAGGCTCCAGGCCTTCTCAAGCTGGTCGTCGAAGTTCAGATCCGCCTTGACCTGCGCCGGGGAGAAGTCCCACTGCCTGTCCTTGAAGGTCAGCGTGCTGGTCTGGTTGAGCCACTGGTCCCTCAGCTCCTGCATGTAGCCGACGCCCTCGTCCTTCGTCATGCCGGTGAGCTTGACGCCGTTGACGTACACGTTGTCCGCAAAGCGCTCCACCGAGGCGTCGCTGATGCCGCCGACCAGCTTCACGCCCAGGAGGATCACCAGCGCCGCCGCCAGCACAAGCGCGCCCAGCCTCGCCCAAGCGGGGAGACCCTTGCGGCGGGGGGACGCGGCGGCCCTGCGACCCTGGGACTGCGGGCCCCGGCGCTGCCCGGAGGCGTTGCGGGGCTCGGGCCGGTAGCCGCCCGGCTGCCCGCCCCGATTGATCGGCGCGCGCCCGGAGCTTCCGCCCGGACGCCGCGGGGCGCTCCCCCGGCCGCCGCCGGACTGCGCCCGGTACATCGTGCCGCCATACCGGCCCCGCGGCGCGTAGGCCGCCGGCTGGCCGCTGTAATAATATCGTTCACTCGTCAATGAAGATCCCGCCTTCATGCCGTAATCAGCAAATTGGTTTCAATTTCGGCGAACCAGACGCCGAGACGTCTCATTCGTGCCATTATTATAGCACACCCGCGCCCAATTGAGAAGGGGGCAGCGCATAATTTTTGTAAAAATATTTAAAACTTTTTTCATATTTTAGGGTCTGTCGGCCCTCCCGAACCCGTGTATCCATTAATTACATGTAAATTTATTAAGATATGCCGCAGACCATAACATTTACGGCGTCCGTTTGACACAAGCAACACCGATGGATAACGGCATTTTCCATCAGTTTTCCTCATGCTCAGTATCACATATTCCACGCCGGGGAAGCCTTGCAAATATAATATTGGTCTGCTACCATAAAAGCATAAAAATCAAATTCGTAACTGTTCAGTCCGGCGGGCGATCAGGGGATCGCCCCTACGGATAACGCGCTGTTGTAGGGGCGATGCCCTCATCGCCCGCCGAAAACGCAACCCCGGACTGAACAGCTACCAAAAGGACAGGTGATATTCATGTTCAAGGGAAGCTATGTCGCGCTGGTCACGCCCTTTCACGAAGACGGGTCGGTCAATTTCGAGAAGCTGAAGGAGCTTTGCCGCTGGCACGTGGAGAACGGCACCGACGGCCTGGTGATCCTGGGCACCACCGGCGAGTCCAGCACCACCGAGCACGCCGAGGACGCCGCCATCGTGCGCTGCGTGGTGGACTGCGTGGGCGGGGCGATCCCGGTCATCGCGGGCGGCGGCTCCAACTCCACGGAGACCTCCCTGATGAAGAGCCGCACCTTCCGGGACTGCGGCGTGGACGGGCTTTTGCTCATCACCCCCTACTACAACAAGGCCAACCAGAAGGGCATGTACCGCCACTTCGCCACCGTGGCCGAGCAGGTAAATCTTCCGATTCTTCTCTACAACGTGCCCTCCCGCACGGGCTGCAGCCTGTCGCTGGACTGCATCGAGGCGCTGTCGAAGATCGACAACATCAAGGGCATCAAGGAGGCCAGCGGCAACATCTCCTTCGCCGCGAAGGTGGCCAACCTGTGCAACGACGACTTCTGCATGATGTCCGGCAACGACGACATGGTGGTGCCCATCCTCTCGCTGGGCGGCACCGGCGTGGTGAGCGTGTGGGCCAACCTGTGCCCCCGCGAGGTGCACGACATGTGCGCGGCCTGGTTCGCCGGCGACGCGCAGAAGGCCCGCGAGATGCAGCTCAAGTACCTGGACCTCATCAACGCGCTGTTCATCGAGGTCAACCCCATCCCGATCAAGGAGGCCATGAACCTGCGGGGCATGGACGTGGGCGGCTACCGCCTGCCGCTGTGCGAGATGGACCCGGCGAACAAGGCGAAGCTGATCGAAGCCATGAAGGTATTGGAGGCATAAATGAACATCATACTTTGCGGCTACGGCCGAATGGGGCTGATGATCGAGCAGATCGCGCTCCAGTCGGAGGATATGGACATCATCGGCGTGGTGCACCCGGGGCTGTACGACTCCCCGCTGGACGTGCCCGGCCATGCCGACGTCATCATCGATTTCTCCTACCCCGGCAACCTGGAGGGCATCCTCGAGCGCGCCCGCCGGGACGGTTGCGCCGTGGTGATCGGCACCACGGGCTTCACCGAGGAGCAGCTGGATATGATCCGCGAGGCATCGAAGACCCTGCGGGTGATGCACTCCTCGAACTACTCCGTGGGCGTGGCGGTCCTGAAGCGAGCGGTGGCTATGGTCGCCCCGGCGCTCAGGGACAGCTTCGACATCGAGATCGTGGAGACCCACCACAACCAGAAGGTGGACGCCCCCAGCGGCACCGCGAAGATGCTGCTCAAGGCCGTGGACCCGGACGACAGCTTCGACCACGTCTACGGGCGCGAAGGCGTGCCCGGAGCCCGGGGCCACGAGATCGGCATCCACGCGCTGCGGGGCGGCACCGTGGCCGGGGAGCACAGCGTGTTCTTCTTCGGCATCGACGAGACGCTGGAGTTCAAACACACCGCCGCCAGCCGCCGCATATTCGCCGCCGGGGCCATGCGGGCCGCGCGCTTCGTGGTGGGTCAGCCCGCGGGTCTATACAATATGGACGACGTATTGGACGTCTGAGGAGGTCCCATGAACGCTGAGGAAATCATTCGCTTCATTCATGACGCCGAGAAGAAAACCCCGGTGAAGGTGTACGTGAAGGCCGCCGCCCCCGTCGCCTTCCCGAACTGCAGGGTGTTCGGCGAAAAGGACTGCGTGGTGTTCGGCGAGTGGGCCGACATCGAGCCGGTGCTGAAGGCCAACGCCGACAGCATCCAGGATTACGTCATCGAGGCCGACCGCCGCAACAGCGCGGTGCCGCTTCTGGACGTGAAGCCCGTCAACGCCCGCATCGAGCCCGGCGCGATCATCCGCGACCGGGTGGAGATCGGCGACCGCGCGGTGATCATGATGGGCGCGGTCATCAACATCGGCGCGGTGATCGGCGCGGACACCATGATCGACATGGGCGCGGTGCTGGGCGGCCGGGCCACCGTGGGCAGCCGCTGCCACATCGGGGCCGGCGCGGTGCTGGCCGGGGTGGTGGAGCCCGCCAGCGCGACGCCCGTGATCGTCGAGGACGGCGTGCTCATCGGCGCCAACGCCGTGGTCATCGAGGGCGTGCGCATCGGCAAGAACGCCGTGGTGGCCGCGGGCAGCATCGTCATCAGCGATGTGCCGGAAAATGCCGTGGTGGCCGGGGTCCCCGCCAGGATCATCAAGATGAAGGACGACAGGACCGCCGGCAAGACCGCCCTGGTGGACGCCCTGCGCACGCTGTAATGTTAAATGTCTGACAAGCCCTTGACCCTGACGTCGCGTCAGGGTCTATTCTTATGGCGAAGGGGGAATACGATGAAAACCGTTCACGAGGTCAGCGCCCTCACCGGCGTCAGCATCCGGGCACTGCATCACTACGACCGGATCGGGCTGTTGAAGCCCACCGCCGTCAGCGACGCGGGCTATCGGCTGTACGATGAGAGCGCGTTGGTGCGACTGCAATGTATCATGCTTTATCGGACGCTGGAGTTTCCCCTGAAGGACATCAAGGCGATACTGGACAGCCCCGCCTTTGACCGAAACCGGGCGCTGGACCAGCAGATCGCGCTGCTGGAGATGAAGCGGGAGCACTTCGACAACCTGCTCCTGCTGGCGAAGAGTTTAAGGGGGTTTGGCATCGATATGAACAACATGCGTTTTGAGGCATTCGACACCACGAAGATCGAACAGTACGCCGCCGAGGCCCGGGCCAGCTGGGGCGACACCGCCGCGTGGAAGGAATTCGCGCACAAGTCCGCCCGGCGCACGCCCGAGCAGGAGAAGCTGCTGGGCCAGGGCATGATGAACCTGATGGCGGCGTTCGGTCAGATGAAGCACCTCTCCCCCGACGCGGCGGAGGTGCGCGAACAGGTCGACAGGCTGCGGGAGTACATCACCGAACACTACTACGAATGTACCGACGACATCCTTCGCGGCCTCGGGGCGATGTACGCCGGGGGCGGCAGCATGACGGAGAACATCGACGCCGCCGGCGGCCCCGGCACCGGCGCGTTCATCCGGACAGCCATCGACGCTTCGCTGTCCGGCGATTGACAGCCCGCCCAAAATGTGCTATCCTTCATGGGATGACATTTTCAAGGAGGCAAACCCATGCGCATCGCGATCCCATTCTTCGAGGGCATGATATTCCAGCACTTCGGCCACGCGAAGCACTTCAAAATCTACGAGGTCGAGAACCGCCAGGTCCTGATGGAGCTCATCGTGGAGCCCGAGGAATCGGGCCATCAGGCGGTAGCGGAGCTGCTTAAATCGCTGGACGTCCGCGCGGTGATCTGCGGCAACATCGGCGAGGACGCCATGCGCGCGCTCAACGACGCGGGCATACTGTTCTACGGCGGCGTGACCGGCCATGCGGACGACGCCATCAGCGATCTGATCAAGGGCGCCCTGGCCTACGACCCCGACATCCGCTGCACACAGCACGACGACTGCGACTGCGGCGGCGACTGCTCAAGCTGCGCCGGCGACTGCGGCCACTGCGGCTGAACAAGCCTTCCCCTTCAGGGGAAGGTGGCTGGCCGCAGGCCAGACGGAAGAGGTCCTGCCTTCCCCTTCAGGGGAAGGTGGCAGCATCCTTTGATGCTGACGGAAGAGGTCCTGCCTTCCCCTTCAGGGGAAGGTGGCAGCATCCTTTGATGCTGACGGAAGAGGTCGTCCCGAACCTACCTTACACATAAAACGGAGGCTGTTCCGACCCGGAACAGCCTCCGCCTTATGTCGTTTTGTCCATCAAGCGAAGGGATTCTCGCTCTTGTAGTAGCAGCCCTTGGGCTGGTTGAAGCTGATCTTCTCCACGCCCAGGTACTTGAACACCTCATAGAGCGCCTTGCCCGCATGGCCGAAGGCCACCGCGCCATGGTGCGGATAGCCGTCCTCGATGAGCACATGGCGATAGAAGCGGTTCATCTCGGGGATGGCGAACACGCCGATGCCGCCGAAGGACTGGGTCGCCACGGGCAGGATCTCGCCCTGGGCGATGTAGGACTGCAGCACGCTGTCCTTGTTGCCCTGGAGGCGATAGAAGGTGATCTCGCCGGGAGCGATATCGCCCTCGAGGGTGCCGCGGGTGATGTCGGGCTCGGTGTCGGGCTCGAGGGAGCGCTTCATGATCAGCTGATACTTCATGGTGCCCTTGCTCAGTCGGCACATGGGGGTGTTGCCGCAGTGGAAGCCCATGAAGGTCTCGGTGAAGCCGTAGTCATAGCAGTCCTTGATGCTCTGGTTGAACATGTCGGCGGGCACGCTGTTGTTGATGTCGAGCAGGGTGACGGGAGCGCCGGTCACGCAGGTGCCGATGTACTCGGACAGCGCGCCGTAGATGTCCACCTCGCAGGCCACCGGGATGCCCATGGCGGTCAGGCGGGAGTTGACATAGCAGGGCACGAAGCCGAACTCGGTCTGGAAGGCGGGCCAGCACTTGTTGGCCATGGCCACGTACTTGGCGGTGCCCTTGTTGGCCTCGATCCAGTCGAGCAGGGTCAGTTCATACTGCGCAAGCCTGGGCAGGATGCCGGGCATCTTGTTGCCCTCGCCGAGCTCCTCCTCCATCTCCTTGATCTTGGCGGGGATGCGGGGGTCGTTGGCATGCTCCCTGTAAGCCTTCAGCAGGTCCAGCTCGCTGTTCTCCTGCACGTTCACGCCCAGCTTGAAGATCGGGGCGATGGGGGCGTTGCAGGCCAGGAAGTCGAACGGACGGGGGCCGAAGGTGATGATCTTGAGATCCTGCAGGCCGAGGATCGCGCGGGCGATGGGCTCGAAGTCGATGATCTCGTTGGCGCAATACTCCGCGTCGCCCACGGGATACTCGGGAATATAGGCCTTGATGCCGCTGAGCTTCAGGTTGTAGGAAGCGTTCAGCATGCCGCAGTAGGCGTCGCCACGGTCGGACGACAGCACGCCGATATTCTCCTCGGCCGCCGCGATGTACATCACCGGGCCGCCGAACTTCTTGGCGATCAGGGTCTCCGGGCCCTCGGGGCCAAAGTTGCCCAGGAACACGACCAGCGCGTTGATGCCGGACTTTACGATCTCGTCATAGGCCTCGTTCACATTGGCGTCGATGCCGCCCTCGATGATGGTCTGACACTCGTAGATGTCAAACTTCTTCTCCTGCAGCTTCGCCACGATGGCCTTGCGGCGCTTTTCGGAAAGCGTGATCGGGAAGCAGTCGCGGCTGACCGCGATGATGCCCATCTTGACCTGCGGAATGTTGTTCATAGGTATCTCCTCCTTTGATATGTGTGTTTTGCGTTGTTTAACTTGCGCATAACTTTCCCTCTATAATATTAACAGGAAAAGCCCGAAACGTCAAGAGTTTTTGTTCATAAACGCTGCGCATTTGTTGCGCTTGCTTTTCGCGGCGATATCCATTATAATAGGTGAGAAAAAACAACCTCCCGGAGGCTTCAATGTCCCGAAAAAAGCGAAATACATCCGACAGCCTTTACCGCCGGCTGCAGCGCCGCGCCCTGACGGTGGTGTGCGTGCTGCTTCTGCTGATCATCGTGGGGCTGGGCGGCTACGCGGCGGGCTGGTTTGCCAACCGCGCGCGCATACAGGGCGACGCGGACCGCTACCGCGCGATGTACAGCCCCGAGCCCACCGCCATCGTGCCCCTGACCCTGGAGCCGACGCAGGCACCCGAGTCCGCCGACCCGACGCCGGAGGACGCCGCGCCCACCTCCGAACCCACGGACACCCCCGCGCCCGAGCGAACCGAGCCCGCCGTGCCCCTGGACGAGCCCATCGGCACCCGCGGCCCGCAGACGCAGATCTACGCGCTGCCCACCGCCCCGCCGGTGCAGCAGGCGTTCAGCCAGCTCATACAGTACAACCCCGACACCGTGGGCTACCTGGACATTCCGGGGTTTCTGTCCCTGCCGGTCACCCAGCGGGAAAACGACAACGAATACTACCTCACCCACAACTTCGACGGCGAGAAAAGCCGGGAGGGCTGCCTGTTCCTGGACGGCGTGAACCGCCTGACCCCGGAGGACGACTGCCTGATCGTCTACGGCCACAACATGAAAAACGGCGCCATGTTCGGGCGCCTGGACAGCTTCGCCGCCCTCAATTTCATGAAGATGCACCCGCTGGCGCGCTTCGACACGATCTATGAAAACCGGCTGTACGTGCCCTTCGCCGCCTTCACCGCCAGCATGAAGCCCGGCGACAGCCACTACTTCGACGTGCGCCAGTTCGTGTTCGACGAGACCCGCTTCGAGCTCTTCACCCTCAAGATGATAAGCCGCAGCGCCCTCAAACTGCCCGTGGACGTGCGCTACGGCGATAAGCTACTGCTGCTGGTCACCTGCGACTACACCAACCGCGAGGGCCGGTTCATACTCGCCCTGCGCCGGCTGCGCCCCGACGAGGATGAGCAGAGCATCCGGGCGCTGTTCGCGGGATTATAATAACAGAGTGAAGAGTTAAGAGTACAGAGTGCAGTTTTAGAAATGCCGTTATATATCGCGTAGGGGCGCCGATGCTGCGCCCGCCCAATACGAATCCATGGTTCCGTTCGGGCGGGCGGCGCATCGCCGCCCCTACGACGAGGTTCCGGGCGATGAGGTCAGGCGCAAGCGCGGAAGCGCCCCTACAACGACAGCCGAGCGATGGACCCCACTCGATACTCTGTACTCTGTACTCTGCACTCTGCACTCTCCGCTCTCCACTCTTCTATCCCCCAAGCTCCACTCCCCCCGTCCGGGCGGCGTGGAACAGAAACTGCTGCATCAGCCCGGCGTGCTCGCCGAGCAGCGCCCGGGCCTGGCGGCCCAGGGCGCTGCGGGATCTGCACTCGAGGCCGAACCAGTCCGTCAGCAGCCGCGCCACCCACACGTCCACCGGGAAGGCCGAGGTCTGTTCGCAGCCGAACAGAAGCACGCAGTCGGCCACCTTCTCCCCCACCCCGGGCAGGCTGACCAGCCGCGCCCGGGCCTCGTCGCAGGGCATGCGCCGAAGGTCGTCGAGGGGAAAGCCGTCGCACACCCGCCGCGCCGTGTCGATCAGATACCGGGCCCGATACCCCACCTTCAGCGCCCTGAGCGCCGCCTCGTCGGCGTTGGCGAGGGCCTCCGGCGTCGGGAAGCCGTGCAGGCCGCCGCAGTCCTCGCCGTAGCGCGCGCTCAACGCCGCCACCAGCCCCCGGATGCGCGGCACGTTGTTGTTGGCCGACAGTATGAAGCAGATCAGCGCCTCCCAGGCCGGCTGGTTCAGCACCCGCAGGCCGGGATACAGCCCGATCGCCCGCCGCGCCGCGGGGATGTGGCCGTACTCCGCCGCCAGCGCACCGTAGTCCCGGTCCAGATCCAGGTAGTGGCGCAGGGCCTCCCGGTCCGCGCCGCCCTCGGCGTGGATGCCGTCGTCGTCCCGGTGAAGCCACACGGCCCTGCCGTCCAACACGCACCCGAACCGGCCGTCCTTTTCCACCCACCTGAAGCACTGGGCCGAGTCGATCAGCGTCAGCCTCAAATCCAGCGCCTCGTCTCCCACCAGCATTTGTACATCCTCCTTCAAGGCATGAAAAAGGTTCTTCTCGTTTTCATGTGGGATTGTGAAGAAACTCCCTCAGGCGCTGTGCGCCAGCTCCCTCAGAGAGGACTCCCTCAGGCGCAGCGCGCCAGCTCCCTTCACTCCCCCAGTCAGCTTCGCTGACAGCCCCCTCGGAGAGGGGGCCAAGACGGGAGCCTTTTGGCAGCGAACCCAAAGCCTCCCTCATCGAGGGAGGTGGCTCGGCGTAGCCGAGACGGAGGGAGTCGGCATCCCACAAGTTTCCGTGAAGAGCCATGAAAAAGCGCGCCACGGCTTCCGTCATGGCGCGTTTTTCCGTTCCTATGAGATTATTCCGCTGCGACAGCCTCCGTCTTGGGATAGATGCTGACCTGCTTGCGGGTCTTGCCCAGGCGCTCGAACTTTACGACGCCATCCAGCTTCGCGTACAGGGTATCGTCGTCGCCGATGCCCACGTTGTGGCCGGGATGGAACTTGGTTCCGCGCTGACGAACGAGAATGTTGCCCGCGAGCACGAACTGACCGTCCGCGCGCTTCACGCCGAGGCGCTGCGCATGGCTGTCACGGCCGTTGCGGGAGGAACCCATTCCCTTCTTATGAGCGAAGAGCTGAAGATTCATCATGAACATGTGCCTTACCTCCGTTCTTCGAAGAATATGCGTACATTTCGAGGATAACTCCTCTCCATGGCCTGAAGGCCCTGCAAGAGGGTCTCGAGCAGCAACTGTGCCCGATCCACCTGCTCCCTGGTCGCCTCAGGCGTGAGCTCGGCCTCCAGTGAGGCCGCGCGCTCGTCGATCTTTGACCGAACCGGCGCCTTCAGGATGTTCTGAAGGCCGTTTAAGGTGCTCTGGGTCAGGGCCGAAACCCCGGCGCAGACGATGTCCGCGCCCGCCTCTGCGTAACCCGAATGCCCCCCGGCCCGATAGCCGATCAGCGCGCCGTCTGACCGTTTAAAGAATGTAACGGTCGTACCATGGAATCTCATCAGGCGTTGACGGCCGTGATTTCAACCTTGGTGTAGGGCTGACGATGGCCCTGCTTTTTGCGCTCGTTCTTCTTGGCCTTGTACTTATAGACGACGATCTTGCGGCTCTTCACCTGAGCGAGAACCTTGCCCTCGACCTTCGCGCCTTCCACGACGGGCGTGCCGACCTTGGCCTGATCCGCATCGCCGACGAGCAGAACCTCGTCAAAAGTAACCGCTTCATCCGCCTGCGCGTCGAGCTTCTCAACGAAGATCACGTCGCCCTGCTGAACACGGTACTGCTTGCCACCGGTCTTAATGACTGCGTACACGCGTTGCACCTCCTATTTAAAATCTCGCCGAAACTGGGCACCATGCCGTTCAAAGCATGAATTTGAAGCCGGTTTCGAGCGGCTTACCGAATGATTATAACTGTTTTGAGGTGAAATGTCAATTGAGCGCAGGTGAATAAAGGCGAAAATCCAAAATATAACATTCAGTTTTCGGCCATAGAATACCGTTTTTGCAGGATTTTGCCACCGCCCGTCGAATATTTGACCATCCTGTCAAACCGGAGGCGAAGCGCCGTGAACGATCTGAACATCATTGAGAGGCCGGTGGATTCCCAGAGGGTATTCGACGGCATCATACTCCACATCGACCACGTGACCTGCGAGCTCCCCAACGGGCAGCTTGCGAAGCGGGAGTGCGCCCGGCACATCGGCGCGTCGGCGGTGATCCCCGTGGACGGTGACGGCAACGCCTGGCTGGTGAAGCAGTACCGCGCCTGCGTGGACCGGGTGCTTTTGGAGATCCCGGCGGGCAAGCTGGATTATAAGGAAGAGGACCGCCTCAAGGCCGCCAAGCGCGAGCTTCGGGAGGAGACCGGCCTGACCGCTGGAACGTGGACCCACCTGACCGACATCTTCACCACTCCGGGCTTCTCGGACGAGAAGATCTCCCTCTACCTGGCCCGGGACCTCGAATCCGGCGACAGCCACCCCGACGACGACGAATTCCTGAACCTCGTCAGACTGCCGCTTGACGAGGTCGTCGCGCAGATCATGCGGGGCGAGATCACCGACGCCAAGACCATCTGCGCCGCGCTCATGGCCGCCGATTTACTGAAATAGACCGAGGTCCTCATCCATGCTGAAAGCCGAAATGCTGATCTACATGCCCGACTTGCGCACCCCGCGGCTCAGGCTTCGGAAGCTGACCATGCGGGACGCCGCGGATATCTACCGGTACAGCCGGGACCCGGAGGTGGCCCGCCACGTGCTGTGGGACGCCCACCGCTCCATCGGCGACAGCCGCGCCTTCCTGCGCTACATGCTCAGGAAGTACCGAAGCCACGAGAGCGCCAGCTGGGGCATCGAGCTGACGGAGACCGGGCACATCATCGGCACCATCGGCTTCATGTGGGTGCAGGAGGACAACGCTGCCGCCGAGGTGGGCTACTCCCTCGCCCGCGAATACTGGGGGCGCGGCCTCATGACCGAGGCGCTCAGGGCGGTGATCCAGTACGGCTTCGACCACATGTCTCTCAACCGCATCGAGGCCCAGCACGAGACCACCAACCCCGCCTCCGGCGCGGTGATGCGCAAGTGCCACATGCAGCACGAGGGCACCCTCCGAAGCCGCCTCTTCAACAAGGGCCGGTATGTCGATGTCGAGCTGTACGCGATACTGAGGAAGGATTATAATAGAACAGGGATGAGAAGAATTTAGAATTTAGAATTGAGAATTGAGAATTGAGAGTTAATGTGGAAATCCTTCCGGATTTCTTTGATTACAGCATCCCGACGCGACCCATTTCAGTCAAACAAATCCGAAGGATTTGCACCGCCATTCTCAATTCTCAATTTTCAATTCTCAATTTCCATTACCGCCAATCCCCCGCCTCATCACAACCCAACACCACCCCAAAGGAGGTTCTTATGGAAAAAGCCAAGGTTTACTTCACCGACTTTCGCACGCGCGTGGGCGTCAGCCAGGGTCTGAAGCTGCAAAAGCTGTGCCGGGCGGCTGGCATCGATCACATCGACTTCGAGGGCAAGTTTGTGGCGATCAAGATGCACTTCGGCGAGCTGGGCAACTTCGCCTACCTGCGCCCGAACTACGTCAGGGCTGTGGCGGACCTGATCCGCAAGCTGGGCGGCAAGCCCTTCCTGACCGACTGCAACACCCTCTACCCCGGCTCCCGCAAGAACGCCATCGACCACTTAAGCTGCGCGGAGATCAACGGCTTCAACAGCGTGACCACCGGCTGTCAGATCATCATCGCCGACGGCCTGCGGGGCACCGACGACGTGGAGGTCCCCGTCGTCAATGGCGAGTGATGTCAGACGGCGCTGGTGGGCCGCGCGCTGATGGACGCCGACGTGCTCATCTCCCTGACCCACTTCAAAGGCCACGAGATGACCGGCTTCGGCGGCGCGATCAAGAACATCGGCATGGGCGGCGGCAGCCGCGCCGGCAAGATGCACCAGCACAACGAGGGCACGCCCATCGTGGACCCCGAGCTGTGCCGGGGCTGCAGGCGCTGCGCCCGCGAGTGCGGCAGCGACGCCATCTCCTACGGCGCGGACCGCAAGGCGTTCATCGACCCCGCGGTCTGCAAGGGCTGCGGCCGCTGCATCGGGGCCTGCGCCTTCGACGCCATCAGCAACGTAAACGGCAGCGCCACCGAGATGCTCTGCCGCAAGATGGCGGAGTACACCCAGGCCATCTGCCACGGCCGGCCCTGCTTCCACATCAGCCTGATCATGGACGTGTCCCCCAACTGCGACTGCCACGATGAAAACGACGCCCCCATCCTGCCCAACATCGGCATGCTGGCGTCCTTCGACCCCGTCGCGCTGGACCAGGCCTGCGCCGACCTGTGTCAGCAGGCCGCGCCCATCCGCAACAGCCAGCTCGGCGACAACCTGGCCCGGCCGGACTGGCACCACCACCACGACCACTTCATGGACTCCAACCCCAACGTGCGCTGGAAGGAGACCCTCGCCCACGGCGAGAAGATCGGCCTGGGCACCCGCGCATACGAATTGTGTGTAATTAAATAACCCCCATTTATTAAATCCGCCGCCTCTGCGCGGCGGTTTTTTAATAAATATTGTCTCAATAATCTTATCACACATTGACAAAAACCCGATTTGGGTATTATAATATTAACACAGTGACTTGAACGCAGTGTCAAGTCAATGGCATGTCCCCCGCGGCATGTATTAAAAAGGAGGTTATCCCCATGAAGAAAGTGCTCGCTATCGTACTCGTGATGATGATGGTGTTGTCCGGCGCGGCCCTCGCGGAGGGCAAGCTGGGCTTCCTGCCCCCGGCCATGACCAGCCCCTTCTACGCCAGCTGCATCGAAGGCGCGACCCCCGTTGCGGACGCGCTGGGCTATGAGCTCGAGGTCCTGGCGCCCCCGTCGGAGGACGACTACGCCACCCAGACCTCTATGATGGAGGACTTCATCACCCAGGGCGTCAAGGGCATCGCCGTGTGCGGCATCAACCTGGACGCGCTGATCCCCGCCATCAAGAAGGCCAATGACGCCGGCATCCCGGTGGTCATGTTCAACACCATCACCGAGCTCGACGGCGTCGATGTGTATGCCTACTCCGGCTACAACCAGTACAACGGCGGCGCCAAGATCGCCGACTGGGTCAACGAGAAGATGAACGGCGAGGCCGTCGTGGCCATCATCGAGGGCCTGCCCTCCGACTACACCACCCAGCGCATGGGCGGCTTCGTCGACAAGTGCAAGGAGTCCTATCCCGGCATCACCGTGGTTGCCACTCAGCCCGGCGACTGGGTCCGTGAGAAGGGCATGAACGCCGCGATGGACATGATCCAGGCGCATCCCGAGATCAACGTGATCTACGGCCTGTCCGATGAGATGGCTCTGGGTGCCGTGCAGGCGTGCAAGCAGCTCAACCGCGACGACATCATCTGCGTGGGCCTGGACGGCAACCCCAACGCCAAGGAGGCCGTGAAGGCCGGCGAGCTGGACGGCACCCTGGACTGCGGCCCCGTGGCCATCGGCGCGAACGCCATCAAGGCGCTGGCCGACGCCATCGACGGCGTGGAGCGCGATGAGAAGATCATCGAGGCCGAGACCACCGTCGTGGATTCCACCAACGTGGACCAGTTCCTGTAATCTCTGATCCGTCAGAAAGCGGCGGCGCAAACGCGCCGCCGCATTTAGATGTGAAAGCGATTCCCAATTCATTGAAGGGGGTGAAACACCCATGTCGGAGTTCCTTGAAATGCGCGGCATCGTGAAGCGCTTCCCGGGCGTGCTGGCCCTGGATCACGTCAACCTTTCCGTGCGCAAGGGCGAGGTCCACGCGCTGCTGGGCGAGAACGGCGCGGGCAAATCCACGCTGATGAAGATCCTGTCGGGGGCCTATTCCAAGGACGAGGGCGAGATCCTGTTCGAGGGCAGGCCGGTGGAGATCCACTCCGCCCAGGATGCCCAGCGGCTGAACATATCCACCATCTATCAGGAGCTGAACCTGACGGAGCAGCTCACCGTGGCGGAAAACATCTTCATGGGTCGCCAGCTGATGAAAAACAAATTCATGGTGGACTGGCGCAGGATGTACGACGAGGCCCAGAAGCTGCTGGACGAGCTGGGCGTACAGGTGGACGCACACCAGCTCATACGCGATCTGGGCGTGGCGCAGAAGCAGATGGTGGAGGTGGCGAAGTCGCTGTCCATCCACTCGCGCGTGCTCATCATGGACGAGCCCACCGCCCCGCTGACCAGCCGCGAGATCGACGTGCTGTTCGACACCATCCGCATGTTGAAGGGCCGGGGCGTGTCCATCATCTACATCTCCCACCGCCTGGAGGAGGTCATGGAGATCTGCGACCGGGCCACCATCATGCGCGACGGCGCCAACGTCACCGAGCTCAACGTGGCGGACACCAATCTGGACGAGATCATCCGCTACATGGTGGGCCGGGAGCTCAAGGAGAAGTTCCCGAAGATCGCCACCACCCCGGGCAAGGAGCGGCTGCGGGTGGAGAACATCCGCGCCGGCAAGCAGGTGCAGGGGGTGTCGCTGTCCGCGCGCGGCGGCGAGATCCTGGGCATCGCGGGCCTGGTGGGCGCGGGCCGCACCGAGACCGTGAGGGCCATATTCGGCATGGACCCGAAGGAGTCCGGCGACATCTACGTGGACGGCCAGAAGGTCACGATCGAGCAGCCGCTTGACGCCATCAGGGCCGGCATCGGCTTCGTCACCGAGGACAGAAAGGGCGAGGGCCTGGTGCTGCCGCTGCCCATCAGCCAGAACATGACCCTGGCGACGCTTGACAAGTTCGGCTCGTCCCTCCACCTGAACCTCGGCCAGGAGAAGGCCACCGTCAGCGAGTACATCGGCAAGCTGAACATCAAGACGCCCTCCATGCAGCAGCTGGCGCGGAACCTCTCCGGCGGCAACCAGCAGAAGGTGGTGCTGGCCAAGTGGCTGCTGAGCGATTCCAAGGTCATCATATTCGACGAGCCCACCCGCGGCATCGACGTCGGCGCGAAGATCGAGGTCTACAACATCATCAACGATCTCATCCGGCAGGGCGTGGCGGTCGTCATGATCTCCTCGGAGCTGCCGGAGATACTGGGCATGTCCGACCGCGTGGCCGTGATGCACCAGGGCGAGATCACCGGCGTGTTCGACAACGACGGAACCCTGACCCAGGAGAAAATCCTCTATTACGCCACCGGCGGCGACAAGCACACCGCGTAGTCCCGCACAGGCATCGATAAAGAAGGTATCGCTATGAAGAAAAATCTGAAGATCATATTCATCATCTGCCTGGTGCTGGGCGTGGCGCTGGCCGCGCTGGACCTGTTCGCCAACTCGCAGCGCGGTCACCTGGCGGAGCTGGAGGCGCAGCAGGCCGCCCGCAAGAAGGCCCTGGGCCAGATCGCCGCCGCGGACGTGCTGGGCATCAATCCCGACGAGGTGGAGGTGCCCGACGAGGTGACCTTCACCGCCATGGACAACTTCGTCATCGCTGTAAACAACGCCTCCTCGCTTCTGTGGGTCGGCGCGATCGACCTCATCATCATCGGCGCGGGCGGCTTCATACTCAGCGCGTGGAAGAAGAAGCAGCGCGACAAGGGCGTCAAGAAGCTGGGCTCCACCAACAACGTGCTGGGCATCGTGATCGCGCTGCTGGCGCTGTGCCTGGACCTGGCCATCGCCTCGCCCGTGTTTTTGACCTCCTCCAACTTCCTCAACGTGTTCCAGCAGATCTCCATCAACTTCGTGGTGGCCGTGGGCATGACCTTCGTCATCATCTCCGGCGGCATCGACCTGTCGGTCGGCTCCAACATCGCGCTGTCGGGCCTTTTGATGGGCATACTGATGAAGAACTACCACGTGCCGGTGTTCGTCACGATCCTCTCGTGCATACTGTTCTCCGGCGTGATCGGCCTCGTCAACGGCATGCTGATCTCCTTCCTGTCTCTGCCGCCGTTCATCGCCACGCTGGGCACCATGTCCATCGTGCGCGGCGCGGC
This sequence comes from uncultured Eubacteriales bacterium, assembly GCA_902765735.1. Taxonomy (GTDB): domain Bacteria; phylum Bacillota; class Clostridia; order Christensenellales; family Aristaeellaceae; genus UBA2862. The sequence continues at coordinate 12,946 of CACXBB010000028.1, read as the reverse complement.
CTACACGGTCACCGCGGGCCAGCCCATCTACACCTTCCCCGCCGGCTTCACGGCGGTGTCCGGCCGCGTGGCGGGCATCCCGGTGTGGTCCACGCTGATCATGCTGGCGGTGATCCTGCTGGGCTGGTACATCCTCAAGTACACCCGCGTGGGCCGCTTCACCTACGCCGTGGGCGGCAACGAGAGCTGCGCCAAGCTGTCCGGCATCAATTTAAAGAAGGTCAAGTGCTTCGTGTACATCGTCAGCGGCCTGTGCTGCGGCGTGGCGGCGCTGCTTTTGTCCTCGCGCCTTGACTCCGCCGTGCCCACCAACGCCGACGGCCAGGAGATGGACGCCATCGCCGCCGTCGTCATCGGCGGCACCTCCATGTCCGGCGGCGAGGGCTCCATGATCGGCACCCTCATCGGCATACTGATCATCGGCATCATCGCCAACGGCCTGAACCTGCTGGGCGTGGCCCAGGGTCCCCAGAAGATGGTCAAGGGCCTGATCATCGTGGTGGCGGTCATCATCGACGTCATCCGCCGCAGGGCTTCCCAGTCCAGCAAGTAACCGCACCTCATCCTACACGATAAAAGGAGGAAATCCCATGGGCAGAAAAATGACATTCGCGCTGGCGTTCGCCAACCGCGGCTTCATGCCCGGCGAGCTGATCTACGGCGCGCGGGAGGACATGATCAAGGCCGTGACCGACGCGGGCTTCGACTACATCGCCATGGACGCCGAGCTCACGCGCTACGGCGGCATCGAGACCCGGGACGAGGGCCTGATGTACGCCAGTTGGCTCAAGGAACACGAGGGGCAGTTCGACGGCGTGATCTTCTCCATGCCGATATTTGCCGACGAGAACGGCGCCATCACGGCGCTGCAGGACGCCGGCGTGCCGATCCTCATGCAGGCGTACCCCGACGAGATCGGCAAGATGGACTTCAAGCACCGCCGCGACGCCTTCTGCGGCAAGTTCTCCGTGACCGACGTGTTCACCCAGTACGGCGTGCCGTTCACGGTGCTGAAGCCCCACGTCGTGCACCCGCTGACCCCGGCGTTTGCGCAAAACCTCAAGGATTTCGCCGCCGTCTGCCGCGTGGTCAACGGCATGAGGCGCTTCAACGTGGGCTGCATCGGCGCGCGCACCACGGCGTTCAAGACCGTGCGCTTCGACGAATTGACCCTCCAGAAGTACGGCATCAACGTGGAATCCTTCGACCTGTCGGAGTTGGTCTACAAGGTCGGCAAGCTCGGCGAGGACGACCCGAAGGTCATCGCCAAGATGGCGGCGCTTGAAAAGTACACAGACTTCTCCGGCGTGCCGCAGAAGAACATGGTGACGCTGGCGAAGATCAGCGTGGTGATCGACGGCTATATTGAGGAGTACCGCCTCGACGCCCTCACCCTCAGGTGCTGGAACGAGATGGAGACCATCCTCCGCGTGTGCCCGTGCGTGCTGCTCTCGGAACTCAACGACCGCGGCATCCCGGCATCATGCGAGATCGACATGTGCTCCGCGCTCACCATGCGCGCCATGAGCCTCGCCAGCGAGATGCCCACCGCGGTGCTGGACTGGAACAACAACTACGGCGACGACGAGAACAAGGTCATACTGTTCCACTGCGGCCCTGTGGCCCAGCAGCTCATGACCGGCCGCGGCACCGTGACCGAGCACAAGATGTTCGCCAAGGGCGACCCCGGCAGCGGCTGGGGCACCAACGAGGGCCGCATACGCGCCTTCCCCACCACCATCGCCAACTGCCAGACGAAGGACGGCAAGATCATCATGTACGCCTCCGAGGCCGAATTCACCGACGATCCCATCGAGGACGGCTACTTCGGCTGCGCCGGCGTCTGCCACGTGCCCGACATGCAGAACAAGATGATCCGCCTCGCCCGTGGCGGCTTCAAGCACCACACCTCCGTCGGCATGGGACATATGAAGGATGTGCTGAAGGAAGCGTTTACGACGTACCTCGGGTACGACTGGGTGGAGATCGACTGAGAGTGAAGAGTGAAGAGTGGAGAGTGGAGAGAATAGCCCAGGCTGACTCTGTCTCCACTCTTCACTCTCAACTCTCCACTCTAAAAAAACCGGGAGGTTTATTATGAAAATCGCAGGTCTTGACATCGGAACGACCGGCTGCAAGTGCACGGTGTTTGACGAGGGTGGGAAGTATCTGGGCAAGGCGTACCGGGACTATCCGGTCAGGCGGCGGGTGACGGGCCACGAGATCGACGTGTCCGTCATCATGGACGCGGTGACCGGGGTCCTGCGGGAGATGGCCGCGAAGTACCCGGACATCGGCGGCATCGGCATCACCTCCTTCGGGGAGACCTTCGTCATGACCGACGCCGACGGCCAGCCCCTGCACAACGCCATGCTGTACACCGACCCCCGGGGCGGCGACGAGGTCCGGGCCCTGTGCGAACGGCTGGGCGAGATGCGCATCGCGGAGATCACCGGCCTTCGGCCCCACGAGATGTACAGCCTGCCGAAGCTCATGTGGATGAAGGCCCACCGGCCGGAGGTGTACGCCGCCGCGAAGCACATCTTCCTGATGGAGGACTACGTGGTCTACCACCTGACCGGCGTTCAGCAGATCGACTACTCGCTGGCCACCCGCACCATGGCGCTGGACATCCGGAGCCTGTGCTGGAGCGCAGAGATGTTCGACGCGGCGGGCATCGACGTGAACCTCATGTCGAAGCCGGTGCCCACCGGCACCCCCGCGGGCACGCTGACCGCGGAGGCGGCCAGGGCCGTGGGGCTTTCGGAGAGCGTGACGGTGGTGTCCATCAGCCACGACCAGGTGGCCGCGGCGGTGGGCGCGGGGGCCTTCGACGGCGAGGTGGCCGTGGATGGCGCGGGCACGGTGGAGTGCCTGACCCCGATCTACGATTCCATGCCCGACATCGCGGAGATGTACAAGGGCTACTTCTCCGTGGTGCCCTACGTCATCCCCGGCAAGTACGTGGCCTACGCCTTCTCCTACACCGGCGGCGCACTGATCGACTGGTGCGTGAGCAACCTCGCCAAGGACGAAAAGCGCGCGGCGAAGGTGCGGGACCTGTCCGTCAACGAGCTGCTGGAGCACACCTACCGCCAGGAGCACGGTCCGGAGCCCTCGGGCCTCCTGGTGCTGCCCCACTTCGCCGGGGCCGCGACCCCCTACATGGACACCGGCGCAAAGGGCGCGATCCTCGGCCTGACCACCGACACCGGCACACCGGAGATCTACCGCGGCTGCATGGAGGGCGTGGTGTACGAGATGGTGCTGAACGCCCGGGCGCTCAAGGATTCCGGCGTGCATTTCAAAAAGCTGCACGCCACCGGCGGCGGGGCGCGTTCCTCCGAGTGGATGCAGATGAAGGCCGACATGCTGAACCTGCCCATCGTGGCCCTCAAGACCGCCGACGCGGGCACGGTCGGCAGCGCGATGCTGACCGGTGTGGCCATCGGCGCGTTTGCCGATCTCAAGGACGCCGCCGACCACATGGTGGAGGAAATCCACACCTATGAGCCGCGCCCGGAGATGCACGAAAAGTACATGAAGATATACGCCCGGTATGAAAAGGTGTATCAGGCCGTCAGGCCGTTGATGTAAAGCACGGGAGCCGCCTCAGCGGCTCCCTGTTTTATTACTTCATCAGCCTGCTGTACTTCCCGGACACCCAGCCCGTCTTTCCCTTGTAGGCGATCTTATTCCAGCCCGTCGGGGTGGTCTCCCCGGCGTAGTCGAACGCCTCGCCCTCATGCGCCACTCCCAGCTTCGCGCCGCTTTTGTCGGGCGCGTCGCGCACGTAGCATTTGCCGCCCGTGATCTTCACCCTCCGGGGATCGGTCACGGGCTTTTCGAGCTTCGCCAGCGCCTTCTCCAGCACCGCGCAGGTGGCCTCCCCCGCCTCGCCGTCCACGGTCAGCTTTTTGTCCCGCTGGAACTGCTTCACCGCCTCCTCGGTGGCGTCGCCGAAGTCGCCGTCCGCGCCAAAGCGGCCCAGGTCGTAGCCCAGGCGGATCAGGTCGGTCTGGAGCTCCCGGACATCCTCCCCGCTCATGCCGTTTTTGAGGACCCTGTCCCCCAGGTGCGGGTTTTCGGGCTGAACATCCCCCGCCCCGGCGTAGTCGAAGTACTTCGTCATCCAGCCCCAGAAGTCGGGCTTGCGGCTGAGCAGTCGGGTTCGGACCACGCCGGTCATCACGCCGCGGGCCTCAATCAGATACCAGTCCCCCTGGGGATCATTCGCCTTCACGGGCGCGTACAGGAAGGCCACGTGGTGGATGTCCGAGGCGGTATCGCCCCAGAACACCGCCGCCCCCGCCACGCGGTACTTCGGCGGGATCAGGCCCCTGCCCTTCGGGTCGCACCAGTGCTGGTAGTTGTAGCGGGCCCTGGTGTCGATGCTGGTGCCGGCGTAGTCCTTGTAGAGCCCCTCCGCCAGGCCGTTGCAGTCCCACACCCGCGCGGCGTGGGCGCGCCAGTACAGCGCCTTTTCATACTGCTTCGGGTTGTTCTTGTACTGGTTGAACCACCAGCTGTCCTTCTTCCACCGGCGCGGATTCTGGCCCGTCGCGCCCATGATATAGCCGTCCCCGCGCTCGTAGGCCTCCCCGATCTGCCGCACAAACAGGTCAATCGGCATCTTCTTCGCCATAGCATTCCCCTCCCGGGCATGCTATGACGCCGCCTTGCCCGGCGACACAGTCAGCGGTATATCGCCCTGCGCACGGGCACGGCGATCGCGCTGGCCGCGACGATCTTGAGCACGTCCCCCGCCAGGAAGGGCAGCACGCACATGCCCATGGCGGCGGAGAGCGTGTTGCCGGTCTGGACCATGAACCATGCCGTGCCGACGGTGTACAGCACCGCGGTGCCCAGCGCCATACCCGCGGCCATAACCCACGCGGGGCGGGGCTTGTCGTTACGGGGCTCCCCGGAGAACAGGCCGGTGATGAGGGCGCAGGCCACATAGCCCACGAGATACCCCCCGGTGACGCCGAACAGCTTCTGGACGCCGCCGGAGAACCCGGAGAACACCGGCACGCCCGCCAGCCCGATCAGCAGGTAGACCGCCACCGCCAGGCTCCCCCGCTTCCAGCCCAGTATCGCCCCCGCCAGATACACCGCGAAGCTGGCCAGCGACAGCGGCACGGGCCCGATGGCGACGGTCAGCGGCCCCGCCACGCAGATCAGCGCAGCCATCGCCGCGGTCAGTGTCAGATCGTTCGTCTTCATGCGCAATCACCTCAGCTTTATGCTGATTTCCCCCGAGCCGACCCGGGAGACGCCCGATTCCGTGCGGATCACCAGCCGGCCCTGATCATCGATGTCCATGACGTGCGCGGCATAGCGCGCGTCGCCCCGGATCACGGTCACGTCCCGGCCGATCACGTTGGAGCGCCGGCGGCTCTCCGCCATGAAGCCGCCCGTCTCCAGCTCCCCGTACAGCTTCTCCAGTTCGTTGGAGATCTCCGCGATCAGGCGGCTTCGGGAGGGATGCGCGCCGCACTCGTTGCCGATGGAGGTGGCGATGTCCCGAAGCTCCTCGGGAAAGACCATCGGCGCCACGTTCACGCCGATGCCCAGCACCGCGTACTCCGGCATGCCGCTTTCGAAGTCCAGGCTCGCCTCGCACAGTATGCCGCAGACCTTGCGGCCGTTGATGTAGAGGTCGTTGACCCACTTGATCTTCACGTCCGCGTCGCACAGCTTCTCGATGGCCCGGGCCACCGCCACCGCCGCCATGGAGGTGATCATCACCGCCCGCTCGGCGGGCATTTTCGGCCGGAGCACGTAGGTGACGTACACCCCGGAGTGCTCCGGCGAGAAGAAGGACCGCCCGTAGCGCCCCCTGCCGCCGGACTGGGAGTCCGCGCACACCAGATAGCCGTGGGGCGCGCCCTGGGCCGCCAGCTGTTTGGCCCGAACGTTGGTGGAGTCCAGCCGGGAATGCACCTCCAGCCGGCGGCCGATCGCCGTCGCCGTGGTCCACTTGAGGATCTCCACCTCCCGGATGAGGTCCGGCGCGGACAAAAGCCGGTAGCCCCGGTTCGTCACCGCCTCCACCACATATCCCTCGGCCCTGAGCTGCTCGATGGCCTTCCACACCGTGTTCCGGGTGATCCCCAGCCGCCGGGCCAGCCGCTCGCCGGAGATCGCCTCCCGCGCGTCCATCAGCGCGCCCAGCACTTCGTTCTTCGTAGACATAGTATCCCTCCGCATGCGTCGGGTCCACATTATCACGGCGGGGGCTTCGTGTCAACCTGATTGTGTAAACAGGGTGACAATTATTCCATACGCGACGTGCGACTTCGATCTTTATGCCGTCTTAATACCCTCCGGCACATTTTTATATTCCCTTTTATGTTAAATGTGGTATAATTAAAAGAAATAATACACGGGGAGGCGAGGGTCATGCAGGATCACGAGCGCATACTGGTGTGCGTGTCCGCCTCCCCCACCAACGCCGACGTGATCCGGCGTGCGGCGACCCTCTCGCAGTCGCTGGATGCGGAGCTCATCGCGCTGTACGTGGAGGACACGGAGGTCCGGGACGAGGCCCAGGCCAGGGCAGTCCACGAGCACCTGAGCCTCGCGGAGCGCCACGGAGCCATGCTGACCACCATCTACGGCGACGACCCCGCCACGGCCATCGCCCAGTACGCCCGGGTCAGCGGCATCACGAAGATCGTGCTCGGCAAGAGCCCGGAGCGCCGACATCCCTTCGCGCCGAAGGAGACCCTGATGTCGCGCTTGAACGAGCTGGCCCCCAATGTGGAGATCGTCATCGTGCCCAACCAGCTGAGCGCGGAGGCCGGTTCCTTCCGGCTGTCGCGCCTGCTCAGGCGGGAGCGCCTCTCCCCCCTCGACCTGATCCGCACGGCGCTGATCCTGGCGGGCTGCACCGGCGTGGGCTTCCTGTTCAGCGCGGTGGGGCTGGCCATCACCAACGTGGTGCTGATCTACATCCTGGGCGTCATGGCGGTGGCGCTGGTGACCACCGGCTACCTGTACACGCTGCTGTCGTCGCTTCTGTCGGTATTGGTGTTCAACTTCTTCTTCACCAAGCCGTTCTACTCGCTGCACTCCAGCCCGGACTACTTCGCCACCTTCGCGGTGATGTTCGCCGTGGCGCTGCTGTCCAGCTCCCTGACCAGCCGCATCAAGGCGCAGTCCATACAGACCACCAACAGGGCCTACCAGACCGAGGTGCTGCTGTCCACCAGCCAACTGCTTCAGAAGGCGGAGGACAAGCAGGCGATCCTGGAGGTGGTGCAGCGGCAGTTGAGCCGCCTGCTGGAGCACAGCGTGCTGTGCTACGACGTGGCCGACGGCGCCATCGCCGAGGTCCCCATGATGCGCGCCATCGAACAGGACGGGGGCTTTGACGGCATCGACCGATTAAGCGAGCTCGAGGTCGTGCGCTGGGTGGGCCACAACGCCGTGCACGCGGGCAGCACCACCCGCATGTTCCCCCAGGCGAAGTGCCTGTACATGGCGGTGCGCAGCGAGCGCACGGTGTGGGCGGTGATCGGCATACGCGCCGACTGCGCCCCCACCATCGACGAGTACCGCAAAAACCTGATGATCTCCATACTGGACCTGTGCGCGCTGGCCGTGGAGAAGGACCACATGACCCGCGAGAAGCAGCGCATGGAGGAGAGCGCCCGGCAGGAATCCCTGCGGGCGAACCTGCTTCGCTCCATCTCCCACGACCTGCGCACGCCGCTGACCAGCATCTCCGGAAACGCCGCGATACTCATGGAGAACCTGGGCCAGCTCTCCCCGGAGAACTGCCGTCAACTGTACGCCTCCATCTATGACGACGCCATATGGTTGAACGGCCTCGTGGAAAACCTGCTCACCATCACCCGCACCGAGAACGGCGTCATGAAGCTGAACCTTCAGACCGAGCTCGCGGCGGACGCCGTGGAGGAGGCCCTGCGGCACATGGACCGGGACGCCGCGCGGCGGCAGGTCTCGACGCACCTGCCGGAGGAGATGCTGATGGCGCGAATGGACGCGGGGCTGATCGTGCAGGTGCTGGTGAACCTTCTGAACAACGCCGTGAAGCACGCGCCGGAGGGCTCGCGCATCTCGGTGGGCCTCCGGCGCAGCGGGGACATGGCGTATTACTGGGTGGAGGACGACGGCCCGGGCGTGCCCGCAGGGGACGAGGAGAAGGTGTTCGACATGTTCTACACCGGCGTAAAGCACGGCCCGGACAGCCGCCGGGGCATCGGGCTGGGGCTGGCGCTGTGCAAGTCCATCGTGCAGGCCCACGACGGGTCGATCGGCGTGGAGAATATCCGACCCCACGGGGCGAAATTCTGGTTTACACTGCCCATTGCGGAGGTGGAAGGCTATGAACAATAAACCGTTGATACTGGTGGTCGAGGACGACGCGGCCGTGCGCAACCTGATGGCGATGACCCTGGACACCCAGGGCTACCGCTACCACCTGGCCCGAAACGGCGCGGAGGCGCTGATCGAGGCCACCACGCACCAGCCCGCCGTGATGCTGTTGGACCTGGGCCTGCCGGACATGGAGGGCGTGGACATCATCCGCCGGGTGCGCGGCTGGACGGGCATGCCCATCATCGTGGTGTCCGCCCGGGGCGAGGACGCCGACAAGGTGGAGGCCCTGGACGCCGGGGCGGACGACTATCTCACCAAGCCCTTCTCGGTGGACGAGCTGCTGGCGCGGCTCCGGGTGGCGCTTCGGCGGGTGAACGCGGACCAGGCATCCGTTCAGGAGGACGCGATCTACGAAAACGGCGCGCTGCGCATCGACTACGCCGCGGGCTGCGCCTTCATCGCCGAGAGGGAGATCCACCTGACGCCCATCGAATACAAGCTGCTGTGCCTGCTGGCCCGCAACACCGGCAAGGTGCTGACCCACAACTACATCCTCAAGGAGATCTGGGGCAGCTACACCGCCTCGGACGTGGGCTCGCTTCGCGTGTTCATGGCGACGCTTCGCAAGAAGCTCCAGACCGGTGTCAGGGAGCAGCCCTACATCCAGACCCACGTCGGCATCGGCTACCGCATGCTCAAGCTGGACGCCCGGGGGGAGGACGCGCCGTGAACCCCCGCGCAAAACACCGGGAGCGGCTGGGACAGCCCGAGGAATGGCTGGTGTTCGGCTTTCTGCTCGTGATACTGCTGGGTGCGGCGCTTCTGTCGCTGCCCGCCGCCGCGCGGGACGGCCGCGGCATCGGCCTGTTCGACGGTCTGTTCACGTCGGCCTCCGCGGTGTGCGTCACCGGGCTGGTGGCGGTGGACACCGGCACCACCTTCGCCCCCTTCGGGCAATTCGTGCTGCTCGTGCTCATACAGGTGGGCGGGCTGGGGTTCATGGTGTTCGCCACCATGATACTGGTGATGCTGGGCCGGAAGATCTCGATCAAGGGCCGCATGCTGATCCGCGAATCGATGAACGGCTCCTCGCTGACCGATCTGGGCGGGCTCACGCGGATCTACCTGCTGCTGGCGCTGGGCATCGAGCTCGTGGGCGCGGCGCTGCTCTCCATAAGGTTCGTGCCGGTGTACGGCGTCAGAAAGGGGCTTTGGTACGCGCTGTTTCACGCCGTCAGCGCCTTCTGCAACGCGGGCTTTGACCTGTTCGGGGGCTTTTCCAGCCTGACCGCCTACGCCCGTGACCCGCTGGTGCTGCTGACCGTTGCGGCGCTGATCGTGCTGGGCGGCCTGGGCTTTGCGGTGATCCTGGAGACCCTGCGCAAACGCCAGGGCTTTCGCAGCATGTCGCTGCACGCCCGCATCGTGCTGACCTCCACCCTGGCGCTGCTCATTGCGGGCACGGTATTCTTCATGCTTGCGGAGCGCATGGATGCCCTGAACGCGCTGTTTCAGTCCGTCACGCTGCGCACGGCGGGCTTCAACACCGTGGACCTGGCCGCCATGAAGGACGGCTCCAAGCTGTTCTCCGCCATGCTGATGGCCGTCGGCGCGTCCCCGGCCTCCACCGGCGGCGGCATGAAGACCACCACCGTGGCGGTGGTGGCCATGCTGATCATGAGCGTGGTGAAGGGCGACAGCGAGGTCAACGCCTCCCGGCGGCGGCTGTCCGGCGACGTCGTGCGCCGCGCGCTGGTGGTGGTGGCGCTGTTCCTCACCACGCTTATGCTGGGCACCCTGGCCGTGACGCTCATCGAGGACGGCCGCTTCACCCTGGCCGACATACTCTTCGAGTGCGCCAGCGCCATGGGCACCGTGGGCGTCTCCGCCATCGGCACGCCCAACCTCACCGCCGCCAGCCGCGCCGTGCTGATCCCCATGATGTTCCTCGGGCGCGTGGGCCCGCTGACGCTGGCCGTGGCCGTCGCCCGACGGCAGGGCCGGTACCGGGGGCCGTCGAAGTACCCGGAGGAGAAGATCATGATCGGGTAAAAAACACAGGGACGAAAGGGACTGTCTCAAAACGCATATAGATACATGAGACATGCGTAGGGGCGCCGATGCGGCGCCCGCCCAAGCAGAATCCATGGTTCCGTTCGGGCGGGCGGCGCATCGCCGCCCCTACAACATGCACACACTTGTATGATTATGCGTTTTGAGACAGCCCCTTCTTGTAATCCCTTCTCCGTGAGAACACGCAGCCGCAGTAGTCCTGCCGGTAGAGGCCGTACAGCTCCGACAGCTCGCAGGAGCGCTTATAGCCGTTCTTCTTCTTGAAATCGCAGGGCAGCCAGTGAACGCCCGCGCCGCCGGCCAGCTCGAGGCCGATAGCGTTGATCAGCTGCGCGTCCTTCAGCGGGCTGATGGTGAGGGTGGTGGTGAAGTAGTCGTCGCCCCGCTCGGCGGCCAGCCGCGCCGTCTCCGAAAGCCGGAGCCGGAAGCACCTCTCGCACCGCGCGCCGCCCTCGGGGTCGTCCTCGTGGCCTCGCACGGCGTCGTAGAACGCCTGTGGGTCGTAGGCCCCCCGGATCACCTCGATAGAACCTTCATGGGGCAGCGCATCGACCAGCCGGATCTGCTCGGCCACCCGGTGCTCGAACTCCTCCGCCGGGGCGATGTTGGGGTTGTAGTAGAACACGGCGATGTCAAAGGCGCGGTTCAGGTATTCCAGCACATAGCTGGAGCAAGGCGCGCAGCAGCTGTGAAGCAGTAGCCGCGGTCGCCTGCCGGAGTCCGCGATCCTTCGAAGCTCCCTGTCCAGTTCGATCTGATAGTTTATCTTCATGGCTTTGATACCATTCCTCTTTCGATCTTTTCGCCATCATACCACATCCCGGTCAAAAATGCAATTTCCCACCTTCATGCCGTCGTTTAATTCGGAATTAACCGTTTCTTGCTGATTCCGACGCGCCGGCGGTTTTATAATATAGGTTGGTGAAAAGGAGCTGATACCATGTATAGCATCGCGGATCTCTACGATCTCGACCACACCCTGGCGAAGGACTACCTCTCCCGGTTCACCTACCCGTGGGAGGCGCTCAAGGGCATCAAGGACATGATCCTCAATCTGGGCAAGAGCCTGGACCCCTCGGAGTACGACGAGGTCTCCGAAAACGTGTGGGTGCACAGGACGGCGAAGGTGTTTCCCTCGGCGTATCTTGGCGCGCCCTGCATCATCGGTCCCAACACGGAGGTCAGGCACTGCGCCTTCATCCGGGGCTCCGCGCTGGTGGGTGCGGACTGCGTGGTGGGCAATTCCTGCGAGCTCAAGAACGTGATACTGTTCGACCACGTTCAGACCCCCCACTACAACTACGTGGGCGATTCCATACTGGGCTATTACTCCCACATGGGCGCCGGGTCCATCACCTCGAACGTGCGCTCGGACAAGAAGCTGGTGGTGGTGCACGCCCCCGAGGGCGGCATCGAGACCGGCATCAAGAAGTTCGGCGCCATGCTGGGCGACTATGTGGAGTGCGGCTGCAATTCGGTGCTGAATCCGGGCACCGTGGTGGGCCGCCACAGCAACATCTATCCCACCTCCTGCGTGCGCGGGGTGGTGCCGGAGCACAGCATCTACAAGAACACTGGCGAGATCATCGCCAAGATCGACTGACATCAGAAGGAGAGATCGAACCATGCGAGTCGTCATTCAGGAAAACTACGATAAGATGTGCAAGTGGGCCGCCAACTACATCGCGGCGAAGATCAATGCCCATCCCGCCGACAAGCCCTTCGTGCTGGGCCTGCCCACCGGCTCCTCGCCCATCGGCGTGTACAGGGAGCTGGCCAGGATGAACCACGCCGGCGAGGTGTCCTTTGCCAACGTGGTCACCTTCAACATGGACGAGTACCTGGGCCTGCCCCGCGAGCATGACCAGTCCTACTGGTACTTCATGCACGACAACTTCTTCAACCACCTGGTGGACATGAAGCCCGAGAACATCAACATCCTGAACGGCATGTGCGAGGACCCCGAGGCCGAGTGCGCGGCCTATGAGGCCAAGATTGCCTCCTACGGCGGCATCGACCTGTTCATGGGCGGCATCGGCGTGGACGGCCACCTGGCCTTCAACGAGCCCTTCACCTCCCTGACCAGCCGCACCGGCGTGCGCGTGCTGACCAGCGACACCCGCATCGTCAACGGCCGCTTCTTCGGCAACGACCCCGAGAAGGTGCCCGCCAAGGCGCTGTCCGTGGGCATCGCCACCGTCACCGACTCCAAGGAGGTCCTGATCCTCATCAACGGCCACAACAAGGCCCGCGCGCTGGCGGCCTCCGTCGAGGGCGGCGTCAGCCAGAAGTGGACCTGCTCCGCGCTGCAGATGCACCCCGCCGCCATCATCGCCTGCGACGAGCCCGCCTGCGGCGAGCTGACCGTGGACACCTACAAGTACTTCCTGGATATCGAGAAGGCTGAAAGACTGTAATGAGGTAATCAAGTTTGAAACCAACACATGACAAAAAGACATAGCAAAGGAAGCCACCCCCAGCAGGAGGAAGCAGCAGAACCGAGAGAGTAGTCAGCTGGATGAGG
>CACXBB010000027.1 GCA_902765735.1 uncultured Eubacteriales bacterium | reverse complement strand
CATGATGCCATCGACCACGCCGCTGAAGGAGGAGGGGTCCGAGGTACCGTAGACCTTCGTCTGGGTCTCGACGACGATCTTGCCGTTGCTGTCCTTCACTACGTTCCCGTTCGCGTCCTTCTTCTTGACGCCGGGGCGTATGGTCAGCTTCTTGGGCGTGATATTGCCGCTCTTCTCGCTCGTGATCGTATCGCTGGCGAGTCCGACATCCACCCCGTCATATCCGGCGGAAAAGATTTTCTTCCCTGACGAATCCTTCTTGTCCTGATCAATCGTAATCGTATCGCCGGCTGCCTTCCCGTCGTATACGAAGTTGCTGCTTTTGAAGGTGAATCCGGAGGGCAGGTTGCGGCTCTTGTCATACTCCTTGTTCGGCACATCTCCCGTGTATTTCGCCGTGACCGTCTTTTCCGCCTTGTTGATGACGAACGTCCCGGTCGCCTCGCCCGTATAATCCCCCTTGGCGGTGACCTTTACCGTCACGGTTCCGGCGTTGACATTGTCCGGAGAATAAGTAACGTCATAGTCCGTGCTGGCAAGCGTCGTGCCGTCGGTGAGTTTGACTGTCAAAGACGGCACCTTCTGGTTCCCGTCATAGGTGTACGACTTCGGATCGCAGGTCACCGTGGCGCCCGCAATCGAAATCTGCTTCCTGATGATGAAGCTTCCCGTCGCCGTGTCCTTATAGTTCCCCTTGCCGGTGACGGTCACCTTCACGGTCCCCGCTTCGGTATGCGCCGCCGGATCGTAGGAAATCTCATAGTCCGTGCCGTTCGTGAGCGTATTCCCGTTGAGGGTAACGGTCACCGTCGTCGTCTTGGGCGTTCCGTCATAGTTGACCGTCTGCGGATCGCACGCCACCGTAGCGCCCGTGATCGACGCCGGGTCGATTTTGAAGCTCCCGGACGCCGTATCCTTATAGTTCCCCTTGCCGGTGACGATCACCTTCACGGTGCCTGCGTCGATATGCGCCGCAGGATCGTAGGAAACCTCATAGTCCGTGCTGGCAAGCGTCGTGCCGTCGGCGAGTTTGACTGTCAAAGACGGCACCTTCTGGTTCCCGTCATAGGTGTACGTCTGCGGATCGCACGTCACCGTCGCGCCCGCGAGTGATACCGGATGGTTTTCTCCCTGAACTGTTCCCTCAAATAAGAGAATGGTTTGAGCAGAGGCATCCTGATCTTCGACCTGTGTTTCACCTTCGATGGTGATGCTTTCAATCATGCCATCGGCAACACCTGCTTCATCAGTCAAGGTGGACGGGGTTTCTTCGCCATCTTCTGCGGTGTCGTTCTCATTGCTGTCCTCGCTAACAGCCATATCAACGACCGGGTTAGTTTCTTCCCCCTCGCCCTCTTCCACGATGACAGTTACAGACACATCCTGGTCGAGACCATTCTCAGCATCTTCCTCGCCTAAATCGAGCGAAGTATCGCTGTATGATTGATCAACTTCTTCGACACTGATAAGGGTATCATCCGAAATGGCATCGCTGACGACACTTTCCACGTCATCGACACTAAACACATACGCCTCATCAGAGATATTCTCCTCAGCCAAGACGCATACACCCATCATCAGACACAAAGCTGTCAGTACAGCAAAGAGTTTCCGAGCGTTCATATCGGTGTTCCTCCTTTAAATATTTTTTGTTCTCAACATAGTAATATTTATATTCATATACTATAACAAATAATCTTTGTTGTCAACAAAAAACAATTGTAATAAAAGGATGGATTTGAATAAACTAATAAGTAAGGAGGTGGGATGTGGATGCTGCCAAACCTTAAACTGCTGCGCAAAGAGTACGGCATCAGCCAGCAGCTTTTGGCGGACACGCTGGGCATCAGTCAACAGTCTGTTAACCAGTATGAGAACCGCGAGATCGAGCCGGACATCGCCACCCTCTCCCAGATGGCGGACTACTTTGAGACCTCCATCGACTACATCGTCGGGCGCACGGACATCCGCCGCAGGATCGAGCGGACGCTGCCATACTATCTGAACGACGAGGAGGGGGAAATCATCAACCGGTACCGCGCGCTCACGCCGAAGCAGCGGCAATGCATCTCCCAGGTGATCGACACGCTCATGGACAAGTGACGGGACGCTTCCGCGGCAGGCGTCCCGTTTTCCATGCCCGCAGGTCTTGCACGATTTTGATTATCCCTTGCGACATGAGGTTTTTGCACTGTTAAATAATTGACTTCCACAGCAAATTTTGATAATATTATAGCGTACACTATGGGACAGGTATGCCCAGACACAACGACCCAAAGGAGGAGTACTATGAAGAAAATCCTTGCACTGGCGCTGGTTATGATGCTGGCGCTGCCCTTCGCGGCCCTTGCCGAAACCTTTACCGGCGAGGCCCAGGGCTTCGGCGGCACGGTGACCGTGACGCTGACCGTCGAGGACGGCGACATCACCGCCGCCGACATCGTGGGCGACGACGAGACCCCCACCGTGGGCGGCCTTGCGCTGGACCCGCTGAAGGAGCAGCTGGTCGAGGCGGATTCCGCCGAGATCGAGGGCGTCACCGGCGCCACCTTCACGTCCGACGCCGTTAAGGAAGCCGCGGCTGCCGCGCTGGCCTCTGCCGGCGGCGAAGCCGCCGAGCCCGCCGCGGACGGCCCCGTGGCCTTCACCGCCGGCGAGTACACCGCCACTGCGGACGGCTACAACGGCCCCATGACCGTGAAGGTCACCTATACCGAGGACGCCATCTCCGCCATCGATGTGGAGGAGACCGTCGAGACCGGCCACGTGGGCACGTTGGCCTACGACATCATGATCCCCGAGATGATCGAAGCCAACGGCTCCGGCGTTGACGCCGTCGCCGGCGCGACCTTCACCTCCCGCGCCCTGCGCAACGCGGTCAACGACACCGCCGAGCAGGCCGGCTGCACCAACCTGGACGCCTTCAAGGCCGCTACCGTCGAGCACACGGCGGGCGCTCCCGTCGAGGCGGATTACGACGTGGTCGTGGTCGGCGCCGGCGGCGCGGGCATGGCTGCGGCGGCTCAGGCTGCCCAGGACGGCAACACCGTGCTGGTCATCGAGAAGAACGCCGAGATCGGCGGCAACACGCTGGTGTCCGGCGGCCAGTATCAGTCCGTGATGCCCTACCTGGTGTGGGATCCCGCCGATCCCGACGCCACCACCGGCGTCTATGCGCACGACGGCCAGACCTACGACAAGGTCAAGTCCGTGCAGGGCTGCATCGACGAGCTGAAGATGATCCTCAACTGGTCCGAGGAGCCCTTCGACGAGGACTACTACAAGGACAATGAGTTCGTGGCCGGCGACGCCGTGGAGCTCAGCAAGCACGGCGTGCATCAGGAGTACCTGCCCGTGCTGAAGGCCCTCAAGGAAGAGATCCGGGCCTACCTCGATTGGGCGCAGCCCCAGCTGGATGCCGGCACCCCCGAGAACCAGCTGACCCTGTTCTCCACCCTGAACCTGCACATCTTCCAGACCTACTACGGCGGCCTGCGCCAGAGCGCGGACAAGTCCCAGTGGGTGTACGGCGACGTGGACCTGGTCACCCAGTTCATTCAGGACGGCCAGGGCCTCAAGGAGTGGCTCGAGGATCAGGGCGCGACCTTCCACGAGGACAGCCAGCAGACCCTGATCGGCGCGCTGTGGTATCGTGAGAACGAGTTCATCGGCTCCACCATCGACCTCGACGGCGACGGCGAGCCCGAGATGGGCCGCTGGGGCGCCTACTTCGCCGCCCCGCTGACCACCCTGCTCAACGCCAACGAGAAGAACGGTGTCATGCCCCGCACCACCGTCACCGACCTGATCGTCGAGGACGGCCGCGTGACCGGCGTCAAGGCCACCCGGTTCGATGGCACCGAGGTCACCGTGCACGCCGCCAAGGGCGTCATACTGGCCACCGGCGGCTATGCCGCGAACATCGACATGGTGCTGGAGAACAACGTGTACTGGTCCACCGAGTACCTGTCCACCGCCACCAAGACCACCAACCGCTCCAGCCAGGTCGGCGACGGCATCAAGATGGCTGAGGCCGTCGGCGCCGCCACCACCGGCATGGGCTTCACACAGCTGATGCCCATCTCCTGGGTCGACAACGGCAACCTGGCCTTCGGCGGCGGCAACTACGCCTGCTGGATCAACCCCACCACCGGCCACCGCTTCGTGGACGAGGGCAGCGAACGCGACGTGCTGTCCCTGGCCGAGTTCCAGAACGGCATGGAGGTCAACGGCACCAAGGGCGTGTTCCTGGAGTTCTACAACAAGGAGCAGATGATGCCCGCGCCGATGCAGCTGGCCGAGGGCGACTATGAGGGCCGCTACTATCGCCGCACCGTCACCGAGCTGCCCGAGCTGTTTGAACAGCTGGGCGTGACCGCCGATCCCGCCACCGTCGTCGAGACCATCCGCGCCTACGACATGGCCGTGATGGGCCAGGGCGAGTATCCCGACGTTGGCAAGGCCATCGCCTCCCGCACCGTGGGCAATGTGGAGATGAACGAGGACGGCAGCTACAACGTGGAGTCCTACGATCTGGTCAACGCGCTGCTGACCATCCGCCTGATGGCCCCCTCCACCCACCACACCATGGGCGGCCTGTGCGTGGACCTCGACCGCCACGTGCTCGACGCCGACGGCAAGGCCATCCCCGGCCTGTACGCGGCCGGCGAGGTCACCGGCGGCATCCACGGCGGCAACCGCCTGGGCGGCAACGCCATCGTGGAGATCTTCGTCTCCGGCCGCACCGCAGCCAAGGCTGTGACCGCTGACAACGAATAATCCCGCTAACTGAGCACAGGAGCCCGGCCCCCTTTCGGGGGCCGGGCTCCGGTTTGTTGTTGGGGAATGGGGAGTTGTGGATATAGGCAATAGGCAATAGGCAATAGGGGCTACGACCTCTTTCGTCTGGCCTTCGGCCAGCCACCTTCCCCTGAAGGGGAAGGCTTGTGCATGCCTGTCGTAGGGGCGCCGACGCGGCGCCCGCCTTCGGCATATCGTTTTGTTACAACCCGGCGGGCGGCGCATCGCCGCCCCTACATGTGTGTTGAACCCGGACGCCATGAATGGCGTCCCTACGGGATGGCGGCGAACGCGGACGCCATGAATGGCGTCCCTACAAAGGGTTTCGTACTGACATAACCCCTACTCCCTACTGCCTACTGCCTACTCCCTCCAATTTCAATCAACTCCCTCACAGCACATTCTTCCCGTAATCGAACTCGCCCTTCTCCTTGGTCTGCTCGTCGATGGTATACTGGCCGCGCTCGAGGGCTACGGTGCCGGTGCGCACGAGCTCCAGTATGCCGAACTCGCTTAAGAGATTCTGTATGGCCTCGGCCTTGCTGTCGTCGCCGATGACGGCCAGCGTGATGGTGCCGGTGGAGACGTCGATGATGGAGGAGCGGAAGATATTGGCGATCTGTATGACCTCGTTGCGCACCTCATGGGTGGGCGCGGAGACCTTGATGAGCACCAGCTCGCGCCGGATGGCCCGCTCGGCGGACAGGCGCTTGACGGAGTGCACGCAGATCAGCTTGCGCAGCTGGTTGCAGATCAGCCGGGCCTGCCGCTCGTCGGTAATGACCTCAATGGTGATGCGGGACACGGCGGAGTCGTGGGTGGTGCCCACGGCCAGGGACTCGATGTTGTAGCCCTTGCCGGAGAACAGCCGGGCCACCCGGGACAGCACGCCCGCTTCGTTGTCCACCAGCACCGCCAGGGTGTGCCGCGTGATAGAAGTGTTCATAACCGTCCCTCCCCTCAGTCCACCATGAAATCGGTGATGTCGCTGCCGCCGCCCACCATGGGCCGCACCATCTCGTCGATGTTGATGGCGCAGTCGATCACCGTGGCCTGGCCGCTGGTCAGCGCGGCCTTCAGCGCCGATTCGAAGTCCGCCGCATTGGTCACCCGCCGGCCCGTGAGCCCGTAGGCCTCCGCCAGCTTCACGAAGTCCGGCCCCCGGTCCAGCGTGGTCTGGGAGTGCCGGCCCCCGCAGGTCAGCGTCTGCCACTGGCGCACCATGCCCAGCGCGCCGTTGTTGAAGATCACCGTGACGATGGGCAGTTTGTAGTGCTCCGCCGTGGCCAGCTCGTTGCAGTTCATGCGGAAGCTGCCGTCGCCGGTAATGAGTATGACCACCTTGTCGGGATTGCCCGTCTGGGCCCCGATGGCCGCGCCCAGGCCGAAGCCCATGGTGCCGAAGCCGCCGGAGGTCACCAGCTGGCCGGAGTATTCGAAGTGGAGATGCTGTATGGCCCACATCTGGTGCTGGCCAACGTCGGTGGCGTAGATGGCGTCGCGGGGCGCGTTGCGGGCGATGGCGTCCAGTATCTGCACCGGCGTCATGCGATCCGCCGCGGGCTCGTACTCGGTCTGGGTCTTGAAGGAGAACACGTAGTCCTTCCAGGCCGTGTGATCCTGCTGCTCCAGGCGCTCGTTGAGCAATTGCAGCACCCGCCGGGCGTCGCCGATGATGTGGTGGTCGGTGTCCACGTTCTTGTTGATCTCGCTTCGGTCGATGTCGATCTGCACGATCTTCGCGCCCCGGGCGAAGCTGGAGGGCTTGAGGGCCACGCGGTCCGAGAACCGGCAGCCCACGGCGATCAACAGGTCGCAGGCGTCCACCGCCATGTTGCTGGCCTGGCTGCCGTGCATGCCCACCAGCCCGGTGGCCAGCCGGTGCAGCCCGCGAAAGCCGCCCGCGCCCATCACCGTGATGCCCACGGGGGCGTCCATGCGGTTGGCCAGCTCCTCGAATTCCCAGTTGGCCCGGCTGCGCACCACGCCGCCGCCGCAGATCAGAAGCGGCTTTTCGGATTGGCGGATCATCTCCGAGAGCCGGTCGATGTCCTGATAGTCCGGCTCCGGGGCGCGGAAATTCTGGCTGGAGCGCTTCATCAGCTGGGCCAGGTGGCCCTTCTTGCCGTGCTCGGCGCGCATCAGCGGTTCGTACTCGCCCACGGCCTGGGTGACGTCCCTGGGGATGTCGATCAGCACCGGCCCCGGGCGGCCCGAGCGCGCGATGGCGAAGGCCTCCCGCACGGTGTTCGCCAGCTCCTCCACCGAGCGTACCAGGTAATTGCACTTGGTGATGGGCATGGTGACGCCGGTGATGTCCACCTCCTGAAAGGAATCCTTGCCCAGCAGCGGCAGGCGCACGTTGCAGGTGATGCACACGATGGGCGACGAATCCATGTAGGCCGTAGCAATGCCGGTGACAAGGTTGGTGGCTCCCGGCCCGGAGGTGGCAAAGCACACCCCCACCTGGCCCGTGGTGCGGGCGTAGCCGTCCGCCGCGTGACAGGCCCCCTGCTCGTGGGCGGTCAGTATGTGGCGGATGCCGGGGTAGTCCAGCAGCGCGTCGTACACGTTGATGATCGTGCCGCCCGGATAGCCGAAGACCGTGTCCACCCCCTGTTCCATCAGGCATTCCATCAGGATCGCCGCGCCAGTCATCTGCATGGTGTCGTCCTCCTTGCGTCTCATCCATACATTATCTAATTTGACAATATAGCATAGCGGCCCGTCAAAGTCAAGTCAGGGGCCGTCCGGCGAACCGGACGGCCCCTGTTGTGCGGTGCAAATCAGATCTGATTACTGCAGCGCGCCGGCCTTCACGTGGATCTCGCGCAGCTCGGCCACGTTGTCGATGGTGTAGAGGGGATTGCCGACGTCAGTGTCGATCTGGGTCTCCTCGCCGGTGAGCAGCTTGTGGGCGGTATCCAGCAGCAGGGCGGCCAGCTCATAGGCGTTCTGCAGGCAGGTGGCGGTCATGCGGCCTTCCTCGATCAGCAGGCAGGCCTCGGCGGTGCCGTCCACGCCGAAGGAGAGCACGTCCTTGTAGTCGGGGTTGTCCTTGATGACCTCAAGGGCGCCGGCGCACATGTTGTCGTTCATGGAGGCGATCAGGCCGATGGGCTTGTCCACCTTGGTCACCCAGTCCTCCATCAGGGCCATGGCCTCGTCCTTGTTCCAGTTGGCGTAGTCGTCGCCCACGATGGTGACGTCGGGCCTCTTGTCAAAGAACTCGGCTTTCCAGGCCTTCAGGCGCTCGTCGGCGTGGAAGTTGCCGGCGGGGCCGCGCAGGATGACGGCAGTGGCGCCCTCGGGCACGACCTCCAGGGCCATGCGGGCGTTGACGGCAGCCTGCTCGTAGGGATCGGCGTCAACGGAGGAAGCGCCCTCGATGCCGTCGATGCGGGCATTGGTGGTGATGCAGATGATGCCCGCCGCGACGACCTTCTCGGCGTAGGGCCTCTGGGCCTCGCCGTTGTTGGGCTGGATGATGATGCAGTCGTACTTGTTGGTGATGGCGTTCTCAATCAGCGAGTTCTCGGTCTCGTCGTTGGCCTGGCCGTCGAACACGTCCACGGTGATGTCGGGATACTTCTCGGCCTCCTCCTTGACGCCGTTGGCGAGCCACGCGGCGAAGGAGTCCGCCTGCGCGCGGGCGATGTAGGCCACGCGGTACTCCTCGGCAAACGCCGCCGAGAACAGGCTGAGGGTCAGCACCAGAATGAGTGCCAGGGACAGGAACTTCTTCATAGAGACAACCTCCTTACTATATTTCAGCGGATTGCCTTCCGCCGAATTTCTCACTTCTTCTCCGCCTTGTCCTCGATGTTGCCCATCTTCTTGCGGGTGCGGCGGGACTTGGCGTAGATGTCGTAGATGACCGCCAGGGCGATGATCGCGCCCTTGATGATCTGCTGCACGTAGGAATTGACGCTGGTGAGGTTCATGATGTTGTTCAAAAAGCCCACGATGAACGCGCCGACGATGGTGCCGCCCGCGGTGCCGATGCCGCCGGTGAAGGACGTGCCGCCGATGATGGCGGTGGTCAGCGCCTCGGTCTCATAGCCGATGCAGCCGTTGGGCAGGCCCGCGTTGACGCGGGACATGAACAGCACCGCCGCCATGCCCACCATCACGCCGTTGACCAGGTAGGCCGCGGTCTTGATCCGGTTGACCGCGATACCCGAGGCGTTGGCCGCGGCCTCGTTGCCGCCGATGGCGTACAGCGAGCGGCCGAAGCGGGTGTCGCTGAGTATGTACCGGGTGACCAGGAAGAAGAACACCATGAACAGTATCGGGATGGGGATGATCCACAACGAGCCCTGGCCCAGCACCGTGTAGTTGCCGATCTGGTAGACGTTCTGTCCTGCGGTGAGCAGCAGCGCCGCGCCGCGGGCCATGGTCTGCATCGCCAGGGTGACGATGAACGCCGGGGCCTTGAAGGTGGTCACCATCAGGGCGTTTAAGGCGTTGCAGAACATGGCGATGGCGATGGCCACCAGTATGGACACCAGCATCGCCCCCGTGCCCTCGCCCATGGCCTTGTAGCACATGACCGACAGCGTGCCCGCGAAGGCCATCACCGAACCGCTGGACAGATCCAGCAGGCCGGAGATGATCAGTATCGTCTCACCGAAGGCCAGTATGGTCGTCACGGAGATCTGCCTGGAGATGTTGGTCAGGTTGCCCCAGGTCAGGAAGTTGCTGTTGAGCAGCGAACAGATGACGAACAGCACCACCAGCACCAGAAATATCGCGTATTTGCTCTTGATCGTTTCCCAGAGATTCGCCTTGCCCTGCTTTGCCTGCATACGCCGATCCTCTCCTTATATCATTTGTCAGCCCCGGTCCGTGCCGATGGCATAGTGCATGATCTGCTCCGCGGAGAAGTTCTCCCGCTTCAGCTCGCCGGTGATCCTGCCCTGGCTCAGAACGTAGATCCTGTCGCACATGCCTAAAAGCTCCGGAAGCTCCGAGGACACCATCAGAAGCGCCTTGCCCTTGCGGGCCAGCTCGATCATCAGCTTGTAGATCTCAAACTTCGCGCCGACGTCGATGCCGCGGGTGGGCTCGTCCATCAGCAGTATGTCCGGGTCGACCTCCATCCACTTGGCCAGCACCACCTTCTGCTGGTTGCCGCCGGAGAGCGCCTCCACGGTGGTCTCCAGCGTGGGCGTCTTGACGTTCATGCTGCGGCACTGCTCGGTGACCGCGTCGCGCTCCTCCTTGCGGTGCAGCCGGCCCTTGTAGATGAACTTCCTGAGGTTCGCCAGGGAGACGTTCTCCATGACGGACCGTATCGGGATCAGGCCGTAGCGCCGCCGGTCCTCCGAGAGCATCACCAGACCGTTGGCGATGTTCTGCTTGACGTTCAGGTGCTCCCGCCGCCGGCCCTTGATGGTGATCTCGCCGCTGTCGTAGGGGTCCAGCCCGAACAGCGCCCGCACCACTTCGGTGCGCCCCGCGCCCATCAGCCCCGAGAAGCCCACGATCTCGCCCGCGCGGATGTTGAAGCTGATGTCGTTAAACACCCCCTCGGAGGTCAGGTGCTTCACGTCCAGCAGCACGTCGCCCTTGGGCACGGCCTCCCAGGGATACTTGTTCTCCATCCGGCGGCCCACCATCAGGGCGATGGTCTCGTCCACGTCCAGCTCCGAGGCCGGGCGGCTGTCCACCATGGTGCCGTCGCGCAGCACGGTGATGTCGTCGGCAATGCGGAAGATCTCGTCCATCTTGTGGGAGATGTAGATGATGCACGCCCCGCGCGACTTGAGCATGCGGATCATCTCAAACAGCTTTTCGATCTCCTTGTCCGTGATGGCGGAGGTGGGCTCGTCCATGATGACGATCTGCGGGTCGTTGGAGACGGCCTTGATGATCTCCAGCATCTGTATGTCCGACACCGACAGGTTTTTCAGCTGCTCGTAGGGGGAGTAGTGCAGCCCCTCCCGCTCCATCAGCGCCTGGGTGCGCCGGTACATCTCCGCGTGGTCCACGCGGTGGTACTTGTCCATCGGCCACCGGCCCAGGAAGATGTTCTCCGCCACGGTCATCTCGGGCACGAAGCTCAGCTCCTGGAAGATCATTGAAATGCCCAGGCTGCGGGCGTGGATGGGGTTGTCGATCTTCACCGGCCTGCCGTCCAGCAATATCTCGCCCTCGTCCGGCGTGTAGATGCCGTTGATGATCTTCATCAGCGTGGATTTTCCGGCGCCGTTCTCCCCGCAGAGCACGTGCGTGGTGCCCTTGCGCACCTTGAATGAGACGTGGTCGAGCGCCTTGACGCCCGGAAATGATTTGGAAATGTTCCTCAATTCCAGCTTGATATCCGTCTGCACCGAATCCCCTCCAAATCACATGTATTCGCCTTGCGACCCCAGAGATAGAGTGCGCCATATACATCATTCACCTTAGAATTTTACATTATTTCAAATAATTTGTCAATCCTTTTAATTCTCATTTTCAGTTTTTGTCCGACTATTTTTATTTTTTCCTCGTTTGTTAATGATCCGGGGCCCGGAGCGCGCCAGACACAGCGCGGCGACGCAGATGCCGGCGCAGGCGAGGAACACGTTCTGCCGGCCCAGTCCCCCGGCCAGCAGCCCGCCCGCCAAGTTGCCGAAGGCCCGGGCGACGCCGAAGCTGACGATGGCCAGCAGCATCTGCCCGGAGGCCTGCAGCTCCCCGGGCACCGATCGGCTAATGTACTTCGCCATGCACACGCTCATGACGATGAACCCCCAGCCGTGCAGCACCTGGCTCGCCATGACCACATATACGCTGCCGCTCAGGCCCAGCATCAGCCACCGAAGCGCCAGGGTCGCCGCGGAGAGGCGCATCAGACGCCACGCGCCCCAGCGGTCGAAAAGCCTGTCCGACATCAGCAGAAAGGGTATCTCGCTGCACGCCGATATGAAGTAACACAGCCCCAGCCGCCCCGCGGTGCCGCCCTCGAGGGACACGAAGTGGGGCGAAAAGAAGGTGTAGAAGTAACCCATGGTGATCTGCACCGGGACCATGAAGGCCAGCAGGGCCATCAGCTCCCGCTGCCTGAACAGCTCCGAAAAGCGCATTCGCCGCCCCGCGGACTGGCCCCCGGCGGTCCTCGGCAGCGACAGCGCGGACAGCGCCGTCAGCAGGCACAGCGCGGCGGCGCAGACCGGCACCGTCAGCGCCCGGCCCGGGGCGTCCAGCAGCCGCCCGAACGCCACCCCCGACAGCGCGAAGGCCATCCCTCCCGCCAGCCGAAGCGGACCGAAGGGCTGCCCGCGCCGGTCCAACTCCTTTAATATGATGGAATCCCCCATGGGCTGGAGCGACGTGTAGAAGCAGGCAAACAGGCACGCCAGCAGCAGAAGCGGCACGAAGCCCGTGAACCGCCGGTACGCGAACACCGACGCCGCCGAGGCCGCCGCCAGCCCCGCCAGCAGGAGCCGCCGGTCCTTCACCCGGTCCCCCAGCGTGCCCCAGACCGGCTGAAACGCCATGCTCGCCAGCGCCACCCCCGCGTTGATCGCCCCGATCTGCCCGGAGGTGAACCGTATGCCCGTGTAGAACAGGCTCATGTAGCTCTGGACCATGCAATTGGTCACGTAATACGCGATCAGAAAGAGCGACAGAGGGATCAGTCCTTTCTGTTTCAGGGAAAAGGCAATAGGCAATAGGGGGACGACCTCTTCCGTCTTAATGCCTGGCGGCATTAATCCACCTTCCCCTGAAGGGGAAGGCTTTTGGAGACGCAACCCCAAGCCTTCCCCTTCAGGGGAAGGTGGCACGCGAAGCGTGACGGAAGAGGTCGTTACCCCCGTAACCCCATTTCCCATTTCCCATTTTCCATTCCCAATTCCCAATTCATTATGCCCCTTCCCCCCACCTCCCACACATTATTTTTCCCAATCCCCTTCATCCGGTTGCATACTTGGGAAAAATAGGTTAAAATAATAGGAGATTGTTTACACAAAGGAATGAGCGCCATGATACGTCTGATCGCCACGGACATGGACGACACGCTGCTGAACGCGAAGAGCGACATCAACCCCCGGGTGATGGATGCGTTGCGCGCCGCGATGGCAGCGGGCTGCGGGGTGGTGCTGTCCAGCGGGCGCATGCTGGAGGCCATGGTGCCGCTGGCGGAGCGCATCGGGGTGAACGCGCCGATGCTGCTGTTCAACGGCGCGATGGCCTACGATCACCGCACCGGAAAGACCATATTCGCCGACCGCATCCCTTTTGAGACGGTCCTGGGCATCGCCCGGCTGTGCGAAAAGATGGGGTATTACGTCCAGGCGTATCCGGGGCGGAACTACTACTGCAGCAAGGTCACCGAATACACCCGCCGCTACGCCGCCGCCGTCCATGTGGAGCCCGTCGCCGTGGGCATGCCGCTGTCCGAGTGGATGGAGGCCCACCCCTCGGACATGCAGAAGCTGTTGTTGATCGACACCCCCGAGGGCGCCACCCGCGCCCAGGCGGCGCTAAAGGAGGCGTTTCCCCACGGCGCGAGCTTTCTGAAGTCCAAGGCGTACTTTGTCGAGATCGCCCCGGAGGGCGTGGACAAGGGCAGATCGCTTTTGCGGCTCTCGGCACACCTGGGACTTACCCGGGACGAGGTGATTGCCTTCGGCGACGGGCAGAACGACGTGCCCATGATCGCCGCCGCCGGCACCGGCGTGTGCATGGCGAACGGCTGTCCCGAGGCCAGGGCCGCGGCGGACATCATCGCCCCCTCGAACCTCGAGGACGGCGTGGCTACGGTGATCGAACGATATCTGAGCGAAGGGAAAATAGGAGGTGCAGGCCCGTGATCAACGAGGCTGATTTTGTCAAAACCCTGGGGCTGACCCGGGTGCTGGCCCCGGACGGCAAGACGCTGCCCATCGAGGTCAGCAACACCACCCGCCCGGGCATACAGTTCTCGGGCTACTGGGATTTCTTCCCCTATGAGCGCCCGCAGCTGCTGGGCAAGGTGGAGATGACCTACCTGTCCTCGCTGCACGAGGACACCCGCCGGGAGCGCCTGGCCAAGTACTTCAGCTATCCGCTGCCCTGCGTGATCATCTGCCGGGGCTATCCCTGCTTTGACGACATGCTGGTCATGGCGGCAGCCCACCACATTCCCATCTACTCCTCCGACAAGGAGACCGTGCAGCTGGAGCTGGACCTGATCGCCTATCTGCGCAATGCCCTGGCCCCCCGGGAGACCCGCCACGGCGTGCTGGTGAACGTGTTCGGCACGGGGCTGATGATCACCGGCAACAGCGGCGTTGGCAAGAGCGAGGCGGCGCTGGAGCTCATCAAGCGCGGCCACCAGCTCGTGGCGGACGACGTGGTGGACATCCGCCGCGTGGACGAGGACCGGCTCATCGGCGAAAGTCCCGAGCTGGTACGCCACTTCATGGAGATCCGCGGCGTGGGCATCATCGACATCTCCACCATGTACGGCGTGGGCGCCATCATGCACTCCAAGACCATCAACATGGTGGTGCACCTGGAGCTGTGGCAGGCCGGCAAGGAGTACGACCGGCTGGGCATGACCGATAACTACATCGACATACTCGGCGTCAAGCTGCCCTACCTGCTGCTGCCCATCCATCCCGGCCGCAACCTGGCCGTGGTGCTGGAGGTGGCCGCCCGCAACCAGCGGCTCAAGGCCATGGGCTATAACGCCGCCAATGAGCTCACCCGCCGCCATATGGAGAAGTTCCAGCGCGAGGCGGAGGAGATTTGAGGGAGCAGGGTATATTTTAAAAATGAAAGGAAGCGTAAGCTATGATCTACATCGGCATTGACGTCGGCGGCATGTCCATCAAGGCGGGCGTCGTGGACAATCAGGGTGAAATCCTTTTCAAGCACAGCTGCCCCACGGGGGTGGAGCGCGGCTACGGCGCGGTGATTCGCGACATCGCGGAGCTGGGCATCTCGGCGGTCGAGAAGAGCGGCCACACCATGTCCGAGGTGAAGGCCATCGGCATCGGCATCCCGGGCATCATGGACCAGCGCACGGGCATCGTGCCCTTCTGCACCAACCTGGCCTGGCACGACGTGCCGATCATCGAGGAGATGAAGAAGTACACCGACGTGCCCGTGTACGTGGACAACGACGCCACCGTCGCCGGACTGGCGGAGTCCGTCAAGGGCGTGTCCGCGGGCACCCAGTCCAGCGTGTTCATCACGCTGGGCACCGGCGTGGGCGGCGGCGTGGTGATCAACGGCAAGGTGTTCTCCGGCTCCCACGGCGTGGCCACCGAGATCGGCCACATGGTCACCGTGGACGGCGGCGAATTGTGCTCCTGCGGCAAGCGCGGCTGCTGGGAGCGCTACGCCAGCGCCACCGCCCTCATCCGCGAGGGCCGCAAGCTGTGCGCCGTGAAGCCCGAGTGCGCCCTGATGAAGGTCGCGGAGGGCGATATCACGAAGATCACCGCCAAGCACGTCATCGACCTCGCCCGCGAGGGCGACGCCGACTGTGCCGAAATATTCGACAACTACGTGCATCACCTGGCCGTGGGCCTCGCCAACCTCATCAACGTCTACGACCCTGAGGTGTTCGTGCTCGGCGGCGGCGTGTCCCACTCCGGCGAGTTCCTGCTCAACGCCGTGCGCGCCAAGCTGCCCCAGTACGTGTTCTTCAAGACCATGCCCTACGCCCGCGTGGAGCTGGCCACCCTCACCAACGACGCCGGCATCATCGGCGCGGCGATGCTGGGGAGGTGACTCCGGGGGGACTCCGTCCCCCCCGGACCCCCCTGCCAAAGGGGATGATCCCCTTTGGAATCCCCAGTCGCGGGGGCTCTGCCCCCGCACCCCCGCCAAGGGGCGTTGCCCCTTTGGAACCCCCAATCGCGGGGGCTTCGCCCCCGCACCCCCGCCGGACGCTTCGCGTCCGGCAAAATAATTTTTGGAATTGATATTATCATAGAATTATGATAAAATGATGATAGTAAGGAGGGATGTCCATGATGCAGATACGCCCTGTTTCCGATCTGAGAAACAAGTACCCCGAAATTGAAGAAACCGTGCTCCGGTCCGGCCAGCCGGTCTACCTGACCAAGAACGGCTACGGCACCATGGTGTTGATGAGCCTGGAGCAGT
This sequence comes from uncultured Eubacteriales bacterium, assembly GCA_902765735.1. Taxonomy (GTDB): domain Bacteria; phylum Bacillota; class Clostridia; order Christensenellales; family Aristaeellaceae; genus UBA2862. The sequence goes on along the minus strand of CACXBB010000027.1, from coordinate 15,316 downwards.
ACGCCGCCCTGACGGAGGACGTGGAGCGCCGCCTGGACGAGGCGGACCGCGCCGCCGCGGCCAGCGACCTGCGGCTGACCGGCCAGGAGGTCTTTTCGCGCGCGCGGGCGCGGGTTCATGGATAGACGATACGCGCTTCAGTTTCTGCCGCTGTTCGAACAGGACCTGAATTGCGCCGTGGACTATATCGCCATCGAGCTGAAAAACCCCGACGCGGCGCTCAAGCTGATCGACGACGTGGAGGCCGCGATACAACGCCGCCTGCAAAATCCGGAGGCCTTTGAGGTCTTTCGCTCCCGGCGGCAGCGCGAGCATCCCTATTACCGCATCGGCGTGGGCAATTACAATGTGTTTTACGTGGTCATCGGAGATGTCATGGAGGTACGCCGCCTGCTGTATTCCGGCAGGGACTGGCAGAGAATGTTATAGAGAAGCAGGAGGATTGTTTATATGCGCGCGTATGAGCGTCTGATGAAATACATACAGTTCGACACGGCATCGGACGAGCACAGCGAAACCTGTCCCAGCACCGCCAAGCAACTGGTGCTGGCGCGGGCGCTTATGGATGAGATGAAGGGTCTGGGCATATCGGACGCCCGGGTGGACGACAACGGCTACGTGTACGGCAGCATCCCGGCCAACGCGGAGAATCTTCCGGCCATCGGGCTGATTGCCCACATGGACGTGGTGAACTGCGCGCCCAGCCTGCCGATGAACGCCCGGATCGTCGAGCACTACGACGGCGGCCCGCTCACGCTGGACAGCGGCGACGTGCTGGACCCGGCGGTGTTCCCGGAGGTGGCCGGGGCGAAGGGCAAGTCGCTGATCGTCACCGACGGCCGAACGATACTGGGCGCGGACGACAAGGCGGGGGTGGCCGAGATCATGACCGCCTGCGAGCAGATCCTCGCGCATCCCGAGTGGAAGCACGGCAGAATCTGCGTGGGCTTCACCCCGGACGAGGAGATCGGCCGCGGCGCGGACCGCTTCGACATCCCGGGCTTCGGCGCGGAATTCGCCTACACCGTGGACGGCGGCAGGGTGGGGGAGGTCGCCTTTGAGAACTTCAACGCCGCCTCGGGCCGCGTGACGGTGTACGGGCGCAGCGTGCACCCCGGCAGCGCCAAGAACAGGATGAAGAACGCCAGCCTCATCGCCATGGAGTTCTGCGGCATGCTGCCCCCCGCCGAGCGCCCGGAGCACACCGAGGGCTACGAGGGCTTCTTCCACCTGTGCGACATGCGCGGCGACGCGGAGCGCGCGACGCTCAACTACATCATCCGCGACCACGACCGGGTGCGCTTCGAGGCCCGCAAGGAGCAGTTTCAGGATATCGCCGCCTGTTTAAACGGCAAGTACGGCGCGGGCACCGTGGAGGTGGATGTCAAGGACAGCTACTACAACATGCGGGAGCTGTTCGAGGGGCGCATGGACATCGTCGAGCGCGCTGAGCGGGCCTACCGCAAGGCGGGCGTCGAGCCCTTCCACGAGCCCATCCGCGGCGGCACCGACGGCGCGCGGCTGTCCTTCATGGGCCTGCCCTGCCCCAACATCGCCACCGGCGGCATGAACTTCCACGGGCGCTTCGAGTGCATCGCCGCGGAGGACATGGACGTCATGGCGGAGGTCATCACAAACATCGTGTGCGAAAAAGGGTGATTTTTCAAAAACCTCATTTCCTTTAAGTTTGTTTCAAGCATGGGGTGGTATGATGCTCCCGTCAACAGGAAACAACCCAGACTTCGACTGACGAGGAAATGAGGAGGTTATAAAAATGAAAATGACTAAGCGCATCCTGACGGCGCTCATGGCGTTGATCGTGGCGACGGTATTCTCGCTGAGCGCCCTGGCGGAGACCGCCGAGGCGAACGGCAATCCCCCCGAGAGCATGCCGGGTGAGCCTCCCGAGGGCGGCATGCCCGGCAATCCCCCCGACGGCATGCCGGGCGAACCCCCCGAGGGCGGCATGCCCGGCGGCCCGGGCGGCGGCCCCGCTGGTGCTCCCGGCGGCTTCGGCGACAGCGGCGCCTCCGACTTTGAGTACGCCGGCGCGACGGAGATCACCGCCTCGGCCGACGAGACCGACGGCACCTACGCCTCCGCGACCGCCGACGAGAGCGCGCTGATCGTGAACACCGCGGAGGACGTCACCCTCGAAAACCCCACCGTGACCAAGACCGGCGATTCCAACGGCGGCGACAGCTGCAACTTTTACGGTCTCAACGCCGCGCTGCTGGCGATGGGCGGCGGCACGGTGACGATCACCGGCGGCACGATCACCTCCGACGCGGACGGCGCGAACGGCGTGTTCTGCTACGGCGGCAACGGCGCCCAGAACGGCGGCGCGGGCGACGGCACCACGGTTTACATCTCCGACACCACCATCGCCACCACCGGCGACGGCTCCGGCGGCATCATGACCACCGGCGGCGGCGTGACCTACGCCACCAACCTGACCGTCGAGACCAACGGGCGCTCCTCCGCGGCCATCCGCACCGACCGCGGCGGCGGGACCGTGGTGGTGGACGGCGGCAGCTACACCTCCAACGGCCTGGGCTCCCCGGCCATCTACTCCACGGCGGACATCACCGTCAGTAACGCCACCCTGACCAGCAACCTGTCCGAGGGCGTGTGCATCGAGGGCCTGAACTCCATCACCCTCAACGACTGCGACATGACCGCCAACAACACCCAGCGCAACAGCAACGCCACCTTCCTGGACACCATCATGATCTACCAGTCCATGTCCGGCGACGCCGACAGCGGCACGTCCCACTTCACCATGAACGGCGGCAGCCTGACGAGCCTGAGCGGCCACATGTTCCACGTGACCAACACCCACGCGGTGATCACCCTGACGGGCGTTCAACTGGTCAACGAGGACGCGGACGGCGTGCTGCTCTCCGTGTGCGACGACGGCTGGAGCGGCGCGGACAACATCGCCGAGCTGAACGCCAGCGGGCAGGTCCTGACCGGCACGATTCTGGTGGGCGACAACTCCACGCTGACGCTGAACCTGACCGAGGGGTCATCCTTCGAGGGCAGCATCGGCGGCGAGATCGTCAACGCGAAGGGCGAGACCGTCTCCGCCGAGGTGGGCAAAGTGACCGTGACGCTGGACGACACCAGCACGTGGACCCTCACTGCCGACACCAGCATCTCTGCGTTCGACGGCGACGCGGCCAACGTCCACGCGAACGGCTTTACCCTCTATGTCAACGGCGCGGCGCTGGAGGGGGTCAGCGAGTAAGATAGCATAAAAGGGGCTGTCTCAAAACGACGACGATGCGATACAATCACCCTGTAGGGACGCCATTTATGGCGTCCGCGGGCGGCATGAATGCCGCCCCTACGGTGAATTGCCCGGCGTTGGTCCGTTTTGAGACAGCCCCTTTTTTATAGCGGTCGTTCAATGCCTCTCGTAGTGCGCGGCCACGTCCTTCAGCCTCTCGATGATGGGCAGGTGCTGGGGACAGACGCCCTCGCACTGGCCGCAGGCGACGCAGTCCGACGCCTTGCCGAATTTGCCGGCAAGGTTTTCGTAGTTGGTGAAATTGATGGTCCAGCCCTTTTCCGCAAGATCCTCGCGCATGTCCTCGTTGTACAGCGAGAAGTACTTGGGGATCGGGATCTGCTGTGGGCAGCCCTCGGTGCAGTAGGCGCAGCCCGTGCAGGGGATGGCGATTTTGGCGTTGATGATCCCCGCCACCTTCTCCATCATGGCCATTTCATCGGGCGTCAGGGGTTTGAAGTCCTGCATATAGCTCAGGTTGTCCTCCATCTGCGCCACGTTGCTCATGCCGGAGAGCACCACCATCACGTTGTCCAGGCTGGCGGCGAACCGTATGGCCCAGGAGGGCACGGACATCGCCGGGTCCGCCGCCTCCAGCAGGCGACGGGCCTCCGGGGGCACCTTCGCCAGCGTGCCGCCCTTGACCGGCTCCATCACCACCACGGGCTTGCCGTGCTTCACGGCCGTCTCGTAGACCCTCCGGGACTGGACCCACTCGCTCTCCCAGTCCAGGTAGTTGATCTGAAGCTGCACGAATTCCAATTCCGGGTACTTCGTCAGTATCTCATCCAGCAGCTCCGGCGTGTCGTGGAAGGAGAAGCCCGCGTGCCTGACCAGGCCCTGCCGCTTCTTTTCCATAAGCCAGTTGAAGCAGTCGTACTGCTCGTACTTGGGGTAGTTCCCGGCCTCGATGCCGTGGATCAGGTAGTAGTCGAAGTAGCCCGCCCCGGTCTGCTCCAACTGCTCGTTGAACACCCTGTCCCGGTCCTCCAGGGAATTGAAGAACGCGCTGTGCAGCTTGGTGGCCAGCGTGAAGGACTCGCGGGGGTAGCGGTCCACCAGCGCGGCCTTGGCGACCCGCTGGCTGGCGCAGCCGTTGTACATGATGGCCGTGTCGAAATAGGTAAAGCCCTTCGCCATGAACCGGTCCACCATCCGCTTGACCTCCTCCACGTCCACGGCGGCGTCGTTGTTGGGGTCCATCAGCGGCAGGCGCATCAGCCCGAATCCCAGCTTCTTCATTAAACGTACCTCCTTCATTCACAAAAGCGTCTTTAAGTCCAGCCGGATGTCCCCGCGCCGGACCCTGTTCCACGAAAAATCCCGCGCCAGCTCCGACGCCGACACGCGCTCCCACCGGTCGGTCAGGCCGTACAGCCACGCGACCAGGCCGACGACCTTCTCAGGGGGCCACATCCCTCGCAGGTGCCTGAGATAGCAGTCCCCGTCCCGCTTGCTCAGCCGCCGGCCGTCCGGCGCGAGCAGCATGGGGGTGTGGCAGAAGGCCGGGGCCTTCAGTCCCAGCGCCTCATAGAGCCAGATCTGCACGGGCGTGGAGGACAGCAGGTCGCGCCCACGCACCACCTCCGTGACGCCGTTGGCCGCGTCGTCCACCACCACCGCGAGTTGATAGGCCGCCACGCCGTCCGCCCGCCGGACGATGAAGTCCCCCCACTCCCTCTGAAGTGACATCGCGCAGGGGCCCTGCAGGCCGTCGACGAACGCCACCTCCCGGTCCGGCACCCGGACCCGCAGGCATGGGGGCTTCGCCTGTCTCCGGCGCTGATCGGGCGTCAGGTCGCGGCAGGTCCCGGCGTAGATGATCCGCCCGTCCGAGGCGTGGGGCGCCGAGGCCGCGTGCAGCTCGTCCCGGCTGCAATAGCAGGGGTAGGTGTCCAGCCTTTCGAGGGCCTCCCGGTACGCCGCGCCGCGGCGGCTCTGGTCCTCGGCCCGCCGGTCCCATGAAAGCCCCAGCCATTTGAGGTCGTCCATGATGGCCTCGGCGTACTCCCTCCGGCTGCGGACCGGGTCCAGGTCCTCGATGCGCAGCACGATCTCGCCCCCGCGGGACTTCGCCGACAGCCACGCCAGCAGCGCCGCGGACACGTTGCCCAGGTGCATGTACCCGCTGGGACTCGGCGCGAAGCGCCCTGTCACCATACCATTCACCCCCCTTGGTCAGAGTGGAGAGTGGAGAGTGAAGAGTGGAGATTTAGAATGCCGCTGACTGTATCTCCACTCTCAACTCTTCACTCTTCACTCTACGCTCATATTCTACCATATCCCTTCCGCGCGGGCAACCGCAAAACCCGCCGTTCCCTCATTTTCATATTGCAGTTTTTGCCACAATGTGTTATATTATTATCATAGAATTTACAATGGAGGTGGATATCGTGAAAAAGCTGTTGTGTCTGGCGCTGTGCCTGTGCATGGTCTTCGGGCTGTGCGCCGCGCAGGCCGAGTTGAAGGTCCCCGTCCCCGATCCCTCTCAGGAGGCGCTCGCCATGGAGTTCCTGGGCAAGCTGATCGGTTTGGTCCCCGGGCTCAATCCGGACGAGCACGCGCTGCACATGGCGCTCGACCAGGGGGACGCCTCCCTGTTTGACGGGCTCTTGCAGCTCTCCGACGGGCTGTGCGACCTGAACGCCACCGTCGGGGGCGCGCCGGTCCAGGCACAGTTCACCGCCGACGCCGTACTGATCGCCTGGCAGGACCAGGTGTACCGGCTGCCGTACCAGACCCTCTCCTCCCTCGGTTCGGCGATGTCGCAGGAGACCGGCGGCGTCTCCGTCAACCCCGAGGCCATCCGGGCGCTGCTCACGGACTTCTTCAACACCGCGATCCTCCCCTCCATCAGCACGGACTCCGATGAGAACGGGGAGCACATCCACTTTGACCTGACCCAGGAGCGGCTGGCGCAGGGCCTCATCGCAATGGGCGACGCCATCGCCGCGGACGCCCAGCTCTCCGGGCTGTTTGAGCGGCTCGGCCTCGGCGACTACGCCGAGATCTGGCCCCAGCTGCGCGACATGCTGGAGGCCGGGCAGCTCGCCATCGCGCTGCGCGCGGACATCACCACCGGCGAGGGCGGCGCGACGCTGGAGGCCGAGGGCGTGCTGATGGGCCTGCCCTTCAGCCTGAACGGCTCCCTGACGGACGCGGAGGCCGCGTTTGAGTTCAAGGCCGCCGACGCCCTCACCCTGACGGGCAAGCTGGACAACCGGGACGGCGGCTACGAGTGCCACATCTCCGGCATCGAGGGCGTCGATATCGACATAAGCTACGCCCCCGCCGCCGACGGCTGGAAGTACAGCCTGTCCGCCACGCAGGACGGCGTGGCGCTGATCGCGTTCGACGCCGGCCTGACCGCCGAGGCCTTCGACGCCGGCCTCACCTGCCGCGATTCCGCCGACGGCGCGCCTCTCGAGGGCAGCCTGCACGTCGATCTGGACACCGGCGCCCTCTCAGCGAGCCTCGCCTGCCCCGAGGAGATGGGCGGCCTGCGCTTCGACCTGACGGGCGAAAAGACCGACACCGGCTACCACCTGGCGCTCACCGTGAAGCAGCAGGACGCCGTGTTGGCCACGGTGGACGCCCTCTGCACCGAGACCGAGGAGCTGCTCGGGCTGGAGATCGCGGCCTATCCCGGCGCGACCACCGCCGCCCCGCTGATGACCGCCACCTTCGCCTACGCCAAGGCGAACGGCGCCTTCACGCTGCGCTACGACGACATCAGCGGCAACTACTGCGACGGCAAGGGCACGCTGACCGAGGAGCAGCAGACCTGCGCGCTGGAGTTCGGCGCTCGGAACCGGGTCCTGGGGCGCTTCACGCTGGACAGGCTGAGCAACGACGATGTCTACAGCTATCGCGTCACGGTCTCCGCGGACACCCGCTACAACGGCAATCTCATCACGGTCTACGACTTCTTCTTCGAGTTCGACAAGCAGACCGGAGGCTTCCGCGGATGGTATGGGAACGATGAAGCCGGCGGCATGCGGCTCGACTACCAGGGCATCATTGCCGACGGCCTGCTGAGGTTCCACCTGGACAGCTTCGAATACGGGCGCTTCGAGGGCCTGTTCGAGCTGAGCGCCCGCTGGGGCGATGACACCTTCTCCGCCGAGTTCACCTGCGCCGACAGCTACGACGTCTGGACCGGCAGCCTGCTGATCAGCCCGGCGCTCAAGACGCTGAGCCTGAGCGGCGAGGACGCGCGCCTCTACGCCGCCCTGGCGCAAAACGCCGACGGCCTGCCCACGTCGTTCAGGTTCCTCGCGACGGACGGCCGGTATTCCACCGCCGGCATCGCCATCGACAGTCACGGCGTCCGGCTCGTCTCCGAGGAGAGCACGACCGTCATCACCGGGGCCTTCAAGGACGGCAGTACCTACTGCATCGATATCACCGCCTCCGACGGCCGCCGCTCGCTCGGCAACCGCGTGCGCATCGAGTTCACCGTGGCGGAGAACGCCTTCACCGTCACGGGCTTCGGCGAACAGGACACGAAGCTGTTCGAGGCGAAGCTGGAGCTCGCGGACAAGACCGACGTCGCACCCCTCGCGGATCAGGAGGGCGTCGTCGAGATCACGCCGGAGATGCTCGCGGAGATCATCGAGGGCATGACCGCCCCGGCCGATATCGGAGAACCCGTGACGCTGGACTGACAGACAGACAGAAGCAAAGCCCCGCGGGGACGTCGCGACGTCCCCGCGGGGCTTTGCGTTTGCGACCTCTTTCGTCAGCCCTCCGGGCTGCCACCTTCCCCTGAAGGGGAAGGCAGAGGGTTGCGCATCCAAAAGCCTTCCCCTTCAGGGGAAGGTGGATTAATGCCGCCAGGCATTAAGACGGAAGAGGTCGTCACCCCTCTGCCCCACGCGGACGCCAATTATGGCGTCCCTACGATGGGGTTCGTACTGACATAGCCCCTACTCCCTGCTCCCTCACTCACTCGCACACCTCGCAGCCGCACCCGCCCCGGCGCTTGACGCGGTACATGGCGGCGTCGGCCTCGTGGAACAGCCTGTCGAAGTTGGAGATCTTCGCGCCGTAGGCCACGCCGCAGCTCACGTACACGCCGGGCATATCGTCCTGCGGCACGATCAGCTCGTCGTTGATCTTTTTGACCTTTTCGCGGATCAGGTCGCCGAAGCCGGTGTTCACCTGCTTCATGATGACGGCAAACTCGTCGCCGCCGATGCGGCAGACGTAGTCCTGCGCGCGGAAGGCGTTCTGTATGGTCCTGGCGGTGCGCTGCAGCACGCGGTCGCCCATCTTGTGGCCGTAGGTGTCGTTGACGGGCTTGAAGCTGTCCACGTCGAACAGCACCAGCGCGCAGGTCCGCCAGTCCACGTTGCGCTGGATGGAGTTGTAGCCGTTGCGGTTGTACACGCCCGTCAGGTTGTCGTGGGTCGCCTCATAGGCCAGCTCCTTCTTCTGCTCCAGGTTGGTGGCGTGGATGATGTTGTATTCCCGGGCCAGGAACCGGAATTCCTTCGCGCCCTCGACGGGCAGCGCCTCGTCCTTCTGGATATAGGTGATCGCCTTGAGCAGCGGCCCGACCACCAGCGTGAAGAACAGCAGCAGGGCGATGATGATCATCAGTATGGTCATGACGATCATGACGCGCTGCAATATCAGTATCCGCCGCATGTTGTCCTTCGCGGCGGTCTGCCGTTCGGTCATCTCCGCGTCCATGGCCTCCAGGCTCGCCCGGATGTTGCTGAAGATGGCCTCCTTCTTTTCGTGGTAGACGTCGTCAAACACCATGGTGCGCGCCGTTTCGCGCTGTTGCTCCGCGGGGGCCGCCGCGTCCCTCCCGGACAGCGCCACCTCCTGGATCTCCAGCGGGTATTCGGACAGATCATATCCATACGCGCTGACGGCCAGCCGCATGGCGTAGTATTCCCGGTTCATCAGGTCCACGGACTCCCCCAGGGCGCTCACCAGCGATTCATACGCCGCGGTCTCCCCCATGAGGATCCGCACGTTGTTGACGGCCCGGTCCCGGCGCTGGGTGACCTGGGCCTCCTCAAAGTAATTGTCCAGGTACTGCCGGTTTCCCGTCATCACGAAGCAGCGCACCTGCTCCGTCAGGAAGTCCGAGCCGTTTTGCAGATCGTTGGCGTCCCTCTGCCACTGTATGTAGCTCTCCATGTTTTCGCTCAGACGGGTATAGCCGGCGTCGGTGTAATAGGTGGCCGTCAAAAGCATGATGGAGATTACCATCGTCACCAGCGCCAGGGCGATGATGATGCGCCTGATCGATACGTTTCGGCGCGCCTCTTCACTTTTATTCATGTGACCTGTCATCTCCGAATCGCTACTTGGTATAGACCTATTATACCGTAAAACACGCGGCGATGTCCATATAAAAATAAAGGCCCATTGCCATTACTTCAATGGTTACTCATGTAACATATTCTGTTATATTTTAACTTTATTACATCAATCTATTGTATAGTTCGGTTTTGTGTGCTAAAATTAACATAAGGAATTATCACTAATTACCCGTGAAAGGAGATGACCCACGACATAAGGAGGCGATATCAATGCAGGAGAAGAAGATACTGTGCATTGACCCCAACCAGAACATACTCGACCTTCTGACCTTTAATCTCGAGGCGTCCGGCTACATCGTGGAGACCAACACCACCGGCCAGGGCGCGCTTTCCACCGACGCATCTCTGATACTGCTCGACCCGCAGCTGCCCGACATTTCCGGATGGGATCTTCTGAGTTCAATCGAAAAGACGCCCATCGTCATTCTCTCGGAGAATGCCGACGAGGACGCCATCGTCCAGGCGTTTGAGCTGGGATGTGTCGATTACATCCTCAAGCCCTTTTCCGTGCGCGAACTGCTCGCCCGCGTCAAGGCCGTGCTTCGCCGCTTTGACAACTACCCGGTGGACGAACTGATCCGGGTGGGCTCGATCACCATCGATTCCGAGAACTACGAGGCCTACCGAAACAACGAGAAGCTGCAACTGACCCTCAAGGAATACGAGCTTTTGAAGCTGCTGGCCGAAACCCCCGGTCGGGTGCTGACCCGGGATTTTCTGCTGGACCGCATCTGGGGCTACGAATTCTACGGGGAAACGAGAACGGTGGATGTCCACATCCGACACATCCGTATGAAGCTCGGCGACGATGCCGGCATGATCGAGACCGTGCGCGGCGTCGGCTACCGAATGACCGCCTCTGCGTGATCCTTGACTGGCACACAGTGTTTCTGCCAATGCCTATGGAGGTGATCGCATGGCGAACACCATTATACTGTGCGTGGATGACGACGAACAGTTCCTTGATTTGCTCACCAGCGTTTTGGAAGAAGCAGGGTTTTCAGTGATAATTGCTCAAACGGGCCACGACGCGCTGGCGCTGGCCTACTCCCAAAAGCCCTCCCTGATTTTGCTCGACCTGATTCTGCCGGACATCCGGGGTGAAGAGGTCTGTCGCAGGCTGAGGATGCACAGCCCCACCACCCGGACCCCCATCGTCATGCTCTCCGTCAGGGATGGCGAGGCGGACAAGATCCGGGGCCTGGAGATCGGCGCGGACGACTATGTGACCAAGCCCTTCTCGCCGCGGGTACTCGTCGCCCGGATCAAGGCGCTTCTGAAGCGCCGGGAACACATCAGCATTATGTCGGAGGAATACGAAAATGTGCAAGCACTCCCCGAACCGTGAGACCCACAAAGGCCTGAATGAACGCCTGTCCCACTGACCCTCCCTCGCGCGCGCGGGGGAGGGCCTTTTTTTATTTCTTATCTCCTGATCGCGTAAGTCAGCGACGGCGCGGTGGTCAGCTTGAACAGCACGCCGGACGTACCGTACTGGGGCAGCAGCATGGGCGTGGGATCGACGATATCCGACCCGCCGAAGGTCACCTTGAACACCTTGGTGCTGCCCTTGCCACAGGAGACCCTGAGCCGGTTGATGTGCTTCTGAGCCACCAGGGTACCGCCCACATAAAGCTGCAGGCCCATGTTGTTGATCTGCTTGGACTTGCCCAGGCCGTTGAGCAGGTAGAACTTGCAGACGTACTTGCCGCCCGCGGTGCGCTCCACGGACTTGGGCGCGATGGTCCAGCTCCGGCCGATGCTGCGGACCAGTGCTTTGGAGGGCCGGGCGTTGATGCCGTCCACCTTGTTTTTCAGCACGGTCACCTTGATGCTGGACTTCTTCTTGTTGCCGGTGGTGACGGTGATCTTCGCCTTGCCCGCCTTGCGGGGGGTGATGACGCCGTTGGCGTCCACCTTGACGACCTTCTTCTTCGAGGACTTCCACTTCAGCGTGGTCTGGGCGCCGGCGGGGTCCAGGACGACGTTCAGCTGGCTGGGACCCATGCCGAGGTAGTACACATTGCCCTGGCTCGCGCTGATGGCGACGGCGGTGGGCGCGCCCGAGCCGGCCTCGGCCACCACGGCGGCCTCTGCCGCGGGCGCCGCGGCAGAGGCTTCGCCCGCGGCTTCGGCGGCCGCGGGGAGGATGCCGGCCATGGGCGCCTCGGCGTCGCTGACGGTCTGCTCCGCGGCGATGGTCGCATCGGGGATTTCGGCAGGTTCCTCGGTGTCGTCGGCAGTCTGTTCTGCGGCAGGGGCCTCAGCGATGGCCTCAACGGGCGCTTCGGCGTCGCTGACGGCCTGCTCCGCGGCGACGGTCTCATCGGGAACCTCGGCGGGCGCTCCCTCGAGCGCGTCCAGGTCCAGCCCGGCCTCGAATGCCACCGGAGCGTCGATCTGCCCGGTGACGACGATCTCCTCCTCCGGCGCTTCGGCGGGCGCCTCCGTGCCCTCGGACGGCGCGCTCTCCCCGACAACCTCGGGCAGCGTCGCCTCCGCCTCGGCGATGAGCGCCTCCTCCTCCGCCATGGCAAGGCACGATGCCGCCAGCATCATCACCAGCGCCAGCGCCAACAATCTGCAAATCCTGCGGTTCTTCATGTGTTTTCAGCCACCTTTCCCTTTGTAATCGGCAATTCCCTCACTTTACCTCCATTATACAATCTCTTTAACCCGAATGCAATATTTTCTATCATATTTCTGACATATTTTTGTCTTTATTCAATGAAGCGTGCTACGCTGCGTCGTTTTCCCGCAGGCGCACGCACACCACGGTCATGTCGTCCCGGGGGCCGTCGGCGGCCTGGGCCAGGGCCATCACCCCCTCGGACAGGGCGTTCATGTCGTCCCCGGGGGCGGTGAGCAGCGCCTCCAGCGCCCGGGGGTCCGCCGCGTCCATCACGCCGTCGGAGGCCAGCAGCACCGTGTCCCCGGCCATCAGCCGCACCCGGGAGGCGGCGGGGGTCACGCGGTTCAGTATGCCCAGGGGCAGGCGGCCGCCCTCGATGCGCTGCACCGTTTCTCCGTGGACGATCAGCGCGGGACAGGCCGCCAGCTTCATGAATTCCGCCATGCCGGTGGACAGGTCCAGCAGCATCAGATCGACGGTGGAGAACATGTCCTCCGGGGCGCAGTTGAGCATCATGGCGTTGACGGTCTCGATGGCCAGGCTCCAGTCCGCCCCCGCCGCCAGGAACCGCCCCAGCAGCCGCGCGGCCTGGGCGGACTCGCGGGCAGCGGCCTCGCCGGAGCCCATGCCGTCGCAGATGAGCACCATCAGCCGCTCGTCGTCCAGCATGGCGGCCGCGTGGCTGTCGCCGCTGGGCGCGCCGGCCTCTCGGGGCATGCACACCGCGCCCACGTCCGCGGCCAGCCTGGGCTTGCGCACGAAGCGCATGGCGGGGCCCCAGGCCTCCTCTGGGGCGTAGACCCTGCCGAAGGCCCCCGCCAGCCGCGCCGACGCCGTCCGCGCCAGCGCCTCGCTCCACCGCCCCTCCCGCAGGGTCAGCACCAGCTCCGTGCGCGGGCCGGAGATCAGCAGCGCGTCGGCCACGGGGATGCCCGCGCGCTCCAGCACCCCCGCCGCCCGCGCCGCCTGCCGGTCCCGCAGGCGGATGGGCCGGGCCTGCTCCGCCGCCAGGGCGTCGATCAGCTTCCGGGCCTGCAGAAACTGGGCGGAGATCAGGCGGTTCTCGTCGCCCCGCCGAAGCTGGGCGCGGCGGGTGCGGGCGAAGTCCTCCAGCGCCTCGCCCACCCGCTCCGGGATCGTCCTGGCCCGCCGGCACCGCCTGGACATGCCGGTGGGCACCCCCTCCTCGAACAACGGCGCCTCCATGCCCAGCTCCGACCAGCCCACCGCCTGGGCGATCAGGTCGCAGATGAGCCGCGCGCCCTGGTTGCTGTCCGCCGTCCAGCAGGCGGCGTAGCCCGGGCAGTCGGCGCACAGCTTTCCCCGGAGGCCGGCGATCAGCTGCTGCTCGTCCGGCAGGCTGACGGGTCTGAGATAGCCCTCCGCCAGGTCGCCGAAGGCCGCGCCGATGGCCCTCAGACGCCGGGAGGTCTGGCCCCTGAGTAGCAGCGCCAGCCGGTCGGCGTCGCAGGTCTCCGACGCCCCCCGGGACCAGCGCAGCAGCAGAGCGCGCACCGACGCGGGCATCAGCATCGCCAGCGGCGGCGCGGCGCACAGCCCGGCCATCTCCAGGGGTTTGAGCCCCGCGCAGACCGAAGCCGCCAGCGCCACCAGCGCCGCGAACACCGTGCGCATGAGCCGCGGCGTGTGGCCGCAGAGCTGCACCGCCGCGCCGCACAGCCCCAGCGCCGCGATCCCCCGGGCGTCGCCGGACACCAGCAGCATCGCGCCGCCCGCGCCGAGGCCCGTCAGAGCGCCCTGGGGCCAGGCGAGCACCGTCGCCATGCCCGCCAGGCACAGCGCCCCCGGGGGCCACAGGGCGTAGAGCCCCGCCGAGAGCATGCAGCCCAGCAGGTAGATGCCGGTGCGCTCCTCGGGCAGCAGGTAGCGCCGGTCGGGCCGCGTGGCCAGCGCGGACTTCAGAAACGGCGCGGCGGCCATCGCCGAGAGCGCCGCCGCCACCGCCTGGGCGGAGGGCCAGGGGAGGCCCCCGGCGAAGAACAGCCCCGGGGCCAGCGCCCCCAGGCCCGCCAGGGCGGCGCAGGTCACGGCGTCGGTCCGGGCCCGGTTCGGCGAGCGGGCCTGGATCTCCGGCGCGCGGCGCAGCGCGGCCCGCAGTCGCCCCAGCCCCGGCGCCGCCAGGCTCCAGACCAGGCTCCCGCCCAGGATCACCGCGCAGCCCACCGGGATGCTCAGGTTGAAGGTGTCCAGCGTGGCGTTGATCGACCCCAGCATGCAGCCTGTGAGCAGCGCGGCCGCATTCCTTCCGGCCACGATCCCCGCGGCGAACAGCGCCATGGCAAACGGCGCGAGCCCCGCCATGGGGGTGAGCCGGACCACGGTGGCGCGGCTCAGCGCAAAGGCCAGCGCCGCCAGCAGCAGGAATTGAAGAAGCGCCCCCAGCGCGGCGCGCGCCACGGCGGGATCGGGCAGACGGGGCAGGCGGTCAACGGCATTTTCCCGGAACGTCTTGAGCATCATTATCTCCTCCTTTTCGACGTGGCATTATTTATGCGACGGGGAAGATTCAAATGCCTTGATTTTCAAACGGAGGTATAATTTGTGCAAGACCGGCAAGAATAGGAGCATCAAGCCGAAAAACGGCGTGAAAAAAGGAGTTGTTTAACATGCTGGATCGCACTTCCCTGGTATTGACCATCATCGGCGGCATCAACTGGCTGCTGGTGGGACTGTTCCGCTTCGACCTCGTGGCTTATCTGTTCGGCGGCCAGGCCGCCACCGTCAGCCGCGTGATCTACACCGTGGTCGGCATCGCCAGCCTTTGGTGCATTTCCCTGCTGTTCCGGCAGCGCGTTCCCGTGGAGGAATGAACAGATAACCTCCCGACCCCGTGGCATTGAGGGTCGGGAGGCTGTTTTTGTGGTTTTTCACATTTTCTTGTGGGATAACGACCTCTCAGTCACAGCCTGCGGTTGTGCCAGCTCCCCTGGAAGGGGCACCTCATCCGTCATGGCTTCGCCATGCCACCTTCCCCTGAAGGGGAAGGCAAAGGCTGCCGCGCGTATGCCATAACCCCCTTGCCTCCCCGTC
>CACXBB010000026.1 GCA_902765735.1 uncultured Eubacteriales bacterium | reverse complement strand
CGGAGTAGCGGCGGTGCGTACAAGTCAAGGGAAATCAACGCAGAAATGCAGCCAAAGACGCCGAAAATGCGCTTCAGGCATTTTAGAAACACACTCTAAAGCACTCCAAAGCTATTATCTGCTATTTCGCCTCCTGCCCCTTCATCCGCCGCTTATCCGCGTACATGGCCTCGTCCGCGCGGACGAACACCGTATCGGGGGTGGTGTCGGCGCTCTCGCAGACGGCGACGCCCTTGGCGATGGAGAGCCGCTGCCAGGGCTGTTCGGCCGACAGGCTGCCTTCGATCTCCCGGTTCAGCACGGCCATCAGCGCGTCCCGGTTGGCGTAGCTCTCGCCTGTGAGGATGACCACGAACTCGTCCCCGCCGATGCGGAACACGGGGCTTCGCTTGAACACGTCGCAGATGAGGTTGCAGCAGCGCACGATGTACTCGTCGCCGCGCTCGTGGCCGTAGGCGTCGTTGATGCGCTTTAAGTTGTTCAGATCGCACATCACCAGGGCGTACTCCGCGCTGCCCTCGGCCATGTCCTTTTGCAGGCCCAGTGCGGCGCGGTCGTAGGCGGTCTTGTTCTTCACCTGCGTCAGCGGGTCCGTGAAGGCCATGTTGTTCATGCTGGCCACGTACCGCTTGAGGCTCGAGACGGTCACCTCGAAGGAGCGGGTCAGTATGCCCACCTCATCGCCGCTGGGGTCGGGCAGGTCCACGTCGAGGTTGCCGTCGGCGATCTTCCGTGCGGCCTGGGTGAGGGATTCCAGCGGGTGGGTGATGCGGTTGGAGATGTGGACGATCAGCACCGCCACCACGGCGCAGAACAGTATCGCTGCCAGCACGATCACGCGGAACAGCGCCACCATGGGCGCCTTGATCTCGCTGTTGGGCGCGGCCAGCATCAGCTTCATGTCGTTTTGCAGCGAATAGCAGGCGATGGTCTTGCCCACGCCCTTGTAGCGGTAGCCGAAGGTGGGCTGCCCGTCGAGCACCGACAGCGCCTCCTGCAGGGAGTCCAGCCCGTCGATGTAGTCCGTCACGGTGCTGCCGATTTCCAATTCCGGGTGGTAGTGGATGATCCCCCGGTCGCTGCACAGGAAGGCGTAGCCGGTGGTGTAGGGGTTGATGGTGCGGACGCGGTCGATCACCACGTCGAAGTCGATGTCCATGCCCGCGATGGCCCAGAACACGCCGTTGCGGTAGAAGGGCACCACGTAGGACACCATGTAGATATCCAGATTCTTGTTGTAGTAGGGCTCCATCCAGATGGGTTTGCCGGCGACCTGCGGCTGATAGTACCAGCCCACGTGCTCCGTGTCCGAGGGGTCGTAGATGGACAGGTCCGTCAGGGGCTGCTTGACGATCAGGTCGGAGCCGGGCTCCTTGCCGTAGAAGAAGCCCTCGGGCTTCGGCGTCAGCTCCGGCGCGGTCCGGAAGTAGTAGGCGCACACGCCGTGGGTGACCCGGGCGATCTGGCCGAAGTCCATCTCTGCCACCGCGAACAGGTCGTCCACGAAGGACTGGTCCCGCAGTATCGCCAGCGACGGCACGCGGTTGTCCGTCATGGCGCAGAAGAGGTCCACCGAGTCCTTGATGCTGCTGATGGAGTCGTCCAGGGCCTGCCCCTCCGCCCGGCAGGTCAGGCTGAGGATGTCGCGGGAGGTGCTCGCCTGTATCACCGAGAGGCTGAACAGTCCCACGCCGCCGATCAGTATGACGCACAGGAGAATGCTGATGAGATTCAGTCGTAGAAATATGCCGCGGATGGATTGCATCGTCAGCAGCCTCCTTTCGGATCGGGTGGGAAGGCGGGAGCCTCATATATCATTGTAGCATATTTATGCGGTGAATTCAATAAAAAAACACCGCTTTTGCGATTGCGGCTTGCTGTGAAGTGGTCACGGATTGTTCAAATCCGTTTTAGTTTCGCGTTAGGTTCCCGTGCGATAATACAGGCGTCCCAAGGAAAGGACAAATAAATGATCGCAAGGAGTTGAACACGATGAAACACTTTTTCAGCGGAATGATGCTCGCCCTGGCGCTGATCGCGGCGCTGGTGGTCGGCATGGTGGCGGTGGCGGAGAACGCCGCGCCGGAGATGCCCTCCATGGAGGCGGTGCAGCCCGACCAGACCCAGCCTGGACAGGCGCAGCCCGGTCAGACCCAGCCCGACCAGACCCAGCCCGACCAGACCCAGCCCGACCAGGCACAGCAGCCCGCGGCGGACACCGAGCTCCAGCAGGCCTACGACGCCTACCGCGCCGCAAGGCAGTCCGGCAGGCAGGAGGCGCTGGAGGACGAGCTGAAGGGCTACGTCGAGGCCGGCAAGCTCACCCAGGAACAGGCGGACCTGATCCTCAAGGACGCCAGGGAGCGCGAGGCCCTGCGCAATGGCACCTGCCCCAACTGCGGCTATCAGTTTAAGAGCGGCATGGGCAAGGGCGGCCGTATGAACGGCGGCAAGGGCATGAACAACGGTATGAACCGCGGCAAGGGCGGCCGGATGAACGGCGGGCGCGGCATGTTCAATCAGCAGCAGCCGAACGGCCAGCAGCCCAACGGCATGCAGCAGCCGAATTTCGGTCAGCAGCCCAATGCCCAGACCAACGGCGCGGCCATACTACCGGAGATGCAGCTCATGCAGGACCCGGACGGCTTTGAGGGCATCTGAATCACTATCTACATCCGTGTGCCAATACAGCGGTTTAGTTAGGAGTTAGGAATTAGGAATTAGGAATTGTTTATCGCGCGGCAGCCGGTAACTCAATTCCTCATTCCTCATTCCTAATTCCTCATTCCCACGTACAGGCTTCCATACATCAAGTCTGAACATCAATGACATTAGAACAACGATAGGCGGGTGAAGCTATGCGCATACTGTTTGCCGAGGACGACCGGGATCTGGCCCGGGCGGTGAAGGCGCTTTTGGAACACTCCGGGTATTCGGCGGACGTGGTCCACAACGGCCGGGACGCGCTGGAGTACGCGGAGGGCGGCGCCTACGACGGCCTGATACTGGACTGGATGATGCCGGAGCTTAATGGCGTGCAGGTGCTCGAGGCGCTGCGGGCAAAGGGCGTCGCCTCCCCCTGCCTGATGCTGACAGCCCGGGACGCGGTGGAGGACCGGGTGCGCGGGCTGGACGCCGGCGCGGACGACTACCTGGCCAAGCCCTTCGCCACCACCGAGCTGCTGGCGCGGGTGCGGGCGCTGCTCAGGCGCAGGGGGGACTACGCGCCGGACGTGCTGCGCTTTGCAGACGTCGAGCTGGACCGCGGCAGCATGACCCTGCGCTGCGGCGGGCAGGAGGTCAAGCTGAACAACAAGGCGTTTCAGCTGATGGAGATGCTCGCGGAGCGCCCGAACGTGGTGCACACCATCGACCAGATCATGGAGCGCGTCTGGGGCTGGGATTCGGAGGCGGAGGTCAACGTGGTGTGGGTCAACATCTCCTTCCTCCGGAAGAAGTTGAAGGCGCTGGGCGCGCACGTGGAGATCAGGGCCACCCGCGGGGTGGGCTATTCATTGGAGCAGATCAAATGATACGGGGCATACGCAGGCGGTTTATCCGCATCGCGCTGGCGGTGCTGGCGCTGGCCATGGTGCTGGTGACGGGGATCGTCAACGTTGCCAACTGGGTCAACGTGCGCTCGGAGCTGTATGAGACCATGGAGGCACTGAGTCAGGGTCTGGGCCCGGGCGGCCAGTTCGGCAGGAAGGGCGGCCGGAACCGGCACATGCGCAACATGCTGGACGAGTCGCTCTACTTCACGGTGCTTCTGGACGGGGACGGTTCGCCCACGTTCCGGGACCGATCGCGCATGGCGGATGAGGACGAGGCCGAGATCGACGCCATCGTCGCCGAGGCGCTCGCGACCGGGCGGGAATCCGGCTTCTGCCGGGACCACCTGTTTTGCGTCTGCGAACAGCGCGGCGGCCGGGTGATGATCTTTTTAAACTGCGAGACCAAGCTGACCCGGGTGCGTCGGCTGGCGCTGATCTCCGCGGCGGCCTGCGTGGGCTGCATACTGCTGGCGTGGCTGCTGGTGGCGCTGTTCAGCCGCCGGGCCATCCGACCGCTGGTGGAGAACGCCGTGATGCAGAAGCAGTTCATCACCGACGCCGGGCACGAATTGAAGACCCCGCTGACGGTCATCGCCGCCAACATGGACGTGCTGGCGCTGGAGACCGGCGAGAACGAGTGGGTCCGGAGCACAAAAAAACAGGTCGCCAACATGCGCGGCCTGGTGAACGAGCTGATCTACCTGTCCCGGCTGGACGAGGAGGATGCGAAGCTCAAGCGCGAGGACGTGGACCTGTCGAAGCTGGTGCGGGAGGCGGCGGAGCCCTTCGTCGGCATGGCGGAGTTCGCCGGCAAGTCGATGAGGGTGGCGGTGGAGGAGGGTGTCCATGTGACCGGGGACGCCGCGGCGCTTCACCGGCTGGTGTCGATCCTCTGCGACAACACCGTGAAGTATGCCCCGGAGGGGGACGCCATCGCCGTCGCGCTTCAACGGGACCGCAGGGGCGTCGCGTTCACCACCGAAAACGCTCTGGCCGCGCCGATGAGCCCGGAGGCCCTCGCGCACCTGTTTGACCGGTTCTACCGGGCGGACGAATCCCGCAGCAAGGCAAGCGGCGGCTACGGCATCGGGCTGTCCGTGGCGCGGGCCGTCGCGCAGAGGCACGGCGGCCGGCTCGTTGCGAAGCAGTCCGACGATGGGCGGCGGATAAGGTTTATTTGCAGATTGTAGGTTCTTCGCGTTTTGGTGTGGGATGGGGGACGACCTCTTCCGTCTGGCCTGCGGCCAGCCACCTTCCCCTGAAGGGGAAGGCTACGACCTCTTCCGTCTGGCCTGCGGCCAGCCACCTTCCCCATGAAGGGGAAGGCTACGACCTCTTCCGTCTGGCCTGCGGCCAGCCACCTTCCCCTGAAGGGGAAGGCTACGACCTCTTCCGTCTGGCCTGCGGCCAGCCACCTTCCCCTGAAGGGGAAGGCTTTTGGAGGCGTGATCGTCACAGCTGGAAGATGATGATCTCGCTCTTGAACACCTTGACCGCCGAATCGAAGTACTGCTTGCCGTAGCAGGCCACCTGGATGCGCTCGCCGTCCTTGCGCTGTATGGCGTGGCGCAGGTAGGCCATGCTGCCGTGGGTGAACTGCTCGCTGACCTGCAGAAGGTAAAAGCTCCGGTCCTCCATGGGGATCAGGTCGAGCTGGGTCATGCGGCCCACGGCCTCCGCCGCGGGATAGCCGGTGATCTCCTCGAAGCGGGCGTCCGCCTCGATGATGACGCTGTTCATATTCAGTATGTAGCGGCTGTACGCGATGGGCACCGCGAAGCCGCTGCTGTCCGCGTCCAGGGCGGGCAGGGCGACCTGTTCGCCCTCCTCGTTCAGCACCTTCTCGCCCAGAGCGAGCGCCGGGTTCTCGGAGAGCATGCTCAGGAATTCCCGGGCCAGCGCCGGGTCGAACTGGGTGCCGGCGTTGACGCGGATCTCCTCTTGGGCGGCCTCCGGCTTGAGCGCCTTGCGGTAGGCGCGGTCGTTCACCATGGCGTCGTAGGCGTCCACGATGGAGATGATGCGGGAGAGCACCGGGATGTCCTCGCCCTTCAGTCCCCGGGGATAGCCCTTGCCGTCCCAGCGCTCGTGGTGGTTGAGCACCATTTCGGCGATGGGCTTGAGCTCGTCGGAGGACATGGCGATCTGATAGCCCTTTTCGGGATGGGTGCGCAGCACCGCCCACTCCTGATCCTCCAGCTTGCCCGGCTTGTTGAGGATCTCCAGCGGTATGCCGATCTTGCCGATGTCGTGAAGCAGGCACAGAAGCTCCTGCTGCGCAAGCTCCGCGTCCGTCAGACCGATGCGGCGGCCCAGCATGGCGCCCATGCGCTGGGTGCGGAGCACGTGGTCCTCCGTGTCGGCGTCCGCCTCCTTCAGGGCCCGCACCAGCGAGGCCAGCGCCTGGGAGCGCGTGGAGCCGGGGCTCAACAGCTTTTTGAGCTGAATGCTGCGGTAGGCGGTCTCCAGCGCCTCGGCCAGGGTCCTGCCCTCGTTGGCGCTCAGGCCGAAGAGCACGTCGCCGCCGTAGCCGTCCGCGACGGCCTTCGCGGTCTGCGCCAGGTCCGCCTCCCGGACGCCGGGGCACAGGGCGATCAGGTACGCTTCGAAGCCCCTGAGGAACACCGCGTCCTTGGGCAGCTCGCGGATCATGACCTTTGCCAGCTCGCGGATGCGCCTGTCGCCCGCGTCGCGGCCCAGCTTGCGGTTGACGTCCTTCAAGCCGATGATGTCGAAGGCCGCGACGGCAGTGGGCACCGGGAAGCGTCCGGCGTTGTCCGTGACGTAGCTGAAATCCTTGGCGTACTCGAAGCCCGTGGTGATGTCCTTGTCCCGGGAGATGTCGGTGAACACGAACAGCCGGCCGATCGTGCCGCCCCGCTTGTCCGCGAGCCGCCGGTAGTCGCACCGCAGGGGCACGCAGCCCTCGATGTCGCACTGTATGCTGAACTGATCCCCTCCCTGGGGGGCGATGCCGCAGGCCTCCAGGAAACGCGCGCAGGGCATCTTCACGTCGAGGGAGACGCCCTTTAAAAGCGCCGCCGTCCGGCGGTTGTAGATGATCAGCTCGTCCGTGTAGTCGAACAGCACGATGCCCTGGTTCACGTTCTCCATGGCCATGCGGGCCAGGGAGTTCAGCATGTCGTTCTCCCGGTAGTCGTAGGCGGTCCAGTACATCAGGTAGAGGCCCAGGCTGTAGCCGGGGATGGAGCAGTCCACCTTGGTGAAGAAGGACTCCCGGTCCTGAAACAGGAATATGGCGTTGATGGCCACCACCAGGCCGATGGCCGCGATGATCAGCAGGTACTGCTCCCGGTACTGCCGCGGGCACTTCGCGGCCCGGTAGATCAGCGACACCAGCGTGACCACGATGATGAAGTACGTGAACACCAGGTGGATGACGTAGGGGGTGTTCATGCGGTAGCTGACGCCCACGGGATCGAGGATCTCAAAGGTGACCGCCGTGCCCGTGAAGATGTTGACCAGCAAGACCGCGATGTCCACGGCGCTGAACACCCGGATGGCGTTGTTGACCAGGTGGCTGTCCCGCCGGGCGCTGACGCCCGTCACCAGGAAGGCGAAGTAGGCCAGGCTGACCAGCATGCAGTCGATGCCGATGAACACCAGGTTGGAGGAGACGTTGACCAGCATCGGGTCTTTGGTGTTCACGCTGATCAGGTACATCAGCGTGATGAATCCCGCGAAGGTCGCCGACCATCCCAGCGCGCGCCCGACCTTGCCCGGCTTTTTGAACGCCTTGCGGGCAAAGTGGATGTCCACCGCGCACAGCACAAGCGCGATCAGCGTGTAATATCTGAGATACGTCTGGGGCATTTTGTTTCCCTCCTTCGCGGGGTCCATTGCAAAAAACATCAAAAAGCGCTATAATGCTCTTGGATAAACCACTGGGAAAAGGGGATGGCGGCATGGCGCACCAGGTGCTGAATCCGTTCGACCACCGGCAGGTGATGCAGAAGCCGGATTTTGAGATATTCCACTATAATAACCCCGCGATCTGCTCCTGCCCGCCGCACCAGCACGACTTCTTTGAGCTGTTCTACCTGATGGGCGACGGGGTGGACGAGATCGTGGACGGCCTGCGCTACACGCTGCACCAGGGGGACATCATGCTGGTCTCCCCGGGGCAGATGCACCGCCCGGACGTGCCGGGGCGGGTACGCAGCGTGGAGCGCTTCGTGCTGTGGCTCGGCGTGGACTACGTGAAATCCATCGTCAGGGTGCTGCCCCACACCCGCTACACCATACTGGGGGACCTGAGGGGGCGCAATATCATACAGGCCGACGGCGAGACGGACGTGGCGATCAGGCAGCTGTTGCTCGCGCTGCACGGGGAGGCGGGCCAGGAGCGCGCCGACGGCGCCCAGATGTGCCGGGCCATCGTCTCCCAGATCCTGATCCATTGCAGCCGGAGCATGGCCCGCGCGGTGGACCGGCTGGCCCCCAAGGCGGAATTGCGCTACCACGAGATCATGCAGGTGTACGAGCACATCATGTTCCACCTGCGCGACGATTTGAGCGTCGCGGGGCTGGCGGACCGGTTTTTCATGGACAAGAACACCCTCACCCGGCAGTTCAAGCGCCAGGTGGGCATGCCCCCCGGCGAGTGCATCCGCTGGCTCCGGCTGGAGAACGCGCGGCAGCTGATTTTAAGCGGCACGCCCACCCAGACCGCCTGCGTGGAGTGCGGTTTCTCCGATTACAGCGCGTTCTACCGCGCCTTCCGGCAGGCCTACGGGCTCAACCCGCGGGATTACGCCGCGCGGGAGAGGGGGCTTGCTTGAGAGTGGAGAGTGAAGAGTGGAGAGTGGAGAGTGGAGTTACGGTCAGCCGCGCACGATACACGGCGGACAATCAATCCGCATCTCCCGCGAAGAGGGCGGATTGCAGTTCGGTTCGACGGGCGATGAGGGCATCGCCCCTACGGCGGTCTGGTTGACATTCATGCGTGATCCGTTTGCGAAAGGTTGGCCTTGATAGAGGAAACCGCGCTGCTTCGTTCCCGGGCATTCTTTATCTGCACTCTGCACTCTTCACTCTCGGGCGAAGCCCGGATCCATCAAAGCCACTCCACCGCACCGCTTTTGATGTCGTACATCGCGCCGCGGACGTCGGCGCCGGGCAGGGCCTCCCGGATGCGGTCCACGCCGAAGCGCACGTTCAGGCGGCCGGCGCGGTCCGGGTCCTTCTCCGTGCCGATGGCCTTGAGTATGCCGTCCACGATGGAACAGATGTAGCCGTGGGCGTGGCCCTCCAGCGCCGCGCCCACAGCGCCGCAGCCGGTGTGGCCCAGCATGACCACCAGTTGGCACCCCAGGTGCTCCACAGCGTACTGTATGCTGCCCAGCTGCTGGTCGTCCAGCACGTTGCCCGCCACGCGGATGACGAACAGGTCGCCCAGGGCGGCGTCGAACAGGAACTCCGGGACGACCCGGGAGTCCGAGCAGGTGATGACGACGGCATAGGGGCGCTGGCCCTCCGTGGCCAGGCGGGTGCGCAGGGCGGCGTCGGCGGTCTTGACGTAGCGCCGGTTGCCCTCTATGAGGCGCTCGAGCATGGTATCTCCCTCCATCATGTCCTTTATTCGGGCGCTTTGCCCGTCTCCAGGATGCTTCGCAAAGTCTCCTTCAACAGATCGATATCCACGGGCTTGGACAGGTGCGCGTTCATACCCGCCGCCAGGCACTGCTTCACGTCCTCCTCGAAGGCGTTGGCGGACAGGGCGATGATCGGTATGACCTTGGCGTCCGGGTGGCTCAGCCTGCGGATCTCCCGGGTGGCGGTCAGGCCGTCCATGACGGGCATGCGCATGTCCATCAGTATGGCGTCGAACTGTCCCGGCGCGCTTTCTGAAAGCATTTCCACGGCCTTCTGGCCGTTCTCCGCCCATTCGGAGGTCATGTCCTCCAGCGACAGCAGGTCGGCGAGCACCTCCGCGTTCATCTCCTGATCCTCGACGATCAGCAGGTTGAGGCCGCTGAGGGCGTCCGCCGCCGCCGGCGCGTCCTCCGGCTCGGGGGCTTTGGGGATGTCCGCCTCGGGCACCCTTTTCAGCGGGACATACACCGTGAAGGTGGAGCCCGCGCCCTTCTCGCTCTCCACCTGGATCTCGCCGCCCATCATCATGACGATGCTCTTGGTGATGGGCATGCCCAGGCCGCTGCCGCCGTAGGGGGAGGTGTTGCCGGTGTCCTCCTGGGAGAACGCCTCGAACATATTCGGGATGAAGGCCTTGTCGATGCCGATGCCGGTGTCCGACATGGTGAAGCGCAGGGCGGCGCGGTCCGAGGCGCGGGAGATCTGCTCCACGGTGAAGGTGATCGTCCCGGGGGCGTCGGTGAACTTCACGGCGTTGCCCAGTATGTTGATGACGACCTGCTTGAGCTTGAGGCTGTCGCCGAAGTAGTATTCGTCCGGCGTTCCCAGCACGTTCGTCACGTAGTCCAGGCCCTTCTCCTGGCACTGGCCGCCGATGATGATGTTGACCTGCTCCAGGAAATCGCGGAAGGAAAAGACCTCCGACCTGAGGGTCATGCGGCCGGTCTCGATGCGGCTCATGTCCAGTATGTCGTTGATGATGGAGAGCAGGTGTCGCGCGCTGGCGCCGATCTTGTCAAGCCCGTCCCGGGTGCGGGGGGAGATATCCTGATCCCGCAGTATGATGCTGTCCAGGCCGATGATGGCGTTGATGGGGGTGCGGATCTCGTGGCTCATCCGGGAGAGGAACTGGGATTTCGCCCGGCTGGCGCTCTTGGCGGCCTCCGCCGTGGCGACGGCGCGGTTCCTGGCGCTCTGGGTGTAGATCACCCGCATGAACACGACGGCCTCCATCACCGTCAGCAGGGCCAGTATGGTCAGTATGATGATCAGGGGCCGGTAGAACACCCGGGTGTTGATCATCGACACGGCCTGCCAGCCGCCCTCGATGCGCTCGGTGAACACGATGTACTTCCGGCCGTTGAAGCGCAGCTCGAACTGCGGGCTGTCCTCGTCGTAGAGCCGGTCGGCCAGCACCGCGCCCAGGGTGTCCGTCTCCTTGAGGTAGTCCTTGCCCAGCTCGGCGCTGTCGGAGTGGGCGATGACGAAGCCGCTCTTGTCCAGCACGATGGCGAAGCTGCCCGGGGTCTGCCGGGCGATCTCCTGGGTGACCTCCTGTATGTAGCTCAGCGTGACGTCCAGCGCGATGACGCTCACGCCGTCGGACAGCCGCTTGGCCATGGTCGTGAGCACGGTCTTGGTCTGCTCGTCCAGGTAGGGCCGGACGAAGGTGATGTCGCTGTCGTCGGCGATGGTCTCCTGATACCAGGGGCGCTGGGTGGGCACGTAGTCCTCGTCCGGCACCCAGCCGTCGCCGTCGCAGTATTCGCCGTTGATCCAGCCGTAGAGGCCGGTGTAGTCCTTGTCGATGGCCTTTTTGATGCTGAGGGACTCGGCGGTGAGGTAATCCAGTATCTCGCGGTTCGGCTTGCCCTCGCGGATCATCTCGTCCACCACGTGCCCGGCGAGCTTGACGATGTTCTCGCGCACCAGCAGATAGCCGTCGAACGCCTTGGCGGACTGCACGGCGTTCACCCGGCCCTGGAGGTAGATGCCCTCCTTCGTGGTCTGGTAGAACCGATAGCCCCCGACGCACGTCGCCGCGACGGTGAACAGAAACGCCAGCGTGGTGGCGATGATGCTCTTCGCCCCGACGTTTCTGAAAAATTCGCGGAAAGTACCTCTATTCTTCATACCCATCATGTCTCCTCGGCTTGTGGTGACGGACTATATCTCAAAAGTTGGCAGACATCCAGGCCTTGACGGCCCCGACGACCTGGTCCAGGTGGCGGTTGTAGCAGTGGTCGTCCCCGGGGATCAGCTTAAGCGTGCCGTTCTTGTAGCGGTTGGCGGCGTCGATGCCCACCTGCACCGGGACGGACTCGTCGTCGTCGCCGTGGACGATCAGCACCGGGCCGTCGTAGCGGTCGATGGCGTCCTCCACGCGGATGGTCTGGGCGACGCGCAGGTAGTTGCCGCCCAGGGTTTTGTCGTCGAAGGCGATCTCCTCCGGGATGTTGTCGGGATCGAAGGAGTGGCCCAGCATCTCCCCGCGGCGGCAGATCTCCGGGATCATGGCGGCGGGGGAGAGGGGGATCAGCCCCCGGATCAGCTCCCGGCGCATGCCGGCGGCCAGCATCACCAAAAGCCCGCCCTGGGAGTGGCCGCAGAGGTAGATCTCCTTTGCAAAATCGAGCCCCCGGGCGTAGTCGATCACCGTCAGGGCGTTGGTCATCCACTTGAACAGCGTGTGGTCGCGGAAGGCGCCGTCGCTGTGGCCGTGGCCGTACATGTCCACCCGCAGGGTCGCATAGCCGAGGTCGTTGAAGGCACTCGAGACGGCCGTGATGTGGACTTCCTCCATGTGGCCCGTGAAGCCGTGGATGACGATGACCAGGCGGTCGCTGCCCTCCGGGATGTCCAGCTTGGCGTTCAGGCGGATGCCGTCGTCCGGGATGAAGAATTGGCTGCTGTGCATGCGGACCCCTCCTCGGTTAAGCTATAACATTATTTTATCACACATCCCTCCGTTGGGCAATCTCAAATGTTGCTTTTTATCGGCGTGACAGCCAAATCAGAGCCGCAAAATCGTGGACGCGGGGGAGGGTTTGTGGTAGAATGGAGGGGAAGGAATGAATAGGATCGGTGAGGTGAGGCGATATGCCCTTTGAAATTGTGCGCAACGACATTACAAAGATGAAGGTGGATGCCATCGTCAACGCCGCGAACCGCTCGCTGCTGGGCGGCGGGGGCGTGGACGGGGCGATCCACCGCGCCGCCGGGCCCGGGCTGCTTGAGGAGTGCCGGACCCTGGGCGGGTGCGAGACCGGGCAGGCGAAGATCACCCGGGGCTATCGGCTGCCGGCGAGGTACGTGATCCACACGGTGGGGCCGATCTGGCGCGGCGGGCAGTACAACGAGCGCGCGCTGCTGACGGCGTGCTACCGCAATTCCCTCGCGCTGGCCGTCGAAAACGGCTGCGAGAGCGTGGCTTTTCCGCTGATCTCCGCCGGGGCCTACGGCTATCCCAAGGCGGAGGCCATGGACGTGGCGGTGGCGGCCATCGCCCGATTCCTGGAGGCACACGACCTTATGGTCTACCTGGTGGTGTTCGGGGGCGCGGAGTTCCTCGCGGGGAAGAAGCTGTTTCGGGAGGTCCGGGCGTATATCGACGATGTATACGCGGAGAGCCACGTCAACAGGGATGTCGAGCGCTCCCGGCGGACGCTGTGGCGGGAGGAGGAGAAGGCCGCCCGGTGCCTGGATGAGGCGTTCGGCGAAGCCTGTGCCGACGCCTGCATGGGGGACAGCGCCCCGATGGCGGCGCCCTCCCCCGGCAAGCCCGACTGGGACAGCATGCTCCGACAGGCCGACGAGGGCTTCTCCGAGGCGCTCATGCGGCTCATCGACGAGAAGGGCATGACCGACGCCCAGTGCTACAAGCGGGCCAATGTGGACCGGAAGCTGTTCAGCAAGATACGCTCCAACCCCGATTACAGGCCCAGCAAGCCCACCGTGTTCGCCTTCGCCGTCGCGCTGGAGCTCACGCTGACCCAGACCGTGAGCCTGCTCGCCAGGGCGGGGTTCGCGCTGTCCCACAGCAGCCGGTTCGATATCATAC
The DNA here is from genome assembly GCA_902765735.1 of uncultured Eubacteriales bacterium. GTDB lineage: Bacteria > Bacillota > Clostridia > Christensenellales > Aristaeellaceae > UBA2862. The sequence goes on along the minus strand of CACXBB010000026.1, from coordinate 18,052 downwards.
TGGAGTACTTCATTAAGTCGGGCATCTATGATGTGTTCGAGATCAACGAGGTGCTGTTTCAGTTCGATATGCCGCTGCTGGGGTCCGGCACGGCGGTAATGTGAAATTGTCGCCTGGCGGGCGACCAAATCCCTCCCGTTTTTTGTGTATGATGAAGCCGTCCCGGAGAGGGACGCGAATCAAGCATAAAACCGGGAGGGATTTACATGAAGAAGAATCTGACGGAAATGGTGTTCATACTGGACAAGAGCGGCTCGATGGCGGGGCTGGAGGGCGACACCATCGGCGGCTTCAACGGCATGATCGAGCGCCAGAAGAAGGCGGAGGGGGAGGCGCTGGTGTCCACGGTGCTTTTCTCCGATGAGAGCACGGTCATACACGACCGGGTGGACCTTCGAAAGGTCGGGCCGATGACGGACCGCCAGTACCGCGTGGGCGGGTGCACCGCGCTGATCGACGCCATCGGCGGCGCGATCCGCCACATCGCAAACGTCCACAAATACGCCCGCGAGGAGGACCGCCCAGAGCACACCATATTCGTGATTACCACCGACGGCATGGAGAACGCCAGCCGCCGCTACACCAGCGACGAAGTGAAGGCCATGGTGAAGAAGGAGAAGGAGCAGTACGGCTGGGAGTTTCTGTTCCTGGGCGCGAACATCGACGCCGTGGAGACCGCCGCACGCTTCGGCATCGACAGGGACCGCGCGGTGACCTTTTTAAGCGACGCGCGGGGCCAGGCCCTCAACTACCGGGAGGTCGGCGACGCGGTGTGCCGGGTGCGCGCCTGCGCGCCGCTGACCGCGGACTGGAAGCGCAATATCGAGGCGGATTACGAGGCGCGGGGCGGGGAAGGCTTGGAATGACGGCGTAGGGGCGCCGATGCGGCGCCCGCCCAATATGAATCCATGGATTCTGTCGGGCGGGCGCCCATTGGGCGCCCCTACGGCGGGTTTGACTGTTGTCGGGCGGGTTCAGCCGTCCTTGCGGCACAGGGCGTCGGCGCGCTCGAACACGGCCGCCACGCTGCCCGCGCCCTCATATCGGGCCATGCCGCAGGCGATCACCAGACCGCCTGCGGCGCGGTTTTTGGCGTTGGTCTTTTCAAGATTGTCAAGCAGCGCGTCGATGCAGGCGTAGTCGTGGCCCTGGGCGATGGCGGCGAACTGGTCCCCGGTCACCCGGAACACCGGGCTGTGCTTGAAGGTCTCGCAGATGACGGCGCAGGCGTCGCGGATGAGCCGGTCGCCCGCCTGACGGCCCAGGGTCTCGTTGACGCGGGCCAGGCCGCACACCCGGCACAGCACGATGGCGTAGCGGATGGTCTGGCCGTCCTCGATCTGACGGGCGAGGGATTCCGACATGCTGTCGTAGGCGGTGCGGTTGCGGACGCCGGTGAGGGCGTCCAGGTTCGCGCGGCTGCGGGCGGCGGAGAGCTTGCGCTCGTAGTCCTGCTCGCGGCGCACCTGCTCGTCCACGTTGCGGATGCCCACGATCAGTTGCGGGCCGTCCTGCTCCTCCACCAGCGCGATCTGGGCGTTGACGTACTGGGGCCTGCCGTTCAACATCATCCTGTATTGCAGCACGTACAGCCCACTCTTGTCGATCTCCTCCATGACCTTGTCCCGGGTCATCAGCGCCCGGAACTTGCCCAGGTCCTCGGGGTAGACGTGCTTGACGCTCTCCCTGTGGGACTGCTCGAAGAAGTCCTCGCCCGCCTTGGCCAGGCCCAGCCCGGAGTATTCGCCGGTGGCGCTGTACTCGGTATAGCGGCCGGTGGCGGGGTCGACCGTATAGATGCAGATGTAGCCCTTCGCCAGGGCGTTGATGCGCGCGTAGGTGGTCTGCTCGGCCAGTATGCGGGCCATTTCTTCCTTCTGGCGCACCTGGGCGTCCACGTTGCTCACGCCGATGATGATGTGGCTGTCGTCCCCACGCATGCGTACCGCCTTCATGTTCACGTAGGTGGGCACACCGCCCATGAGAATGCGGTAGGTGAGGGTGAACTTGCCGTGGGCGTCCAGCGTGCGCACCACGTTGTCCCGCGTGAAGGACTCGAGGAACAGCGCCCGGTCGTCCTTGTAGATGAAGAGCTGGGCGTCCTTGGCGCTGGCGCCGAAGAAGTCCGCGCCCCGGCGCTCCACGGCCAGGTCCTCCCGGCCGGGGTCAGAGGTGTATTCGATGAAGCGGTCGGTTTCGGTATCCACGTAGTAGAGGTTGACGTAGTCCGAGGACAGCGCCTGCCTGATGCTGGCGAAGCTGGCCTGCGCGTCCCCGCTCTCCTCCATGACCGCCAGCACAGCGATGGCGATGGCGGCGGTGCCCGTGACGGGATTGACGGCCACGCGGCGGATGAAGGAGTGGATGGTGGTCTTTTCGTCGATGGGCTCGTCCACGATGGCGCGGTTGCCGTCGCGGCTGCAGCGCAGCACCGCGCCGACGAAGGCGGCCCCGCGGCCGTCGGGCAGGCCGGTGTCGCCCAGCACGAGCTGTTCGGTCTGCGTGATGCCGAACACGCGATTCATGAAATCGCGGTAGGACCGGTTGCAGCGGACGAAGTGCGCCCTGTCGCCGCTGACCTCCATGATGGCCATGGGCAGGGTGTCGAAGAAGCGGCGCAGGGCGTCGTCGCCCTCGCCCTCGCCGGCGATGACGGCCATGTCGTAGAGGTTGATGCGGCCCAGCGTGGCGTAGTATTCCGATTCCTCCGGGTTCTCGAAGTCGATGCCGATGCCGCCCCTGTAAAGGGACAGTATGTCGTCAAAGGACAGGGGCTTGGTGTAATAGTAGCCCTGGATCTTCGTGCAGCCGATCTCCCGGAGGAACTCCGCCTGGGCCTTCTGCTCCACGCCCTCGCACACGGTCTCGACGCCCAGGCCGAGGGCCATCTTCGTCAGCTCCGTGAGTATGATCTTGCCCTCGTCGCTGCTGTCGAAGCGCTCCATGAAGCGCATGTCGAACTTGATGAGGTCGAAGTGGATGTTCTGCAGCACGTCCAGCGACGAGTAGCCGCTGCCGAAGTCGTCCATCCACACCTTGAAGCCCAGCGCCCGGAAGCGCTCGATCTGGGCCTTCATGAAGTCGAAGTCGCTGCCGATGACGCTCTCGGTGATCTCGATGGTCAGCATGGACCGGTCGATGCCGGCGTCGTCCACGCGGCGGCGGATCTCCTCCACGATGTCGCAGCTGTCGAAGTCCGCCCGGGACAGGTTCACCGACTGGGGTACCACGTACAGGCCTACTTCGGCCTGCTTTTTCATCTTCAAAAGCACCTGCTCCACCACGTACAGGTCCAGCTTGTAGATGAGCTTGGATTCCTCCAGCGCGGGGATGAAATCGGCGGGGGACAGGTAACCCATCACCGGGTCGATCCAGCGGGACAGGCACTCCTCGTCACACACCTGGCCGTTTGCGGCGCGGATGATGGCCTGGTAGTACACCACGATCCAGCCCTCCGAAATGGCCTGGTCCAGGTGGCTGATGATGTAGCGGAAACGCTCGCCCCGCTTGAGCATGTCGGCGTCAAACCAGCGGATGGCGGAGACGAAGGCGCCCCGGTGCTGGTCGCAGGCGAACTTGGCGCGGTCGCAGGCCACGGTGATGCTCACGTCCTCCAGACGGTCCGGGTACACGCCCGCGCAGACGGGCAGCGTGCGGCCGTCGTTGGCGCGCTGGCTGTCCGAAAACACCGCCTGCACCGTCTCCTCCAGGCCGTCCTCGCAGGTCAGCACCGCGAAGTGGTCCTGGCTGATGTGGCCCAGCGGGTGGCCGGCGTAATGGCGGGCGAGTATGTCGCCGAAGGCCCGGATCAGGCGGTCGCCCTCGTCAAAGCCGTACTGCCGGTTGAACTGCTTCATGCCGATGAGGTTGAAGTATAAAACCGCCGACGGCTGGCCCGCCTCCGCGAGGCGCTGCCGCTCCCGGTGGGCCAGGTTGAAGAAGTAGCGCATGTTCGGCAGGCCCGTGAGCTTGTCGGTATAGATCTGGTGGTTGAGCTCGTCGAAGTACGCCTTCTGCTGGTCGCGCATGCGCATGAAGACGTCGGTCAGCGTGCCCACCTCGTCCCTGCCGTCGTAGTCCAGCGCCACGTCGAAGTCCCCGGCGGCCAGCCGGCGGGACGCGGCGGTCAGGCGCTGGAGGGGCCGGGTGATGAAGCGCATGGCGAACAGCAGAAGCACCGCGAACAGCGCGATGATGCCCAGGGACACGGGCAGTATGACCCGCACCAGCCGCGTCCAGGCGGCGTTGATCTCCGCCACCGGGGCGGTGATGATCAGCTTCATGCCGTTGGACAGCGTGGTGAAGGAGAGCTGGCGCTCCTCGCCCTTGAAGGTGTAGCGGATGAGCTCGTCGCCGTTGTCGGACCGGCCCAGGTTTTCCGCGAGACCGGGGATGGCAGACATGTCCGTCTTGTCGTCCATGTCGGGGTCCGGGTGGTAGATCACGTGGCCGTCGGCGTCGTACAGGCAGGCGAAGCCCGTCTTGTAGACCCGTATGGCGCGAATCTGCTCCGCGAGGGTCTCGAAGGGGATGTCCATGCCCAGCACGCCGATGAACGCTCCGGACTTGTAGATGGGGACGATGTAGGAGTAGGTCAACAGCTCGTTCAGGAAGTGCGCGGAATAGGGGCCCACCCAGGAGGGGCGGCCGCGTTCGATGGGGGTGTAGTACCATGTGGTGTGGGCGATGACCGCCGGGTCGAGCTCCCGGGCGTCCAGCGGCGGCTGGGCGTCGAAGCCGGTCTTGCCCACGCGGGAGTAGAAGAAGCCGTGCTCGGTTTCGGAGATGTCGGGGCTTATGCAGTAGTAGTAGGTCACCACGCCGTGGGTGTGGCTCGCCACGCTGGCGAAGGTCTCCTGGATCTGGGCGCAGTGGTCGGCCAGGTAGGCGTCCAGCCGGGCGACCTGCTCCGGCGTGCGGGCGTTTTCGCGGGCGTAGGCCCCCGCCACGCCGCACTCCACCAGCACCGCGCTGTCCAGGGAGTCGTTGGCCATGTTGCCGGCCATCTCCACGGACTGCTCGATGCTCTCAATGTACTTTTCAAGCGTCTTGCGCGTGTCCTGACCGATCAGGTTCATGGTCTCCACGGACCGGCGGTCGTTGGACTCCTTAAGCGGCGAATAGCATGCCGTGAACGCGCAGAGTATGCTTGTGAGTATGGTGACGATGGTGATCGCCGTGATCTTGACGCGGATCGAATGCATCATCTCAGCTCCCGAATGATCAGTGCGTATCACGTATGGTAAATTCGCGGTATTTGTTCTTCACCGAGCCGTTCCAGGAGGACTGTATGCCCGAGGTGCGCTCGGAGGTCACGTAGTAGCGCAGCCGGGAGAAAAGCGGTATCCAGGCAGCGTCCTCCTGCACGATCTTGCGCTCCAGCTCCCGGTATTCCTCGAGCCGGGCGTCGGCGTCCACGATGCGGCGCGCCGCGCGCACGCGGGCCATGACGTCCTCGTCCTGATAGCACAGGCTCCGAAAGCGCGTGTTGCCGCGGCTGCCGAAGAAGGTGTAGATGAAGTTGTCGGGGTCGTTGTAGTCCGCCGTCCAGGTGGCGGAGTAGCAGGCCAGTTCGCCGCTCTTGCGAAGGGGCATGAACTCGTCGTCCTCCAGCACCTCGATGGTCGCGCGCACGCCGCACTCTTCCCACATGGAGACCACCATGCGCATGAGGGTCATCTCCCACTGGGTGGAGGCGGCGTTGACGCTGAGGGTCAGGTCGAAGCCCTCGGCGCAGCCCGCCTCCGCCAGCAGCGCTTTGGCTGCCGCGGGGTCATAGGGGATCGCCGGCAGGTCCGGGTTGAAGCCGTACAGCCCGTGGGGGTAGATGCCGTTCTCCACCGAGCCCCGGCCGCTGTACACCGCGTCCAGCAGCAATACCCGGTTCAGGGCCAGCTGCAGCGCCTTGCGGACGCGCGCGTCGTCGAGGGGTTTGACGGTCTCGTTCAGGGCGATGTAGGTCGTGCCGATGCGGGGCACCGTGTACAGCCTGTCCCGGTAGATGTCGCCGTGGATGAAGTACTCCACCGAGTTGCCCACCTCGTCCAGGTCCAGCACGTCCAGGCCGCCGGCCTCGAACAGCATGCGGATCTCCTCCGGCTCCGTCATGAACCGCAAATCGAGCCCGGCGCACTTGGGCGGGCCCTCCCAGCAATCGGGGTTGGCGGTGAGCAGCAGGCCCTGCCCGGGCACCCATTCCCGCAGTATGAAGGAGCCCGTGCCGACGGTGCAGGCGGGGTCGAGGCCGAAGCGGTCCCCGGCGGCGCGGGTGGTGTCCTCGTCCAGTATGGACGCGCCGGGCATGGACAGGCAGGCCAGAAACGCCTCGAAGGGCTGCCGGAGGGTGATGGCGAAGGTGAGGTCGTCTATGATCTCAAAGCCCTCCAACCGCTCCGCCTCGCCCTTGGCCAGTTTGTCAGCGCCCAGGATCTCCTCGGCGATGTCGCGGTTGCAGGAGTCCGGGTGGGTCAAAAGCCGGTGAAAGGTGTAGTCCACGTCCGAGGCGGTCAGCGTCGCGCCGTTGCTGAAGCGCACGCCGTCGCGCAGGCGGAAGGTGTAGCGCCGCCCGTCGTCGGAGACCTCCCAGGATTCGGCCAGGGCGGGGCGGATCGTCACCGCACCGTCCGGGTCGCTGTCCATCTCCACCAGGCGGTTGAACACGTTCTGGGCGACGGTGTAGTGGATCGAGGTGCACTGGAAATCCACCGTGTCGGGCTCGTCCTCCACGGCGACGAGATAGAGGGAGGTGTCCGGGGTCGTATCCGCCCGGGCCTCCGGGGCCGCGGGCGCTGCCTCCGGGCGGGAGGCGCATCCCCACAGGGATAGCGCCGTCAGCGCCAGCGCCGACAGCAGGAGCAGTTTCAGCAGGCGGTGAGATGCCGATTTCATGGCGGCCTCCTTTTTTCAACGGGCGGGAGGGACGCCTTTGCGATAGATTCACACTTATCATATATATCGAATTATGACCTTAATTTTATTATACCAAACAAAGCACCGCATTGTCCATTGTTTTTTTTGTGAAGTCTCATATGAATAAATCGTGCGGAAATGTCACCGGAGGGACATTTTCCTCTTGCAATGAAAGGGAAAATCAGGCATAATATAGTTGGATGATTATGGGGGTGGGGTTTTTCCTGTCCCCGGACGGGTTTTGAAATAATCGAAAGGTGATCGTCAGTATGAAACGGACGAAGCGATGGAATATCCCGGGCGCCGCCCTGGCGGTACTGCTCGCGGCACTGGCGGCGCTTGTGCTGCCGGGCATGGCCGAGGAGGCGCCGCAGTATGTGAGAAACGAATGGAACTACGTGGAGGACTCGATGGACGTGTCGGGGGGCATCCCGGAGGACGCCACCGGGCGGCTGGGGCGCATCCGCGCGCTGGGCAGGCTGACCGTGGCCACGGAGCCCTACTTTCCGCCCCAGGAGTTCATCGACGAGAGCAGGACGGGCCAGGAGCGCTACGTCGGCGCGGACATGGAGCTCGCGCGGCTCATCGCCGAGCGCATGGGGGTGGAGCTTCAGATCGTTCCGCTGGAGTTCATCGACGTGCTCAACGGCGTGGCCGACGGCAAATACGACCTGGCCATCTCCGCGCTGTCCTTTACCTCCGGGCGCGCAGCGGTGATGGAGATGTCCAAGGGCTACTACTTCACCAGCGAGCTGGCCTCCAGCGGCCTGGTGATCCGGGAGGCGGACGCGGAGAAGATCCGCAGCGTGGAGGACCTGTCCGCCCGGGACATCGTGGCCCAGAGCGGGTCGCTGCAGGAGAGCATGGCCGTGGAGAACATACCGTTCTACCGCAAGTTTCGCAGGCTCCCCGCCGTCAACGACGTGTTCGCCACGGTGATGTCGGACAAGGCCGACGCGGGGATACTGGACGTGGAAAACGCCCGGACCTACATCAACAACCATCCGGGCTGCGGCCTGACGATCGTGCCGGACGTGTACTTCGACTTGCAGCCCCAGTTCGAGGGCGACCGGGTGGCGGCGCCCAAGGGGGAATTGGAGCTGATCTATTTTGTCAACGGCGTGATCGACGAGGTGGTCGCGTCCGGACAGTACGAGCGCTGGTTTGACGAATACGCCCGGTACGACGCGGCGCGCTGATGATGCGCGGGCGCGTGCCGAAGGAGGTCGTGACGGATGAAAAAATGGAAAGTATGGCAGATCGCGCTGTTCACGGCGCTTTGCGTGCTGCTCAACATCTTCGGGCGGCAGCTGGCGGCCTGGCTCAGACTGCCGATGTGGCTGGATTCGTTCGGCACGGTGCTGTGCGCCTGCATCGCCGGGCCGCTGGGCGGGGCCATGGTGGGCCTGACGTCCAACCTGGCCTACAGCGTGGTGGTGCGCATATCGGTGGCCTACTCGATCACAAACATCGTGCTGGGCGTGCTCGTGGGCATCGTGGCGCGGCGCAACTGGTTTGACCAGTTCTACGGCTTCATGAAGGCCACCACGCTGGCCGTGCTGGCGGCGCTGATCGTGTCCGTGCCGCTGAACTACCTGTTCGCCGGGGGCTATACCGGCAATGTGTGGGGCAACGCCGTCATCGACTACCTGACCGAGAAGAACTGGCCGCCCTATGTGTGCGGCATATTCGGCCAGCTGGCCATAGAGTTCGCCGACAAGCTGGTCACCATGCTGGCGGTGTATCTGGTGCTGCTGGCGCGCCGGGTGCGCAACAGCCACGAGGAGGCCACGGCCATGTCCGGGTCCGGCACCGCCGCCGCGGCGATCGTGCTGTGCCTGGCGCTCGGCCTGTGTGCCGCCCCCGCCCGGGCGGAGGAGATCGTGCTGGAGCCGGAGGAGGAGTCGGCCTATTCCGACGACATCGACTACAACGACTACGTGCAGACCGTGTACAGCAGCAGCAACGGCCTGCCCTGCGGCGAGGCCAACGACATCGCCCAGACCAACGACGGCGTGCTGTGGATCGGCACCTACGCCGGGCTGTACCGCTACAACGGGCGGGAGTTTCGGTGGGTGGACAACTACGATTCCGTGCGCAACGTCAACTGCCTGTACGTGGACGAGGAGGGCCGGCTGTGGATCGGCACCAACGACAACGGCCTGTCCATCGTCATCCGCGAGAAGGTGGTCAACGTGCTGGATCAGTCCTCGGGGCTGCCCTCCAACTCGGTGCGCTGCATCACCCACGCCTCGGACGGCTACTACTACGTGGGCACCACCGGCAGCATGCAGATGCTGATCATGAACAACGGCCTGAAGGTGGCCAACACCTTGAGCGAGATCAACTACGCCGACAGCATCACCGCCGACGAGGACGGCCACGTGGCGGCCATCACCTCCGACGGCCGGCTGTTCCTGCTCGAGGGGGGGCAGATCCTGTGCTCGCTTCGGCTGACGGGCAGCCAGGAGCTGTTCAACTGCTGCGCCTTCGCGCCGGACGGCAAGCTGATGGTGGGCACCTCCACCAATCATATCTACCGCTACGACATCTCCCGGCACGACTTTATACTGCTGGACGTGCGCACCTGCAACAACGTCAACAGCATCAACAACCTGAACTTCTTGAGCGACGGCACGCTGTTCATCTCCACGGACAGCGGCGTGTCCTACATGGACAAGAACGGCAACTACCACCGGATGAACACCAACGACTTCAACAATTCCATCGACAACATGCTCTTCGACTACCAGGGCAACCTGTGGTTCACCTCCTCGCGGCTGGGATTGCTGCGGCTGGCGAAGTCGGCCTTCAAGGACGTCTACGGCACCATCGGCATGGACCGCCGGGTGGTCAACGCCATCGTAATGTGGCAGGACAACTACTACATCGGCACCGACAAGGGGCTGGACGTGGTGGACCGCGCCTGCCGGCACCAGCTCAAAAACGCCCTCACCGCGGCGCTGGAGGGCAAGCGGATACGCTGCATGATCGTGGACTCCCGCGACCACCTGTGGGTGTGCACCTACGGCAAGGGCCTGATGGAGTTCTCCCCGGAGGGCGAGAGCTGGCTGTACAACGCCGACAACGGCTCATTCGGCAACCGCTCGCGCGTCGTCAAGGAGCTTACGGACGGCACGATACTGGCCGCCGGGGACACGGGCATCAGCTACATACGCGACCATCAGATCGAGCGCACCATCCGCAACGGGGACGGCCTGATCAACTCCATGATCCTCACGCTGACCGAGCGGGACGACGGCACCATCCTGGCGGGCACGGACGGCGACGGCATCGCCATATTGAAGGACGGCGCGGTCACCGGCATGCTCACCCGCGCGGACGGGCTGTCGAGCGGCGTCATACTGCGCACCATCCGGGACCCCAAGTCCGAGGGCGTGTTCATCGTCACCAGCAACGGGCTGTGCTATCTGGACCCGGACGGCAGCATCCGGGTGCTGGACAAGTTCCCCTATTTCAACAACTATGACATCTGGGCCCGGGATGAGGACACGCTGTTCGTCATGTCCTCGGCGGGCATCTACGTGGTGGGCCGCGACGAGCTGGTGGATGGCGGCGACATGGCCTGGGAGCTGCTGGACGCCCGCCGGGGCCTGGGCACCTCGCTGACGGCTAATTCCTGGAACTGGTACGACGGCAACGGCGAGCTGTTCCTGCCCTGCGACACCGGCGTCTACACCATCGACACCGACAAGTACGACAGCGAGGTGCGCTCCTACCGCATGCAGCTGGCTTCGGTCCGGCTGGACGGCGTGATGCAGCCCCCCGCCCGAACCGGGACCATACTGGTGGGGCAGGGCGTCAACCGCGTGGAGCTGAGCCCGGAGATACTGAACTACACCATCCAGGAGCCCAACGCCGGCTACTGGCTGGAGGGCTACGACACCCAGTGGACCATCGTGCCCCAGGGCAGCCTGAACACCATCATCTACACCAACCTGCCCGCCGGGGACTACACCTTCCACCTGGCCATATTCGACAGCGCCGGGGAGCGGGTGCTGGGCGAGCGCAAGTTCGGGCTGGTGAAGGAGGGCGAGATGTACGAGAGGCCGGGCTTCATCACCTACATGCTCGTGCTGCTCACGCTCTTCATCATATGGGTCACCTGGCTGGTGGTCCAGCGCCAGCTCAACCAGCAGCAGATCAAGCTGAACATGGCCAATGAGACCGTCATGGCCATCGCAAACGCCGTTGACGCCAAGGACGTGCGCACCAGCCAGCACTCCATGCGCGTGGCGGAATACTCGGTGCTGATCGCCCAGGAGATGCACTGCTTCAAGTGGTGGCAGCGCCGCAAGATGCTGTCCAACCTGAGAAAGGCCGCCCAGATGCACGATATCGGCAAGATCGGCATCCCGGACAGCGTGCTCAACAAGGTCGGGCGGCTGACCGACGAGGAGTACGCGGAGATGAAGTCCCACGTCACCCGCGGCGCAGAAATTCTGAAGGACTTCACGCTGGTGGAGAACGTGGTGGAGGGCACCCGCTACCACCACGAGCGCTACGACGGGCGGGGCTATCCGGACGGCCTGAAGGGCGAAGAGATCCCGCTGTTCGGCAGGATCATCGGCGTGGCCGACGCCTTCGACGCCATGACCTCCAACCGCGTGTACCGCAACCACATGGACACCGACTACGTGATGAACGAAATGAAGCGCGGCAGGGGCACGCAGTTTGACCCCGACGCGCTGGACGCCTTCGTGCGGCTGGTGGACAAGAAGATCATCAACCTCCCCGAGCTCTACGCCCACAGGCGCGCCGAGATCGAGCACGCCGACCAGAAGGCGCAGGCGGAGCTCAGGCGCCGCGTGGAGGAGGACAAGAAGATCCAGAAGGCCGAGATGGACGACGGCGCGGACGGGAAAGGAGCATAGGCCATGAAGCGGGTTTACATCACGATGGGGCTGACCTGCGCGGTCATACTGGCCATACTCGCGGGCTGGCTGCATTATCTCAACCTCTCCGGCGTCCGGGACACCCTGACCGTCGGATTCATCTACGACAACGACGAGAGCACGCCCTACACCTACAACTTCTCCCTCGCCAAGGACGCGCTGGAGCGCCGCTACGGCGACCGGGTGACCATCCTCACGTGCAGCAACGTGCTGGACGACAAGATGGAGGACCCGCTGAGGGACCTGGTCACCAAGGGCTGCAATGTGATATTCTTCAACGGATACAGCGAGCTGGTCGTGAAGCTGGCGCCGGAATACCCGGAGGTGGAGTTCTGCCAGACCTCCTATATGGACATGACCGACAAACAGGTGCCCCCGAACTACCACACCTTCAAGGGCGAGGCGTATCAGGCGCGCTACGTCAGCGGCATCGCGGCGGGCATGAAGATCGATCAGATGATCTCGGAAGGCGTCATCAAGAGCGACGAGGCCGTGGTGGGCTTCGTGGCGGCGTTCCCGACCTCCGAGGTCATCTCCGGCTACACCGCCTTCCTGCTGGGGGTGCGCTCCGTGGTGCCGCAGGCCGTGATGCGCGTGCGCTACACGGAGACCTGGTCCAGCTACGCCCAGGAGAAGAGCGCCGCCCAGGCGCTGATCGACGAGGGCTGCGTGGTGATCTCCCAGCACACGGACACCATCGGCCCCGCGGTGGCCTGCGAGGAGACCGAGGGGGAACGGACGGTGTACCACGTGGGCTACAACCAGAGCATGTCCGAGGTCGCCCCGGGCACGTCGCTGGTCGCCTCCCGCATCTGCTGGGAGCCCTACGTCACCGAGGCGGTGGACGCCGTCATGGCGCGCAAGAGCATCGAAAAGGTGGTCTCCGGGCGGGTGCACGGCACGGACGTCTCCGCCGGGTTTGAGAAGGGCTGGGTGGAACTGGTCGATCTCAACCAGCAGGTGGCCGCCCCCGGCACCCAGGAGGCCGTGGACGCCGCCATCGAGCAGTTCAAACGCGGCAAGGGCGATTTCGTGTTCAAGGGGGATTACGTCGGCGTCAACCCCGATAACCCCGACGATACCTATGACCTGCGCGAGGGCTATGTCGAGAACGCCACCACGTCGTTTCCGACGTTCCGCTATATCCTGCAGGACGTGATCAGTGTAGAATAACAGGGGATACAAAAAACCCGGCAATCCGTGCGCGGATTGCCGGGTTTTTGCGATGGGGTCACGCTTCGGCGTCCACCGTGATGACGGCGGCGTCGGGCGCGTTTCTGCCGATGGAGGCGATGCCCTTCTTGGCGCTGGCCTTGGCCTTGTAGCCCTCGGACTTGCCGATGATCTGGCCGTTGGCGGCCTTCAGGCGGAAGCGGAACTCGCCGGCCTTGTCCTGGTACAGCTCATACTTGGGATGGGTGGCGGACTCGCCGCGGGTCTGATCCTCGATCTGGGACAGCGCATTCTTTTTGACGCTGTTGATGCCGTTCTCGCAGGCATCGAGGGTCGTATAAGTCTCCGACGCGGTCAGTATGACCTCGCCGTTGGACGCCTTCAGATTGAAGGTGAATTCGCCGTTTTTCGCCTTGATAATGAGAAACTTGCCCGCCATCAGAAAGATCCCCTTTCGTTGAGTAAATTAAATAACTTTATTATAGTATAACGTATTTGAATTGAAATGTCAATTCAAATGTTAAAATTTATGTCAAAATAATCGTCCTTCGGAGGCCCTTGGGCAGGTGGTTTTTGAGGGTGTCGCCGGTCTGCTTGCCCCAGCCCAGGGGCATGCCGCGCCAGGTGACCCAGGTCCAGCCCCGGGGGCCCTCGACGGGCAGCGCCTCTCCGGCCAGGTAGCGGGCGGCGGCGGCATCGTCGAGGGCGGCGGCGCGCCGGGCGGCGGTGAGCGCCATGGCCAGCGGGTGCTCCGGCTCGATGTGGCTTCGGCCCACGCGCATCAGCCACAGGCCGGGGGAGACGACCTTGATGCCGTTCAGCGCCGGGGCGTCGGCGGGCGCGGCCAGCAGGCGGTCGCCGATCCGCGTAAGGCGCATGCCGGCAAGCCAGTCGGGCAGCGGGCAGATCTCGTCCTCCAGGCGTTTGAGCAGCGCGGCGGCGTCGCGGTCAGGCACGGGGCGGCGGGGCGTATCGTCGCGGGGAGTCCCGGATTTGCGCAGCTTCGCCACGAAGTGGCCGTCGCCCCGGACCCGGTGGGGGAACACCCGCAGCATGCCGTCCCGGGAGGGACCGATGCCGTTCATGGCGAAGTCCTCCGGGGCGAAATCCGGGTGCCGGGACAGGAAGGACAGTATGCTTAACTCATTTTCGGGCCGGTTGAAGGTGCAGGTGGAGTAGACGAGCCGTCCGCCGGACTTGAGCATGAGGGCGGCGCAGTCCAGTATCTCCCTCTGCCGCGCCGCGCAGCCCGCGGGGCTCTGGGGCCGCCACTCATTCCGGGCGTCGGGGTCCCGGCGGAACATGCCCTCGCCGGAGCAGGGGGCGTCCACCAGCACGGCGTCGAAGGTCTCCGGCCAGCGGGCAGCCAGCCTGTCCGGCAGCGCGTTGACCACCACCGCGTTGGCCGCGCCCATGCGCTCCAGGTTGCCGGCAAGCGCCCGCGCCCGGGCGGGCTCGGGGTCGTTGGACACCAGCGCGCCACGGTTGTCCATGGCGGCGGCGATCTGGGTGGACTTGCCCCCCGGCGCGGCGCACAGGTCCAGCACGCGCTCGCCGGGCTTCGCGTCCAGCACCGCGGCGGACACCATGGCACTGGCCTCCTGGACGTAGTAGGCCCCGGCCCAGTGGGCGATGTCCGCGCCGGGGCGGGCGTCCTTTTTCAGATAGCGGCCCAGCGGCGCCCAGGGCACGGGGTCCTTCGTGAAGGCTGCCGCCGCGTCCTCCGCCCCGGCGCGCAGCGGGTTCAGCCGCAGCGCCAGCGCCGGAGGCTCCTCCATGGCGCGCAAAAATGCCGGGGCCTCGTCCCCCAGCATTTCGCGCATCTGATCGATGAATTCCGCAGGCAGAGCGTGTGTCACGGCGCATCCTCCCCGATGGTCCCATCCGGCGTGTCGATCTTATGGGCGTCGTCCGCATTGTCCGTCTTTGCAAGGCTCTCCGGCGCGTCGGCGTAGGCCGAGCTGGGCACGGGCAGGTTCTTCTCCCTGAGCCGCACGTCGATCACCGAGCGCACGATGGCGTACACGGTGCCGAACACCGGCACGCCCAGCAGCATGCCCGCGAAGCCGAACAGCCCGCCGCCGATGACGATGGCGATCATGATCCAGAAGGCCGAGACGCCCACGTAGTCGCCCAGTATGAAGGGGCCGATCAGGTTGCCGTCCACCTGCTGGAGGATCACGATGAACACCGCAAACCACAGGGCGCTGAGCGGATTGACCAGCAGGAGCACCAGTATCGAGGGCACCGCGCCGATGAAGGGGCCGAAGAAGGGGATGACGTTGGTCACGCCGATGATCACCGAGATCAGGAGCGGGTACTCGATGCGGAAGATCAGCATGCACACGTAGCAGATCACGCCGATGATGGCCGAATCGAGGATCTTGCCGGTGATGAAGCCCGCGAAGATCTTGTGGGCGCGGCGGGTCCAGTAGATCAGGGTCTCGCAGATGGAGGGCTTGAACAGCGCGTAACACAACTTTTTGATCTGGGCGCTGAAGGTCTCCTTGTCGATGAGCAGGTAGACCGCCGCGATCAGCCCCACCATGAAGTGGATCACCACGCTGTACACGCCGCTGGACACGCCCAGCGCGATGGCCTTGACGTAGTTGAGCACGAAGCTGGTGTAGTTCATGGTCTGGCTGACGATGTTCTCCCAGGCGATCACCAGCTTCTCGCCCTCGATGGACAGAAATTCGTATTTCAGCAGGAATTCCTTGATCTTGTCCTGATTGACCGTGACGAAGTTGGTGATGTATTGCAGGATCGATTTGATGGAGGTGATGAGCTGCGGCAGCATGATGGCGAAGAATCCCGCCAGTATCGCCAGCAGCGTCAGCACCGCCACCCCGGTGGACAGCCCCCGGTTCAGCTTCGGATGCGGCTTCTTGCGAAACAGCGTGCGGTTGAACGCCCACTCCACCTTGTTGACGATGGGCAGCAGAAGCAGCACCAAGCCGAAGCCGATCAAAAAGGGCATGACCGTCTGGTAGACCTTGGTCACCACAGCCCATATGCTGCTGAAATAAAACACCGACGCCAACAGCACCGCGCCGACCACCAGCACCACGATGTTGCTTCGCGTGCGCTCGCGCATCTCTTCTGAAATCCAGGGCTTCATTTTGTCCTCCGATTGTAGGGGTACACTTTTTTTCATTATAACACATCCCGCGCCGCATCTTCAAGGGGAGAGGGACAAAAATCACGCGCTCACGCATGCGTTACAGTTACCATTTACCCATGCTGTATGGTAACGGGGGACGACCTCTTCCGTCACGCTTCGCGTGCCACCTTCCCCTGAAGGGGAAGGCATCGGTTACGCTTCCAAAAGCCTTCCCCTTCAGGGGAAGGTGCCGAACGCAGTGAGGCGGAAGAGGTCGTCTCCTGAATCGCGCGGGACGGTCCGGGTTTCTTCCTATTATATAATGCCCTTCAAAATCCGAACCCTGTTTTGGTTTATGGATCGAATGTTCGGATTATTGGCCGAGTCTGCGGGCCAGCAGGTCCAATATGGCCGCGGGCTCCCGGCTGTCGCGCCAGAAATCACGAACAATCCCGGAGGCGTCCTGTCGCCAGGCGGCGTCGAAGGGCGCGGGGATGAGCAGCGGCTTTTGGCGCAGGAGCTGCTCCATGGTCCGGAGGTTGTCGCCCGCGGGATAGCCGGAGTCCGCCGCGGTGACGGAAAACGCGCCGACGCGGTGCAGATGGGACTGGCATTCGTCGGAGAGCAGGTGCGCGATGAAGGCGCGGCACAGCGCCAGCCGGTCCGCGTTTTCCTGGTTGACCGCGCCAATGTACAGCACCTGGTCGGTGAAGGCCGCGTCGCCCGCCGCGGCCAGGCGCCAGTCCGGGCCTTTTCCCTGATCGGACAGCGCCTCCAGGTGGCGCACTTCCCGCGGGGTCACCGGCATCGCCGCCGCCTCGCCGTTGATGAAAACACGCCAGGCACCGCCGGGCTCAAAACCGTCCGGCAGGCGGCAGCTCAGCGTGCCCTCCGACGGGGCGGGGGCGAGGGTCTCCTCCGGCCAGTCCCGCGACAGCCCCAGCTCGATCTCCCCCTGCGGCGCGGCGGTGGACTGTCCGCCGGCCTCCGAATACTTCGACGAGCACAGCGCCAGCAGCGCCGCGGACCAGAGGTGGGCGGGGTCGTCGCTCGGCGCGGCGACGGGCAGGCCGGTGTCGTGCCAACTGCCGGGGAGCCGGTCGATCATGCCCGCGTTGTACGCCCACAGGTAGCCGCCCAGCAGCACCGGCGCGGCGCGGGGGTCCCGGGGCAGGCCCTCCCGGAGGGGCGGGTCGAAGGCCAGCGGCGCGAAAAGGGAGGCGTCTGCCGCGCCGGGCGGGAACAGCACGAGGTCCGGCGGCAGCAGGCCCTGTGCCGACAGCGCGCCGATGTCCACGGCTTCCGGCTGCACATAGACCCCCGGGTGAGCCTTCTCAAACGACGCGACACAGCGATTGACCCAGCCCGCCGCGCTCCCCGCGCCCACCGGCCAATCCTCGCATACCCACAGGCGCAGCACCCCGGACCAGCCGCCGTACTTCTTTTCGATCATCGGCTGCGTGTCCGGCGGGAGCGCGCTTCTCAGGCGGAGCGCCGACGGGATCGTGACGGCCAGTATCAGCAGACACAGCAGCGTGCGCAGTTTTCGCATGGATTCAGACCTCCGTTTCTGCCATAAAAGCTGCACTATTAGACAGGATATGCAAGCGTTAGGTTAAAATAGCGTTTTTGGCCAAAAAACATGAAAAAAGGGGTTGACAAACAAAAATGTGTTTGATATACTGATCAAGCTGTCAGCGAGAGACGCCCGACGGGAGCCTCACAAAGGCGGCGCGAACCTTGAAAACGATACAGAGAAGAGAGAAGAAACAGTCAGATTTCGAAGAGTTAAACGCCGTGAGATGGGGATGAAAGCGGAGGCTTTGGCGAGCCGAAGGGAGTAGAGCGCATCGAACGGAAAGGATTAAACATCAGAGTTTGATCCTGGCTCAGGACGAACGCTGGCGGCGTGCTTAACACATGCAAGTCGAACGGGGATATATCGGGAAGG
>CACXBB010000025.1 GCA_902765735.1 uncultured Eubacteriales bacterium | reverse complement strand
TTTTGGTTGTTGGGGTTTTCTTGTGGGATTACGGACACCTCATCCGACCTCGCTTCGCTCGGCCACCTTCCCCTCAAGGGGAAGGCTCGACCTCTTCCGTCTGGCCTGCGGCCAGCCACTTTCCCCTCAAGGGGAAGGCTCGACCTCTTCCGTCTTAATGCCTGACGGCATTAATCCACCTTCCCCTGAAGGGGAAGGCTTTTGGGGCGGATGGTCGCGTTTCTTATGTTGGGAAGACACGGACGCCGCGGACAAAGGTGGCGCGGACGTTGAAATCGGGATCGGTGATGAGGATGTCGGCGTCCTTGCCGGGGTCGAGGGAGCCCTTGTAGGCATCGAGGCCGATGCTCATCGCGGGGCAGAGGGCAGCCATATGGACCACCTGCCACAGCGGCAGGCGGGTATATTTTCGGAAATTGCGCACGGCGCGGTCCAGCGTGAGGGCGCTGCCGGCGATGGTGCCGTCGGGGAAGCGACAGCGGATGCCGTCCACGATGACCGTCGCGCCCATCTGGTCGTGGGGACCGTCGGGCAGCCCCGCGGAGGCGATGGAATCGGTGATCAGCACCAGCCGGCCGGGCTTCTGCCGCGCCATAAGGCCAAACAGCGACGGATGGACGTGGAAGGTGTCGCAGATCAATTCGCAGTACACGCGATCGTCCGAGAGCGCCGCGCCGACGGCCCCCGGCTCCCGGTGGTTCAGCGGCGGCATGGCGTTGAAGGTGTGGGTGGCGTGGGTGACGCCGGCCTCGATGCCCGCGAGCGCCTGCTCGTAGGTGGCGTCGGTGTGGCCCATGGAGACTGCGATACCCATAGCCTGCGCGTCGCGGATGCAGTCCGTTGCGCCGTCGCGCTCCGGGGCGAGGGTCAGCAGGCGTATGACGTCGGCCCAGGGGCGCAGCTTTTCCGCGTTCGGGCGCTGGATGGCGGATTCTGACTGCGCGCCCTTGCGCTTCGGGCTGATGAACGGTCCCTCCGCGTGGACGCCCAGCACCTGCGCGCCGCGCCAGTCGGGGGAGAGGCTCTCCGCCTGCGCCCGTCGAATGGCGGCGAAGCACCGCTCCAACACAGGCCAGTCCAGCGTCATGGTGGTGGGCAGCCAGGCGGTCACGCCGGTCTGCGCGGCCCGACGGGACATCTGCCGAAGCTCGTCGAGACTGCCGTGGGAGGCGTCCCAGCCCATGAAGCCGTGACAGTGCACGTCGATCAGCCCCGGGGACACACAGCCGCCCGCGGCGTCGATCACCTCCGCGTCCGACGGCACGATGTCCGTCAGCGCGCGGATCTTATCGTCAAACAGCAGGGCCTTGCCCGTCAGTGGGCCGTCCTTCATGAGCAGCGTTCCGTTGATGATGCACTTCATGGGGGTCTCCGTCAGAATTAAATCAAAAATACTGGCTGATGAACGTCGGTTTGCGATAGAAGAGCTGCGCGGCGCGCTCGGGGGAACAGTGCAGCTGCACGTCCGGGAGCCACTCGGGGTCCGCGGCGTCGCAGCAGCCCACGATCAGGCGGCTGAAATCCTGTATGGTCAGCTCGATCTCGGGGGGATCGTCCACCCGGCGCACGGCGTTGGGCCGGTCCGGGGAGAAGGAGACCTCGAAGCAGCCGTTGTTGGCGGACAGCAGGGGGTCGGTCACGCCAACGCGCAGACAACCCTCGCCGCGGGCGCGGGCGGCGCGCAGCAGGCCCTCGACGTTCACCGCCCGCACCATGCCGCGCTGCTCGATAACGCGCTCCACATGGCCGAAGCTCCACTCGGGCAGCAGGGCGCGCAGGTCGATGTCCGTGGGCAGGCACAGCGTGGCGTGGCTGTGGTCGGCGGACAGGCGCATGAGCAGCGCCAGAAGCCCGCAGAAGCCCTCCCTGTCGCTGAATACGAACCGGGGGCACCGCAGCTCGCCGCCCTCCGGCACGGCGGTCAGGTGGGCGCGGGGGCGGTCCTGGGCGTCATAGTACACGTAGGTGTAGCGCTTTGTGACGAAGGGGTCCTCCCGCAGGTACAGGTATTCGGTGTCGCCGCTGAGCACCATGCAGTTGTAGCGCGCCTCGCGCATGCGGTTGACGGCGCGGATGGCGTCGGTCAGCGGGCGGTCCGGCTCGGAGAGCTGCCAGCGGCCTTCCATGGAGAATGCGGGCATGCCGGAGAGCCTGAGGCGCCAGCGTGTCCAGTCACAGCCCAGCTCGTAGCCGAATTTGCGGTAGAACGCGGTGGAGAAGGGGTAGAGATAGGACAGCAGCGTCCCGCCGTCGTGGAGGTCCCGCAAGGCCGCCTCGATGCAGCGGCGGATCGCGCCGCCCCGGCGGTACTGGGGCAGCGACGCCACGCCGCCGATGCCGCCCATGGGCACGTCGCCGCCGTCGAAGCGGGCCCGCCAAGGGATGACGGTCAGGGTGGCCAGCATGGTGGCGTCGTCGTCGCCGAAGGCCGCCCATTGGCTGTCCCAGTGGACGTCCTGCATGGATTGGGGATTCTGCCGCACCTTGTTGAGCGCGGCCTCCGGAGACAGGTCGGCGCCCTGCATCGGGTATTCGAAGGCCAGTGCGCAGAGCTGCTGGCAGCGCTTGAGCTCCTCCGGGCGGATTTTGCGAACGATCATGGGGGGTGACCTCCTGTGGGGGGGTGAGAGAAATTGGGAATTGGGGGACGACCTCTTCCGTCAACGCTTCGCGTTGCCACCTTCTCCTAAAGGAGAAGGCAAGTCCACTGGACTGTTTTCCGGGCGTTCGAACCCCCTGAAGGAGAAGGCAGGGCAACCCCTCCGTCATGCTTCGCATGACACCTCCCCTTACACAGGGGAGGCTTTGCGGACACCAAGTATGGCGTCCCTACGGGGTGGCGGTGGCTCCCCTGCGCAGGGGGAGCTGTCAGCGCAGCTGACTGAGGGGGCGCAATTCAGCGGACGCCAAGTATAGCGTCCCTACGGGGTGGCGGTGCGTACAGAGTTATATCGCGGCTTATAATTCTCCATTCCCAATTCCAAATTCCCAATTATATCAAGCGTATTCCCCGAGTCCGCTGTAATACGCCTCCAGGCGAGGTCGGGCGGCGACATAGCCGGCCTCGAGGCCGGGGTCGAAGTGCCTGCCCATGCCGTCCATGATGATGGCGTCGGCCTCCTCAAAGGACATGCGCTCCTTGTACACGCGCTTGCTGACGAGGGCGTCATAGACATCGGCGATGGCCATGATACGGGCCTCCAGCGGGATGGCGTCGGCCTTGAGGCCCTCGGGGTAGCCGGAGCCGTCCCAGCGCTCGTGGTGGTAGTGGGCGACGTTCTGCGCGATGTGGCGGAACTCGTCGTCCTCCACGCTCTTGAGTATCTCGCGCACGATCCGCGCGCCCTCGGCGGCGTGGGACTTCATCTTGTCGAACTCCTCGGGGGTAAAGCGGCCGGGCTTGCGGAGTATGGCGTCGTCCACGGCGATCTTGCCCAGGTCGTGCATGGGCGCGGCCTTGATGAGGTCCCGGCAGAATGCGTCGCTGAGCGTCGGGGCGCCGACCTCGCGGATGGCCTCGGTCAGCAGCCGCACGCCCTCGCTGGTGCGCCGGATGTGCCCGCCGGTGGAGTTGTCGCGGCTCTCAACCATGGTGGCCATGCCCAGGATCAGCCGGTCGTGCATCGCCACGATGTGGGCGGTCTTGTCGGCCACCTCGCGCTCCAATTCGGCGTTGTAGTGGCTGAGGAGGTTGATGTAGTGCTGGTCCTCGGTGTCGTCGGTCATGAAGAACTGATAGCCCCGCCTGCGCCGGTCGTTGAAGAGGTAGGTGATCTTGACCAGGAAGCTGTGGTCGTCCTTCTCGTAGTGGACGGTGTCGCGGGACTCGTCGTCGCGGAAGGCCTCGAGCCACTTTAGCGCCGTCTCACGCATGAGCGCGCTTCGGGTGATGGGGAGGTCCACGGTCAGGTCGTTGAGCGCGGGGAAGATGTCCTTGGCGGTGGCGTTGCTGCCCAGGTAGTTGAAATTGAAGTCGATGGAAATAAGCCCCGTATCGCCGGACTGCACCAGCGAATCCACCGCCACGTCGATGACGTCGTACAGGCACATGCGGTAGACGATGATCAGGTAGATCAAGAGCGCGAAGTCGCAGGCGGCGGGGATCAGCTCCACCCGGGGGAACAGCCTGCGCCCGGCGAAGAAGGCCACCATGGCCACCACCACGGGCAGGAAGAGCAGTATCAGTATCTTGCGGGAGACCTGTTTTTTGTGCAGGTAGGTGTAGATGATGGCGATCAGGCTGGCCGAGAAGTAGCCGAATATCAGCGCCAGAAACGCCGTGTGCATGAAGGCGTAGTGCTTGTGGAAGACCACGGCGCCGTCGATCAGCTCGAACTGCACGTCCTTGTAGAATATCGGGCTGCGGCCGATGGACAGCGCGGAGGCGTACACCGCCGTGCTCATGAGCAATAGCGCCACACGTATCCAGCGGTTCAGCGGGATCTGGCAGAGGCTGAACACGCTGAACATGATGATCAGCAACAGATAGCACCCGACCATGTAGGTCAGCCGGTTGGCCATCAGGGCCTCCTCCAGCGTGGTGGCCCGGGCCAGCAGGGCGTAGCCCAGGTTGATCACCGGCACCAGCACGTAGATCATCGTGATGTGCGCGTCGAAGTGCTTGTGCCACATGAACACGTACATCAGCGTCATGACGATCGACGCCGCCAGCACCAGGTCGTAGTATAACGTCATAGCGACAGCCCTCCGCGGCAGTATTCGCCCACAGTATAGCAAACGGAGGTTAATGCCGCGTTAAGTATCGGCGGATGTGGCCGGGGAACGCATAAAATCAGCCCCCGTTCCCGATGCTTCGGAAACAGGGGCGGGGCGTCGGGCTCAGCCGCGGGCGTTGCCGCTCATCTGACGCTCCTGGGCCTCGATCATCTTCTTGACCATGTTGCCGCCGATGTGGCCGGCGTCCTTGGAGGACAGGTTGCCGTTGTAGCCGTCGTTCAGGGAGATGCCCAGCTCGTTGGCGACCTCGTGCTTCATGTCGTACATGGCCTGACGCGCCTCGGGAACGTTGATCTGGTTGTTGTTGGAGTTGTTGTTAGCCATTTTCAATGACCCCTTTCTGTTTTTTGTGTCGGCGAATCGACGGTGTGTCGTTCAGCCTGACACTATTTTGACCGGGGGCATGGTTTTTACGCTGGTAATAATCGGATTGATGACGCGATATTATTATTCTTTGGGTGCGCTGACAAAAGAATCACCCTTTTCAGGGTGATTCTTTTGTCAGCGCACCCAAAGGGATGGCGTCGCGCAAGCGCGCCGCGGCTTCGCCGAACCCCAAGTCCGCTTCGCGTACTGGGATTCGATTATCCCGGTTTGGGTGCGTTACGGCAACAGCCGCCCATAAAGGGCGGCTGTTGCCGTAACGCACCCAAAGGGATTCGAACCCCTGACCTACCGCTTAGGAGGCGGTCGCTCTATCCTGCTGAGCTATGGGTGCATATCATGTTTTCCGCCCGTCTATTATCGCACGAATGGCGGGGGTTGTCAAGGGTGGAAATGTTGCGAATTTGGTCGGCGGCGGCCGTTTTCCTTCCCGAATGACGGGACTTCACCCATTGCGTTAAAAGTATTTAACATGTCGATTCTTTACCGTAGCATGCGTGCTTGAGGGGGTGAAAAAGTGGTATAATTAATATAAGAAGAAATAATTTTGTTCCCCGCCTTCGGGGGACCGCGAGAGGCTTCATTCATGCTAAGAGAAAATCATTACGACGAAAGTCAGATACAGGTGCTTGAGGGGCTGGAGGCCGTGCGCCGCAGGCCGGGCATGTACATCGGTTCCACGGACGAGCGGGGCCTGCACCACCTGGTCTACGAGATCGTGGACAACGCCATCGACGAGGCCCTGGCGGGCTTCTGCGACCACATCGAGGTCACCCTGCAGAAGGACGGCTCCGTGACGGTGCAGGACAACGGCCGCGGCTTCCCGGTGGGCATCCATCCCAAGATGGGCCGCCCTGCGGTGGAGGTGTGCCTGACGGTGCTGCATGCCGGCGGCAAGTTCGGCGGCGAGGGCTACAAGGTCTCCGGCGGCCTGCACGGCGTGGGCGCGTCGGTGGTCAACGCGCTGTCGAGCCACTTGCAGGTCAACGTCCATCAGGACGGCAAGATCTATCAGCAGGAGTACGAGCGCGGCAAGATCCTCTACGATCTGAAGGTCGTGGGGGAGACCGATCGCACCGGCACCACCATCACCTTCTGGCCCGACGTCAAGACCGGCGAGACCCCGGAGCCCGGCATCTTCGAGACGGGGCACTTCGACTTCGACACCCTGAAGACCCGTTTCCGCGAGATGGCCTTTTTGAACGCCGGCATCCGCATCACCCTGCGGGATGAGCGCGCCGAGCCCGTCAACGAGAAGGTGTTCCACTACGAGGGCGGCATCGTGTCCTTCGTGGAGTACCTGAATCGCCACAAGACGCCGCTGTTCGCGCCGCCGGTGTACATCTCCGGGGTGAAGAACGGCTCCACCGTGGAGGTTGCGCTCCAGTGGAACGACAGCTTCAACGAGTCGGTGTTCTCCTTCGCCAACAACATCCACACCCCCGAGGGCGGCACCCACCTGGCGGGCTTCCGCAACGCGCTGACCCGGGTCATCAACGACTACGGCCGCAAGACCAACATGATCAAGGCCAGTGATGCCAACCTCACCGGCGACGACGTGCGCGAGGGCCTGACCGCCATCGTGTCCGTCAAGCTGATGGAGCCGCAGTTCGAGGGCCAGACCAAGACCAAGCTGGGCAACTCGGAGATCCGCCCGCTGGTGGACGCCATGGTGTCCGACAAGCTCTCCACCTTCCTGGAGGAGAACCCCGCCGCCGCACGCGCCGTGATGGACAAGTGCCTCTCCGCCGCCCGCGCCCGGGAGGCCGCCCGCAAGGCCCGCGACCTCACCCGCCGCAAGACCGCGCTGGAGTCGGCCTCGCTGCCCGGCAAGCTGGCGGACTGCTCTGAGCGCGATCCGGCCAAGTGCGAGATATTCATCGTCGAGGGCGATTCCGCCGGCGGCAGCGCCAAGCAGGGCCGTGACAGGCACTTCCAGGCCATACTGCCCCTGCGCGGCAAGATTCTGAACGTGGAAAAGACCCGCATGGACCGCGCCCTCTCCAACGCCGAGATCAAGGCCATGATCACCGCCTTCGGCGCGGGCTTCGGCAACGACTTCGATCCCGCCAAGCTCCGGTATCACAGGATCGTCTGCATGACCGATGCCGACGTGGACGGCAACCACATCCGCATACTGCTGCTCACGTTCTTCTATCGCTTCATGCCGAAGCTCATCGAGGAAGGCTACGTCTATGCCGCCCAGCCGCCGCTGTACAAGGTCACCCGCGGCAAGACCGAGCAGTATGTCTACACCGACGACCAGCTCCAAAAGCTCCTGGATGAGATGGGCCGCGACGCCAAACCCGAAATACAGCGCTACAAGGGCCTGGGCGAGATGAGCTATCAACAGCTCTGGGACACTACCATGAACCCGGAGACCCGCTCCATGTACCGCATCGAAATGAAGGACGCCATCGCCGCCGACGAGCTCTTCACCCTTCTCATGGGCGATCAGGTGGAACCCCGGAAGGAATTCATCGAGCAAAACGCGAAACTGGTGGCGGATTTGGATATTTGAGGCGACTCCCTCAGTCAGCCTGACGGCTGCCAGCTCCCTCGGGGAGGGAGCCAACTCCCTCAGTCAGCCTGCGGCTGCTAGCTCCCTCGGGGAGGGAGCCTTTGGGAAACCGACGTGATGCGTTCCAAAAGCCTCCCTCTCAGAGGGGGGTGGCCCGAAGGGCCGGAGGGAGTCATTCTGTCAGAGAGGTCAGATATATGTCATTGCCATACGAACATCACCTCATTGAACGGGTAAAAACACTCCGTAAAGAAGCGACAAAACAAGAGAATCATTTATGGTATGATTATCTGAAGCATTATCCGTTGAGGTTTCAAAGGCAAAAAGCCATAGGCAATTACATCGTCGATTTTTATTGCCATAAAGCTAAATTGGTGGTCGAGCTGGATGGATCACAGCACTATGAGAAGGATGGTTCGCGCTATGATGCTCAGCGCACGGCATTTCTTAATTCATTAGGGTTAACTGTGCTCCGCTTTGCTAACGTTGATATTGACAGAAACTTTGAAGGAGTTTGTATGGAGATCGATATGACCGTTCATGAACTGCTCAATGAGTAGACAAATCAATACGTGTGTAAGTAGTCCTAAGAACAGCCATATCAGATAACGCAATAATTGGGAAGTTCCGGGTTTTCCAACGAAACGGAGGTAGTGACCGGATGTCCAACGAATACAATATCGGAAAGCTTACTCCTCTCAATATCGAGGACGAGCTGAAAAAATCATTTATATCTTATGCTATGGCCGTCATTGTAACAAGGGCTCTGCCCGACGTGCGGGACGGCTTAAAGCCCGTGCACCGGCGCATCCTGTACTCGATGAACGAGATGGGCATCACGCCGGACAAGCCGTTTAGAAAGTCGGCGCGCATCGTGGGCGACGTGTTGGGCAAGTACCACCCGCACGGCGACAGCTCGGTCTACGACGCCATGGTGCGTCTGGCGCAGGACTTCTCCACCCGCGCGCTGCTGGTGGAGGGCCAGGGCAACTTCGGCTCGGTGGACGGCGACGGCGCGGCGGCCATGCGTTACACGGAGGCGCGGCTTTCGAAGCTGGCGCTTGAGCTGGTGCGGGACATCGACAAGGAGACGGTGGACTTCTACCCGAACTTTGACGAGACGCTGATGCAGCCCGCCGTGATGCCCAGCCGCTTCCCGAACCTGCTGGTCAACGGCTCCGCGGGCATCGCCGTGGGCATGGCGACGAACATCCCGCCCCACAATCTGGGGGAGGTCATCGACGGCGTGGTGTGCATGATCGACAACCCCGACTGCACCACCGACGACCTGATGCAGCACATCAAGGGCCCGGATTTCCCTACCGGCGGCGTGATCCTGGGCCGGCGCGGCATCTACGACGCCTACCACGAGGGCCGCGGCCGCATCGTGGTGCGGGCGAAGTCCGAGATCGAGGAGATGCCCCAGAACCGCCAGCGCATCGTGGTCACCGAGATCCCCTACATGGTCAACAAGGCCAAGCTGATCGAGAAGATCGCCGAGATGGTCCACGAGAAGACCATCGAGGGCATCTCCGACATCCGCGACGAGTCCGACCGGCAGGGCATGCGCATCGTCATTGAGCTGAAGCGCGATGTCAACGCCAACGTGGTGCTGAACACCCTCTACAAGCACACCCAGCTCCAGGACACCTTCGGGGCCATCATGCTGGCACTGGTGGACGGCGAGCCGAAGATACTGTCGCTGCACCAGATCATCCGCCACTACCTGGACCACCAGGAGGACGTCATCCGCCGCAGGACGCAGTACGACCTGAACAAGGCCGAGGCCCGCAGCCACATCCTGGAGGGCCTGCTGATCGCGCTGGACAACATCGACGAGGTCATTGCCCTGATCCGCGCCTCCCGCACCGCCCAGGACGCCCGAGACGGCCTGATGCAGCGCTTCGGGCTCACCGAGCGGCAGGCCCAGGCCATACTGGACATGCGTCTGCAGCGCCTGACCGGTCTGGAGCGGGACAAGATCGAGGCCGAGTACGCCGAGCTCGAGAAGCTGATCGCCTACTACAAGGACGTGCTGGCGAACGAGCAGATGGTGCTTAATATCATCAAGGACGAGATCCTCGAGATCAAGCGCAAGTACGCCGACCCCCGCCGCACGGAGATCTCCATGCTGGACGGCGAGATCGACATGCTGGACCTCATCCAGGAGGAGGACATGGTGGTCACGCTGACCCACTACGGCTACGTGAAGCGCCTGCCCAAGACCACCTACCGCGCCCAGAAGCGGGGCGGCAAGGGCGTCGTGGGCGCCACCACCCGGGAGGAGGACTTCGTGGAGCAGATGGTGGTGGTGTCCACCCACGACCCGCTGATGTTCTTCACCAACCGGGGGCGCGTGTACCAGCTCAACTGCTACCAGATCCCTGAGGCCGGGCGCACGGCGCGCGGCACCGCCATCGTCAACCTGCTGCAGCTCGACGGCGGCGAGAAGGTCACCGCCATGCTGCCGGTGCCGGCGGAGAAGGTGGCCGGGCACTTCCTGGTGATGGCCACCAAGAAGGGCATCATCAAGCGCACGGCGCTCTCCGAGTTCACCAACCTGCGCAAGGCAGGCCTGATCGCGCTGGTGCTCCGGGAGGACGACGAGCTCATCCGCGTGGCCCTCACCGACGGCTCCTACGAGCTGCTGCTCGGCACCCGCGACGGCATGGCCATACGCTTCCCCGAGACCGATATGCGGCCCATCGGCCGCGCCGCCATGGGCGTCAAGTCCATCGAGCTGGCCGAAGGCGACGAGGTGGTGGACATGTGCCCGGTGTTTGACGATATGAAGGTGCTCTCCATCACCGAGCTGGGCTACGGCAAGCTGACCGAGGCCGACGAGTACCGCGTGCAGGGCCGCGGCGGCAAGGGCATCAAGGCCATGAACCTCACCGACAAGACCGGCCGGCTGACCTGCCAGCTGCTGGCCCACGAGGCCGAGGACATCCTGCTGATCACCGACGACGGCACCGTCATACGCATGCCGGTGAGCTCCATCTCCACGCTGGGCCGCAACACCCAGGGCGTGCGGCTGATGCGCGTCAGCGGCGGCAGCAAGGTGGTCGGTGTGGCGCGGGCCGACGCCGAGGAGGAGGCGTCCGACGAGGACATCGACGATATCGACGCCCTCGATACCGACGAGCCCGTTTACGACGAGCGTCCCGCCGACAACATTTCTGACGACGCTGCCGACGGCATCAGGGACGATATCGACGACATCGATAACCTTGATAACGCCGACCCCGCCGGGGCGGAGGACGAGGAGATCTGATTGGGTTTAAACAGGGCCCATGGCTTTGTCACCATAAGGTGAAAGCCATGGGCCTTGATTTTGGCTCTTCACGGAAACTTGTGGGATTGCGAAGAAACTCCCTCATGCGGCTTCGCTGACAGCCCCCTTCACTCCCCCAGTCAGCTTCGCTGACAGCCCCCTCGGAGAGGGGGCCATGACGGGGGCCATGACGGGGGCCTTTTGGCGGCGAAACCCAAAGCCTCCCTCTTAGAGGGAGGTGGCTCGGCGAAGCCGAGACGGAGGGAGTCGGCATCCCACAACTTTCCGTGATGAACCTGATTTTTGGGTTATTCACGTTTAGTTGTGGGATGGACACCTCATCCGTCTGGCCTGCGGCCAGCCACCTTCCCCTCAAGGGGAAGGCTTTTGGAAACGCTACCCTATGCCTTCCCCTTAAGGGGAAGGTGGCAGCATCCTTTGATGCTGACGGAAGAGGTCGTCCCCATGTTCTTTTTCAAGATGGGCAAACGGTAAATTACCCATTACCCATTTCCCCATCACAGTCCCTTCGCGATCTGCGCGGCGAGGCGGGCGTTATTATACACCAGCTGGATATTGGAGGCGAGGCTGTCGCCGCCGGTGATATCCTTGATCTTCGCCAACAGGAAGGGGGTGGTCTGCTTGCCGCGGATGCCCTTGCGGTTGGCCTCGGCCACGGCGTCGTCGATGGCCTTGCTGATGACCTCGGGGTCCATGCTGTACGCCTCGGGGATGGGGTTGGTGACCAGCATGCCGCCCTTTAAGTCCATGCCCAGCTTGGCGCGGAAGGCGGCGGCGATTTCCTCGGGGGTATCGAGCCGGTAGTCCACATTGAAGCCGGACTTGCGGGTGTAGAAGGCGGGCAGCTCCTCGGTCTGATAGCCGATCACCGGCACGCCCTTGGTCTCCAGATACTCCAGCGTCAGGCCCAGGTCCAGTATGGACTTGGCCCCCGCGCACACCACCAGCACCGGGGTCATGGCGAGCTCTTCCAGGTCGGCGGAGATGTCCATGGTGACCTCCGCGCCCCGGTGCACGCCGCCGATGCCGCCGGTGGCGAACACCCTGATGCCCGCCATGGCCGCGATGATCATGGTGGTGGCCACGGTGGTCGCGCCGTCGTCGCCCCGGGCGATCAGCACCGGCAGGTCGCGGCGGGACGCC
The DNA here is from genome assembly GCA_902765735.1 of uncultured Eubacteriales bacterium. GTDB lineage: Bacteria > Bacillota > Clostridia > Christensenellales > Aristaeellaceae > UBA2862. The sequence continues at coordinate 44,634 of CACXBB010000025.1, read as the reverse complement.
TTGGCCACGTCGTAGCCCTTCTTGCCCAGATACTCGATCTCGTCCGGGGTCAGGCCGGCCTTCAGCCGCCCCTTGATGATGGCGATGGTGGCCGGCACCGCGCCGTTTTCGCGGATGATGCGCTCCACGTTCAGCGCCGTCTCCACGTTCTGCGGGTAGGGCATGCCGTGGGAGATGATGGTGGATTCCAGCGCCACCACCGGCTTGCCCGCCTGAAGCGCCTCGAGAACCTCGGTGGAAATATCCAGATATGCGTTCATGCTCATGCCTCCTGATCGATTCGGTTGTCTGCCTCTATTATAGCCTACCCGGCGAAAAAAGGCAAGGGCGGTCAAATTTGTCGAAAATAAGTAAAAATTGCGATTTTTTGTCGTTTTGGTATTGCATTTGTCACAACTTTGAAATATAATAGGGATAAATCAGAGCATGGGGGTAAATATCAATGAAAAATAATACCGTGCGCGTGCTGCGCGTGGCGCTGGCGTGCGTGCTGATGGCGGCGCTCCTGGCGACCGGCGCGCTGGCCGCATCGTATCCGGCGAGGGTCAATGCGAACACAAAGATCTACAAGGCCCCGCAGAAGTCGTCGGCATCGACGAAGGCGCCGAAAGACATGAAGGTGACGCTGACGGCCACCTCGGGCGGCTGGGGTAAGATCAGCTACAAAGACAAGACCGCCTACATACCGATCAAATACCTGACGCTGACGAACCCGATCAAGTCCTACGTGGCGGTGAAGTCCACGGTGTACAAGAAGCCGGGCTCCGACAAGCTGGGCACGCTGAACGTGGGCCAGGTGGTGTACGTCATCGGCGTCAACGGCCGGTATGCGCGGCTGGGCAACAAGTCGGGCGCGGTGCTGGGGTACGTCAAGGCGGCGAACCTGAGCCGGAACAAGTCCGCCACCACCACCTCCAGGAGCAACAGCGACACCGGCAGCAGCCTGTCCCCGGTGACGGAGCAGCAGCCCTCCGCCACCACCAACCCCAGCGTGTCGTAGATCAAGTACACGATCTGTTATAAGGACTGCGTTTTGTAATCTGCTCTCTCAAATCCTTCCCTTATACACCGTTACGGCCGGGCCGGTCATGAACATGTGACCGTTCCCGGCCCATTCTATGTCCAGCGCGCCGCCGGGCAGGCGGACGGTGGTCTGGCGGGGCAGCAGTCCCAGCGACGCCCCCGCGGCCACCACGGCGCAGGCCCCGGTGCCGCAGGCCAGCGTCTCGCCGTCGCCGCGCTCCCACACCCGCACGTCCACGCCGCCCCGGGGGCTGACGCGGCAGAACTCGATGTTGGCGCGCCGGGGGAACAGCGGATGGCGCTCCATCATGGGCCCGAAGCGGCGGAAGGCGGCGTCGTCGGGCCAGAGGTCGAAGGTCGCCGCGTGGGGATTGCCCATCGACACGCAGAAGAACCGGGCGTCGAGACTGTCCAGCGGCACGCGCACGATGTTCTCCGGTGCGTTCACGGGGATCTCGGCGGGGGCGAACCGGGGCGCGCCCATGTCCACCGTCACGGTGCGGGCCAGGCCGTCCTCCCCGGGGGTCACCGTCAGCGTGAGCACCCCGGCCAGCGTCTCTATGGTCATGGGGTCCCTGCGCGCGATGCCCGCGTCCCACAGGTACTTGCCCAGGCAGCGGATGCCGTTGCCGCACATCTCGGGCTCGCCGCCGTCGGCGTTGATGATGCGCATGCGGGCGTCGGCGACGTCGGAGGGCAGCGCCAGTATGAGCCCGTCCGCGCCCACGCCGAAGCGCCGCTCGCACAGCCGCCTCGAGAGGTCCGCGGGATCGTCCGGGACTTGACGAAAGCCGTTTATGATGATAAAATCATTACCGATACCGTGCATCTTTGTAAATTCCATCGAACACGCTCCCTTTCACAGGTATTATAGCAGATTCGGCGGGGGTTTACAAGGATGGCCGAGAACGGTCGAACGACCGCGAAAACAGGAGGATGGAAAGATGAAAAAGATCATTGCCCTGCTGCTCTCCCTCATGATGCTCCTGGGCATGGCCGCCTTTGCGGAGGAGGAGCTGGACCCCGCGCTGGTGTGCTGCATCAGCAACATCGTGATCGAGGCCACCACCAACGGCGAGACCACCGCCATGAACCTGGAGGGGCTGGAGACCTACCTGTCCCTGGACACCTCTGACGGCCTGGCACTGGTGGCCCAGGCGTTCAACGGCGACGACTCCCTGCTGCTGGCCCTGGCGAAGGTCGTGGGCACCCAGATGCACTTTAGCATCGAAGGCATGGACAAGACTTATGTGGCCGACGTCCCGAACCTTCAGGGCCAGGATACCGCCGGCCTGGGCGAGAGCATTCGCCCGATGCTGCCCGCCCTGCTGGACCTCCAGCTGCCCATGATCGATGTCGGCAGCCTGCCGAAGCTGGACCTCGTGCCCGTCGTGAGCATGGTCGGCGCCCAGACCGAGGGCGACATCACCACCTTCTCCGTGCCCAGCGAGATCATCGACGCCCTGCTGGACCAGATCCTCGAGGCGCTGAAGGGCACGGAGACCTCCGTGCCCGGCATGGAGCAGGCCCTGGCGATGCTGGAGCAGCTGCGCGCCTCCGGCATGAGCGTCGCGCTGTCCGGCCAGGTCGTGAACGCGGCCGACAAGCAGACCACCACGCTGGACATCTACCCGGTGACCAACGGCCAGACCGCCGAGAGCGCCGTGATGACGCTGACCCTGACCTCCGCGGAGGACGACCTCACGCTGGCCGTGGACGTGAACAACGGCGCCCAGGTGATGAACGTCGCCCAGCTGCAGATCCAGACCGAGGCCGCCACCAAGAGCCTGGTGGGCACGCTGGACATCGCCGGCATGATGAAGTTCGACCTCGCCCTGTTCCAGGAGGGCGGGCTGCAGAAGGCCGCCCTGACCCTGGAGAGCAATATGGACGCCAGCTTCGCGCTGACGCTGGCCTACGGCAAGGACGGCGGCCAGGACATGATGGACCTCTCCTTCGCCGCCGGCGAGGACGCGGCGTTTGAGATCGTCACCCATTCCGCCGCGGGCTCCGACGGCGCCGTGCAGGGCACCATGGAGGTGTCCGCCGCCGGCAACGGCTCCAGCTTCCACGTGACCGCCGATTTCGAGAAGTTCCTGGGCAGCCTGGACCTGGGCGGCTACGAGCTGCCTGCCGAAACCGCGCCCATCGAGGAGATCCAGAGCGCGGAGAACAGCGAGGCCCTGCAGACCGCGCTGGCCCCCGTGATCGAGTACTTCAACCAGGTGATGGTCAACGCCGCCGCCTGATGACGGCTTGAACGGATATTTGGTTCTTCGCGTTTTGTTGTGGGATAGGCACCTCATCTGTCCCGCCTGCGGCGGTCCACCTTCCCCTCAAGGGGAAGGCACGACCTCATCCGTCCCGCCTGCGGCGGTCCACCTTCCCCTCAAGGGGAAGGCGCGACCTCTTCCGTCTGGCCTGCGGCCAGCCACCTTCCCCTGAAGGGGAAGGCTTTGCGAGAAGGCTTCCCCCTGGGGGGAAGCTGTCACCGCAGGTGACTGATGAGGGGGATATCCAACAAGTTCCCGTGAAAAGCCACAGAAAACTCCCCTGCGCGACGAACGCCGCGCAGGGGAGTTTTATATGTCGTAATCAGCGCTTCTTGTAGAACGGGCCGTAATTGGCGCAGGCGCGGTAGTCGGCGCCCTCCTTGTCCATGCCGAAGGCGTTCCAGGCCGCGGGGCGATAGATCTTCTCCACGGGCACGTTGTGCATCGCCACGGGGATGCGCAGCATGGAGGCGAAGGTGATCAGGTCCGCGCCGATGTGGCCGTAGCTGATCGCGCCGTGGTTGGCGCCCCAGTTGCCCATGACCTCATAGGCGGTCTTGAAGGGGCTGCCCTCCACACCGTCGCAGCGGGGGGCGAACCAGGTGCAGGGCCAGGTGTAGTCGGTGCGCTTCCAGAGGATGTCGTTGACCTCATCGGGCAGCTCCACGGTCCAGCCCTCGGCGATCTGCAGCATCGGGCCCAGGCCGTCCACCAGGTTTAAGCGGATCATGGTGGCGGGCATCTCGCAGTCCGTCACGAAGCGGCTGGAGTATCCGCCGCCGCGGAAGTAGCCCAGATCGGCGTAGTTCCAGGTGGTGTGCGCCATGATGGCCTCCTGGTCGGCCTCGGTGACCTCGTACCAGGGCTTCATCACGCGGTTGCCGTCCTTATCCCTGGCCTGGCCGTTGGCGTCCAGGCAGCACGCGCCGGAGTTGATCAGGTGGATGATGCCGCCGTTCTCCTTCGCCTTGCCCTCCAGGTCATAGCCGGTCACGCGCTTGACGGACGCGGGGCTCCAGAAGGTGCGCACGTCGGCGAACATCTGGGCCCTGTTGGTGAGCAGCTTCATGAACAGCATGCCCAGGCCGTTGAGCACGTCGTTCTCGGTGGCCAGCACGTAGGGCTCGCGCGCGCCGTTGTGGTCGAAGCTGGTGTTCAGCATGGCCTCGGGGAAGTCGCAGTTCGGATAGAAGTCGGTCCACTGGCGCTGGCCCTGGAAGCCGCCGGCGATGGCGTTGTGGCCCACCATCTCCTCCTCCGCGCCCTTGGGCAGGTTGGGATTGCCGTTCATCAGGTCCTTGATGATCAGGTACATCTTGAGGGTGAACTCCCAGTCCTTGGCCTTCTGCTCCTTGGAGCGCTGCATGGCCTCGGGGTTCTTGTCGAAGCCCTCCTTGACGTGCCTGGCGGCCCAGGTCTTGAGCTTCTCAAACTCCTTCTGGTCGTAGATGCCCTCGGTCATGCGGCGGATGATCTCCACCTCGTCCACGGACTCGACGCGCATGCCCAGGTACTCCTCGATGAACTTGGAGTCGATGATGGAGCCGCCGATGCCCATGCAGATGGAGCCGATCTGCAGGTAGCTCTTGCCCCGCATGGTGGCCACGGCCACGGCCGCGCGGCCGAACCGGAGCAGCTTTTCCCGGACGTCCTCGGGGATCACGGTGTCGTCGGCGTCCTGAACGTCATGGCCGTAGATGCCGAAGGCCGGCAGGCCCTTCTGGGCATGGGTGGCCAGCACGGAGGCCAGGTACACCGCGCCGGGGCGCTCGGTGGCGTTCAAACCCCACACGGCCTTGATGGTGTTGCGGTCCATGTCCATGGTCTCGGAGCCGTAGCACCAGCAGGGGGTCACGGTCAGGGTGATGGCCACGCCCTCGCGGCGGAACTTCTCCTCGCAGGCGGCGGTCTCGGCCACGCGGCCGATGGTGGTGTCGGCGATGACCACCTTCACGGGCTCGCCGTTGGAGTAGCGCAGGTTCTCCTCAAACAGCTTCGCGGCGGATTTCGCCATGTTCATGGTCTGCTCCTCCAGGCTCTCGCGCACCTTCAGCGGTCCGCGGCGGCCGTCGATGACCGGGCGGATGCCGATGGCCGGATAGCTGCCCAAATACCGGTTCTTTGCCATAGTGAATCTTCCTCCTTAAATTTGCCGTCATTTCTGACAATGCAATTATCGTTTTTACCGTCAACTTTACTATACCATTGATTTCGTCGGCTGTATTGTGCTATAATGGCAAAAAATATAAGAATTTTCACTTTTCTGCCGGGCTGTCGTCGTTGACAGCGGAGACGTTATCGTATAAAATGAATATGTTCCGAGAGGAACCGGGAGTGGGTTGCAAAATGCAAGGCGGTTGCTCCATCATCCCTGCGAAGGGAGGTGGGTGCATGCGTATCACGTTCCATATTGGAAAGTATACAATTATAATCGTAATCAGTGAGACGCATCGCACAAAGAACAGCCGCCACTCTGCCCAGTGACGACTGTTCTTTGCGGTGTTAAACTGCAGGACCAGTAACAACTCGAGGAGTAGCCGCATTGCGCAGCCCGCTCTTCGTCTATATTATAACGCGAACGACCGCTTTTGTCAAGGAGCAGCGCATGCACTATCTCGATTACAACGAGCAGATACAGCACCGCACGGGGGACTTCCCGCTGGCCTACTACCCGGTGGACGAGCGCCACGAGCGCTACCGCATGCCGATGCACTGGCACCGGGAGGCGGAGATCATACGGGTGATGCGGGGGAGCCTGGCGCTGTATGTGGACAACCAGTCCCTGGAGCTTCGCTCGGGGGACGTGATGCTGATCGGCGAGGGCGTGATCCACGGCGGGGAGCCCGAGGGCTGCGAGTACGGCTGCATCGTGTTCGACCCGGCGCTTCTGACCCGCGAGGACGCCTGCAAGCGGGCCATGAAGCGGGTGCTGGGCCGCAGCATTTGCCTGCGCCGGGAGATGCTGGACGCCGACGATAAGCTGACCGAATCGATCGACGCTCTCTATGCCAGCGTGTCCGCGGGCATCGAGGACGGCGCGCTGCACGTGATGGGGGCGCTGTTCGGCTTCTTCGCGCGGCTCTCGGACCGGGGCGACGCCGCCCGCGCGGACATCGCCGCGCCCCGGTTCCGGCAGAAGGCGGAGCAGCTCAAGCCCGCGCTGGAGTACATCGAGACCCACTACGGCCAGCCCATCACCCTGGAGGCGCTGGCGCGGCTGTCGGGGCTGTCGCCCAAGTACTTCTGCCGGTTCTTCCGGGCCATCGTGCACCGGTCGCCCATCGATTACGTCAACTACTACCGCGTCGAGTGCGCCAGCCACTTCCTCACCGCCACCGACATGACCGTGGCCGAGATCGCCCAGCACTGCGGCTACAACGACTCCAGCTTTTTCATCAAGCAGTTCCGCAAGTACAAGGGCACCACGCCGAAAAGATACAGACAGTAGTTCAGAGGTTCACAATGTCCAAGAAGCTGATCATCGCCGAAAAGCCCTCCGTCGCCCGGGACATCGCCCGGGTGATCGGCGCGAAGTCGAAGGGGGAGGGCTTTCTGTACGGCGGGCAATACATCGTCACCTGGGCGGTGGGGCACCTGGTTTCGCTGTGCGAGCCGGGGGAGACCAACCCGGCCTGGGTGAAGTGGAACATGGCCCAGCTGCCCATGCTGCCGGACCGCATCCCCCTGAAGGTGCTGCCCAAGACGCAATCCCAGTTTAACGTCATCAAGGGGCTGATGCAGGATGAGGAGGTGACCTCGCTCATCTGCGCCACCGACTCCGCCCGGGAGGGCGAGCTAATCTTCCGCTACATCTACCAGATGGCGGGCTGCACAAAGCCGGTGGAGCGGCTGTGGATATCCTCCATGACCGACGCCGCCATCCGCCAGGGCTTTGAAGAACTGAAGCCCGCGTCCTGCTACGATTCGCTGTACGAGAGCGCCCGGTGCCGGTCCGAGGCGGACTGGCTGGTGGGCATGAACGCCTCCCGCGCCTTTTCGCTGAGGTACGACGCCCACCTGTCCATCGGGCGAGTGCAGACCCCCACGCTGAACCTGATCGTGAAGCGGGACATGGAGATCGAGCGCTTCGTGCCCCAGGATTACTGGGAGATCCGGGCGAACTTCGGCGACTACGAGGGCCTCTGGGTGGACCCGAAGACCAGCCAGACCCGCTGCACGGACGAGGCGACGGCCCAGGCCATCAAAAAGGTGGTGACAAGTCAGACGGGCGCGGTGACCGAGAGCACCCGGGAGCACAAAAAGCTGCCCCCGCCCCAGCTCTACGACCTGACGAGTCTCCAGCGGGAAGCCAACCGCAGGCTGGGCTTCTCCGCGGACAAGACGCTCAAGGTGGCCCAGGCGCTCTACGAGACCCACAAGCTGGTCACCTATCCCCGCACCGACAGCCGCTACCTGCCCGACGACATGAAGCCGAAGATCGCCGGGACGCTGAAAAGGCTGCCGGAGCCCTACGCGGCCTTCGTCAGCGCGCCGGAGATGAACCTCAACATGCACTGGAAGCGGTTCTACGACAACTCCAAGATCTCCGACCACCACGCCATCGTGCCAACCGAGAAGGTCGCGGACCTCATGAAGCTCAGCCCGGACGAGCGCCGGCTGTACGACATGATCGCCCGGCGGCTGATCGCGGCGCACTATCCGTTCTACGAGTACGAATCCGCGAAGGTCATCACAAAGGTGAGGGAGCACGACTTCAAGTCCACCGGCGCGATGCCGCTTCAAGAAGGCTGGAAGGCGCTGTACAAGGACGACAAACCGGATAAAAGCGAGGACAGGGAGCCGCCGCTGCCGAGGCTCGAGGTGGGCGACACCCGCAGGGTGGAGAAGGCGGCGGTGAAAGCGTGCAAGACCAAGCCCCCCGCGCCCCACACCGACGCCTCCATACTGAACCTGATGGAGAATGCGGGCCGGGACATCGAGGACGAGGCGCTGCGGGAGCAGATGAAGTCCTCCGGGCTGGGCACCCCCGCCACCCGGGCGGCCACCATCGAGCGGCTGATCCAGATGGGCTACGCCCGCAGGCGCGGCAAGACCATCGTGTCCACCGAGAAGGGGCGGCAGCTCATCGCCGTGGTGCCGGAGCAGATCGCCTCCGCCGTCACCACCGGCAAGTGGGAGAAGTTCCTCTCCGACATGGCCTCCCAGCGGGACGAGGCCGAGCGCGCGCGCAAGTCGGACCGGTTCATGTCTGGCATCCGCAGGTTCTCCGTGTTCCTGGTGGACGCCGCCAAGAGCGCTCCCGCCGACGTGCGCTTCGAGCGGGAGGCCCCCAAACAGTGGAAGAGGGGGAAGTCGTCTGTCGGTACGAAGCGCCGCACCTCCGGTCCAAAGGCATAAGATCTGCTTATAATTTCACAAATATTTAAATTATTTTGTGGAACATGCAGGAAAAAAGGGATGGACGCAGAATATTAACATTAAGGCGTCGGCGGCGGAAGCGCACGCGGCGCGCCCCCCGCGCCATTCCGAGTTAAAGGAGCGATGAATATGAAGTTTGTGTATTCCGGCAAGGATGTCTACTCGGACAGCCTCAAGGACCGTGCGGAGAAAAAGCTGTCCAAGCTGGAGCGCTATTTCAGCCAGGAGCCGGAGGTCATCGTGCGCTTCAAGCAGCAGCGCGGCGGCAGGAATATCGCCGAAATCACCATGAGCGTCAACGGCCTGATCCTGCGCGCCGAGGAGGATTCCAACGATATGTACCTGTCCATCGATCGCGCGGTGGACAAGCTGGAGAGCCAGATTCGCCGCTACCGCACCAAGATGGGCAAGCACCTGCGCGAGGCCCGCGCCGAGGCGCCCGTCGAGCCCGTGTACGAGGAGGCCAGCTTCGACGTGGTGCGCACCAAGCGCTTCTCCGTCAAGCCCATGGACGTGGACGACGCCATCACCCAGATGGAGCTGCTGGGCCACAGCTTCTTCCTGTTCATGAACGCCGAAAACAACACCATGAACGTGCTCTACCGCCGCAACGACGGAAGCTACGGCCTCCTGGTGCCGGAAACCTGATAAATCCCCTTATGAGGAGCGCCGAGGCGCTCCTTTTTTTGGTTTATCCATCCCCCCAATTATTACGCATTATTCCGAAAAATGCCATAAAAAGACTACAACCGTATGGTAAAATAAGAATGGAAGAATGTGAATTATCAAAGTGAAGAGTGAAGAGTGGAGAGTGGAGTTGTGGTTCAAATCCCTCCGGGATTTGTCTGATTAAAACCGGACAGATAACGACAGTTCGATTTTTCGCAACCTTATGATCAAAAGAAATCCGAAGGATTTCTACCAAAACTGCACTCTTCACTCTCCACTCTGAAACAGGAGGACCCGCCATGCGCAGATGGATCGTTATACTGCTTGCGCTTATGCTGGCGCTGCCGCTGGCGGCCCGGGGGGAGGGAGCAGACGTGCCGGTGGAGACCTTTATACAGCGCTCCGGCATCCAGGCGGACGCCGCGATGCGGGAGAAGATCGAAGCGTTCCTGAGGGAGAAGGCCATCAGCGCCCCGGTGCTGGACATGATCGACGACGCGCTGCTTCAAAGCTACGCCCGGCACCTGTCGGAGGACCTCCCCATCGATTATGCCGCGCTGCTGGACGCGCCGTCCCAGCCCATGCCCGAGGGGGCGAAAATCCTCCGGCTGGCGGTGCTGCAGCCCCAGGGGGCAAGCATGGAGTCGCTGCTGGCGGACTTTGAGCGCGGCCTGGTGTACTACGACGAAAACTGGCCTGTGCCCGAGGACGTCTGCCGCGCACAGTACGCCGGGACCCTCTCCGACGCGGCGTCGGCGGCGCTTCTCAAGCGGCTGGACGGCATGACGCTGGAGGACCAGTGCGGCGACATCGTCGGGATGGAGTTCGGCGCTATTCGGGTGGCCGTGGCCTGGGAGGGCGGCGTCACCCGCTGCATGGCGGGGGGAGATGGCGTATCGGAGGCATTTTTGGACGGCGTCGGCGCGCTGCTGGCGACGGGACGCGCGGCGGCGCAGGGAGAGCTGTGATGAAAAAGGATTGTTTGAGACGTTTGACGGCGTGGCTGCTGGCGGCGCTTTTGATGATTTCGCCCGCGCTGGCCGAGGCCGACGGCGCTGAACCGGCGCTGTACGCCGAGGCGGCGGCGGTGGATGCCGTTGTGGGGGAAGCGGACGCGATGGACCTCCCCGCCGACGATGCGGAGGTCCCCGACGAGACGATCGAGGGAGCTCTGGAAGCCGTGTCCGCGGAGGCGGTCTCGGGCGAGGTCAAGGCGGCGCCCGCGGCGACTGCGGCGACCGCGGAGGCCGTCGCACAGGCCCCCGCGGCGGAAGCCGGGCCGGAGAGCGCGGAGGACCCCGACGCGGAGGGCGCGGAGGATTTTGCCGCGGAGGACCCTGAACAGATTGTATTGGAGAAGCCCGCCGAAAAGGTCGGGGAAAAACCCGCGGAGAAGGCGGAGGAAAAACCGGCTGAAAAGACGGGTGAAAAAACTGTTGAAAAGAAAGAGGAAAAAGCCGCTGAAAAGACAGAGGAGAAATCCGTAGAAGCCGTCAGGGAAGCAGCGGAGGAAAAGACAGAGGAACCTGTCGTGAAAGTGACGGAGGAGAAATCCGAGGAACCTGTCGGGGAAGCGGCGGAGGAGAAATCCGAGGAACCTGTCGGAGATACCCCGGCGGAAAAGATCGAAACCGAGACAGACGAATCCGGAGAAAAGCCGGAAGCCACCGAGACAACCGAATCCGGGGAAAAGGCGGAAGCCGCCGAGGCATCTGAATCCGGGGAAAAGGCGGAAGCCGCCGAGGCATCTGAATCCGGGGAAAAGGCGGAAGCCGCAGAAACAACCGAATCCGGGGAAAAGGCGGAAGCCGCCGAGGCAGATGAATCCGGGGAAAAGCCGGAAGCCGCCGAGGCATCTGAATCCGGGGAAAAGGCGGAAGCCGCAGAAACAACCGAATCCGGGGAAAAGGCGGAAGCCGCGGCGACAACGGAATCCACCGCACAGCCGGAAGCGCCCGCGGCGCCTGCGCCGGAGGTGGTGCCTGCGCCGGAGGCGGCGCCCGCCACGCCGCTGCTGGAGGCCGAGATCGCCATGGGCAAGGGCGAGAAGCGTGTGCTGACGCCCGCCTGCGACCCGTCGGTCGTCGGCACGATCACCTGGGCGTCCTCGAAGCCCGGGGTGGTGTCCGTGTCCCAGAGTGGCAAGCTGACCGCCCGGAAGCGGGGCAGCGCCGTGATCACCGTGGCGACGCAGAGTGGCATGTCCGCCACCTGCGTGGTGCGCGTGAACAAGGCTCCCGCCAAGGTGCGCATACTGCCCGGGAAGAAGCTGTCCATGGGCGTGGGGGAGACCTGCGCGTTCGGCGCGAAGCTGTCCAAGGGCTCGAGCTCCGCGCTGAGGTGGTCCAGCACCAACCCCGCCGTGGTGTCGGTGGACGCCGCGGGCGTGGCGACGGCGACGGCCCCGGGCACGGCGAAGATCATCGTCAAGACCTTCAACGGCAAGAAGGCCGCCTGCAAGGTCAGGGTGAACGCCGCGCCGACGGCCGTGGCGCTGGCCGCAGGGGATCAGACGCTGGGCGTCGGCATGAGCGTGGACATGAAGCCCACGGTCAACGCGGGCGCGGCGGCGAACGTCACCCTGTCCAGTGACAACCCCGGCGTGGCGACCGTCAGCGGCAACAAGGTCACCGGCGTGGCCCCGGGCACCGCGGTGATCACCGCCACCACCTACAACGGGCTCACCGCCGCCGCCACGGTGACGGTGGTGCCCGCGCCCACCGTCATCGCGCTGGGCTACACCACGCTGCACATGGGCGTGGGCGAGAAGCTGACGCTGCAGCCCGCCACCGACGCGGGTACCATCACCGGATTTACCTACAAGAGCAGCAAGAAGAGCGTGGTCAAGGTGTCCGCGGGCGGCGTGATCAAGGCCCGGAAGCGCGGCACCGCCACCGTCACTGTCACCGCCTACAACGGCGTCAGGGCCAGGGTGAAGGTGAAGGTGTACAAGGCCCCCTCCAAGCTGACGCTCAAGCCCAAGTCCGTGGCCATGGAGCCGGGCGGGAGCTACCAGCTCAACGCCGTCGTGCCCAAGGGCTCCGCGGCGGTGGTGACGTTCACCAGCAGCGATCCCGCGGTGGTCTCCGTGGAGGGCGCGGGCCTGCTGCGCGCGCACCAGATCGGCTGCGCCACCATCACCGCCGTCACCTACAACAACAAAAAGGCGACCTGCGAGGTGATCGTGGGCGACTTCAGCGCCGGCGGCGGCGGGGTCGGCGCGGACGGCAACGTGCTGACGCTGAGCAACCGCGGCATGGTGATGATGGGCAAGGGCGCGAACTGGTCCCTGACCGCCTCCGCCACGCTGGGCCTGGACGGCATCACCTGGTCCACCACCTCGAAGACCATCGCCTCGATCACCGCCGACGGCGCGGCGTGCACCGTCAAAGGCGAGGGGGTCGGCACGGCCATCGTGGGCGCGAAGCTGCCCGGCGGCGCCTCCGCCTCCGTGATCGTCATGGTGGTGGATACAAGCGACCTGTCCACGTCCAACTTCAACACCGTCCAGAAGGCGCTGCTGGCCCACGAGGACCTGATCAACAGCGACGCCGGGGGCAATGTGATCTGGGACATGGTGGCCGGCAAGCTGCGCAAGGCGGGCGTTTTGCAGGAGCGGGTGGACAGCCTGATCACCAGCCTGCGCGCGGCGGACGCCTCCTATCGCAATCTGTACCTGTACTCCCTGGGCACCTACGACATCTCGGCGGAAAACGCCAGCCTGACCGCCTCCTACTTCGATCAGGACAGCAACCGGCTCAACCTGAAGCGGTCAAGCGCCTATTCGTCCGGCACGCTCTACGACTACGTGGTATTCCACGAGTCCGGCCACGCCGCCGACTGGAACTACAACGGCGGCGGCCTGGATTCGCTCAACGACGAGGCGACCTCCGCGGTGCTCAGCGACGTGCGGAACCTGCTCATCAACCGGGTGGGCGCCGCGACCGCCGCCGCGGGGGTGACCTCCGCCGTGGACGGCGACAAGGTGGTCAATGCGCTGATGGACTACCGCACGCTTCTGAACTTCGAAACGGTGCGCAGCGAGCTGGGCCTGAGCGAAGACGAGGTGAGGGTCTACAACCAGCTGGCGTCGAGCATGGGCACTGAGATGAACACCACGCTGCCCATCAACAACGGCTGCATGGTGTGGGACGCCGTCGAGGGCGCGACCAACTACGCCGTGCACGGCAGCTTCGGCCACTACTACCTGCTCAAGAGCGACAAGTACGCCGACGCCGCCAAGACCTACTACTACAACCTGCAGGGCACGCCCACCATCACCACCGAGCCCTGGGCGGAGTTCTTCTCCGCGAACGTCATGGGCGACAGCAACACCCTCGAGAAGAACTGGAGCTACCTGCCCCAGACCTGCAAGTATTTCGCGGAGACGTTCGTGCCCAGGCTGGTGGGGTACTTTACCGAGAAGATCAAAAACGCTTGACGAATGGGAGGCGTGTGTCGTGAAGACTTTTTTCGCGCTCGTACTGGCCCTCGCGCTGCTGACGTCCGCCGCTTTCGCGGAGGGCCGGGAGCTGTCGGGCTACTTCGGCAAGGACATCCGATCGGCGGCTGAGGAGATCGGCGGCCTGACCTACGCCGAGGGCACCGAGTTCAGGGACAACTACACCGGCGACGCGCTGGCGCTTCGCGGCGACGGCACGGTGCGCCTGATCGAGCTGAAGGACGCCCCCGGCGGCGACACCCTGTGCGGCGTGTCCGTGGGCATGGCCCGCAAGGACGCGCAGGCGCTGATGACGGGGTGCCCCATGCCCTGGGAATACGACGAGGAGATCGCCTGGATCGTCCGCGCCGACGAAAAGAACGAGCTGAACAGCGAGCTGCTGGTGGTGTTCTTCGACGAGGACGGCAAGGTCAACGGCGCGTGGTACCGCACGTCGGGGACGTAGAAACCCTCTGATATTTAACAGAAAATGGCCTTTTCAAAGGGCCTGCGCGCGTGGTATAATAGACAAGTTGAAATCGGGCGGTCCTCTGTTTGCGACAGCAATCCATGAACGTCCTTGTGAGGAAAGGAGGAAAATCCCATGAATGAGATCATCCGTTCCATCGAGAGCGCCCAGCTCAAGAGCGACATCCCGGAGTTCGCCGTCGGTGATACCGTGCGCGTACAGGTGAAGGTTGTCGAAGGCTCCCGCGAACGTCTGCAGGCCTTTGAGGGTGTGGTCATCGCCCGCCGCAACGGCTCTGTCCGCGAAACGTTCACCGTTCGCCGCACCTCTTACGGTGTCGGTGTCGAGCGCACGTTCCCGCTGCACAGCCCCCGCGTGGATTCCATCAAGGTCATCCGTCGTGGTAAGGTTCGCCGCGCGAAGCTGTATTATCTGCGCGAGCGCAGCGGCAAGGCTGCCAAGGTCAAGGAAAGGACTTAATTTCTTTGCGCCGAATCCGGGAATCGCCTGTGAGTGCGATTCCCGGTTTTTATGATAAATGATAAATGGGAAATTGGGAATTGGGAATTGGGGCTACGACCTCTTCCATTTTGGCAGCGGTTTCCTTTGCCTTCCCCTTCAGGGGAAGGTGGCGCGTAGCGCCGGAAGAGGTCGTTCTCTTTTCGGCAAATGACGAGGTATAAATTTAGATGTTTCAGGATAGTAGGGGCGGCGATGCGCCGCCCGCCGGCTCAGGCTCCCCTGCGTAGGGGGAGCTGTCAGCAAGGCGACAACCCCTCTGGGGTTGTCGGTCTGCCCCAAAGGGGCAGACTGCGGCGTCAAAATTCTCGATTTTGACGTCGCACCGTAGGCTGACTGAGGGGGCGCATTCCGGCGGGCGCCGCATCGGCGCCCCTACGGAGGCTCTCCTTTCACGGGTAAGAAAAGGCGGCAGCGGTATTCTATAATTCCGAATTCCCCATTCCCAATTCCTAATTCCTAATTCCTAATTCCTAATTCCTAATTCCTCCGAAGGAGGCTCATCATGCCTGACAAAATCAACTGGTATCCGGGGCACATGGCGAAATCCCGGCGGCTGCTTACAGACCAGCTTCGCGCGGTGGACGCGGTGATCGAGCTGTGCGACGCCCGCGCGCCGCTGGCCACCCGCAACGGCGATCTGGCGAAGCTGACCCGGGGCAAGGCGCGGATCCTTGTTTTGAACAAGGCGGACCTGGCGGACGACGCGGAGACCTCGAAGTGGCTGGAGCGCTTTCGCCGGGAGGGCCTGGAGGCCATGCGCTTCAACTCCAACGGCGGCAAGACCCGCGACATCCTCGCGAAGATCGAGGCGGCGTCCCGCCCGGCGCTGGACCGTTTCGCGGCGCGGGGGGTCAGAAAGACCGTGCGCTTCATGGTCACGGGCATCCCCAACGTGGGCAAGTCCACCTTCATCAACCGGCTGCACGGCTCCGCCATCGCGAAGGCGTCGGACCGGCCCGGCGTGACGCGCGCCAACCAGTGGGTGAAGCTGAACCCCTATCTGGAGATACTGGACACCCCCGGCATGCTGCCGCCCCGCATGGACGATCAGGAGGGCGCGCAGCTGCTGGCGTACCTGGGGTCGATACGCGACGAGATCATGGACACCGAGGAGCTGGCCGGCGGGCTGCTTAAGCTGCTCTACGGCATCGCCCCCGACGCCGTCACCCGGCGCTTCAAGCTGCCCGCGGACGTGGAAAACACCCCCCACGCCCTGCTGGAGGCCGCCTGCAGGGGGCGCGGCTGGCTTTTGTCCGGCGGGCGCTTTGACACCGACCGCGCCGCCGCGCTGGTGCTGGACGAGTTTCGCGCCGGGAAGGTCGGTAAAATCACCATTCAGGGGGCGCTGCCCCCTGAAACCCCCGCTTAGGGGACCTCGAAAAACCTTACTTTGCTGCATACCTTACTTCGGAAAACCCTGTAAAACCAAGGTTTCTTTACGAGGCAATGCTTGCGAAAACAGGGTTTTTCGAAGTTGTTTTAGGGAACTGAGTCCCCTAAGAACCCCCAGTCGCGCCGCTTCGCGGCGCAGGGAGAACGATATATGAAAAGAGAAACAGCAGAGGAGAAGCTGCTCAGGCTGACGGAGATCGAGCGCGGCCTGTGGGCCGAGGGGCATGTGGTCGCGGGCATCGACGAAGTGGGCCGCGGGCCGCTGGCGGGGCCGGTGGTGACGGCCTGCGTGTCGATCCCGCAAAACCGGCTGGTGCCCGGGGTGGACGACTCCAAGAAGCTCAGCGAGAAGCGGCGGGAGGCGCTGTACCCGCTGCTATTAGAGGCGGCGGAGTACGCCGAAACCTGCTTCGTCTGGCCGGAGGAGATCGACGAGATCAACATACTCAACGCCACGAAGCGGGCCATGGAGACCTGCGCCGCGGCGTTCAAGGGCGACATCATACTGGTGGACGCCGTGCAGGGGCTCAGGCTGCCCTGCGAGGCCCGGTCCCTGATCCACGGCGACGCCCTGAGCTACATGATCGGCGCGGCGTCGGTGGTGGCGAAGGTCACCCGCGACCGTTACATGATCGAAATGGATGCAAAATACCCGATGTACGGCTTTGCCCGGAACAAGGGCTACGGCACCGCCGAGCACATCGCGGCGATCAGGCGCTTCGGTCCCTGCCCGCTGCACCGGCGCAGCTTCATCGGGAAGATACTGGGGGAAGCATGAGCAGGCGCGGCTTTGGATCGGAGGGGGAGCACCTCGTGCGGGACTACCTGACGGGACAGGGGTACAGCGTGCTGGACATGAACTACCGTCGCGGTCCCGGGGAGATCGACGTGGTCGCGCGGCAGGGCGACACGGTGGTGTTCATCGAGGTCAAGCGCCGCACGGATGCCCGCTTCGGACGCCCCGCGGAGGCCGTCACGCCGCAAAAGCGCGGGCGCATCGTGCGCACCGCCCTGCTGTATTTGCAGGAAAGGCGATGCGACGACGCGCCCGCGCGCTTTGACGTCATCGAGCTCACCCCCGGCAGGATCAACCATATCGAGGGCGCGTTCGACGCGAGCGATATATTCTTCTGAAATTAAACCATTTTCTCCTGCTTGACCTTGTGGTCGATCACGTGGCGGGAGGCCAGCTCCTTATGGATGTCCTCGAGGGAGATGCCCATCTGGATCATGAGGACCATCACGTGGTAGGTGAGGTCGGCGATTTCGTAGACGGTCTCGGCCCTGTCGCCAGCTTTGCCCGCGATGATGACCTCGGTGGATTCCTCGCCCACCTTCTTGAGGATCTTGTCGATGCCCTTTTCAAACAGGTAGGTGGTGTAGCTGCCTTCCTTCTTCTCGGTCTTGCGGCCCCGGATGAGTTCCATCAGGCCCTCCAGCGTGAAGGCGTGGTTGACGTCTGACTCGAACAACGGATTGGTGAAGCAGGAGTCGGTGCCCAGGTGGCAGGCGGGGCCGTCCTTGAGGACCTCCACCACCAGCGCGTCCCTGTCGCAGTCTGCGGTGATGGACACGATGTGCTGATAGTTGCCGCTGGTCTCGCCCTTGAGCCACAGCTCCTGCCGCGACCGGCTCCAGAAGCAGGTCAGCTGCTTCTCCATCGATATTTCAAGGCTCTCCCGGTTCATATAGGCCAGGGTGAGCACTTTTTTGGTCTCGGCGTCCACCACGATGGCCGGGATCAGGCCCTTTTCATCGAATTTCAGGGTGTTGATGTCAATCATGTTCATAACCTCACTGTGATGTCGTTGTCGCGCAGCACCTGCTTGAGCGTGTGAATCTCCACCTCGCCGAAGTGGAATATGGAGGCCGCCAGCCCCGCGTCCACCCGGGGCAGCGCCTTGAACAGCTGAACGAAGTCGTCGATGCACCCCGCGCCGCCGGAGGCGATCACCGGCACGCTGACCGCGTCGCACACGGCCTCGAGCATCTCCAGGTCGAAGCCGCCCTTCACGCCGTCGGTGTCGATGGAGTTGAGCACCACTTCGCCCGCGCCGCTGTCCACGCAGCATTTGATCCACGAGACGGCCTCCAGCCCGGTGTCCTCGCGCCCGCCCTTGGCGAACACGCGGAAGTCGCCGTCCACGCGCTTGACGTCCGCGGAGATCACCACGCACTGGCTGCCGTAGCGCTTCGCCGCCGCGGGGATCAGCGCCGGGTTGCGGATGGCCCCGGAGTTCACGGACACCTTGTCCGCGCCGCAGTTCAATACCCGGGCGAAGTCGTCCACGGTGTTGATGCCGCCGCCCACCGTCAGCGGTATAAACACCTTGGAGGCGACCTCCCGCAGTATGTCGGTGAACAGCGCGCGGCCCTCGGCGGAGGCGGTGATGTCGTAAAATACCAGCTCGTCCGCGCCGCACTTGGAGTAGTATTCCGCCAGCTTCACCGGGCTGGACACGTCCTGAAGCCCCAGGAAGTTGACCCCCTTCACCACCCGGCCGTCCTTCACGTCCAGGCAGGGGATGATGCGCTTGGTGATCATCGGGACGCCTCCTCTATGGCCTGCTTCAAGTTGATGGCCCCGGTGTAGTACGCCTTGCCGATGATGGCGCCGTAGAGCCCCATCGCCGCCAGCGCCCGCACGTCCTCCAGCGTCGACACCCCGCCGGAGGCCACGATGTTCATGGCGCACTTCTTCTGTAAATCGGCGTAGAGCGATCGGTTCGTGCCGCGCATGGCGCCGTCCCGGGAGATGTCGGTGCAGATCACGGTGGTGACGCCCATGTGCTGGAAGCGATCCATGAAGGCTTCGAGGGTCATGCCGCTTAACTCCGTCCAGCCTTTGATGGCGATGAAGCCGTCCCGCACGTCCGCGCCCACGGCGATGGCGGCGCCGTAGCGGTCCACCGCGCGCTGCACGAAGTCGCCGTCGGTGATGGCCGCCGTGCCCAAGATTACCCGGTGCACGCCGATGGAGAGGTACTTCTCGACGACCTCCATGGAGCGTATGCCGCCGCCCAGTTCGACGAACAGGTTGGTGTTCTCGACGATCTTGCGCACCGTGTCGGCGTTGGGGGTGCCGCCGGTCTTTGCGCCCTCCAGGTCCACCATGTGCAGGTAGCGCGCCCCGGCGGCCTCGAACTTTTTAGCCGTGTTCAGCGGCTCAGGGTCGTAGACCGTCATCTGCTGATAGTCGCCCTTGTAGAGCCGCACGGCCCTGCCCTCGTATAAGTCGATGGCGGGGAATATGTTCATGTCGTCCCCTCCCATTCACAGAATGCTTTGAGTATTTTAAGCCCCACGTCGCCGGACTTCTCCGGGTGGAACTGGCAGCCCACCACGTTGCCCCGGCCCACCGCGGCGGTCAGGTGCGCGCCGTACTCGGCGGTGGCCAGCAGCGCCGGGCCGCAGTTCGCGCCGTAGAAGGAGTGCACGAAGTATACGCAGTCGCCGGGCCGCACGTCCTTGAAGATGGGGTGCGGCCGGACGATCTCCAGCGCGTTCCAGCCGATGTGGGGGATCTTGTAGTCCGCCGGGATGACCTCCGCGATGGGCCGCACCTCGCCGGGGATGAGCCCCAGCCCCTCGTGCTCGCCGAATTCGTAGGATTTCTCAAGCAAAAGCTGCATGCCCAGGCAGATGCCCATGATGGGCGTGCCCCGGGCGGCGGCGTCCTTCACCACGCCGTCCAGGCCCGTGGCCCTGAGCTTCGCCGCCGCGTCGCCGAAGGCCCCGACGCCGGGCAGTATCACGTGGTCCGCGCGCAAAATCTCGCCCGCGTCCCCCGTGACCGACGCCTCCGCGCCGACGCTCTTTAAACTGTGGGCCAGCGAAAACAGGTTGCCCACGCCGTAGTCGATGATCGTAATCATAATATACCTTTCGTTGACGGTATCTCCCCGTTCAACGCGGGGTCCACCGCACAAGCGGCGCGCAGGGCGCGGGCGGCGGCCTTGAACATGCCCTCGACGATGTGGTGGCTGTTCTCCCCGGCGAGGGAACGGATGTGCAGCGTGACGTTGGCCTTGCGCACAAAGCCCAGCCAGAACTCCTTGACCAGCTCGGTGTCGAAGTCGCCGATCTTCTGGGTGGGGATGGCGGCGTCGCAGGACAGGTGCGCGCGCCCGGAGACGTCCACCGCCACCAGCAAAAGGGCCTCGTCCATCGGAAGGATGATGTGGGCGTAGCGGACGATGCCGGCCATGTCGCCCAGCGCCTGCGCAAATGCCTGACCCAGGCAGATGCCGATGTCCTCCACCGAGTGGTGGTCGTCCACGTCCGTGTCGCCCACGCACTTGACCTCCAGGTCGAACCGCCCGTGTTTCGCAAACAGCGTCAGCATGTGGTTTAAAAAGCCGCAGCCCGTGTCGATCTCCGATCTGCCCGTGCCGTCCAGCACAAGCCTCAGCCGTATGTCCGTCTCCGCCGTGCGGCGGATGATCTCTGCTTCGCGCATGGTATGAGCCTCCGTTTTGGTGTGAAGTTTTGTTATCAATTGAGAATTGAAAATTGAGAATTGAGAATGGCGGATGAAATCCTGACGGATTTCTTTTGATTTTGCTGAGCCTGTGATTGACGGATGCGGCACTCTATAATTCTCAATTCTCCATTCTCAATTATCCCAGTATCTCCCCGATCTTCGCAATGAGCACATCCATCTGTTCCTCCGTCCCTATCGTAATGCGGTTGAAGTCGCGGATGCGGGGGGATTCGAAGTGGCGGACGAGCACGCCGCGCTTTTTGAGGGCGCGGTAGAGCGCGTCGCCGCCGACGCGGTCGGATTTGGCGAACAGGAAGTTGGCCTTCGAGGGCAGCACCGTGAAGCCCAGCACCCGGAGGCGCTCGGCGGTCGCGGCGCGGGTGGCCTCGATCCTGCGGCAGTTGGCCATGTAGTAATCGTTGTCGGCGATCGCCGCCGCGCCCGCTGCGCAGGTCATCAGGTTGACGTTGTAGGGGTTGGTGGAATACTTGATCCTGTCCAGGTCGGCGATGAGCCCGGCGCCGGCGAACGCGAAGCCCAGCCGCGCCCCCGCCATGCTGCGGGACTTGGAGAAGGTCTGCACCACCAGCAGGTTGTCGTATTTCGCCGTCAGGCCGACGCAGGATTCCGCGCCGAAATCGACATAGGCCTCGTCGATCACCACCACGTGGTCCGGGTTGGACCGCACGATGCCCTCGATCTCATCAACCGACAGCGTCAGACCCGTGGGGGCGTTGGGGTTGGCGATGACGATCAGCCCGTCGAGGCCGTGGTACTTTTTAGGGTCGATGGTGAAGTCGTCCTCCAGCGGGATGGTGCGGGCGTCGCAGCCGTACAGCCCGGCGAACACCTTGTAGAAGCCGTAGCTGATGTCCGGGAAGTACGCCTTTCCGCCCCGGCCCGCGAAGGCCATGAACGCGAAGTTCAGTATGTCGTCGGAGCCGTTGGAGACGTAGACGTTCTCCCGCTTCACGCCATAGAGCCCGGCGATGGCATCCCGAAGCGTCGCGCACACCGGGTCGGAGTAGAGCTGCAACCGCCCCGCCTCCCGCGACGCCGCCTCGATCACGGCCGGGGACGGGGGATAGGGGTTCTCGTTGGTGTTCAGCTTCACATACCGCATGTCCTGCGGCTGCTCGCCGGGGACGTAGGCTTCGAGGGATTGGTAGGTGTTGATGAGGTAACGGCTCATAGTGATCACTCCGTGATTGAATTGGGAATGGGAAATTGGGAATGGGAAATTGGGCAACCCCTCCGGCGCTTCGCGCCACCTCCCCTTGCACAGGGGAGGCTGGGCTGCCGCGTTCCAATCATTTTATCAGGGAAAGATGGATTCGTATGAGGCTAACTGTCATTTCCCATTTCCAATTTCCCATTCATTCAAATCTCTTTAAAACGCTCCTCGCGTGGCCTTCGAGCCCTTCCTTCCGGGCGAAGAGGGCGATCTGGTCGCGCACGGCGGCGAGGGCGTCGCGGGTAAAGTAGGTGTACTGGGACTTCTTGACGAAGTCGTCCACCGAGAGCGGGCTGTAGAAGCGGGCGGTGCCGCCGGTGGGCAGGGTATGGTTGGGTCCGGCGAGGTAGTCGCCCAGCGCCTCGGGGCAGTTGCGGCCCATGAAGATGGACCCGGCGTGCCGGACCTTGTCCAGGTAGTCGAAGGGATTGTCCACATGAAGCTCCAGGTGCTCCGGGGCCAGGTCGTTGGCGATTTCGATGGCCTGATCGAGGTCGTCCGCCACGATGATCTTGCCGTTTTTGTCGATGGACGCCGCGGCGATGTCCACCCGGGGCAGCGCGCGCACCTGGCGCTCCACCTCATCACGCACGGCCTCGGCCAGCGCCATGGAGTCGGTGACCAGCACCGCGCTCGCCAGCCTGTCGTGCTCGGCCTGTGAGAGCAGGTCCGCGGCCACGTGGACGGGGTCGCTTTTTTGGTCGGCGACGATCAGTATCTCGCTGGGGCCGGCGATCATGTCGATGGCCACCCGGCCGAACACCTGCTTCTTGGCCTCGGCCACAAAGGCGTTGCCGGGGCCGACGATCTTGTCCACGCAGGGGACGGTCTCGGTGCCGTAGGCCAGCGCGGCGATGGCCTGCGCCCCGCCCACCTTGAACACGCGGTCCACGCCGGCCACCTTCGCCGCGGCGAGTATGGCGGGGTTGACCCTCCCGTCCTTCCCCGGCGGGGTGGTGATGACGATCTCGCCGCAGCCCGCGATCTTGGCGGGGATGGCGTCCATCAGCACCGTGGAGGGGTACGCCGCCGTGCCGCCGGGCACGTACAGGCCCACACGGTCCAGCGGGGTCACCTTCTGGCCCATCACCACGCCCTCGCGCTCGGTGATGATGAAGCTCGAGCGCACCTGCTTTTCGTGGAACTGCCGGATGTTTTGGGCGGCGGTCTCCAGCGTCTCGATGAACGCCGGCTCCATCTCCCACATCGCCGCGTCGATCTCGTCGGCGGTGACCTCCAGGCGGTCCAGTTTTACCCTGTCGAACCGTTCGCAGTAGTCGAACAGCGCTGCGTCGCCGCGCGCGCGTACATCGGATATGATGTCAGAGACGATCTTCTGCACGTCCACCTCGGGCACCACCCGGGCGAATATGTCCGCGTTGGCGACGGAACCGTATTTCATGATCCTAATCATATTTGATCTGTCCTTTCAGCCCTTCGGCGATGGCCTCGATGCGCCCGGAATTGAATTTGAAGCTGGCCTTGTTGGCGATCAGCCGCGCCGATATGGGCACGATGGTCTCCACCGGCTCCAGGTTGTTCTCCAGAAGTGTCTTGCCGGTTTCCACGATGTCCACGATCACGTCCGATAGGCCCAGTATCGGGGCCAGCTCGATGGAGCCGTTCAAGTGGATGATGTCGATGTCCCGGCCCAGCCCGGCGTAGTATTTCCGGGCGATGCGGGTGAACTTGGTGGCCACGCGCAGTGTCTTTTCGGTGTCGTCGTGGAAGCCAACCTTCGCGGCCACGGCCATGCGGCATTTGCCGATGTTTAAATCCAGCAGCTCGTACACGTCCGGGCGGTACTCCAGCAGTATGTCCTTGCCTGCCACGCCCATGTCCGCCGCGCCGCGCTCGACGTAGATGGCCACGTCCGAGGGCTTCACCCAGAAGTAGCGCACCCCGGAAACGGGGTTTTCAAAGATCAGCCTGCGGTTGTTTTCCAGTATGGAGGGGCACTCGTAGCCCGCCGCGGCGAACATGCCGTAGACCTTCTCGCCCAGCCTGCCCTTGGGCAGCGCCACGTTAATCATGGCAGTCCACCTCCTCAAGCCGCACAAGCCTGCGGTATTTGAGCTTATCCGGGACTGCCCGCTGGGCCTGCACGCTGCCCTCGCGGGAGAGGCGCTCCACCGCCTGGTTCAGCGTCGGCACGTCGGCCTTATCGTCATAGAGCAGCAGGGTGTCCACGTCGTAGGCGCGGCCCTCGCCGCCCAGGCGCTCCAGCAGGTCCATGTAGATGGCGAAGCCCACAGCCCGGGACTCGCGGCCCATGCGCTGCATCAGCTTGTCGTACTGGCCGCCGGAGAGCACGCCCTCCGGGATGGCGCGGATGTAGCCCTGGAACACGATGCCGTTGTAGTAGTTCATGTCGTTGACGGTGGAGAAGTCGATCTGCACTTTGGGCAGGTTCAGAAGGCCGGTCACCGTCTCCAGCTCGTCCAGCGCCGCCTTTGCCAGCCCCTGGCGGCACCAGGGCCGCAGCGCGGCGATGACCACCGCGGGGTCGCCGTGGGCCGAGATCAGCTGAAGCACGCCGCCGACGTCCCGCCCCGGGCACAGCTTGCGCACGCCGTCGGCGTTCTTTTCGCCGATGCATGTAAGCACCGCTGAGGCCGCGTCCGGCTCCAGCTCCAGCGCGTTCACCAGCGCCGCGATCACGCCGAGGTGTGAAAGCTCCAGCACGTTCTCGGGGTCGATGGCGTCCAGGCTTGCCGCCGCCAGCGATATCACCTCGCACAGGTTGTACAGGTCCACGTCGCCGATGCACTCAAGCCCCGTCTGCATGATCTCCTTGAACTGCCGCGTGGAGCCGGAGATGCGGTACACGTTTTCGGAGTAGTACACCTTCTGCACGCAGTCCTCCCGGTCCCGGGTGTTCTTGATGATCGACAGCGTCACGTCCGGCTTCAAGGCCATCAGGCGGCCGTCCGTGTCCGTGAAAGTGATCACTCCGTCCGACACCAGGAAGTCCTTGTTGCGCACGTACAGGTCGTACTCCTCAAACTTGCCCATCTTGTAGCGGGCGTAGCCGTATTTCTGGTAGAGTGAACGCAGCTCAAACAGCACGCGCTCCTCCCGCTTGAGCGGGTATTGTGCGGGATTCATGATAGGCAGGTTCCTCCGTCCGTCGCTTTTACTTTATCAGTTTATCACTTTACTACACTAAAGTCAAGGAAGATACCGTTAAATCATGGTCGGATGTATTATAGCAGATGCGATGCGGCGGTTCAAGCGGTAAATACGGTGCAGAGCAGCACGATATATACCGCGTACACGGCCAGCATGGCGACGCCCTGGAGCTTGTGGAACTTCCCGGTGATCAGCGGCGGCAGCACGGCCAGCAGCACCAGGCCCAGGCAGAAGGGCATGTCGAGCACGATGTTCTGCCTGAGGATGGGCAGGGCCTTTCCGGAGATCACGCTGCACAGGGGCAGTATGAGGGTGAGGTCGATGATGTTCGCGCCCAC
Organism: uncultured Eubacteriales bacterium; assembly: GCA_902765735.1. GTDB lineage: Bacteria > Bacillota > Clostridia > Christensenellales > Aristaeellaceae > UBA2862. Next base: position 19,279 of record CACXBB010000025.1, on the reverse strand, counting down.
GATGTTGCCGATGGACAGGCTGGACTGCTTCTTGACGATGGCGGTGATGGTGGTGACCAGCTCCGGCAGCGAGGTGCCCACGGCCACCAGCGTGACGCCGATGATGCTCTCCGGCACGCCCAGCAAGCGGGCCAGGGCGGTGCCGTAGTCCACCATCAGCCGCGCGCCGATGACGATGCCGGCGACGCCCGCGAGGAATTTCACGACGTTGATCGTAACGGTCCTGCGGTCCGTCGGGGGTTTGGGCGCGTCGCTGTCGGCCCGCATGGCCCTGCGGGCGCTGACGACGGACTCGGCGATGTAGGCGGCGCACATCAAAAGGAGCACGACGGAGCCCACGATCGACAGGCTGCCCCCTCGCGAGAACAGCAGCAGAAGCGCGATGGCGGCGGCCATCATGACGAACTTGAGGGCCATCTCCCGGCGGTTGATGGTCGCGGCGATGCACACCACCGAGATGCCCATGATCAGGCCCACGTTGGCCGTCACCGAGCCCACCGCGTTGCCCACGGCGATGCCGATGGAGCCCTCCGCCGAGGCCATCAGCGAGACCAGCAGCTCCGGCATGGTGGTGCCCAGGCTCACGATGGTCGCGCCGATCAGAAACTTCGGAACGCCCGACGCCTCCGCGATCCAGGAGGCCGCGTCCACAAAGTAGTCGCCGCCCTTGATGATCAGTACGAGCCCCAGCAGAAACAGCAGTACGATGACAATTGCGCTCATGGGTATCCTCCTTGCGTGCAGACAATGGGGCTGTCTCAAAACGACGATCATACGCTGCAATTCATCCGTAGGGACGCCATTCATGGCGTCCGCGGGCGGCATTAATGCCGCCCCTACGACGAATTGCCTGGCGTTGGTTCGTTTTGAGACAGCCCCGCATATCAATCCTTGACGATGCAGGCCAGCAGCACCAGGTTGGTGTCGCCGGTGTTCTCCACCGCGTGGCCGTGGCCGGAGAAGGTGGCGGTGGAATCGCCCGCGGAGACGTCGAAGACCTGATCGTCGTCCCGGAAGCGTCCGTTGCCCTCCAGGAAGTAGAACAGCTCCGTCTCGTTTTCGTGGACGTGATAGCCGATCGAGGCCCCCGGGATCAGCGTCAGCACGGAAAAGACGCGCACCCGCTCCGGAAGGGCCGCCGAGAGATCGTCAAACTGCACGTGCTTCATGCCGCCGCGCATGTATTCGCGGACGCTGTGGGCCTGCTGCTCCTTGCGTGTAATCATAGAGGTACCTCCTTTGTCTGAGTGGATGTTGATCCTATTATAGTCCAATGCGCGGGGGGTGACAAGTAAAGATTTGATGCGGGGGGCGACCTCTTCCGTCTTAATGCCTGACGGCATTAAGCCACCTTCCCCTGAAGGGGAAGGCTTTTGGAGGCGTACCCCATGCCTTCCCCTTCAGGGGAAGGTGGCAGCCCGAAGGGCTGACGGAAGAGGTCGTAACCCCTGCCCCCTTCCTATCAATTTAACACAACATGCACACAGTTACCGGCAAAATATGCTATAATACCTCCGTCGGTATCCTTGGAACCGAACAGGTCAGCCCCGGTGTCCCTTGATTCGTAGGGTATCTTTGAAGAACTCGAACGGAGGAATGAAAAATGAAGAAGTTGTCCACCCGTGAATTCGTGCTGCTGGCGCTGCTGGTGGCCGTACTGATCGTGCTCGCGTATGTGAACATCCCGCAGCCCGCGGGCCTGTCCATCACCTTCAACATGATTCCCGTGGCCATCGCGGCCATCGCCGTCGGGCCCGTGGGGGGCGCGATCATCGGCGGGGCCTTCGGCCTCATCAGCTTTTTACAGTGCTTCGGCATCTGCGGCTTTTCCGGCATGGGCGCGGCCCTGGTGGCCGTGAGCCCCCTCTTGTCCTTCATACAGCGCTTCGTGCCCAGGCTGCTGGACGGCCTTCTGCTGGGCTTTCTCTACCGATTCATCCACAATAAGGCCAACGCCTACGTCGGCTGCGCCGTGACGGGCTTCATGGCGGCGTTTCTGAACACGCTGTTCTTCATGACCGCGCTGGTGTGGCTGTTCGGGTCCACCGAGTACATGCAGAATTCCATGGCCGGACGGGGCATGCTGACCTACATCGTCGCCGCCGTGGGCGTGAACGGCGCGGTGGAGATGCTGGTGTCCACCGTGCTCACCGGCGCCATCGGCGCGGCGCTTTACAAGGCGGGACTGATCAGGAACTGACACAAGGAGCTACCCATGATACTGACGCTTGATATCGGCAACACCAATATGAAGACGGCGCTGTTCGAGGACATGGAGATGCGCCAATACTGGCGGCTGTCCACCAACCGCAACCGCACCTCCGACGAGTACGGCATGGCGCTGATGAACCTGCTCAACCACCACGGCATCGACAAGGGGGCCGTGGAGGGCATCATGATGTCCTCGGTGGTGCCGCAGATCAACTTCACCATCGAGCACATGTGCCGCAACTACTTCGGCATGGAGCCGATGAAGATCGAGCCCGGCGTGAAGACCGGCATCAACATCAGGTACGAGAACCCCCGCGAGCTGGGCAGCGACCGCATCGCCAACGCGGTGGCCGCCTACGAGCTCTACGGCGGGCCCTGCATCACCATCGACTTCGGCACGGCCACCTCCTTCGGCGCGATCTCCGCCAAGGGCGAGTTTCTGGGCGGCGCGATCTGCCCCGGACTGCGGCTGGCCGCCGACGCCCTCACCGAGCGCACCGCCAAGCTGCCCCGGTTCGAGCTGGTGAAGCCCGAGGCGGTCATCGGCCGCAACACCGTCAACAACATGCAGGCGGGCATCGTGTACGGCTACATAGGCCAGATCAACTACATCGTCAACCGCATGAAGCGGGAGATGAACGTGCCCGACGTCAAGGTCATCGCCACCGGCGGCCTGGCCGTGCTGGTGGCCGGGGAGAGCCGCGTGATCGACGTCATGGACGGCCTGCTGACGCTGAAGGGGCTGTGCCTCATCTATAAGAAGAACGCGGGAATCTGAAAGAGAGGTTCGCTTGATGGCTCAATTCGAGGGCACTGTGGACAACATCGTCTTCCGCAACGACACCAACGGCTGGACGGTGGCGTCGCTTCGGCTGGACGGCAGCCGCGGCAGCATCGCCGCGGTGGGGCTGATGCCGTTTCTGTCCACGGGGGAGCACGCGCGCTTCGAGGGGGAGATCGTGGAGCACCGGGACTACGGGCGGCAGATCAGAGTGTCCCGCTACGAGACCATCAGGCCCGAGACGAAGTCCGCCATCGAGAAATACCTGGCCTCCGGGCTGGTAAAGGGCGTGCGCAATGCCACGGCGAAGCTGATCGTGCAGTACTTCGGCGAGCGGACGCTGGACGTGCTGGAGTCCGAGCCCGACCGGCTCACGGAGGTGCCCGGCATCGGCAAGAAGCGGGCGATGAAGATCGCCCAGTCCTTCGCCGAGAAGAACGGCATGCGGGGCACAATGATGTTTTTGCAGGAGCAGGGGCTGACGACGGCGCTGTCGATGAAGGTCTATCGGGCCTACGGCGACATGACCGAGCGGGTGGTGAAGAACAACCCCTACCGGCTGGTGGACGAGATCCAGGGCATCAGCTTCCACACCGCCGACGGCATCGCCATGTCCCTGGGCTTCGGCCGGGAGTCGGCGTTTCGGGTGCGGTCCGGCATCAAGTTCGTGCTGTCGGAGGCCGCGGGGGGCATGGGCCACATGTACCTGCCCCGGGAGAGGCTGACGGAACAGGCGTGCAGGCTGCTGGGCGCCGAGCGCGCGCTGGTGGACCGGGAGCTGCGAGCGCTGCTTATGGAGGATCAACTGATTGCCGAGCGGGTGGCGGAGGACGACGCCGTCTACCTGCCCCGATATCACCGCGCCGAGTGCGATACGGCGCGGCTTTTGTTAAAGCAGCTCAAGAGCATCCGCCCCGCCCGGGTGTCCGAGGCGGAGCTGACGGAGCAGATCGCCGACTACGAGGCCGCCGAGGGCGTCGAGCTGTGCGCCCAGCAGCGGGAGGCGGTGCTGGCGGCGGCGCGGGAGGGCGTCTGCATCATCACCGGCGGGCCGGGCACCGGCAAGACCACCTCCATCAACCTCATTATACGCATCATGCGGCAGATGGGCGAGGTGGAGCTGTGCGCCCCCACGGGCCGCGCCGCCAAGCGCATGAGCGAGGCCACCGGCTGTCCGGCGCGGACCATCCACCGGCTGCTGGAGTACTCCGGGGAGGACCAGGGCTTCGCCAAGGACGCCGACGACCCGCTGGACGCCGACGTGGTGATCGTGGACGAGATGTCCATGGTGGACATCTTCCTGATGCGCGCGCTGCTGGCGGCGCTGCGCCCCGGCGCGCGGCTGATCCTCGTGGGCGACGCCGACCAGCTGCCCAGCGTGGGCGCGGGCAACGTGCTCAGGGACCTGATCGCCGCCGAGGCCGTGCGCGTGGTGCGGCTCACGGAGATCTTCCGGCAGGCGGGGGAGAGCCAGATCGTGGTCAACGCCCACCGCATCAACCGGGGCGAGTACCCCATCATCCGCACCCGCGGCACCGACTTCTTCCTTGAGCGCCGGGACAATCCCACCCAGGCGTCCCAGTCCGTGGTGGCGCTGGTCAAGACCCGGCTGCCCGGCTACATGGGCCTCGACGCCCTGCGGGACATCCAGGTGATGGCCCCCATGAAGCGGGGCGAGGGCGGCGTGTTCGCGCTGAACGCGCTGCTGCAGACGGCGCTCAACCCCGCCCGGCAAAACGCGCCCGAGATCGTCCACGGCCAGACGGTGTTTCGGCTGGGCGACAAGGTGATGCAGGTGCGCAACAACTATGACCTCGCCTGGGAGAAGGACGGCGACGACGGGGAGGGCGTGTTCAACGGCGACATCGGCTACATCGCCGCCGTGGACCGTCGGGAGCGCGCGCTGGTGGTGGAGTTCGACGACGGCCGGGTGGCCGAGTACGATGAGACGCTGCTGGATGACCTGGAGCTTGCCTACTGCATGTCCGTACACAAGAGCCAGGGCAGCGAGTTCGACGCCGTGGTGCTGCCGCTGACCGGCGGCCCGCCCATGCTCATGACCCGGAACCTGCTCTATACCGCCGTCACCCGCGCCAAGCGTCTGGTGGTGATCGTCGGGCGCGAGAGCTGCGTTCGCCAGATGGTGGACAATAACCACATCCTCACCCGCTACTCCGCGCTGGACTGGAGGTTGAGCGGCGCTTCGCGCCGCGAGAGTTGAGAGTGGAGAGTGGAGAGTGGAGAGTGGAGCTGTGGTACAAATCCTTCGGATTTGTTTGATTAAAAAGCGCCATCGCCGTAATCTTATAATCAAAAGAAATCCGCAGGATTTCCACCAAAACTGCACTCTGCACTCTCCACTCTTCACTCTCACAAAAGCTATGTCAATAACGATGAACCTACTAAACGCTATCCGCACCCTCCTCTTCCCCCTCCGCGCGAACTGCATGGGGTGCGGCGCGGCGACGGGGTGCCGGGAGGACTGGATCTGTCCGGCGTGCCGGGAGGCGCTGACCCAGGGCTGGGTGGGCGCGTCGCCGCCGCCGGAGGGCTTTGACGCCGCGGCCTTCGCCTATGTGTATCACGGCGCGGCGGTGGGCATCGTGGCGCAGCTCAAGTACAGGGGCGTGACCCGGCTGGCGGGGTTCATGGGCGCAGACATGGCCCGGGCGTACCGCTTTATCGAGCCCACCGGGGCGGACTGCGTCACCTGCGTGCCCATGCACCCGAAGCGCCGCGTCCGGCGGGGCTACAACCACGCTGAGCTGCTCGCCCGGGAGCTGTCGGCGCGGGTTGAAATACCCTTTGTCGAGCTGCTGGAGCGCGTGCGGGACACCCCGCAGCAGGCCAAGCTTGAGGACGACGCCCGGCGGGCGAACGTGTCCGGCGCGTTCCGGGCGCTGGATGCCGCCCGGGGACGCCGCGTGCTGCTGGTGGACGACGTGTGCACCACCGGCAGCACCGCAACCGCCTGCGCCCGCGCCCTCCGCGCTGCCGGGGCGGAGACGGTGTATCTGGTGTGCTATGCGAGGGCGAGAGGGTAGAGCAGAGTGCAGAGTACAGAGTGCAGAGTACAGAGAAGGATGCGCACCGTAGGGACGCCATTTATGGCGTCCGCGTGTCCCGTTCCGTTCAGGTCGGACGCCATGAATGGCGTCCCTACGGTGTATTCCGCGATCATCCGTAACCCTCAATCAAAAGAAATCCGCAAGGATTTCCACCAAAACTGTACTCTGTACTCTGCACTCTGCACTCTGAAAAAACTGCACTCTGCACTCTGACAAAACTCCACTCTCCACTCCGAGAAAAGAGGTATGATATGAACACGATCACCAGCCTCCACAACCCCCTGATCCGCGACATGAAGGCGCTGAACCAGCGCAAGGGCCGCCTGGAGCAGGGCCGGTTTCTGGTGGAGGGGGAGAAGATGATCCGCGAGGCGCTGTCCTGTGGGCTGGTCATACGGGACGCGCTGGCGCTGGAGGAACATGCGTATTTCGCCGAGCGGCTGAAGGCCCGGGCGTTCCTCGTGCCCGAGGGGGTTTTGCAGGCGGTGTGCGACACCCGTTCGCCCCAGGGGATCTGCGCGTCCTTCGACCTGCCCGCGCCGACGCCCCTCTCCGCCGCCCCGGACAAGATCGTGGCGCTGGACGGCGTGCAGGACCCCGGCAACCTGGGCACCATCTGGCGCACGGCGGACGCCGCGGGCTTCGGCGCCATACTGCTGGGCGGGGGGTGCGCCGACCCGCTGTCGCCGAAGGTGCAGCGCGCCGCCATGGGCTCCGGCTTCCGCGTGCCCTTCATGATCGAGGACGACCTGCCCGACGCCCTGCACAACATGAAGGCCATGGGCTGGACGGTGATGGCCTCCGACCTGCACGGCATGGACTTCTACCGCCGCCCCAACCCCGGCAATCGCTACGTGCTGGTGATCGGCAACGAGGCCCGGGGCATCTCCCAGGGCACCCGGCTGGTGGCCGATATGCTGCTCAAGCTGCCCATGCGCGGCGGGGCGGAGTCCCTCAACGCCGCCGTGGCCGCGGGGATCATGATGTACGGGCTGACGGAGGAAAAATAAAAAATGGCTCTTCACGGAAACTTTTGGGATGCGACTCCCTCCGTCTCGGCTTCGCCGAGCCACCTCCCTCGGGGAGGGAGGCTTCCATGCCGGTTTTACCGCCAAAAGGCCCCCGTCATGGCCCCCGTCATGGCCCCCTCTCCCGCCAAAAGGCCCCCGTCATGGCCCCCGTCATGGCCCCCTCTCCGAGGGGGCTGTCAGCGAAGCTGACTGGGGGAGTGAAGGGGGCTGTCAGCGAAGCTGACTGGGGGAGTCCCCGCATAATCCCACAGCTTTCCGTGAAGAGCCTAAAAAAACCGGACCCCGGGAGCGCTCCCGGGGTCCGATGCTATGTTCAGCTCAATTGCAAGAGTCCGTTTACGCCGCCGAGGATCAGGCGGTAGATATCGTGGAAGGTCAGAAGCACGAACAGGCCCAGCACCAGCACCAGACCGATGCCGTGCACTATGCCCTCCTTCTCCGGGGGGATGGGCTTGCGGCGGATGGCCTCGACGATCAAAAACACCAGCCGGCCACCGTCCAGCGCGGGCAGGGGCAGCAGGTTCATGATGCCGAGGTTCAACGAGATCACGAACATCAGCCACAGCACCTCGTACCAGCCGTCGCGGGCGTACTGGCTGACCACGGCGATCACGCCCACGGTGCCGGTGATCTGGTTCACCCCCTCGCCGTGGAAGAACAGCCGCCGCAGACTGTCCAGCATGGTCTGCGTGGTGCCGACCATGTAGGCTCCGGCGTAGCGCAGGGCCTCGGGGAGGGTGAAGGTGCGCCGGGCGAACTCGATGCCGATCATGCCGTGGGTGACGCCGTTTTCGGTGGTGACGGCAGCGGTCTGCATCTCCAGGGGGACGCGCTGGCCGTCGCGCTCCACGACCATCGTCACGGTGCTGCCGGGCTCGACGCCCTGTATGGCGCGCACGATCTGCGCCACGCCCGCGCCGCCGTACTCGATGTCTTCGCCGTTGATCTGCACGATCACGTCGCCCTTCTCGACCCCCGCGGCGACGGCGGGCATGTCGGGCGACACGTTCTCCACGGCGGGGAAGGACTCCGCCACCGTGAACAGCGCCAGCATCGCCGTGCAGGTCACAAAGGCCAGCACGAAGTTCATGAACGGCCCCGCCAGCACGGTCAGAAAGCGCTTCCACACCGGCTGGTTGCTCATGGCGCGGGGGTCGTCGTTGCGCTCGTCCTCGCCCACGAAGGCGCAGTAGCCGCCCAGCGGGATCGCCCGCAGCGAATACTGTATGCCCTTGCGCTTCCAGCCCAGCAGCCGGGGGCCGAAGCCCACCGAGAATTCCACGATGCCGATGCCGCACAGGCGTCCGACGAGGTAGTGGCCGAACTCGTGTACCGTGACGATCACGCCCAGCATCACGATGGCCAGCAGGATGTAGAGTATATTGGTCAGCATGCGAGCCTCCGAATGGTGTTTTCGGCGTCCGCGCGGGCGGCGGCGTCGGCGGCGTAGACGTCCGGGATGGATGTGATCGCCGTCATGGGCACGTGCTCCAGCGCGTGGCCGATGATCTCCGGGATGCGCCCGAAGGGGATCTGCTCCCTCAGAAACGTGCCCACGGCGGCCTCGTTGGCGCCGTTTAATATCACCGGCATGCTGCCGCCGGCCTTCAGCGCCTCGATGGCCATTTTCAGCGCGGGAAAGCGATCGTAGTCCGGCGCGGCGAAGTCCAGGTGGCCCAGTTCATAGAAGTTCACCGGCTTCGCGCCGTAGGGCAGCCGCTCCGGCCAGCCCATGGCGTAGCCGATGGGCCCGCGCATGTCCGGCATGCCCAGCTGCGCCAGCACCGCGCCGTCCTCAAATTCGATCATCGAGTGGATCACGCTCTGGGGGTGGATGACCACGTCGATCCTATCCGCGGGCATATTGAACAGGTGGTGGGCCTCGATGATCTCGAGCCCCTTGTTCACCATCGACGCGCAGTCCACCGTGATCTTGCCGCCCATACACCAGGTGGGGTGCTTCAGCACGTCCCGCACCGTGGCGTCGTACATGGCCGCCTTCTCCCAGGTCCGAAGCGCGCCGCCCGAGGCGGTCAGCAGAAGCCGCCTGACCGGGTTGTCCTGCCGGGCCTGCAGGCACTGGAAGATGGCCGAGTGCTCGCTGTCCACCGGCAGCATGGGGATGCGCCTCTCGGCGGCCCTGCGCATCACCAGGTCGCCGCCGGTGACCAGCGCCTCCTTGTTCGCCAGCAGCACGCGTTCACACACGTCCAGCGCGGCCCAGACCGCGTCCAGCCCCGCGATGCCCACGATGGCGCATAGCGCGTCCTGCGCCTTTGAGGCTTTGAGCGCCCTGACCGTGGCGTCCGGGCCGAAGAACCACTCGCAGAAGCGCACGTCCTCCGGGAGGTCCGCGGGCTCCGCATTCAGCGCCGCGCACCTCGGGCGGAAGCGGCGCACCAGGTCAAACAGCTTTTCGGAGGAGGCGTGGGCCGTCAGACACGCGGCGTCGAAGCGGTCCGGATAGCGCGAGACGATGTCCAGCGCCTGCGTCCCGATCGAGCCCGTCGCCCCGAGTATGGCTATTGTTCGCTTTTCCATGGCTTGATTATACGACTCCCTACTCGCTAAGCCGGCTGTGCGTTGGCCATCTCCTCCTCGAGCACGCGGTAGGCGACCTTGCCGACGAGGGTCTTGGGGAGGTCGGGGCGGAACTCGATGTCATAGGGCATGGCGTACTTGGCGATGTGCTTGCGGCAGTAGTCCATGAGCATCTGGCGGGTGGCGTCGGAAGGCTCGTAGCCGGGCTTCAAGACGATGTACGCCTTGACCTTCTGCATCTTGTAGGGGTCGCGCACGCCGATGACGCAGCTCATGTGCACGGCCTCGTGGGCGTCGAGTATGTTCTCGATCTGGGAGGGGTAGACGTTGTAGCCGCTGGTGACGATCATGCGCTTGATGCGCTGGCGGAAGTAGATGTAGCCCTCCTCGTCCATCACGCCGAGGTCGCCGGTGTGGATCCAGGTCATGCCGTCGGCGTGGACGCGGCGGGTCTGGGCGGTCTCCTGGGGATGCTTGACGTACTCCAGCATCACCGTGGGCCCGGCCAGGCAGATCTCGCCCTCGGTGCCGTAGGGCACCTCCTCCTCGCCGCCCACCTTCACGATCTTGTAGTAGGTGTCCGGGAAGGGGATGCCGATGGAGCCCTCCTTGGCCTTGGTCAAGGGGGTGAGGCAGGAGGCGGTGACGCACTCGGTGGTGCCGTAGCCCTCGCGGACCTCGATCTTCGCGCCGTGGTCCCTGAGGAACTTGTCGAAGCGCTTCTTGAGCTCCGCGGGCAGGCTGTCTCCGCCGGAGAACACGCCCTTGAGGCAGGAGAGATCCAGGTTTTCCAGGTTGGGGATGCGCAGGAGCGCCTCGTACAGCGTGGGCACGCCGGCGATCAGGTTCGGCCGGTACTTGCGCAGCAGCTCCGGGTAGGTCTGCGGCGTGAAGCGGGGCACCAGTATACAGCTTCCGCCGTTGGCCAGCATCGAGTGGACGCACACGCCCAGCCCGAAGCCGTGGAACATGGGCATCAGGGCCAGCATCTTGTCGCCGATATTCAAGATGGGATTGGTGGCCAGGATCTGTGCGGCCAGGGCGTTGAAGTTCAGGTTGGACAGCAGTATGCCCTTGGTGATGCCGGTGGTGCCGCCGGAATAGAGGATCACGGCGGGGTCGTCGTTTTCGCGCTTCACCCGGGGATCGCCTGAAAACGCCCGGCCGTCGGCGATGAAACGCTTCCACAGGATCACGTCGGCGTCCTTCGGCACCTTCGGGATCTTGCGCCCTGCGGTCAGCTTGTAGCCGACGCGCATGAGGGGGTTGAGCGCGTCCGCCACGTCGGCGATGATCAGGTGCTTGAGATACGGCGTGTTCTTGCGGATATTGGCGAACTTTCCGTAGAACTGGTCAAGCGTCAGCGCCGCCACGGACTCGGAATCGTTTAAGTAAAACTCGATCTCGCCCTCGGCGGACAGCGGGTGCACCATGTTGGCGATGGCGCCCACCATGTTCACCGCGTAGAACATCACCACGGTCTGGGGGGCGTTGGGCATGCAGATGGTCACCTTGTCGCCCTCCCGGATGCCGATCTGCCGAAGCGCCCGGGCGCACTCGTGGACCTGCGCCACCAGCTTCGAATAGGCGCACCGGCCGCCCATGAACTCATAGGCGATCACGTCGGGGTGTTTTCGGGCGACGTCCTCGACCATCTCGATCATGGAGCCCTGAAAGTAATCAAGGTGCATCGGCACCTCGCCCATCCAGGGCGCCCAGGGGGTTTTCACGGTTGTTGCTGTCATAGTTGAACCTCCGTTGCTTGGAGTATTATCAGTATTCCACCGGTTGATTCGCGGGCAGATCGAGCAGCTCGGGGCACTCGATCAGCTTCTTGACCAGGCGGATGGTCTGGGCGTAGTAGTAACCGTCGGCGATGCGCTCGTCCAGCGTGATGCCCACGGACAGAAGCTCGCGCATCTCATAGGAGCCGTCGGGCCTGAACACGGGCTTCATGCCCTTTTCGCCGATGATGATGAACAGCGAGTTGGTGCCCCAGTTGCTCAAGTGGTGGTAGGCCGCGTTGAGCTTGATGGAGCCCAGGTTGGTGATGAACACGGAGGCGTAGTTGGGGTCGGCCTTGATGAGGTCGTAGGGCACGTGGCCGTAGAAGTCCAGCCGGTGAAGCCCCCACATCACGATGCGCATGAGCCAGCGCGGCAGGTGGGTGAACATCTCCATGCCCTGGGTGGAGTTGTCCTGCACGTCGTCCCGGCGGCATTCAAAGATTTCATCCATGATGCGCGCGTGCAGGCTGTCGATGGTGGTGTCCTCCGGGAACTTGATGAAGGCCAGGCCCTCCCCGCCGTCGTCCGCGAAGTGCTTTTTTACCACGAAGCCCACGCTCAGCTCGTCGCGCTGGTACAGCCGGCAGCCCTTGATGAAGCGGTTCATCCTGGGGCGCAGCGTCACGGCCTTCACGATGGCCGCCGCCACCGCGTGGAACACCGTGTAGCGGTGGGCGTGGTCCAGGCCCTCGTTCTTCTTCGCCAGGAAGACGTTCAGGTTGGTCAGGTCGAACTCCTCGCGGATGAAGGCCTCGTTGTCCGCGCGGTTGGGATAGATATACGGGAAAAACCAATGGAGCGGATCGAGGTCGCGCACCAAGGTGGCGTCGAACCGGTCCCCGCGTCTGCGATGCTTCTTGTCCGGCATGTCGTGGACTCCCCTTCCTCTGTGTCCCTACATGGTCTAAACTGGTTCATTCTATCACAGCAAAGCTAAGTTATCCATCACATACACATGCTCTCAAGCAAAAATAACCCCTGCTTAATATTAAAAATGTTATGATAGGAGATGGGACAAAATCACACGGGAACGGGGGAGTGATGATATGAAGCTGATGATCGCGTCGGACATCCACGGCAGCGCGAAGTGGTGCGAGAGGATGCTCGAAGCCTGGCGGCAGGAGAGGCCGGAACGGCTGGTGCTGCTGGGGGACATACTCTACCACGGCCCCCGCAACGACCTGCCGGAGGACTACGCTCCCAAGAAGGTGATCGCCATGCTCAACGCCATCGCCCCGGCGCTTCTGTGCGTGCGGGGCAACTGCGAGGCCGAGGTGGACCAGATGGTGCTGGACTTCCCGGTGATGGCGGACTACGCGGCGCTGTTTGCGGGCGGGCGCGTGCTGTACATGACCCACGGCCACGTGTTCAACCCGGATCACCCGCCCAGGCTCATGCCCGGGGACGCGCTGTTCTTCGGCCATACCCACGTGCCCTGCTTCGCGCGGCGCGGGGAGGCGGCGTTTGTCAATCCTGGCTCCGTCTCCATCCCCAAGAATGGCTCCGCCCACGGCTACTGCACGCTGGAGGACGGGGTCGTCGAATGGAAGGACCTGGGGGACGGGAACCGGACGTACATGCGGGAAGAACTGTGAAATCACTGATAAGACCGCAGGTGGCACAGACGAAGGGGGCGCGCGTCATGAGCAAGTTCAACAAAACTTATGATACTGCATACATGTGGAGGAAACCATGATGTCATTTTAGCTTTCCCCGTTGCAGAGCCGCATTCTGCTGGCCGAGCTCGATCATCCCGGAACGTCGGCGTACAACATCTATTTCAGGATGCGCTTTGACCCCGCGGACGAGGCGCTCCTCTGCCGCGCGATCCCCCGGGTCATCAGTGGAAACTTCGGTTTGAGGGTCCGCGCGGGCGGGGACAGGGGGTATGAACAGTACTATTCGGATCAGCCCGCGACGTTCGAGGTGATGGACACCGATTCGCCGGAGGATACCGCCGCGGCGCTCATCATCACCGACGTGCCGGAGGTGGCCTCGGGCTTCAGCCGGTGCGTCGCGCCGGAAGATCTGGTCTCAGACGACGACACGGCCCCGGACGTCGAGGTCACGCCGGACGATCTGTGCTTCATCATCTACACCTCCGGCACCACCGGCAGGCCCAAGGGCGTGGCGCTGTCCCACCGGGGCATCTCCAATTACATCGTGCCGGAGCCGGAGAACGCGCCGATCCACGCGCTGTCCACGCGCTGCCGCGGCATGCTGTGCCTGTCCAGCGTGTCGTTCATCGTGTTCCTCCGGGAGATCTTCGGCACGATATTGAACGGCGTGCATGTCGTGCTGTGCGACGAGGAGCAGATGGTCAACCCCATGACCATCGCGGCGCTGGTGAAGCAGTACGGCATCGACGCGCTGGGGGCCACCCCCACGCGGCTTTTGCAGTACAGCGAAATACCCGCCTTCTGCGAGGCGCTTCGCGGCGTGCGGGTGATGATCGTGGGCGGCGAGGGCTTCCCGGGGCGGCTGTTCCGGGTGATCCGGGAGCACTCCGACTGCGAGATCTACAACTCCTGCGGGCCGACGGAGGTCACCATCGCCTCCCACCAGAAGCGCATGGACTCCGAGCGGGTGTCCGCAGGCTTTCCGATGCTCAACGTGTGGGACCGCATCTGCGACGCCGACGGCGGAGCGCTGCCGCCCTATGCCGTGGGCGAATTGTATGTCGGCGGCGCGGGCGTGGCCATCGGCTACTTCCGCAACGACGCCCTGACCGCCGAGCGCTTTCCCGTCCTCGACGGCGAGCGCTGGTGCAATACCGGAGACCTGGCCTGGCGGGACGACGCGGGCGAGGTGTTCGTGCTGGGCCGAAACGACGGCATGATCAAGCTGCGCGGCCTGCGCATCGAGCTGGAGGAGATCGAGAACACGCTGGGGCGCTTCCCCGGCGTGACCCAGGCGCGGGTCATCGTGAAAAACGTGCAGGGCACGGAGCACCTGTGCGCCTTCTATACCGTCAGGGCCGGCGCGCAGGACGTAACCGCGGACAGACTGCGGGATTTCGTGCTGCAAAAGCTGCCGCCCTACATGGCGCCCACGTATTACACGCGGCTTGACGCCTTCCCGCTGACGCCCAACGGCAAGGTATCCATGAGGCAGCTTAAGGAGCTTCCCGTGGACACGCAGGCCCGGGCTGTGCTGGAGCGCTCGGAGACCGACACCCAGAGGGCCGTGTTCGACATGACCGCGGCGCTGATCGGGAACGGTCAGTTCGGCATCAATGACGACCTGTTTGCGCTGGGGCTGACGTCGCTGTCCATGATCGTGCTGCTGTCCGACCTCTACGAGAAATTCGGCCAGCCGGTGCAGGTGACGGCACTGATGAAGCGCCGCACCGTGGCGGGCATCGCCGCGCTGGTGGACGGGCTGGCAGCACAGGGCAAGGAGTGCGACGCGCCTGAGCGCGCGGTGACGGCCTATCCCATGACCGCCAACCAGCTGGGCATCTACTTCGACTGCATGGCGCACCCGGAGGGCGTGGGTTATCATTTGCCGAACGTGATCCGCTTTGATCGCTCCATCGATCCGGAGCGGCTGCGGAACGCCGTCGTGAAAATACTCGACCACCATCCTTACCTGAAGGTGACCCTCGGCACCGAAAACGGCCGGCCAGTGCAGCTTCGGGACGACGCCCGGCGCGTGGAGGTGCCGATCGAGCGCGTGGCGGCGTTGACCGATGAGATGGCCGAGGCGCTGGCTGCGGAGCCCTTTGATCTGAACGGCGGCGCGCTGTGCCGGTTCAGGATCTTCGTGACCGACGCGGGCGTTTGCCTGTTCAGCCTGTTCCACCACCTGATCGTGGACGGCGGCTCTCTGAACCTCGTGTTCGCCGATATCGCCGCGGCCTACGACGGCTGTTCTACTACTTTGACAACGACTTCGCCAACCTGCTGGGCGGACGGCTGATGATCGCGGAGGGCGAGATCACCGACGCGGAGAGCTTAAAGCGGCTGGACGACCTTGAAGCGGACATGGTGTTCAACTGCGCGGCGTCCGTCAAGCACTTCTCGGCGGGCTCGGACATCTACGACACCAATGTGCTGGGCGTTCAAAACGTTCTCGAATTTGCCACGCGGCACGGGGCGCGGATGATCCACATCTCCACCACCAGCACGGCGGGCGAGATCCTGCTGGCCTCCAACGCCACGGCGGACCACGACCGCGACCGGGCCGACCGGCTGTTCTCCACCGCGATGACCGCGCTTCTGATCTTCGGCCTGCTCTTTGCGGCGCTGGGCACCGCGTTTCGCGGGGCGCTGGTCGCCTTCCTGTGCCGCGACGAGTCGCTCAGAGGCGACGTGGCGGAGTACTGCTCGGTGCTGGTGCTGGGGATACCGCTTCTGTGCTACATTATGAGCCTGTCCTACTTCGCCCGATCGGACGGCAGCCCCAGGCTGTCCTTTCAGGCGGTGCTGATTTCCAACCTCATCAACCTGACCATGGATATCGTGCTGATGAAGGGCTTCAACATGGGCTTGCGCGGCGCGGCGCTGGCCACGGTGATCGGCTATGTAGGTGGTTCCGCCTGGATTTCGCGTTATCTGGCCTCGAAGCATCGCCAGCTCAGGGTAGTGTCCCCCTTTGGGGCGGGGATTGCGGTGTTCCTTAAGGAAACCTGGGCCATCTGCGTCCGAGGCTTTCCCACCGCGTCCTCCCAGCTCTAAATCACCGTGTGCACCCATACGCTCAACGCCCTCATCACCGTCTGCGGCGGCGCGCTGGGCCTGCAGGCGTACAGCGTCTACAAGAACAGCCTTTTCCTGGGCTACATACTGTTCATCGGCACGGCCCAGACGCTGTCGCCCATCGCCTCGTTCTACTACCACGAGAGCGACTACGACCGGGTGCGCTTCGTGCTGATGCGCGCGATGCGGATCGTGCTGATCGGCGCGGTGCTGATGGCGGCGCTGTTTGCGCTGTGCCCGGCGATACTGCTCAAAATGTACAGCATCGAGGGCGCGGAGAAATCGGCCTACATGACCGGGGCCATACGGCTGTTCGTCATAAGCTATCCCTTTGTGGGCATGAACTTTTTGATGTCGTTCTACTGGCAGGCCATCAAGCGGCAGACCCTCTCCGCCGTACTGACGGCGCTGAAAGGGCTGATACTGCCCCTTGCGCTGGTGTGGCTTTTGTCCCGGCGGATGGGCATGATCGGCGTGTGGACGGGCATAATTGCGGCGGAGGCGCTCTCGACGGCCTTCGCCTTCGCGGCCATGGCGCTGATCCGACGCAAGAACGCGCCGGGGATGGGCAGCTTCCTGCTGCCTCAAAGCCCGACGCGGATCGGTATGATTTTTCGGTGGAGATGGATATACCCAAGCAGATCCGGCTCTCCGAGGAAGCGGGAGAGTGGATCGCGCGGCGTGTTTCGCCCGCGCTGGGAAACCGGACCTGCCTGGCGCTGGAGGAGATGCTGACCGGCATTGCGCTGGCCAATCCGGGCGCGAAGGGCGTGATCGACGTGTCCCTGCGCGACGCCGGGGACGAGGTCGTGATCTCCCTCCGGGACATGGGCGCGGGGTTCAACCCCACCGTGCCCGACCCGGCGCTTCAATGTGAATTCGACAATGTCACGGTGCTCAACCGACTGGCCGGAGCCATCGAGTTTGACCGTTCCCTCGGCATGAATGCCACGCGAATCCATCTGAAAAAGTGACGGTTCTTCGGATGAAGGCTTCCCCCTGGGGGGAAGCTGGCGCCAAGGCGACGCCAAAATCGTAGTTTTTGGCGTCGCCTTGGCGACTGATGAGGGGGATATTCCTCATCTATCCGTGAAGCGCCGGTTCTCTGCCTGACAGCCGCACAAACGCCTCCAGCGCCACGCGGATCTCGTCGCGTTCGCCCCGGGCGGTCGCCGATTCACCGATCGCGTAGTCGCCGACGGCGTCCGCGGTGTCCGCGCCGTAGAGCACCACGTTGTTGAGGATCGAAGCGGCCCGCATGCCGCGCAGGCGTCCGATGGTCAGAAGCGCGGCGCTCTCCATGTCCGCGGCCAGCACGCCCTTCCTTGACCAGTACGCGCTCACGTCCTCTGCCTCGTCGTGGTAGAAGCTCTCGTGGCTGTGGGCGACGCCCTCGTGGAAGGGCACGCCCAGCGCGGCGGCGGCGTCGAGTATGCAGGACAACAGCCGGAAATCCGCGTAGGCGGGGTAGATGCCCGGCAGATATGCCTTGGACGCGCCGTCGTCGCGCACCGCGCCGGAGACGACGATCAGATCGCCCAGCGCGATGCCCTCCTGCAGTGCGCCGCAGGAGCCCACGCGGATGGCCGCGCGCACGCCGATGTTGCGAAGCTCCTCCACGGCGATGCCGACGGAGCAGCCGCCCATGCCCGTGGACATCGCCAGCACGTCCACGCCCTTGTAGCGCCCGCGGACGCTGCGGTATTCCCGGTTGCAGGCAAGCTCCTCCGGGTCCTCCAGAAAGACCTTGATGCGGTCGATGCGGGTGAGGTCGCCGGGCAGTATGGCGTAGCGGATGCCCAGCGATTCGTCCAGCGCGATGTGCGGCTGTCTCATATGATCCTCCCCCTTCGTCGCTCACGGGCACCAGTGGCTGTCCGCGTAGCTCAGCAGCTTCTCGGCGTCTTTGAGGGACATCTCGGGATACCACAGGAAGGTGCCCTTCGCGCCGTAGCGCTGCACGATGTGGTCCGTGCCGCGGATCCAGTCGTCCACGCCGCCGTTGCACACGTGCACCCAGATGGACTTGCCCGCGGCGGTGGCCTTGTCGTACACGATGTCCCACTGGGGCTGGGTGCCGTCGGGGCCGGGCTCGCCGGGGGTCCACTGCAGGGCGTTGAGGCGCTCAAGGCTCATCAGGCTGTCCAGGTGCTTGATGGCCCCGGGGCCGTCCAGGTGGTACATGGAGAAGTCCAGGTATTCGGTCTGCGCCCGCAGGGAGTCCAGCACGAATTCGTCAAACATCTCCGTGGACATCATGGCGGAGGCGTCGCACTGGAGCTTGGCCAGCCTGCCGGGGGCCCAGATCTGGAAGCAGTTGTAGGCGTTGCCCCCCTCGGCGTCCTTCACCTGATCGTAGAAGGCGTCGAAGATCGGGAAGTAGGCCTTTGTGACCTGATCCACCCGCGCCTTGATCATGTCCGGGTCCTCGATCAGGTCCATCATCAGCTCCTGCGCGCCCCGCAGCGAGGACAGCACGTCCAGGTTCTCCATCAGGTCCGGCATGTCCAGCAGCACGTCGTCGCCCATCAGACGCCGGGCGTCGGCCACCAGCCTGAGATGGCGGCTGAACCAGGGGTTTTCGGGGTCGAAGCGGATCTCGGGGTGGTCGTCCCACTCGTCCGCCACGCAGGGCTTGAACCAGATGGTGTCCTCGGAGAAGCCCACGTCGCTGCCCAGATAGGCCGCGGTGGAGCCGGGGCCCAGGCACACATCCAGGTTCGGGAAGCTCTCCGCCAGGAACAGGTGGTTTTCGCAGAACACCCGGTAGCGCTCGACCAGTCCCCGGGCGTTTAAGTACTTGTCGTCGAGGTCGTGCCACCAGAGCGCCTCCGGCAGCGTGTAGTAGCGGCCCTGGCAGATGATGGAGTCGTTCACGCCGCCCGGGGCTTTTTTTCCGACGTACTGCTCCATCTCCGGCTTCCTCGCCAGTACGTGCATCAGCGGCCGGCCGGTGTTGTGCTGCTTCCAGTAGTTGACCCATTTCTCCCGGGTCTCCTTCCAATCGTTCTTATAGAGCATCAATTGGCCTCCTGTTTTTGCTGTTTATTGGCTCTTCACGTAAGGGACTGTGCATAAATTATTCATACATTCTGCTTGTCTGAATCCGCCATTGCTGCGTTGTCGTCGGTCAACGTGCCCCGGCACGCCTCCCTCCTCC
>CACXBB010000024.1 GCA_902765735.1 uncultured Eubacteriales bacterium | reverse complement strand
GCGACCACCGAGACGCAGAAGGCAGAGCTGTTCGCCAAGGTCCGTGCTGGCCAGGTGCGCGTCCTGCTGGGCAGCACCGCGAAGCTTGGCGCGGGCACCAATATGCAGGATCGGCTGATTGCCCTTCATCACCTGGACGCGCCGTGGAAGCCCAGCGACCTGGAGCAGCAGGAGGGTCGCATACTCCGGCAGGGCAACATGAACGAGAAGGTGCAGATCTTCCGCTACGTCACGGAGGGCACCTTCGATGCCTATATGTGGCAGATATTGGAGAACAAGCAGAAGTTCATCAGCCAGATCATGACCAGCAAGAGCCCGGTACGCGCCTGTGAGGACGTGGACGATACCGCCCTGTCCTATGCGGAGATCAAGGCGCTGGCGACGGGCAACCCCTACATCAAGGAAAAGATGGATTTGGACATCCAGGTAGCCAAGCTGCGGATGCTCCGCGCCAGCCACACCAGCCAGATCTATCGTTTGGAAACGGACATCGCCCGGACTTATCCGGCGCAGATCACCTCTGTCCGGCAGCGCATCGCCAACCTGGAAGCGGACAAAGTGGCCGCGGCTCCGGTGCTGGCGCTGGACAAGGAACAGTTTGAGATGAAGGTGTCCGGCGTGGTCTACACGGACAGGAAGGACGCGGGCAACGCGCTCATCAAGGCGTGTACCGCTGCCAAGAGTGTCAGCCAGGAGCTGCCCGTGGGCGAATACCACGGCTTCCGGCTCTCGGCCAGCTACGACACCTTCACCAACAATTTTGAACTGTCCGTGCGGGGACAGGGCAAGTACACGATCAAGCTGGGCGCTGATCCCTTCGGCAACATCACCCGCATCAATAATGTCTTGGAAGGGTTTACAAACAACTTGGAGGAAGCGAAACGCAAGCTGGCCACGCTGGAGCAGCAGCTGGAGACCGCGAAGGAGGAGGTCGCCAAGCCCTTCCCGCAGGAACAGGAGCTGATCCAAAAGGAGGCGCGGCTGTCAGAGCTGAACGCCCTTTTGAACATGGATGAGCGCGGCTCGGAGGCAGCGCTGATCGACGAAGAAGCGACGGTGGACGAGGAATCCCAAGGCCGAGCAGTAGAGGAACAGCGAAAGGATGTGGTGGAAGCCGATGAGCCTGAACAGGACGAGAACGAGCCAATCGCCGCGAAATCCCGACGCTATCAGATGGCCATATAACCCAACGACCAGAGTGAAGCTTGGTGTGAAGCATCCGGCTTCACTGCCATAGGAGTGCATATGAACCGATACGATTTTTTGATCTATGAATCCCGCCAAGGCGAGGCAAGCATTGAGGCGGAGTCCCCGAAGGAGGCCAGGGACAAGCTTATGGAACTGTACAAAGCGGGCGGCATCGAGTTTTCGTTTGTCACCGGCACAGACAACGAAATCCTGAACATCACCCCGTTGAAAGCCGTGTCCCTACAACGCTTTAAAATCTTCGGCAAGGAAGCGCTTTTCACCGATCTTCCCGCCGACAAGGTGGACGCGCTGCAAGGCGTGGACAAGCTCTTTCGCTATGATCTGCGGCATGGGGATAACGACAGCATCCCTTTGAAGGTGGAAATGCAAGTCACGGTCAACCGCTACGGCACAGTCTTTACCGCCGAGCCGCTTTTCATGGAGGGCGAGTTTTCCCGCGATCTCTATGACGAGGATTGGGGTTTCCTCTCAGACGAGCCTCCCATGACCCCGGAACAATTCTACAACGCTATGCAGGAAAAGGAGAGACAGACCGTGCGTGAATACGAAATCTATCAGCTGAACGCTGGCGGCAGGGATCAGATGTTTATGAACATGAAGGAGCTGCGGGTGATGCGCGTCACACCCAATATCGCAAGCTACGACGCTGTGTACAAGGGCACCCTGGAGCCGGGTATGACGCTGGACAGCCTGTATACCAAATTCAATGTTGAGAGGCCGGAGGACTTCAAGGGCCATTCGCTGTCCGTCAGCGATGTCATCGTCGTAAACGACGAGCATGGCAAGACGGCCTGGTTCGTTGACAGCTTCGGGTTTACCCAACTGCCGGACTTTTTCACCCAACAGGAGCAGCAGCATGAGGTGCCCGCAGAAGGCGAAAAGATCTACCCGCCCGTCTACCGGCGCACGGCCGACTATGCCCGCGAAGCCGGAGAGCGCGACGAGTACCGCGCCTCCTATCAGGAGAACGTCAAGTGCAAGCAGGCCATCGAGAAGGCCATCCGTCTGGACTACGACGGCCAGTATCTGAATGACAACGCCATCCTCACGGTGCTGGATGCTTTCGGCCCGGAGCGCCTGTCCTGGGTGCTGGGCAACACCATCACGATGAAGGAACACGACGGGCGGTTTTCCCGGAGCAACAAGGCGTGGGCGCAGGCCATGAGCATCCCCATTGACCGGGACGGCTTCGGCAGCCTGCGGAATTGGAGCTATACCGTCGAGAGCCATCCCGCGATTCTCGATCTGTACACCACGCTCCTTCGGAAAGAATTGGAGAGGCCGCCCCAGGAGCGTACAGCAGAGAAGTCGGTTGCCCGCGAGGAATCAAAGCCCAGACTGGAGCCGTCGAAGCCCGTCAAGCGCAAGAGCGAACCGAGCCTGTGAGGTCGGGAGGCGATGACCGATGCTTCAGGAACGCTGCCAGCTCTATCAGATGAAGGACGGCGAGGCGTTGCGCGAATACATCTTCCAGCCCTTCACTGTTCTCGCCTCCAAGCGGTATTTCCCCAACGAAGCTGACTACGATATGGCTTACGATGACCTGCTGCGTCCAAATGAAGATGTGCGGGCGGTACGGGAGCGACTGTCCATGTTGCAACGCAAGCGGGGCTGCTTTCGGCAGATCAACACCAGCGACGTGATCGTGCTGCGGCGCGAGACCGGCACGATCTGCTGCTTTGTCGATGGGGACGGCTTCGTGATGCTGGACGGCTTCTTCGGCCTCCCGGCCTCAGGCAATCCGCTGACGCTGGAAACGGAGCACTACGCCATCCCCGGCAAGAAGGGATTGTGGCGGGTCGTGGACAACATCACCTATGAGAACATCCTTTTCTTCCTGCTGGAGCATGAAGAACACGGGCGTGAAATCCCTTGTGTGATCCTCGATTCCAAGGGAGAAGTGATATCGGACACAATCACAAAGGATTTCGATGAAACAGCCGCGGAGCAGATGCGGCTGTTTCTGCACCCGGAGCTGCCGAAGCAGGCTACGGAACATGAGCGGCCCCCGAAGGAGCTTTGGCAGAAATTCTATGAGAATGGCGAATACGTCCGTCACGCCAGCCACGAGGTCGGCAGCGAGGAAAACTACAACCACATCGACGGGGTAAACAACAATCGCAAACCCCAGCGGCCCGTCTGGGTCGATCCTAAGAAACGCCCGTCCGTCCGCAAGCGGCTCCAGGAAAAACTGAACCAGGTGCATGGCGGCAAGGATAAGCAGCGGACGCGGGAAAAGACATAGCGAGGAGGCTGAGAATGGGTTTCTTGAATCAGAAGAACAACCAGGAACACAACTTGCCCGACGTGTTTACGGCGGTGAAGCACGGTGTCACGGCGCGGCAGGTCGCAGAGATGTATGGCATTGAGGTCAATGCCCACGGCATGGCCTGTTGCCCGTTTCACGACGATACGCACCCTAGCATGAAGCTGGACGAACGATACTACTGCTTCGGCTGTCATGCCAGCGGCGACGCCATAGACTTTGTTTCCAACTTGTTCCAGATCGGTAAGCGGGAGGCGGCGCTGAAGATCGCGGAGGATTTCCACATCCCCTACGATCCGAAGGGGCGGCCCGGACGTGGACAGCCGGTGACGCCCGAACAGAAAAAGGAATGGGAGATGCGACAGTTGCAGAAAGAATTTCGTGAATGGCGCGGGAAGGCACTGTCCGACCTGAACGGCGACTACAGAATCCTCACCGAGAGGGCGGAACAAAACGCGCCTACAGATCCGGACGCGCCATTCCCGCAAGGCTTTGTACAAGCCTACAATGACCGGACGCTGGTGGAGTTTTACATCGGCCTGTTGGAAACCGCACCGCGGGAAACGCAGATTAACCTCTACCTGCATGACCGCGCCGCCATCGCCGCGCTGCATGATCGCGTCAACGGACGTGGGCAGCCGCGCACAACCGTCCGGGAAAAGCTGGAGGAGAAGAAGAACCTTCTGAAAGCGCAGCGGGACAGGGCTGTGAATCAACAGCAACGAGCGGCCATCTGACGAAGGAAACAGGCTATAAGGCTTCACAATGGGGAGGCGATGAATTGAGCCTGATTGTATATGATCTCTTTGGAGAGAAGCGGGACAAAGTGCAGCGCGCCATTGACCTGGTGCGAAGCTTTGAACCGCCTGATAAATACTACTTGGCCTACCGCGGCGGCAAGGATTCCATCGTGGTGGAAGCCATCCTCCGCATGGCCGGGGTGGGCTATGATATCCATTACAACATGACCACCGTTGACCCGCCGGAGCTGGTCCGCTTCGTGATCCGTCAATTTGAGGCGGTGATCTACGACCTGCCCGACGGGTCTTTCAAATACTTTGCCGTCAACGGCGGCAGCAGGCTGCTCTTTCCGGCGACAGCCCAAAGCGTCGCCGGAAAGCGGTGCATCCACTTCACCATTCCGAAGCTGTCCATGCGGCAGCTGATCGTCCACAAGCAATTTCCGCCGACCCGTCTGGCGCGGTATTGTTGTGAGGCGCTGAAAGAATCCCATGGAGAGGGCCGCGTGGTGGTGACCGGCGTTCGCTGGAATGAGAGCACGGGTAGAAAACGCAATCAGGGCATGGTGACGGTTTTCAACGGGAAGGCGGCAAAGGTCGCTGAACAGCAGGGGGCGCGGTACAACAATAACCGCGCCCGCGGCATCATTATGAATTACGACGACGCTGCCACCCGGCGCGTCGTGGAGATGTGCTATCGGACGCACAAGACGATGCTCAATCCGATCATCGCTGAAGGTTGGAATCCCGGAGGGATTCCAATTTTTCGGCAGAGCCGAAAAACGCGGACGGTTCAAATCGAAGATTTGAAGCGCCGCGCCGCCAGACGAGGATGTGTGGGAGTTCATTCACACCTACAACATCCCGTATTGCGAGCTTTACGACACCGGTTGTACCCGCCTGGGCTGCGTTGGCTGCCCGATGGGTGGGTACGCCGCACAACGACGCGAATTGGCACGCTGGCCGCAGTATCGCAAACTGTACGTCAGCGCCTTTGACGATATGCTGGAAGCCCGGCGGCGCGACGGCAAGCTGAATCACAGCCGCCTGTGGCAGAGCGGCGAGGGTGTCATGCAATGGTGGACAGGATGTGAGCGAAAGGTGAATCCTGAGCAAGTGACGATGCCACTTTTGACAACGGCAGTCGGCGTGACAGAGAGGAGTGAAACGGCGTGAAGCAGGGGACGAGGCTGAATTATCTGAGAAAACTGCGTTCCATGACCATGAAGGCATTGGGCATGAGGATGGGATTCGATGAAAAAGCCGCTTCATGCAGGATCGCGCAGTGGGAACAGGGCTTCAGAAACCTGAGCCAAGAGAGCGCAGGCTCCCTTGCTGCAATTCTCAACGTAGCCCCTGATCGTCTGGCCCAAACCCCTGAGAATCCTGTTGACGCGCTGATCGAATACTTCCTTTGGCTGGATGAAGCGCATAATGCCGAGTTCTATGGGGAGATCGCTCGGCTTTCTGAATTCCTTTCGCAATATTGGAACAAGCGGTCACTGCTGGCGAGAGGTGAGATCAGCGCCGAAGCGTTCAGGGAGTGGAAACTGCATTGGGAACAGAAAAAGCAAATCAATGATTGACGATTTTCAAGCCGTCAGAGTGTCATCATCGGCCTCTGGCGGTTTTTTTTTTATATATGGAGGTCACTATGAACAACAGCATGACTATGATGGAGGAAGCCAGGAACCAGGGGGCTTCTGCTACAGTAGAGGCGCAGCTTGGCGATATTGCTGAGGGCATTCGACAGCTGGCAGGCATTTGCAAAAGCCAGCAGGATATGGTACAATACCTATTGGGATTTAGCCCAGGTTCGCACCTTGAAAACCGTTCAAATACCGTTCAAAATGATTCCTTGCCTGAAATATCAGAGAGGAGCTTTGATATTATGGCGAAGGAACATCGAATCAGGGTTGTCATTGGACACGATGAAGAGGGCAATGAGATCATCAAGAGACTGAGCGCTACCGATGAATTGAAGTTGGCTGACAAGGTGATTGAGGCCGTGGTGAAATCCGGAAGGATCAAGGATTTCATCGACCAGGAGATTGAATACGGTCCCCATGAGAAGCAAGCGCAAGAGGAAGTAACGCAGTCGCCCGTGGTGAAAACGAAGTTCTCCGATTACATCGTTCAGTGGCGACGGATTTTCAAAACCGGCAAGGCAGCGACCTATGAAGTGTTCATGGATGCCAAACAGAGCGTGTTGCTCAAATGGTTCGGGGATAAGTACATCGAGGACATCACGCCGACAGATGTACAGGATTTCCTGACCTACCGGGCTAAGACGTATAAGAAGGCGACTGTGAAAGCGGATTGGGCGATGCTGAAGGAAGTGCTTGATTCCGCGGTTTCCGACGATCTCATCGTCAAGAACCCGGCAAAGGACAAGCGCGTCCACAATCCCGCGAAGGCGGGGGAGGGCACGACCCCGCTGACCAGGGAACAGATTGCCTCCATTCAGAAGGCTATCCCACAGTTGGAAGATCCGAGGGAACGCTGCCTGATCGCGCTGCTGGCCTATACCAGCATGCGGCGCGAGGAGGTCTTGGGCCTGATGTGGGAGAACATCAACTTCGAGACCCGCATCATCGAGATCAAACAGGCTGTCGTGCATCCGGTCAACGAGGCTGTGACAAAGGAGACGAAAAACGAATTCAGCGTCAGGCCCTTCCCGATGTGCGAACAGCTTTACAACATCTTGTTGGGATGCAGGAAGCGGGAAGGCTACGTCATCTCCAAGGAGGACGGATCGCCGGTCTCCCAGGTGACATACCGCAGACTGTGGGATTCCTTGAAGTCTCACATCGAGCTGTACGGAATGACGGCCATCAATTTCCGAACGACCTTCGCAACCATGATGGTGGCATCGGGGGTGGACATCAAGACCACGCAGGCGCTGATGGGGCACTCCACGCCGGACATGACACTGAAGGTCTACGCGAAGAAAGAGGAGAGCCGGCTGCCGGATGCGATGCGAAAAATGGAGTCTTTCCTTGCCGGAAACGCGGCGTTTTGACAGCCAGTTTGGACGTAAATCGAAAGATTGTGTTAACCAGCCTTGTTAAGCGCTAAAATGAAGAGTGTGAGAGCAGTCCAAAATCACGCTGTTTTAACTGAAAAACAGCCGTTTTTAGGGCGTTTTGTACAAAGAAAAGGGTTGTTGTGCAACCCTTTGGTGCGGGAAACAGGACTTGAACCTGCACGAATCGTAATGATCACTAGAACCTGAATCTAGCGCGTCTGCCAATTCCGCCATTCCCGCAAGATGGTGGGCAGGGGTGGATTCGAACCACCGAAGCGTTCCGCGGCAGATTTACAGTCTGCTCCCTTTGGCCACTCGGGAACCTACCCACAATTCCCTGTTGTCAACGACCAGTCGATAAATGGAGCTGGCGATGGGACTTGAACCCGCAACCTGCTGATTACAAATCAGCTGCTCTGCCAATTGAGCTACGCCAGCCTATCATCCGATCGACCCGCAACACCTTTCAGCATTGGCTTCAAGCGCCCATTGTGTCGGCAACGATATATATTATACACGTTTCGGGGGGAAAGTCAAGGGATTTTTTTGAAAATCATTGAACTTTACACGCCCGTAGCATTGCAATCACATCGTCAATGAGCCCACTTATAGGCGCGATCGACGGCCTTCTGGTGCTCCGCGCTGGAGGAATTGCTCTCGTGGGTCTTGCTGCCGGCCATGTGCAGGCAGAACTGGCCGTCATAGCCGTTGCCTGTGATCGTCTGGTCGCCGTGGGGCTTGGTGTTGATGGAGCAGGCGACGAACTTGCCGTCGGCGTAGAGGATCACGGCGTGGCAGGCCCAGTCGAAGGTCCCGCCCGCGATCTTGAGCAGCTTGGCGGTATCGGACCGGGACACGGGCTCGCAGTCGGCGTGGCCGGAGCCGCCCATGCGCTTGATGTGCACCACGATGCCGGTGTCGATATCGTAGATATAGCCGTGCTCGCCCTTCTTGAGCACGCTGCTGCCGCCGTCGTTCCAGTTCATCCGGACCACCCGGGACTTCCAGGCGCCGTTTCCGAAGGAAGCGGCCTCCGCGGTCGCCTTGACCTTCTTTGCAGACAGGCAGCTTGTGAGGATATAGCCCCTGGCGGAGCCGGACTTGTTCTCCACCCGGCAGAAATCGCCGCTGACGCCCACTACGTACACCTTGCTGTTGACCTTGATCTTCTTTTTTTCGGAGGAGGTGGAGGCCTGGGCGTAGATATAGGTGCCCTTGCTCACGTAGGCCGCCGCCCGGGACTGGCTGTCGAGGTATTTCACCGGCACGTAGCCCGTCACGCCCTTGAGCGTCACCTTGGCCCAGCCCTTCGAGGCGTCGGTCATGTTCAGTTCCGTGCCCTTGGGCAGCTTCACGCTGGCGCTCGAGGTGGACGGCGCGCTGTAAAACTTCGTCGCCGTATTGGTCTTGACGTCCACCCCATAGGCAAGACTGCCGATCGTCAGCATCATGATCGTGACGAGGCAGAGTATTTTTCCGAATATATGTGACACTGGTGTTGCCTCCCGCGAGGATAATCATCATCTTTATGCCTTATTGTATCACATTTTTGTAAAAAAGTCCAACAATTTTGAAATATTTTCCGGCCTGTCGCGAAATTTCTCACACAATTAACATCCGGGCACACCGTTTTATCCCCCGATGATGTATGATAATGGAAGGAATTCAGATTTGTGATGGCAAATAAGGAGGACGACATGGAACGCAAGAACGCATGGAAGATCTACGGGGACGCCGATTGCGCGGCGCTGGAGGCGCTGTCGAAGCGCTACCGGGCGTTTCTGGACGCGGGCAAGACGGAGCGCGAGTGCGTGCGGGAAGCGCTTAAGCTGGCGAAGGCCCGGGGCTTTGAGGACATGCGCCGGGCGACCTCGGTCCGGCCGGGCGACAGGCTGTATATGGACTGGATGGGCAAGGCGCTGATGCTCTTCGTGGTGGGGAAGGCCCCGATGACGGAGGGTTTGAACATCGTGGGGGCGCACATCGACTCCCCGCGCATGGACGTCAAGCAGAACCCCCTCTACGAGGAGGACGACCTGGCCTACCTGGACACCCACTACTACGGCGGCATCAAAAAATACCAGTGGGTGACGCTGCCCCTGGCGCTGCACGGCGTGGTGGCGAAGAAGGACGGTGCGCTGGTGGACATCGTCATCGGTGAGGACGACGACGACCCGGTGGTGGGCGTGTCGGACCTGCTGATCCACCTGGCGGCGGAGCAGATGGGCAAAAAGGCCTCCGTGGTGATCGAGGGCGAACAGCTCAACGTCATCGTGGGCGGCCGCCCGCAGAAGGACGCTGACGAAAAGGAAAAGGCGCCGGTCAAGGCGGCGATACTGGCCATATTGAAGGAAAAGTACGACATCGAGGAGGAGGACTTCCTCTCCGCGGAGATCGAGGTGGTGCCGGCGGGCCGGTCCCGCGATTTCGGCCTCGACCGCAGCATGATCATCGGCTACGGCCACGACGACCGTGTGTGCGCCTACGCCCAGCTGGAGGCCATATTCGGCCTGGAGGGCGCGCCGGAGCACACCTGCCTGTGCCTCCTGTCCGACAAGGAGGAGATCGGCTCCGTGGGCGCCACGGGCATGCAGGCCCGCTACTTTGAAAACGCGGTGGCGGAGCTGATGAATCTGGCGGGGGATTACTCCGAATTGAAGCTGCGCCGGGCGTTGGCCGCCTGCCGGATGCTGTCGTGCGACGTGTCCGCCGGCTACGACCCCAACTTCGCGTCCTGCTTCGAGAAGAAGAACGCCGCCTACCTCGGCCGCGGCGTGTGCTTCAACAAGTTCACCGGCTCCCGGGGCAAGTCCGGCTCCAACGACGCCAACGCCGAGTTCATCGGCCGCCTGCGCCGGGTGATGGACGACACCGGGGTCAACTTTCAGACCGCAGAGCTTGGCAAGGTGGACGTGGGCGGCGGCGGCACCATCGCCTATATCTGCGCCCTGTACGGCATGGAGGTCATCGACAGCGGCGTCGCCGTGCTGTCCATGCACGCGCCCTGGGAGATCATCAGCAAGGCCGATCTGTACGAGGCGACAAGAGCCTATGCCGCGTTTTTAGCGAAGTGCAGGTAAAGCGGGATAAATTGGAGTTTGTATGAGAGTGGAGAGTGAAGAGTGGAGAGTGGAGATATAGTTAGCCGCGCACATAGCATTGCGGGAATAACAACCAATGTTTCCGCGAATAGAGGTGCTTCGTGACAGGAAATCACGTCGCTTCGTTCTCAGGCATTCTTTATCTCCACTCTTCACTCTCGGGCGCAGCCCGATAACTTCCCGTTTATCCCGCCAACGAAACAATACCCCCCATCACAACACAGCGAGGTACTTCA
The DNA here is from genome assembly GCA_902765735.1 of uncultured Eubacteriales bacterium. Classification (GTDB taxonomy): domain Bacteria; phylum Bacillota; class Clostridia; order Christensenellales; family Aristaeellaceae; genus UBA2862. Next base: position 31,621 of record CACXBB010000024.1, on the reverse strand, counting down.
TATGGATTTCAAAGCTGCCGTTGCCAACGAGATCATCAGCGCGCTGGACGCCGCCTTCGGCGGCGCGGCGATCACCGCGGAGGAGATCGCCGCCGCGCTGGAGATTCCCCCGGACACCGCCATGGGCGACTACGCCTTTCCCTGCTTCAAGCTGGCGAAGCTTTTGCGCAAGAGCCCGATGATGATCGCCGACCAACTCTCCGGGGCGATCCGCGCGGACTTTCTCTCGAAGGTCGAGGCGGTGAAGGGCTACCTGAACTTCTTCATCGACCGCGCTACCTACGCGGAGAAGGTCATCACCCGGGTGCTCGAGGAGGGCGACCGCTACGGCGCGGACGACTCCGGCGCGGGGAAGACCGTGGTGCTGGATTACTCCTCCATCAACATCGCCAAGCGCTTCCACATCGGCCACCTGTCCACCACCATGATCGGCAACGCCCTGTACCGGCTGCACAGATTCTTCGGCTGGAACGCGGTGGGCGTGAACCATCTGGGCGACTGGGGCACCCAGTTCGGCAAGATGATCGCCGCCTACAAGCGCTGGGGCGACCACGACACCGTGGCCGCGGGCGGCGTGGACGAGATGGTCAAACTGTACGTGCGCTTCAACCAGGAGGCCAAGGACAACCCCGCCCTGGACGACGAGGGCCGCATGTGGTTCAAGAAGATCGAGGACGGCGACCCGGAGGCGCTGGAGATCTTCAACTGGTTCAAGTCCGTCACCCTCAAGGACGCCGAGCGCGTCTACGACATGCTGGGCGTGAAGTTCGATTCCTACGCGGGCGAGAGCTTCTACAACGATAAGATGCAGCCCGTCATCGACGAGTTGAAGCAAAAGGGCCTGCTCATCGAGGACAAAGGCGCGCAGATCGTGGATCTCCAGGACTACGGCATGCCCCCGGCGCTGATACTGCGCTCCGACGGCGCGACCCTCTACATCACCCGCGACCTGGCGGCGGCCAAATACCGCAAGGACACCTACAACTTCGACAAGTCCCTCTACGTGGTGGCCTACCAGCAGGACCTGCACTTCCGGCAACTGTTTAAGGTGCTGGAGCTGATGGGCTATGAATGGTACAAGGACTGCGAGCACGTGGCCTTCGGCATGGTGTCCTTCGGCGGCGAGAGCCTGTCCACCCGGGAGGGCCGCGTGGTCTACCTGGACGAGCTTCTGACCCAGGCCATCGAAAAGGCCCGCGCCATCATCGACGAGAAGAGCCCCGACCTCGAGGACAAGGACGAGGTCGCCCGGCAGGTGGGCATCGGCGCGGTGGTGTTCTTCGACCTGTACAACAACCGCATCAAGGACATCGACTTCACCTGGGAGCGCGCCCTCAACTTCGACGGCGAGACCGGCCCCTACGTGCAGTACACCCACGCCCGGGCCTGCTCGGTGCTCCGGAAGGCGGGGGAGACCGGCGGCGCGAAGCCCGATTTCGCCGCCCTGTCCGACCCGTTCAGCCAGGACGTGGTGCGCCTGATCGAGCAGTTCCCGGACATCTGCAAATCCGCCGTGAACCGCTCCGAGCCCTCCATGGTCACACGCTTCTGCGTGGACCTGGCCCAGGCGTTCAACAAGTTCTACTATGAAAACAAGGTCATGGTGGACGACCCCGGCGTCCGCGCCGCGCGGCTGCAGCTCACCGACGCCGTGCGCCGGGTGCTGAAGCTGGCGCTGTACCTGATCGGGGTGGAGGCCCCCGCCAGGATGTAAACCGACCGGAGGGGCTGTCTCAAAACGACGATCATACGGTGCAATCCATCCGTAGGGACGCCATTCATGGCGTCCGCGGGCGGCATAAATGCCGCCCCTACGAAGAATTGCCCGGCATTGATTCGTTTTGAGACAGCCCCTTTTATTCTTTCCGTTGAAAAACTCCCCCTTGCCACGCCCCGCCGCATGTATTATAATAATATCGGAAGTGTTTCACGCGCCCCATGACTGTGATATTTTTGGAAAGGAGATTATCCCCATGAAAAGATTCCTGTCTATACTGCTGCTGATCTCGGTGCTGCTCGTCGGCACGGCCTTCGCCGAGGAGGCGGAGGGCCTGCAGAAGGACCTGGTGATACTGTTCACAAGCGACGTCCACTGCGGCGTGGACCAGAACTTCAGCTACGTGGGCCTCTGGGCCGCGAAGCATGCCCTCGAGGCCGCCGGCAACCACGTGATCCTGGTGGACGACGGCGACTCCGTGCAGGGCGAGCCCATGGGCACCATGACCCAGGGCGAGGCGGACATCGTGCTGATGAACCAGATGGGCTACGAGATCGCCATCCCCGGCAACCACGAGTTCGACTACGGCATGGAGCGCTTCTTCGAGCTGGTGGAAATGGCCGATTTCCCCTACATCAGCTGCAATTTCACCAAGAATGACGAGCTGGTGTTCGACCCCTACATCATCAAGGAATTCGACGGCGTGAAGGTGGGCTTCGTGGGCGTCACCACCCCCAAGACCCTCACGACCTCGACGCCCCACTACTTCCAGGATGAAAACGGCAACTACATCTACGGCTTCCTCCAGGACGAGGACGGCCAGAGCGTGTACGACGCCGTGCAGAAGGCCGTGGACGACGCCCGGGCCGAGGGCGCGCAGTACGTGATCGTGATGGGCCACCTGGGCAACGAGGCCGAGAGCATCCCGTGGACCTACGCGGACGTCATCGAGCACACCTCCGGCATCTCCGCCTTCATCGACGGCCACAGCCACGATATGGAGCACGCCGACGTCAAGGACAAGGACGGCAACGTCGTGCCCCGCCAGGCCTGCGGCACCAAGATGAACGGCATCGGCTACGTGCGCATCAGCGCCAAGGACGGCTCCGTGGAGGCGGGCGTGAACGTGTGGAACAACAAGACCACCGCGCCCGACCTGCTGGGCATCGAGAACGAAATGACCGCCGACATCGCCGCCCAGAAGGACGTGCTCGACAAAAAGCTGGCCGAGGTCGTGGCGCACACCAACGTGGACCTGACCATCAGCGATCCGGAGGCCGTGGACGAAAACGGCACGCCCGTCCGCATGGTCCGCCGGGCCGAGACCAACCTGGGCGATTTGTGCGCCGACGCCTACCTCGACCAGAGCGGCGCGGACATCGCCTTCGTCAACGGCGGCGGCATCCGCGCGACCATCGACAAGGGCGACATCACCATGAACGACATCCTGAAGGTCCATCCCTACGGCAACGCCCTGACGGTGGTCGAGGTTACCGGCCAGCAGGTGCTGGACGCGCTGGAGTGGGGCGCCCGCTCCGTGCCCAGCGAGTGCGGCGGCTTCCTGCAGGTGGCCGGGCTGACCTATGAGATCCATCCCTACATCGAGAGCACCTGCACCGGCGACGAACACGGCATGTTCATCGGCGTCGAGGGCGAATACCGCGTGAAGAACGTGATGGTGGGCGGCGAGCCGCTGGACCTCGAAAAGACCTACACGCTGGCCTCCCACGACTACATGCTGCTCAGTCACGGCGACGGCTACACCCAGTTCGACGGCTGCAAGATGCTCCAGCAGTCCGTGAAGCTGGACAACCAGGTGCTGATCGACTACATCACCGGGACCCTGGGCGGCAACGTCGGCGAGGAATACGCCGATCCCTTCGGCCAGGGCCGCATCACCATCGTCGAGGAGGCGCCCGCGAAATGATCCCCCCGGGAGGGTTTACGCTTCGCGCGTTATCCTGTATAATGATGCTGTGAGACCGGAACGCGGGTTCCGGGACGGATCACAGACAAAAGGAAGAAGGAGGATTTCAACATGGGTAACACGATCCGAAGGATTCTGGCCCTCGCCATCGCACTGGCAATGCTGCTCGGCTGCGCGGCGATGGCGGAGGTCGCCGACGGCACCTACACCGGCACCGGCGAGGGCAACCACGGCGACGTGGTGGTCGAGACCACCTTTGAGGGGGGCGTCATCACGTCCGTGGTGGTCACCGAGCAGGTGGAGAACCCCGACGTGGCGGGCAAGGCGCTCATCGACATCCCCGCCGCCATCGTGGCCAACAACGCTTACAACGTGGACACCGTGACAGGCGCGACGGTCACCTCCACCGCCATCGAGACCGCCGTTCAGCAGGCCATCGAGGCCGCGGGCGGCAACCTGGCGGACTTCGAGGCGTCCGCTGCCGAGGCCGCCGAGGGCGAGACCATCCACCTGACCTGCGACACCGTGGTCTGCGGCGCGGGCGCGGCCGGCATGGCGGCGGCGCTCTCATCCCAGCAGAACGGCGCCAAGACCATCCTCGTGGAGAAGGCCGCGAACATCGGCGGCGTGTCCATCATCGCCGGCGGCCCGATGGGCATCGACTCCAAGGACCAGCAGGAGGCCGGCGTGGCCGGGACCTTCACGATCCAGGAGGTCTGGCGCGACTGGATGGACTACAACTGCTGGCTGTGCGACGGCACGCTGTTCTACAACCTGTTCCAGGATTCCGGCCACACCGTGGACTGGCTGGAGGAGAACGGCATGCAGTTCAACTTCATGGGCAACGAGCAGGCCGCGCACGAGGGCGGCTTCCCCACCTACCACATCTACGCGGACCAGGAGAACAAGATGGGCGAATACCTGGCCCTGCTGGACTCCTTCACCAAGGCGGGCGGCGAGTACTACCTCGAGACCGCGGCCTATGAGCTGAAGGCCGAGAACGACGCCATCACCGGCGTGCTCTGCCGCCAAGCGGACGGCACCATCCTGGACATCGACTGCACCTCCGTGTGTCTGTGCACCGGCGGCTTCGCGGCGAACACCGACATGGTGGAGGCGGAGGTCGGCTTCCACCTCGAAACCTTCACCACCGGCACCCAGACCGGCGACGGCGCGCGCATGAGCCAGGCCATCGGCGCCGGCAAGGGCAAGACCATCCAGCAGCTGCACGGCGTGACCAGCTTCTCCGGTATCCAGACCGGCAGCGGCATGGACGACATCGCCAAGGCCATCTACATCCCCAACTGCATCTGGGTCAACACCCGCGGCAGCCGCTTCTGCCCGGAGGACCTGAACTACGACACCGCTCTGTCCTCCAACTCCACCTTCAACCAGGGCGAATACTACTACGCCATCATCTCCCAGGAGATGGCCGAAAAGCTGCAGGAGGGCGGCGCGCAGGTGTACGGCATCGACACCGAGGTGCGCTATGAGCCCACCGTGCCGCTGTTCTCCATCACCGAGGGCTGGACCGGCTTCGTGGACGCGCTGGAGGACGGCTGCGAAAAGGGCATCGTGTTCAAGGGCGACACCGCCGAGGAGCTGGCCGAAGCCATGGGCGTCAACGCCGACATGCTCGCCGCCACCATCCGCGACTACAACGCCTGCTGTGAGAACGGCTTTGACGAGCTGTTGGGCAAGGATCCGAAGTACCTGACGAACCTCGGCGAGAAGGGCTACTACGCCGTCAAGGCCCGCCCGATGAGCCTGGGCGCCATCGGCGGCGTGCTGGTCAACTCCAACCTCCAGGTCATCAAGGAGGACGGCACCGTCATCACCGGCCTGTTTGCCGCCGGCAACGACGTGGCAGAGTTCTACAACAACTCCTACCCGCTGATCGAGGGCGTCTCCCTCGGCTCCGCCTTCAACGGCGGCCGCATGATCGGCGAGCAGGCCGCGGCGCTGGCGAAGCGTTGAGTTAGCGACCAATTGAAAGGGGCCGTGAAGCCGGGGCGCGCAGGCGCTCCAAGGCTTCACAGCCCCCTTTTTTATGGATTCCCGTATCACTCGGTGATTGCCCAGACGCGCACCGGCAGGCCCGTGGCGCCCTCGATCCTTGGCCACGCCGCGAACAGCACCGCCCCCGCGGGCGCGACCTTGTCCAGATTGCACAGCACCTCGATCTGCAGCTTGCCCTTGGCCAGCACGTAGCGCTCGCAGGCGAGATCGCCGGCCTTCGCGGCCTCGGCGGAGGCGTCGGTGTCCAGCGCCTCGTGGCCGTTGGCGGCGGCGTTGCGCGTCTCGTAGATGTATCTGAGGGCGTCCAGCGACCAGCCGGGGAAGTTCTCGCTCCCGTCCGCCGCGATGCCGGAGAGGGCGTCCATGTCCGGCCAGCGCCTGGACCAGTCCGTGCGCAGGGCGACGAAGGCGCCGTCCGGGATCGGGCCGTACTCGGCCTCGTAGGCCCTGATGTCGTCGGCGGTCACGGCGTAGTGTTGATCCGCGGCGACCTTATCGGTGATGTCGATCACGCACAGCGGATAGGCCATGTGCTCCAGGCCGTAGGCCTCCGACAGCGGCGCGTCCTTCACGAAGTGGCCGGGGAAATCGATGTGCGTGCCGAACTGTCCCGGGAACTTGAACGTCTGGATCAGGCAGTCCAGCATGGGATTGCCCCAGTCGAACACCGTCTTCGCCAGCTCGACGGAGCCCTCGGGGATCCCGGCCCAGTAGGGGCTTGTGTTGTTCAGGGAATGGGACAGCTCGACCCACCGGTACTTCTTCAGATCATTCAGTGCGTTCCAGAGCTTGTACATATTGCGTGCCTCCTTCAATTGCGATTTACACTATTATAACATATGAAGGGGCGTTTGTATAGAGTATATTTCAATATGCCTGCACTCATTCCGACTGCAAGGCGTCGTAGCCCTCCTCGCCGGTGCGGACGCGCACCACGTTCTCCACGTCGGTGACGAAGATCTTGCCGTCGCCGATGTGGCCGGTATGCAGCACGCGCTTGGCGGTTTCGATCACCATGCGCACGGGCACCTTGCTGACCACGATATCCACCTGCACCTTGGGCAGCAGCGTGACGTCCACGGGCGTGCCGCGGTAGTACTCGGGCTTGCCCTTCTGCGCGCCGTAGCCCATGACGTTGGTGACGGTCATGCCGGTGATGCCGATCTTGTTCATGCTGCGCTTGAGGGGCTCCAGGCTGGCCGGGCGGCAGATGATGCGCACGTTGGTGTAGACCGGCGCGTCGGGGGCCTTCTCCTTCTCCACGCGCACGGGCGCTTCATACTCCCCGTCCGGGATCGCCACGACCTCTTCCTCCGGCATGCTGTCAGCCATGATGGTGAAGCCGGAATAGGCGGTGTGCAGGCCGTGCTCGGAGCGATCGAGGCCCATGACCTCGTCGGCGGCGTCCGCCCGCAGGCCGATGGTGGCCTTGATGATCGAGAACACGATGGTGATGGCGACCGCCGTCCAGGCGATGGTGGCCGCCACGCCCAGCAGCTGCACGCCGAAGAATTTAAAGCCGCCGCCATAGAACACGCCCTTCATCGTGGAGATGCCGGTGGCGAACAGGCCGGTCAGCAGCGTGCCCAGCGCGCCGCACGCGCCGTGCACCGAGATGGCGCCCACGGGATCGTCGATTTTGACGACCTTGTCAAAGAACTCCACCGACAGCACCACCGCGATGCCGCAGCACAGGCCGATGATGGCCGCGCCGAAGGGATTGACGGCATCGCAGCCCGCCGTGATGCCCACCAGGCCCGCCAGGGAGGCGTTGAAGGTCATGGACACGTCCGGCTTGCCGTAGCGCAGCCAGGTGAAGATCATGGTGGTCAGCGTGGCCACGGCGGCGGCGAGGTTGGTGTTGAAGAACACCAGGGACGCGCTGGCGATCAGTTCGTCGCTGTCCATGCCTACGGTGGAAGCGCCGTTGAAGCCGAACCAGCAGAACCAGAGGATGAACACGCCCAGCGCCGCGATGGACAGGTTGTGGCCGAGGATGGCCCGGGGCTTTCCGTCCCTGCCGTACTTGCCGATGCGGGGCCCCAGCATCTTCGCGCCGATCAGCGCGCACACGCCGCCCACCATGTGGACCGCCGTGGACCCGGCGAAGTCGTGAAAGCCCATTTCCGCCAGCCAGCCGCCGCCCCAGATCCAGTGGCCGGACACCGGGTAGATGAACAGCGATATCGCCGCGGAGTACACGCAGTAGGCGGAGAACTTCGTGCGCTCGGCCATCGCGCCGGACACGATGGTCGCCGAGGTGGCGCAGAAGACGGTCTGGAAGATGGCGTAGGCCCAGATCGGCACGCCCGCGGGCAGTATGTGGGCGTAGTCCTTCAGTATGAAGGGGTCGATCCAGCCGAAGGCCGCCGTGCCCGCGCCGAACATGATGCCGAAGCCGAACAGCCAGTACAGCGGCGTGCCGATGCAGAAGTCCATCAGGTTCTTCATCAGGATGTTGCCCGTGTTCTTCGCCCGGGTGAAGCCGGCCTCGCACATCGCAAAGCCCGCCTGCATGAAGAATACCAGTGCCGCGCCCAGCAGCACCCAGATGGTGTTCACAGCGGAAAATGGCATACCAATCGACCTCCTTTGTTGATCCAAAAACAAAACGCAAGGGTGTGCGCGAGATCGCTCTCGTCGGCACACCCTTGCGCCCTGTTGGAATGTGGACATTTTATTCCGATCGGGCCGACTTGTCAAGAAAACATATTGTTAATTGACACACCCTCCGGGGCGGCGCGGCGCGGATTGCGGGGGCGGCCGGTCGATTTCTATTGTAAAGGTGGGGCGGATGTGATATACTTATGAAACGAAGCAGGGTGACAAAGCGTCACACAAGGCGGCGGAGGGTTCCACGGACTTTGCGCCGGGCCGCCGCAGGCAGCGGGGTAAGAGGAAAATGGGTACGGAGAGGCGTCGCATCATACTGGCCACGATTGGCGTGTTCATACTGCTGTCGGCGATATTTGTGATATCGGCCGACAATTCCTTCAAGCGGGACAGCGCGCACACGCTCGCGCAGGCGGAGCTCAATGCCAAGGTGTACACGGGAGAGCTGGAGCGGGACTTTGAGCAGGGCATCGCCATCGCCAAGGCGGTGGAGGAGGTCGTCATCAGCGGTCATGGGCAGATCCCGAGGTTCCAGACGGTGGCCGAAAACCTGATGGAGGACTACATCGGCAGCATACAGATCGCGCCGGGCGGGGTCGTCACGGACATCTACCCGATGGAGGGCAACGAGGGCGGGCTGATCGACCTGATCCACGACCCATCCCGCGGGCCCGTGGTCGCCTACGGCATCGAGCACGACGCCGTCACCATGCAGGGGCCCTTCGACCTCAAACAGGGCGGCTCCGGCATCGCCGTGCGGGACCCGGTGTTTCTGACGGATCTCTCGGGAAACCGGAGCTTCTGGGGGTTCACCATCGTCATCATCAAAGCGCCGGATATATTCAGGCACACCTTTGAATCGCTGGAATCCTTCGGCTACGACTACATGCTGTCCACCACCATCTCCCCGATCAGCGACGAGTACCGGGTGGTCGCCGCCTCGCGGGACGCGCTGGATCAATACGTGTAGGCCACGTTCCGGAAGGGCGAATGCACCTGGAAGCTGGAGGTCGCCCCGAAGAGCGGCTGGAGGATCAGCAAGGAGAGCCTGGCCGCCAGCATCATCGGCGCGCTGTTCGTGGTGCTGCTCACGGTGACCTTCGCCGCGCTGATGATCATGTTCTCCCAGCGCAAGCGGCTGAGCGTCATGGCGGAGACCGACCCCCTCACCGGGCTTCTGAACCGCAAGGGCCGGGTGGACCGGATCGACAGGTTCTTAAAGACCAACCCCGACGGCACGGCCACGGAGGTCTTTCTGGACATCGACGATTTCAAGATCATCAACGACCTGTACGGGCACGACATCGGCGACGAGGCGCTCAAAAACCTCGCGCGCAACCTGGTGGAGGTGTTCGACGGCGCCGCCGTGGTCTCCCGCACCGGCGGGGACGAGTTCGGTGTGTTCATCCCCGGCAGGACGGCGGAGCAGGCGGAGCCGCTGATCCACGCCGCCTCCGAGCGGGACCAGACCTTCACCACCGCCCAGGGCAAGACCTACACCTACACCATCTCCATGGGCTACTCCGACTATCCCGCCCAGGCCAAAACCCGCGAGGAGCTGGCCCGGAACGTGGACAGCGCCCTCTACAACGTCAAGCTCAACGGCAAGCACGGCTGCCAGCGCTACGTCGCCGGCATGATCAAGCAGTCGAGGGAGCAGTTCGGCTTTACGCAAAAGGAGCTCTTGAAGAGTCTGCCGGGGGCCGGGATGATCTGCCGCGCGGAGGACGCCGGCATACTGTACGCGAACGAGGACCTCGTCAGGCTGTTCGAGTGCGACAACCTGGAGGACTTCAACTGTTTCTCGCTGGGCCGGCTTGAGAACATCATCCACCCCGAGGACTGCGCCCGCGTGCTGGACGCGCACCGGGGTAGGGCCGACGAGGCGGCGCTCATCGTCACCCGATTCCGCATCGTCACCAAGGCCGGCAGGGTCAGAAACCTGATCGCACAGGCGCGGTTCAGGCGCCACGAGTCCTTCGGGGATCTGTATTATGTTACCGCCATGGAGTTGGAGGAAGGCTGAGGTCATGAACGGGCGGACGCCATGAATGGCGTCCCTACGAAGGGGTGCGTGGTCCGGCGGACGCCAATTATGGCGTCCCTACGGAGGGGCGTGCGGTCCGGCGGACGCCATGAATGGCGTCCCTACGGAGGGGTGTGCGGTCCGGCGGACGCCATGAATGGCGTCCCTACGGTGGGGCATTCTATAACTCCACACTCCACACTCTCTCACATGCGCATACGGAAGGAGCAACACACCCTGACAGAGATCATCCTCAACCTGGCGGCGCTCCTTCTGGCCGTGTTCTGCCTGGTTTACAGCCTGAGGCGGAGGCCCGCTTCCACGCCGCGGCGGGGCCTGTCGGCCCTGCGGGGGAACGGGCGCGCCCTCTTCTCCGCCATGGCCGCCATACTGGCGCTCTCCGCGGCGACGGCCGTCGCGGAGGGGCTGGCGCTGGCCTTCGGCGCGGGCGCGGGGGTGCTGTCCGGGCTTAAGGCGGCGGACCTGATCCTTCAGACCGGGCTGCTCGTCGCCTTTATACTGTACGCCGCCGCGCTTCTGACCCGCAGGGGGTCCGGGGAGGCCCGCGGGGGCGACGTCCCGGCGCTCTTGCCGATGGCGGCGGTGGCGGCCGTCGGCGTGGCGGTCCGCTTAATCTGGCACGTTCGGGTGGACCTGTTCTTTGAGGCCGCGCGCTGTTCGGCGGCGCGGCGCTTGCGGCGCAGGGGGAGTCCTCCCGCGACGGGGACCGCCGCTTCCGGGGCGGCGTGACCCTGGCGGTGGCGCTGACGCTGCTGGCGGTCATCGCCATGAACGTCGCGCTGATACTGAACCTCTCCCGGGCCCAGAGCGACGAGATCGGCAACACCCAGCTCGACGTCATCCGCAGCGACCTGCAGGACACCATCACCGAGGCGGAGACCCAGGTGCTCCGCGTGGCCATCGGGGCCGAGCAGCTGATGGAGTCCGGCGCGTCCCGCGAGGCGCTCTCCGACTACTTCGTCGCCCAGCGGGACAAGTATCTCTACGACGACGACTTCATGAACGTGTACATCGCCGGGCGCGACTGGCACATCATCCCCGATTTCGACGCACCGAAGGACTTCCACGCCTAGGAGCGCGTGTGGTACATCGGCGCGCAGGACTGTCCGGGGGAGGTGTACATCTCCGAGCCCTATGTGGACGCCAGCACCGGCGACATGTGCTTTACGGTGTCCACGCTGCTCTCCGACGGGGAGACGGTGGTGGGCATGGACCTGAACTTCTCCAAGGCCCAGGAGTCCATCCTCCGCATGACCCGAGGCCGGGACCAGACCGCCATGATCGTCACCTCCGGCGGGCTGATCGCCGGCTACACGGACATATCGCTGGTGGGCGAGGTGGCGGACGAAAAGCTGCCGGAATACGCGGAGATACTCCGGCGCGTGGTCGCCTCCCAGGCCCACGACAGCTTCCGGGTGGAGCTGGACGGCCATCCCTGCGTGATATTCTCCTCGGAGACCAGCAACAACTGGTATCTGATCCTCAACGTGAACACCGACACCCTCTACGGCGAGAGCTACCGGCAGATCGCCATACTGGCGTCCGTCAACCTGCTGATGCTGGCCGTGGTGGCGGTGTACTGGCTGCTCGGCGACCGAAGCGCCCGTCACGCGGAGGACGCCGCCGCAGGGGTCAGGCGCAGCATCGACGACTTCTCCGCCCGCCTGCGGGATTCTGCGGCCCGCCTGATGCGGCTGGGCGACGCGCGGCTCTTCCGGGAGGGCGAGGCCCCGGCGGCGCTGATCGGGCAGGTCCGGGAGGCGGGCGAGGACCTCTCCGCGCTGGTCGGCGACATGGCCGCCTGCGCCGAGGCGCTCCGGGCGCCGGAGGGGGAGGACGCGGGGGAGGTCCAGTCGCTGGAGGCCCCCAGCCGCAAGGTGCGCAACGGGGTGATCCTGTCGATGGTGGTCTCCCTGGCGATCGTGCTGGCGTTCTGCGTCGGCATATCGATCAACTGGGGCACCTCCCGCATGAACCGGGAGGCCGACAGCTATGAGAACCAGCTGGGCGAGTGGCTCACCCAGCAAAAGAGCATCCTGTACATGTTCACGGACGTGATCTCCTCGCGGCCCGAGATCCTGGACAACTACGACGGGGCGGTGCGCTGGCTCAACGACGTTTGCGCCCGCTACCCGGACATCTCCCTGTGCTACATGGCCAACCCCTACGCCGAGCACCCGGTCATCATGAACAACGGCTGGGAGCCCGGCGAGGACGAGCGGCCCGAGACCCGCCCCTGGTATCGGGAGACCGAGCGCTCCGCCGACGGCTTCAACATCTCCGCGCCCTACCTGGACGCCCAGAGCGGCAACTACTGCGTCACCCTCTCGCGGGTGGTCTACGGACCGTAGGGCGAGTTCCTGGGCATATTCGGCGTCGATTTCTTCCTCGACAAGCTGATCAACGTGCTGGGCGAGAGCTACACCAGCCGCAGCTACGCCTTCCTGGTGGACTCCGACGGCGTCATCATCAACCACCCGAACGCTGCCTACCAGATGGGCGAGTCAACCGCCACCAGCATCGAGGACACCGAATACGCGGAAGCATGTCACCGGCAGGGCGTCACCACCATGCGGGACTACACCTCCCGGCTCACGGCGTGTTTAAGCCGCAGGACCGGCTCCGGCTTCACCGTGGTGGTGGCCAACCGCTGGTGGAACATCTACGGCAGCGTGGTGCTCGTGACGCTGGTGGTGCTGGCGCTGTTCGGGGCCTGCCTGGGGTTCATCGTGGCGCTGATCAACCGGCTCATCCGCTGGCAGGCGCAGACCAGCCGCCGGCTGATCGCCTCGGCGGAGGAAGCCCGCAGCGCCAACCGGGCGAAATCCCAGTTCCTGTCCCAGATGAGCCACGAGATCCGCACGCCGATGAACGCCATCATCGGGCTGGACAGCATCGCCCTGCGGGAGGGGGACCTGCCCCCGCGCACCCGTGAGGCGCTGGAGATGATCGGCTCGAGCGCACGGCACCTGCTGTCCCTCATCAACGATATACTGGACATGAGCCGCATCGAGTCCGGCCGCATGACCCTGCGGGAGGACCGCTTCTCCTTCCGCGACTTCATGGAGCAGATCTGCGTCATCGTCGGCGGTCAGTGCGAGGACAAGGGGCTTCGCTTCGTGTGCAACCGGGTCGAGCCGCTGGACGAGTGCTTCGTCGGCGACGATCTGAAGCTCAAGCAGGTGCTCATCAACATACTGGGCAACTCCGTCAAGTTCACCGAAGCCCCCGGGGTGATCACCCTCACCGTGGCGCAGACCGACCGCGCCGACGGCCGGGCCGCGCTGCGCTTCACCATGGAGGACACCGGCATCGGCATGGACAAGGAGTTCATCCCCAGGCTGTTCGAGGCGTTCTCGCAGGAGGATACCTCGAACACCAACCAGTACGGCGGCAGCGGCCTGGGCATGGCCATCACCCGTAGCATCGTGGAGATGATGGGCGGCGAGATCGGCGTCGAGAGCGAAAAGGGGCTGGGCACCACCTTCACCGTGACCGTGGCGCTGGGCCGGGTCGCGGGCGATACGCCACCGGAGGCCCCGGCGCAGGCCGCGGAGGTCCCGGCGGGCGCGTCCTTCGAGGGCCGGCACGTGCTGATCGCGGAGGACCAGCCGCTCAACGCCGAGGTGTTGACGGACCTTCTGGAGATGGAGGACGTGACCTGTGAATGGGCGGAGAACGGGCAAAAGGCCGTGGAGATGTTTGAACAGAGCGCGGCGGGGCACTTCGACGCGATATTGATGGACATGCGGATGCCCGTCATGGACGGCCTCACCGCCGCCCGGGAGATCCGGAAGCTGTCCCGGCCCGACGCCGCGACGATACCGATCGTCGCCCTGACCGCCAACGCCTTTGAGGAGGATGTGCGACAGTGCCTCGAGGCGGGCATGAACGCCCACCTGTCCAAGCCCGTGGACATCGATAAGCTCAAGGAGACGCTGGGGAGGCTTATATGAATTACAGGATCATCGACGTGGAAACCTACTACCGGAAGGGCGTGTTCAGGCACTTTTCGGAGGACTGCCGGTGCTCCACCTCCATGACCGCGCGCATCGACGTGACCGCGCTGGTCGAGCACTCCCGGCGCGCGGGCACGAAGTTCTACATCAACTTTCTGTATATACTGTCGAAGGTGCTCAATTCCCGGGAGGATTACCGGATGGGCTACCTCTGGCAGTCGGGCGAGCTGATCTGCTACGACGTGATCCACCCCACCCAGTACGTGTTTCACGAGGACACCGAGACCTGCACGCCGGTCTACACGGTCTACGACCCGGACTATGAGACCTTCTACGCGAACGCCCTGAGGGACGTTGAGCGTGCCCAGCAGACGCGGGAGTACGGCCTGGACGCGCAGAACCATCCCAACTGGTTCGACTCCTCCTACATCTCCTGGCTGTCCTACGACGCGCTGAACATCGAGCTGCCCGACGGGCACCTGTTCTTCGCGCCCATCGTCAACTGGGGCCGCTACCGCCGGGAGGGCGACCGGCTGATGATGCCCGTCAGCGTGCGGCTGAACCACGCCGTCGCGGACGGCTATCTGGTGGCGAAGGTGTTTGACCTGCTGCAAAGGGAGATCGAAGCCTTTACTGCGGGGGCATGACGGGGCCGGACCGGAAGGGGGGACGACCTCTTCCGTCTGGCCTGCGGCCAGCCACCTTCCCCTGAAGGGGAAGGCATAGGGTAACGCATCCAAAAGCCTTCCCCTTCAGGGGAAGGTGGCATTTGCGAAGCAAATGACGGAAGAGGTCGTCCCCCGGCACCCCGTTTACCCGCAAAACTCCGCGATGCGCCGCTGGAAGTCCGGCGCCTCCTCATAGAGGGCGTGGCCGAGCCCTTCGTACATGAAGAGCTCGCACCCGGGGATGTGTGCGGCCATGTCCAGGGACGCCTGGCCGGTGACGATCCTGTCCTCCGTGCCGCCGATCACCAGCGTGGGGCAGCCGATGCGGGGCAGATCCTCCCAGGCGTCGTGGGTGACGCAGGCTTCCGCCTGGGTCAGGAACCGGTCGAAGGATTTCGGCCTGCCGAAATTGCACAGCAGGCGGTACGTCAGCAGGGCGGACCTCAATCGCTTCTCGGAGTAGGAGCGCCGCGCCGTGTCCAGCATGATGCCGCGGTAGTCCCCGCGCCGCGCCATGTCCGACCAGACGGCGATGGCCTCCCGGATGGCGTCGTTGGGGCGGCTGAGCGTCACCACCGGCACCAGCCTGCCGACCGCCTCCGGGTGGTCGATGGCCAGCCACTGGGCGATCATGCCGCCCTGCGACACGCCCACCACCGCCGCCGCAGTAAGGCCCAGCGCCTCCATGGCGTTAAACAGGTCCGCCGCCATCTCCCGGGTGCTCATGTGCGCGGGCAGGTCCACCCGGCGGCTGAAGGCGTACACCGTGAAGTCCTTAGCGAGGGACCAGTACAGAAGCGCGAAGGGCAGCGCCGTGCCCTTCACGGTCCTGAGCCCGTCGCCCACGCCGGGAATCAGCACGAGGGGCTTGGGACCCGTGCCGAAGCGGATGTAATCCATCCGGAAGGCCGCCAGATCGAGGCGTCCGTTGCGCGCGTTGTAGAGCATGGTCATCCCTCCGTCGTCGGCGTTCAATTTGCCTGTGTCTATGTTACCATACATTCGTTCCACGGGCAACCGTAAAGTGTACTTTAAACCCGGGAGGTCACAGCGATGAAGTATCAGGGCATCCGAAAGGTCCACGAGGGCAGGTTCATCACCCGGTACGACGTGGATTACGTCACCGAGGCGGGCCGTCCCAAGACCTACGAGATCATCAGCCGGAACAGGGACATCCGAACGCTGGAGGCATTGCAGAACAAAAAGCCGGATTCGGTCGTGCTGATCCTGACGGACCCCTCCGGCGAGCGCATACTGGTCAGCCGGGAGTACCGCATGGCCATGGCTCAGTGGATCTACAACTTCCCCGCGGGGCTGATCGACGAAGGCGAGACCCCGGAGGAGAGCGCCCGCCGGGAGCTGTGGGAGGAGACCGGCCTCGAGCTTGTGCGCGTGGACGACGTGCTGGACAACAGCTACAGCGCCATCGGCTTCTCCAACGAGCGCAACATCTGCGTGTTCGGCGTCGCCGCGGGGGCATTCCGGGAGAGCACCTCCGACGCCGAGGAGATCGTGCCGGGCTGGTACACCCGGGAAGAGATGCGCAAGCTGCTCAGGACCGAGGCCTTTGCCGCCAGGACCCAGGCGTACTGCTATGCCTGGGCCTACGGCACGGCGAAACAATAAAGGAGGGATGCGCCATGAACACCCGGACGATCTACCTGGCCGGGGGCTGCTTCTGGGGGATGCAGAGGTTTTTCGACCAGTTTGAGGGTGTGGTCAGCACCGAGGTGGGCTACGCCAACGGGCCGGACGCGGCCCCCACCTATCAACAGGTGTGCCAGAACAGCGGCCACGCCGAGACCCTGCGCGTCGAATACGACCCGGAGGTCATCTCCCTGACAAAACTGCTGGGGTACTACTTCATGGTCATCGACCCGCTGTCGGTCAACCGGCAGGGCAACGACACCGGCATACAGTACCGCACCGGCATCTACTGCGACGACCCGGCGCAGCTCGGGGAGATCGAGGCGGTCTGCCGGGAGCAGGAGACACAGCTCGGCGCGAAGCTGGCGGTGGAGCGCAAGCCCCTTGAAAACTTCTTCAGCGCCGAGGAATACCACCAGAAGTACCTTGAGAAGAACCCCGGCGGCTACTGCCACATACCGCAGAGCATGTTCGGGTTGAAGCAACAATAACGACATTACAGGGAGGTTGTGAACATGATCATCAATACCAACAAGGCGCCGGCGGCGGTGGGTCCCTACGTGCAGGCCATCAAGGCGGGAAACATGCTGTTTTCATCCGGCCAGCTCGGCCTGATCCCGGAGACCGGCGCGCTGCCCGAGGGCGTGCAGGCCCAGACCCGGCAGTCCCTTATGAACATCCAGGCGATACTGGACGAGGCGGGCTTTACCAAGTCCGACATCGTCAAGACCACCGTGTTCATCAAGGATATGAACGACTTCGGCGCGGTCAACGCCGTCTACGCGGATTTCTTCGGCGACAGCAAGCCCGCCCGGTCCTGCGTGGAGGTGGCGCGCCTGCCCAAGGACGGCCTGGTAGAGATCGAGTTCTTCGCGGTAAAAGAATAAGTAGCTCACGGGTTTCTAATCTTTCTCTAATCTGATTTTCTTGTCATTTCATGTTGGGGCGATATAATGATCCCGTCAACAGGAAAACGACGGATCATTTGAGGAGGTTCTCACCATGACGAATTACGAAATGACTGAAAAGCTGAGCGAGAAGATGGGCGTGACCATGGAGGAGGCCAAGGAAGCCCTGGAGGCCTGCGACTGGGACATGCTGGATGCGGCGCTGATGCTGGAAAAGGCGCACGGCGGCGAGAAGCAGACCTACTCCACCCGGCAGGAGGCACGGGATGAGGCGGCCTCCGACGCCCGGCGTGAGGGCCGCGGCGTCTTGAAGCAGATCGGCAGGGTCTTGCGCAAGGCCATCGCCTGCGGCAACCGCAACCGCTTCGAGGTGCGGCGCAAGAATACCGACGAGGTCGTGCTGGACCTGCCGGTGACCATACTGGTGGTGCTCTTGCTGTGCGCCTTCTGGGTGTGCGTGCCGCTGTTGGTGATCGGGCTGTTCGCCGGGTTCCGCTACGCCTTCAACGGCGCGGAGCTGGGGCGCGAGAGCATCAACAAGGCCATGGACAAGGCCGCCGAGGCCGCCGACCGGGTGGTCGATGAGATCAAACACGAGGAGTGAACGTAAACCATGTCGGACCGCATACTGATCGTGGAGGACGAGGAGCGCATTGCACGGTTTGTGGAGCTGGAGCTCAGGCACGAGGGCTACGCGGTGGACAAGGCCGCCGACGGCCGCACGGGGCTTGAGCGCATGGAGTCCGGCGAGTACGACCTGGTGCTGTTGGACATCATGCTGCCCGGCTTAAACGGGCTGGAGGTTTTAAGGCGCGCCCGGCGGACGGTGGACACCCCGGTCATCATGCTCACCGCGCGGGACACGGTGATGGACAAGATCACGGGCCTGGACATGGGCGCGGAGGACTACATCACCAAGCCCTTCGAGATCGAGGAGCTTCTGGCCCGCATCCGCGTGCGCCTGCGCAAGACCGAGCGCCGCGCGTCCAAAGCGCTGGAGGTGGGGAAGCTCTCTCTGGACCCCGACCGGCATACGGTCCACTACGACGGCCATCCGGTGGAGCTGACCCACCGGGAGTTCGAGCTGCTCAAGATACTGATGGAGAACGAGGGCATCGTCATGGCCCGCAGCACGCTGATGGAGCAGGTGTGGGGCTACGACTACATGGGCGAGACCAACATCGTGGACGTGTACATGCGCTACCTGCGCTCAAAGCTCGACGATGCCTACGGCGTGAAGCTGCTGTATACGGTGCGGGGCGTGGGCTACGTCCTGAGAAAAGAGTAAGGCTATGAATGCGAATCGACGGTTCAACTCCATCGCGCGCCGCATCCATCGCGCCTGGCAGTGGAAGAAGCTGTGGGTCACGCTGCTGGTGGACGCCGCCGCGCTGCTCGCCTGCGCGGCGGCGTATCTGTACGTCCGGGAGACGGAGGTCACCGGGGCGTTCGAGGGATTGAGCATCGCCCGCGGGTTCACGGCACAGGAGGGGCTGAGCAACCTGGACTGGGTTAAGTCCCTCTGCTACACCTTCACCTGGGAGGGCGTCGCGCACGTGGTGCCGCTTCAGCCCTTCCTGCACCTGGCCTGGGTGTTCGGCCGTCCGCTGCTGATCATTGAGGGTGTGCTGTGGCTGCTGGGGTTCCTGGGCGGCGCCCGCAGCGCCCGCAGGCTGCTCAAGCCCCTGGACAGGATGGCCGAGACGGCCCAGCGGCTCTCGGAGGCCGCCGCGGCGCGTCCCCGGGTGGACGAGGCCAAGTTCCACGACCTGGAGGACGCCCTTGAGCGCATCGACATCGGCGACAGGCTGTCCACCGGCGACAAGGATCTGAAGGGCCTGGAGGACGCCATCAACAACCTGCTCGCCCGTATGCACGCGGCCTACCGGCAGCAGGCCCAGTTCGTGTCCGACGCCTCCCACGAGCTGCGCACCCCCATCGCGGTGCTGCAGGGCTACGCCGGCATGCTGGACCGCTGGGGCAAGGACGACCCGCAGGTGCTGGAGGAATCCATTGCCGCCATCAAGAGCGAGACGGAGCACATGAAGACCCTGGTGGAGCAGCTTTTGTTCCTGGCCCGCGGCGACAACGGCCGCATGCAGCTGGACCCGGAGTCCATGGACTTAAGGGACATGATGACCGAGACGCTGGAGGAATACCGCATGATCGACGCCGCCCATGACTGGCGGCAGGGCAGGATGGACGCCGCCCCGGTGACGGCGGACCCGGCGCTGATCAAGCAGGCGGCGCGGGTGCTCATCGACAACGCCATGCGCTACACCCCGGAGGGCGGGATCATACGCTTAAGCTGCGGCGGCGGGGACGAAAACTGCTGGCTCGAGGTGCAGGACGGCGGCATCGGCATCGATGAGGCCGACGTGCCCCACATCTTCGACCGGTTCTTCCGCGCCGACCCCGCCCGCGCGCGCCAGAGCGGCGGCACGGGGCTGGGACTCTCCATCGCCCGCTGGATCGTGGAGCGCCACGGCGGCTGGTTCGAGGTCCTCAGCCGCCCCGGCCTCGGCACACGCATACGGGTGGTGCTGCCGAGGGCGGAGGAGACGGTTGTGGCGATAGAGGAAGGGGCGTGATTTGAGTGTGGAGTGTGGAGGGTGGAGTGTGGAGTTAAAGTTACCGGCTGACGCAGAAACCCATAGTATAAGCGCGGAAGCAGCTATTCACTCCACACTCCACACTCCACTCTCGGGCGAAGCCCGACAACTTCCCATTCCCAATTATTAACCATCAATACGTTACAGAGGAGTGATACGTCGTGCGTCTACTGTATGGAGAAACCTTCGGGGATCTGTACGTGAGCTACTGGTTGTGGGAGGCGGATGGCGTCGTCGGCCTGCGGATCGACCCGGCGGGGCGGGAAGGGGCCTGGCCGGACAAGCATCTGACCCCGGAAACGCTGGTGCAGGTACGGCTGAGGGGCGACGACTTCCCCTTCGGCTTCGCCAACGGCCACACCCTGCGAAACGGCGAGAGCGCGTTCCGCTTCAAGTATCAGGATCAGGCGGTCCGCCGGGAGGGGGATGTGACGACGATCGTCACCACCCTCGCTGCGCCGGGGGGCCTGTCGATCGAGCACCGGCTGACCCATCGCCGCGGGGAAAAGGGCGTGGCGGCGCAGTCGGCGTTCATCAACGGCAGCCCGGAGCCCGTGACGCTCGAGATGCTGTCCGGCTTCAGCCTGTTCGGGCTGACGCCCTACGCCCCGGGGGATGCCCCGGGGACGCTTAAGCTGCACCGGCTGCGCAGCAAGTGGAGCAACGAGGGGCGGCTGGTCAGCGAGGCCATTGAGGACCTCCAGCTGGAGCCCTCCTGGGCCCGGCACGGCGCGGCCAGCGAGAAATTCGGGCAGGTCGGCTCGATGCCGGTGCGCAAGTGGTTCCCCTTCGCCGCCGTGGAGGATCGTCAGAGCGGGGTATTCTGGGGGGTCCAGCTCCACGCGCCGGCCTCCTGGCAGATCGAGGTCTACCGCCGTGACGACGGCCTGTGCCTCTCCGGCGGGCTGGCGGACTACGACTTCGGCCACTGGGCGAAGACCGTCCGCCCGGGGGAGGTCTTTGAGACGCCCGCGGCGCACCTGACCGCCTGCGCGGACGGCCTGGACGCGCTGTGCGCCCGGCTGACGGGCATGATGAAGCGCCCGCTGAGCGAACTGCCCCGCCCGGAGCGCCTGCCGGTGGTGTTCAACGAATACTGCGCCACCTGGGGCTGCCCGACCCAGCAGCGGGTCGAGGCCATGGTTGAGGTGCTGAAAGACAGGGACATCGACTGCTTCGTCATCGACTGCGGCTGGTACGCCCAGGCGGGAAAAAGCTGGGAGATGAACATGGGGGACTGGCGGGTCAACGCGGAACAGTTTCCCCGGGGCCTGGGCGCGGCGGCCAAAGCCATCCGGGAGGCCGGTATGCGCCCGGGGCTGTGGTTCGAGGCGGAGATCTGCGGGCGGGAGGCCGACGCCTTCCACCAGGAGGCGCACCAGCTCAAGCGCTTCGGCGCGCCGGTCACCGCGGGCTTCCGGCGGTTCTGGGACATGCGCGACCCCTGGGTGCGGGACTATCTGCGCAAAAAGGTCATCGGCACGCTGGCGGAGAACGGCTTTGAATACGTGAAGATCGACTACAACGAGTGCGTCGGCGTGGGCTGCGACGGCGCCGAGAGCCTGGGCGAGGGACTGCGGCAGTCCGTCGCCGCCTCGCAGGATTTCTTCCGGGAGATGCGTGGGCGGGTGCCGGGGCTGATCATCGAGGACTGCGCCTCCGGCGGGCACCGGCTGGAGCCCTCGTTCCTGGGGCTGTGCCAGCTCGCCTCGGCCACGGACGCCCACGAGGTGCGGGAGCTGCCCATCGTCGCGGCCAACCTGCACCGGGTCATGCTGCCCGAGCAGAGCCTGATCTGGGCGGTGTTGCGCAGAGAGGATTCGATCCAGCGGCTGGTGTGGTCCGTCGCCGCCACCTTCCTGGGGGTGATGTGCCTGTCCGGCGACGTGGAGGCGCTCAGCCCCGCCCAGTGGGCGGCGGTCGATGCGGGCATCGCATTCTACCGCCGGGCCGAGGGGGTCATAAGGGACGGCGTCTCGGTGCGTCGCGGCCCGGAGATCAAGAGCTACCGCCATCCCACCGACTGGCAGGCGGTAGAGCGCACCTCCCCTGACGGCGGGCAAAAGCTCATCGTGGTCCACGTGTTCGACGGCGCGCCCGAGCGCCTGACGCTCCCCGTCGAGGGCCGCTATGCCATCGACGGCATCTACGCCGAGCACCCCGGAGACATCAGCTTCGAGGATGGCACGCTCATGGCGAAGGTCTCCGCGGATTGCGCGTTTGCGGTGATGCTCAAGAAGGAATAGAGAGTGGAGAGTGAAGAGTGGAGAGTGGAGTTATAGTCAGCCGCGCACATTACATGACGGATAACAATACTATGTTCCCGCGAATAAATGTGTTTCATAAGAGGGAACCACATTGCTTCGCTCTCAGGCATTCTTTATCTCCACTCTGCACTTTCCACTCTCAAAGGAGGCGTTCCCATGTCCCGGCAAAGGCCCCGCTTTGTGAGCCGGTATTTCATCAAGATGCTTTTGTCCTACGGCGTGGTGATCATCATCGCGCTGGGCCTGGTGTTTGCGTTCACCACCTCCCGGGTGGTGCGGACGCTGACGGAGAAGGAGTCCCGGGTGGACCGGGAGATCGTGCAGCAGGTGCGGGCGTACAGCGACGGCACCTACAAGACGGTGCAGGGCATCTTCTCCCGGCTGTACATGCCGCTGAGCTACTACGACAATTACAGCATCGTGGACTACTTAAACCCCCGCAAGCTCGAGACGTTGGACCGAAAGGCCAAGCGGGGCGTGATCTCCAGCTATTTACAGGATATCTGCGCCGACAACGCCTTCATCTCCGACATATTCATCGTGGACTACGGCGACCGGGACGTGTTCTTCTTCTCCAGCGTGTTGGGCAGGGACACCTCGCTGGACTACGATTTCTGCGACCGGGACCTGCCGGGCGGCCCGGTTGACAACAAGATCCGCATCATCCCCAACCACATCCCGGAGTACATCAACGCCTCGAGCGTCAACGACTACGCGGTGATCTCCTACTGCATCTACCTGTTCGACGAGAACGCGGTGCACTTCAACCGCCCGCTGGGCTACATCGTGGTCAACGTGTGGGCGGACCACTTCAAGGAGGCGTACCAGAATTCCGACAGCCTGAACGGCACGCTGTTCGTGGTGGACGGTGGCGGCATGACGCTGTTCGATTCCTCCGGTGAGACGGCCGGGACGCCCTTCGACGGCTCCCGCTTCGGCATCGAGGATCTGGACGCTGCGGCGTCCAACCGGGCGTGGGTGGTCAACATGCAGCGCTCGGAGCGCACCGGCTATCGATTCCTGAACATCGTCGGCCGCGAGGTGATCCGCCGGGAGGCCGACGCCATCCGCCGAAGCCTCTACGGCGTGCTGGTGGTGTGCATCGCGCTGGCGATGGTCATCAGCATGGTGTCCGCCCAGCTCTTCTCCCGCAGGATCGAGCTGCTGGTGCGGAAGATGCGCAAGCTGGAGCACGGCGAGTTCAGCGAATACCCCGCCGTGGCGGTCAACGACGAGATCGGCTACCTGGAGCAGAGCTTCAACAACATGATCACCAGCCTGGACAAGCACATCCAGACCGCGTATGTCTATCAGCTGAAATCAAAGACCGCGGAATTGAAGGCCCTGCAGGCCCAGATCAACCCCCACTTCCTGTTCAACACGCTGGAGTCCATCCGCGTCAACGCCCTGATCAACAAGGACGCAGAGACCGCGAAGATGATCCACATACTGGGCAACCTGTTCCGATGGAACATCAAGACCCGGGGCATGTTCGTGGAGCTTCACGAGGAGATCGAGTACGCCTCCGCCTTCGTGGAGCTCGAGAAGATCCGATACGCCGACGCCTTCGACGTGGTGATGGACGTGCCCCAGCGGCTGATGACGCTGGGCGTGCCCCGGTTCATCCTCCAGCCGCTGGTGGAGAACGCCATCAAGCACGGGCAGATGGGGGTCTCGGAGGGCGGCGTGATCACCATCGGGGCCGAGGAGCGCGACGACGGGACGCTGGTGATCGCCGTGGCGGACAACGGCCGCGGCATGGACGCGGAGACCGTCCGGCGCATCGAGGTGCGGCTGGATCAGCCCGAGGCGGAGCCCGAGCCGGGGGACCAGACCAGCATCGGCTTGAGCAACGTGCACCAGCGCCTGCGCATACTGTTCGGGGAGCCCTATGGCTTGAAGATCGAGAGCGAGCCCGGGGTGCGGACCGTGATTCGCATCGTGATGCCCGCCCGGAGAAAGGAGGAGCTGGAGCACTATGTACAGAGTGATCATCGTGGATGACGAGCCCATGATCCGCAGGGGCCTTCGGGAGACCATCGAGTGGGACAGCCTTGGCCTGGAGGTGGCGGGGGAGGCCGCCGACGGCGTGGAGGCTTTAAGGCTGGTGCGGGCCATCCGCCCGGAGATACTGATCACCGACATCCGCATGCCCGGCATGGACGGCCTGGAGCTGATCCAGGAGGTCCGGAAGCTGAACTATGAGGTCAAGATCACCATCCTCAGCGGCTACAGCGATTACAGCTACTTAAAGACCGCCATCAAACTGGGGGTGGACAACTACCTGCTCAAGCCCATCGACAACGACGAACTGATCTCCAACCTCAAAAATGCCGTCGGAGAGATCGAGCGCGAGGCGGTCATCGACCTGCAGATAAGGCAGGGCAGCGAGTTGTTGCGCTCCAACACGCTGCGCCGCCTGGTCAACGGCAACATCAGCCCCGAGGAGCTGCGGGAGAAGGCGGAGTTTCTGAAGCTTTCGCTCTACGCCGAGAGCTACGTCTGCGCCGTGTGCGCGCTGAGCCGGCAGATCCCGTCGGACCGCCGGGAGAAGCTGTTCCGGGCGCTGATGGGGGACGTGGCCGGCGGGGCCGCGGGGGACAGGCTGATGCCCTTCATCGATGCGGACGGGAACCTGGCGCTGTTGGCCGCCTGCGACGGCTCGCCGGACGACCGCATCCAGCTGCAACGCACGCTGGAGCTGGTGGTCACCCGCGCCGCCCGGGAGGGGGAGCCCACGCTGATGATCGGCGTCGGGCAGCCCGCGGAGCGTCTGGAGGACATCCCCCGGGCCTACCAGAGCGCGAAGGAGAGCCTGGAGTACGGCGCGTTCCTCAAAAACAGCGGCGTCATATGGTACGACGGCGTGCCGGAGGCCACGCTGCCGGTGCACGCCTACGACCGCATCGACATGGAGAAGCTCAAGGGCTTCATCCGCCGCGGGGATCCCAAGGGGCTCAAGGACTACCTGGATCATGAGCTGACAGCCATGACCGCCGAGGCCGC
Source organism: uncultured Eubacteriales bacterium (assembly GCA_902765735.1). Classification (GTDB taxonomy): domain Bacteria; phylum Bacillota; class Clostridia; order Christensenellales; family Aristaeellaceae; genus UBA2862. The sequence goes on along the minus strand of CACXBB010000024.1, from coordinate 6,231 downwards.
GCCCTCGGTCAATCAGGTGTGCAACCTGCTGATGCACATCGCCGTGCGCACGACGGACTGCTTCCGGGAGATCTACGGCGGCATGAACGCCTTCCGGGAGCCCCGGGACTTCGACTACGCCCAGCTCTTCACGCTGCGCCGGTTCTCCGACATGCGCGCGTGGCTGTTTCGGCTGTGCGACGAGCTGTTCAGCCGGAACGAATCCGTGCTGGGCCGGAGCGCCTCGGTGGTGGGGTTCGCCATCGCCTACATCAACCAGCACTACCGGGAGGGCGTGACCCTCAAGCAGGTGGCGGCGGAGTGCCACATCAACACCTCCTACCTGGGACAGGTGTTCCACAAGGAGACCGGCAGCGCCTTCACCGACTACGTCAACGCCCTGCGCATCGCCGAGGCCCGGCGGCTTTTGAATAACCCCACGCTCAAGGTCTATGAGGTCGCCGAACAGGTGGGCTTTACCGATTATCACTATTTCCTCAAGATATTCAAAAAGGTCACGGGCATCACGCCGTCGGATCTGAGGAGTTGAGTTTAGGGAGTAGGGAGTAGGGGTTGGGTCGGTATGAATCCCATCGTAGGGACGCCATTCATGGCGTCCGCCGGATACCACGACCTTCGTAGGGGCTCCGATGCGGCGCCCGCCCGACAGGAACCATGGATTCTGATTGGGCGGGCGGCGCATCGCCGCCCCTACGACGGGGATGGGTTCCTCCGGGCGATGAGGGCAGGCGCAAGAGCGGAAGCGCCCCTACGGCGACGGGGCTCCGGGCGATGGGGGTATCGCCCCTACAATGCCTTCCCCTTCAGGGGAAGGTGGCACGCGAAGCGTGACGGAAGAGGTCGTAGCCCCTACTCCCTACTCCCTCCCCGTCCCCTAAATAATTTATACCACAATCAAGAATATTGCACATTGTACAATTCGGCAGGTTCAAATATAATGGAATTGTGAGGCGGAGAACGCCAAGTATTAAGATTGGAAAGGAAGAGTCAATCATGAAGAAGATCCTGTCGCTGATCCTGTGCGCGCTCCTGATTTGTGGAACGGCCTGCGCCGCGTTCGCGGAGGAGACCAAGATCGTATTCTGCGTCAACATCCAGCCCCAGCTGCCGCTGGAGTTCTGGCAGTCCATCGCCGACCGCTACATGGCCGCTCAGCCGGACGTGAAGGTGGAGATCATCGGCAACCCCTCCTCCAACGTCACCCTGCCGCAGTACGAGAAGACTCTGCTGGCGACGGATCAGTTCCCGGATATCATGGTCATGCAGAACCCCGCCGACTTCGTGCCCTCCGGCGCGCTGCTGGCCTTTGACGAGGGCGACCTGGACTACCTGGCCGACCCCAACGTGGGCAAGATCGACGGCAAGCAGTACGTGGCCAACTACAAGAAGCAGATCATCGGCGTGTTCTACAACAAGGACATGTTCGCCGCCAACGGCATCGAGGTGCCCCAGACCTGGCAGGCGCTGGTGGATGCCAGTGAGAAGCTGCTCGCCGCCGACATCCAGCCCTTCTCCCTGGGCCTCAAGGACGGCTGGCCGCAGGGACAGCTCGCCAACATGTTCGCCGGCACCGACCTCTTGGCCAAGGACCCGCACTGGGGCGCCAAGCGCAACGCCGACGAGGTGAAGTTCAACAACCCCGACCTGGTCAAGGCCATGGAGAAGTACCAGACCATCTGCACCAAGTACTGCGGCTCCAACATCACCGGCATCACCTACACCCAGATGCTCGAGCAGTTCTTCACCGGCAAGGCCGCCATGCTGCCCATCGGCTCCTGGGTCAACGCCGAGGTCGCCAAGGCCGAGCAGGACTTTGAGGTCGGCTGGTTCCCGATCCCGGGCGACGACGACGCCAACGTGGTCTCCGTGTTCGTCAACGAGGGCCTGTCCATCGGCGCCAACACCAAGTACCCCGAGGTCTGCAAGGACTTCATCCACTTCTTCTTCACCGACAAGGAGCTCTACGGCGAGTTCCTGAAATCCGAGCAGCTGTTCAGCACCACCAAGGAAACCGTCGAGTATGAGATGATCCCGCTGCGCAAGAACATGGAAGAGCAGATCGCCACCATGACCGAGGTCGAGGGCTTCGAGAGCATGACCGGCGACGACGCCTTCCTGCCCGGCCTGAAGGATTACTTCACCAACAAGATGACCCAGAACATCGCCATCGGCGCCGACGTCGCCTCCGAGCTGGACGCCTTTGACGAGGAGTGGGAGATCGCCAGGGAGGCCATTGACGACGCGGCGTAAGCCACAGTCGCGGGGCCAATCATCGGGAGGGGTAGACGGATACCCCTCCCTTCCATTAAGGGGAGGACGGGACGGATGAAGCACAACAAGCTGCACGATTTCCTGCTGGTGGCGCCGGGATATCTGATCTACACCATCTTCATGATCATCCCGCTGGGCATGTGTTTCTTTTACAGCTTTACCAACTGGGACGGCATCAGCAAGAACTACAAGATGATCGGGCTGAAGAACTTCCTCCGGCTGTTCGCGGACGCCGACTTCTACAACGCGCTGAAGGTGACCCTGATCATCACGGTGATCACGGTGCTGATCTACAACGTGCTGGGCGTGCTGCTGGCGGTGCTGTTGAACCGCAAGAGCCGGGCCTGCGCCTTTGCCAAGAGCGCGGTGTTCGTGCCCACGGTTTTGAGCAGCGTGGTCGTGGCCTTCATCTGGTCCTACATCATGCAGACCGACGGCGGCGTGATCAACACGGTGCTGGGCGTGTTCGGCATCGCGCCGTATGACTTCTACGCCACGCCCCTGCGGACCATCGTGATGATCTCCGTGATCATCGCCTGGAACGGCCTGGGCCTGTTCCTGGTGATCTACGTGGCCACCCTCAACACCATTCCCACGGAGCTCATGGAGGCCGCCGAGGTGGACGGCGCCAGCGGCGTGCAGCGCTTCTTCAAGATCACGCTGCCGCTGATGATGCCCGGCATCACCATCAACAGCATACTCTCCATGGCCGGCGGGCTCAAGCAGTACGACCACGTGAAGGTCATCACCGGCGGCGGTCCCGGCGGGGCCACCCAGACCATCACGCTTTTGTCCGTGGAGAAGGCCTTCGAGTACAACCGGCGGGGCTACTCCTCCGCCATCATACTGGTGCTGTTTGTGATGATCGTCATCGTTTCCGCGATACAGCTCAGCATCACGAAGCGACGCGAGGTGAAATACTGATATGAGCGTTAAAAGGAATCGATTGCTCCGGACGGGGCTCGGCAATTGCCTCGCGGTGCTCTTCGCGCTGATCTACCTGTTCCCGCTGTACATCGCGGTGTCGAACTCCTTCAAGTCCTACGGGGACATCCTGAAGTCCCCGCTGGCGCTGCCGACGCGGCCCACGCTGGACAACTTCGTCGAGGCGTTCCATGCCTCCAACATCGCCTCGCTCTACGCCACCAGCCTGCTGATCACCGTGAGCTCCGTGGCGCTGTTGATACTCATCTCCTCCTGCGCGGCCTACGTCATCATCCGCAGGAACAACAAAATCTGCAAATTCCTGTACGCCTACGCCCTCATCGGCATCATGGTGCCGCCGGTGGTCACGCTGGTACCCAGCATCAAGACGCTCAGCATGCTGCACCTGATGTACAAGCCCACGGGCCTTCTGATGTTCTACGGCGGCGCGTACTTCTCGACCACGATATTCCTCTACACCGGCTTCATCAACTCCATCCCCGTCAGCCTCGACGAGTCGGCCTACATCGACGGGGCCAGCACCATCGGCATATTCTTCAAAATCATCTTCCCGCTGCTCAAGCCCTGCACGGCCACCGCCGTCATACTGATGGGCATGTGGATCTGGAACGACTTTTTGAACCCCATGTATATCCTCGGCTCCACCTCCGGCCGCACCATCACCACCGGCATCTATAACGCCATCGGCGCGTATACCTCCCAGTGGAACCTGGTGTTCGCCAACGTGATCCTGGCGTCCTTCCCGATCGTGGTGCTCTACCTGTGCATGCAGAAGCAGTTCATGAGCGGCCTCACCGCCGGGGCGGTGAAGGGTTAAGCGCGTATGCGCTCGAGGATAAACCTCTCGACCTGCTCAAAGTCCTCCCTCGCAACATACACCTGAAACTTGCCCCCCGGCACGTACAGGTCGATCATGTCCCACTGGGGATAGCTCTTGTGGCGGAACACCGAGGAGAAGGCGAGGTTGGACACCTCGTCCAGCGAGGGCCGGTAGCGCCCCCTCACCCGGCGGGAGCCGAGGGCGTTGCCCGCCAGCGTGAGGACCTTTTTGCCGGTGTCGAAGGTCTGTTTGACCCCGGGGGACCAGACCAGCTCGAGGCCGTCCTCCCGCATGTCGAAGTGCAGCCGGTAGTTGCCGCGTTTGACGGCGGCGGCGATGTAGAAGCCGATCACGTACAATACCGACATGAGGGCCAGCAGGGCCAGGCCGACCACGGGAATGCCCCGCACCATGGGGTCCCCGAAGTCGTGTTTGACGAGGCCGATGAGCACCGCGCCGCCCACGCTCGCGCCCAGCATGATGAACAGGTTGATCCGCAGAAGCATCCAGAGCATGGATTTGTTTTTGTACATGTCCATGTCGTAATACCAGCGGTAGACGCCGTCGTCGCACAGCGTCACCCGGTCGGTGTACCTCTCAAAGGAATCGTCCATGAGCGTTCCCCCTCTACCGTTGATGTCGCACCGTCATTTTATCACATCCGGACACCGCGGACAAGCCCGAAAAACGCTTGGCACGCGGCGGCGTGTCTGCTATAATGAGGACAACACAGTGACGCTGAGCGTATACCCATGAAAAAGCTGATGATTGTCCTGATGTGCCTGCTGATTTTCGCCGCTTCCGCGCATGCGAGGTCTTCGGCTACCGCTTCGCCGACGCCGGCGAGGGCGCGGAGCTGCTGCTCTCCAACCGGGAATACTACGAAAACCTCACCCTGGACGACCTGCGCTTCCGCCTGCAAAAGACGGATGTGACCCTCGGGGAGATGGAGACCTTCGCCGCCGCCCAGACCCGCGACTACTCCGAGGCGGAGCGGGCCGCCGTCGATGGGGCGATGGCGCGCATCGAGCAGCTCTGCGTCGAGCGGGGCTGCGCCCTGCCGGCGACGGACGGCATCGTGTTTGTCAAGACCACCATGGCCGAGGAGAACGACGCGGGCGGCTAAACCCACGGCACGCAGATCTATCTGGGCGAAATACTCATGGAGTACGCCCTCAGCGGCGACCCGGACGCGCAGGCGTTATTCGACGAGATCATGGCCCACGAGCTGTTCCACTGCCTGACCCGCAGCCATCCCGATTTCCGCGCGCGGATGTATGCCATACTGGGCTTTACCGTCGTCGATGAGGACTATGATTTCTCCCAGGAGATCCGGGAGCGGATCATCAGTAACCCGGACGTGGAGCGCCACAATTCCCATGCGGCCTTTGACATCGGCGGCGAGATGGTGGACTGCGCGGTGATCTTCACCACCGGCAGGCCCTTCGAGCAGCCGGGGGACAGCTTCTTCGAGCTCGGGGTCACCGGGCTGGTGCCCGTCGATGACCTCGGCACGATGTACACCGCCGAGGACGCCGCGAACTTCTGGGACGTGTTCGGCAGGAACACGGATTATGTCATCGATCCCGAGGAGACCCTGGCCGATAACTTCGCGATGACGATCCTCTACGGGCCGGACGGCAGGGAATATCAGAGCCCCGAGATCATCGCGGCCATCGACGCGCTTCTCAAGAGTGGCACGGCAAAGGCCGCGGCGTGACGACCTCTTCCGGCCCGCCTGCGGCGGTCCACCTTCCCCTGAAGGGGAAGGCTTTTGGCTACGCTTCCATTTGCCTTCCCCTTCAGGGGAAGGTGGCATTTGCGAAGCAAATGACGGAAGAGGTCGTCCCTCTGCCGTTCTTGCCTGACAGGCAAAAGCAACGCACTCTGCCCCTCAATATAGGTTAACTTCCGCGGCCGGGCTTGACTTTTTGCGCCGTTCCCATTATAATGAAAAGGCCGTGGAGGTGTATCGAAGTGGTCATAACGGCCCTGACTCGAAATCAGGTAGGGTGAAAGCCCTCGTGGGTTCGAATCCCACCGCCTCCGCTCATAGAAATGGCACCCCCTTGCGGGGTGCTTTTCTATGAGCGCGGGTGCGTGGGATATACGAACCCACTTGACGAAGTCAACAGGGTTCGGCGAAGCCGCGGCGCGAAGCGACGCCATGCCACCGCCTCCGCTCATAGAAATGG
>CACXBB010000023.1 GCA_902765735.1 uncultured Eubacteriales bacterium | reverse complement strand
GATCAGCTTGTCCTCGTCGGACAGCTCGTCCATGCCCATGATGGCGATGATGTCCTGCAGCTCCTTGTAGCGCTGGAGGATGGACTGCACCTGGCGGGCGACGTCGTAGTGCTCCTTGCCCACGACCTCGGGGGTCAGTATGCGGCTGGTGGAGTCCAGCGGGTCCACGGCGGGGTAGATGCCCAGGGACGCGATGGTGCGGCTCAAGACCGTGGTGGCATCCAGGTGGGCGAAGGTGGTGGCCGGGGCGGGGTCGGTCAGGTCGTCGGCGGGCACGTAGACCGCCTGCACCGAGGTGATGGACCCCTTCTTGGTGGAGGTGATGCGCTCCTGCAGCGCGCCCATCTCGGTGGCCAGCGTGGGCTGGTAGCCGACGGCGGAGGGCATGCGGCCCAGAAGCGCCGACACCTCTGATCCCGCCTGGGTGAAGCGGAAGATGTTGTCGATGAACAAGAGCACGTCCTGGTTTTCGCGGTCGCGGAAGTACTCCGCCATCGTCAGCCCCGACAGGCCCACGCGCATGCGGGCTCCCGGCGGCTCGTTCATCTGGCCGTACACCAGCGCCGTCTTGTTGATGACGCCGGATTCCTTCATCTCATTGTACAGGTCGTTGCCCTCGCGGGTGCGCTCGCCCACGCCGGAGAACACCGACAGGCCGCCGTGCTGGGTGGCGATGTTGTTGATGAGCTCCATGATGATGACCGTCTTGCCCACGCCGGCGCCGCCGAACAGGCCGATCTTGCCGCCCTTGGCGTAAGGCGCGATCAGATCGACGACCTTGATGCCGGTCTCCAGGATCTCGGTGATGCCCTCCTGCTCGTCATAGGAGGGGGCGGGGCGATGGATGGGCCAGCGCTCCTTCGCCTCCGGCGCGGGCAGGTTGTCCACCGGCTCGCCCAGCAGGTTGAACACGCGGCCCAGGCACTCGTTGCCCACGGGCACAGAGATCGGTGCGCCGGTGTCCACGGCCTCGATGCCGCGGCGCAGGCCGTCGGTGGAGGACATGGCGATGCAGCGCACCACGTTGTCGCCGATGTGCTGGGCGACCTCGGCCACGACCCTCCGGCCTTCATTGTTGATTTCGATTGCCGACAGCAGGTTCGGCAGCTGGCCGTCGCCGAAGCGGATGTCCAGCACCGGGCCGATGACCTGCACGACAGTACCGATGTTCTTTGCCATAGTTTTTGTCTCCTAATAATGTTCAGGAATAGCGGGATAGATATCGTTGGTTCCGGGCCACCTCATCCGTCAGCGACTAAGGTCGCTGACACCTTCCCCTCAAGGGGAAGGCTAATGCTCCGCGCCCGCGACGATCTCGGTGATCTCCTGGGTGATGGAGCTCTGGCGCGCGCGGTTGTAGCGCAGGCTTAGATCCTCGATCATCTCGCCGGCGTTCTTGGTGGCGGAATCCATGGCCACGCGCCGGGCGGCCTGCTCGCTGGCGAAGGCGTCGCAGGCGGCGGCGTAGATCAGCCCGCCCAGATACTGGGGCAGGAACTCCTTCAACAGCGCGTCGGCCCCGGGCTCGCACAGCATCTGCCGGTTGGTGCGCTCCTCCTCGGGGGCGTCCCGGGTGTCCAGCGGCAAGAGGGGCTTTAGCTTGGTCCTCTGGGTCAGTATCGACACGAAGGACGTGTAGGCCAGCACGATCTCGTCGTATTCGCCGGAATCGTAGCCCGCCATCACGCGCCGCGCCATGGCGTCGCATTCGTCGATGGACATGCCCTCCACCTTCTCCACCCCGGCGACCACATCCAGGCCCCTGTGGGCGCAGTACTCGCGGGCCTTGCGGCCGATGGGGATGAAGCGGCAGTCGGCGTCACGCATGTCCCACTCCACCCGCTTGAAGATGTTGGCGTTGTAGCTGCCGGCCAGGCCGCGGTCGCCCGCGATCAGTATGTAGCAGCGGTGTCTGATCTCCCGGGGCACCACGTAATCGCTCTGCGCGCCGGTGTTGTGCAGGGCGATGTCCCACAGGGCCCTGCGGGCGATCTTCATGTAGGGACGGCTCTGCTCCATGCGCATGCGCGCGCCCCGGAGCTTGGAGGCGGCCACCAGCTGCATGGCCTTGGTGATCTGCATGGTGCTCTCAACGCTGCGGATGCGCAGCTTGATATCCTTCATGGATGCTCCGGCCATGGGATCACTCCTTCTCGTGCAGCTTGATGAAGTCCGCGGTGAAGGACTTGATGGCGTCCCTCAGCTCGTCCTCGGAATCCCTGGACAGCTCGCCGGTCTCGCGGATGGTGTGCAAAAGCGCCGCGTGCTGGCCGTCCAGCCGCTCGTAGAGGCTCTTCTCGTAGTCCGGGATGTCCTCGACGTCCACGTCCTTGAGGAAGTCGTTGATGACGGCGTAGAGTATGGCCACCTGGTGCTCCACGGTCACGGGCGCGTTGTGGTTCTGCTTCAATACCGCCACGATGCGCTCGCCCTGGCCCAGGCGGGCCTTGGTGTCGGCGTCCAGGTCGGAGCCGAACTGCGCGAAGCTCTGAAGCTCGCGGTACTGGGAGTACAAGAGCTTCAAGGTGCCCGAGACCTTCTTCATCGCCTTGATCTGGGCGTTGCCGCCCACGCGGGAAACAGAGATGCCCGGGTTCACGGCGGGCATGATGCCGGCGTGGAACAGCTCGGTCTCCAGGAAGATCTGGCCGTCGGTGATGGAGATGACGTTGGTGGGGATGTAGGCGGACACGTCGCCCGCCTGGGTCTCGATGATGGGCAGCGCCGTCAGCGAGCCGCCGCCGTACTCCGGCGCCACGCGGGCCGCGCGCTCCAGGAGCCTCGAGTGCAGGTAGAACACGTCGCCGGGATACGCCTCGCGTCCCGGAGGACGGCGGATCAGAAGCGACAGCGCGCGGTAGGCCACGGCGTGCTTGGACAGATCGTCGTACACGATCAGCACGTCCTTGCCTTGGGCCATGAAGTATTCGCCCATGGCGCAGCCGGAGTAGGGTGCGATGTACTGAAGCGGCGCCATCTCCGAGGCCGTGGCGGACACCACGATGGTGTAGTCCATCGCGCCCGAGGCGGTCAGCTGATCCACCACCTGGGCCACCGTCGAGCGCTTCTGCCCGATGGCGACGTAGATGCAGATCACGTTCTGCCCCTTCTGGTTGATGATGGTGTCGGTGGCGATGGTGGTCTTGCCGGTCTGGCGGTCGCCGATGATCAGCTCGCGCTGGCCGCGGCCGATGGGGATCATGGAGTCGATGGCCTTGATGCCGGTCTGCAGCGGCACCGACACGCTCTTGCGCTCGATGATGCCGGGGGCCGGGGATTCGATGCGGCGCTCCTCGGTGGTGGCGATGGGGCCCTTGCCGTCGATGGGCTTGCCCAGCGCGTCCACCACGCGGCCGATCATCGCCTCGCCCACGGGCACGGACACCACCTCGCGGGTGCGCTCCACGGCGTCGCCCTCCTTGATGCCCTCGTCGTCGCCCAGCAGCACCACGGCCACGGAGTTCTCCTCCAGGTTCAGCGCCATGCCGTAGGTGCCGGTGGAGAAGCGCACCAGCTCGTTCGCCATGCAGTTCTCCAGGCCGGAGACGCGCGCAATGCCATCGCCCACCAGAAGGACCGTGCCGACGTCCGACTGCACGATGCGGTTGTCATAGTGTTTGATCTGATCCTTGATGATCTTGGATATTTCTTCAGGTCTCAGCTGCATCTGCTCGTCCTCTTTTCCTTACAGGCCCTGAACCAGGCTCTGCTTAAGCCGGCTCAGCTTGTTCTGTATGGTATTGTCGTACCGCTTGCCGTCCATCTCCACGCGGATGCCGCCGATGAGCGCCGGGTCCACGCGGGTGATCAGGCTGACCTGCTTTTTCGACATCTCCTGGAGCTTCTGCCGCAGGGCCGCCTGATCGTCGTCGGACAGCGCCACCGCGGAGGTGACGTGGGCCTCGACAATCCCGAAATCCTCGTTATAGCGCCGGTGGAACCAGCTGACGCTGTCCAGGAAGCACTCGAAGCGCTCCTTCTCCACCAGCAGCTTCATGTAGTTGACGACGTAGGCGTGGACCCGATCCCGGAAGGTCTCGTCCACCACCTGAAGCCGCCGGTCCCGCTCGATGGCGCGGGAGCACAGAAGCCGCACAAAGTCCGGCTGATCGGTAAGCAGCGCGGCGATCTCGGTCAGTTCGCCGTGCAGCTGATCCAGCAGGCGTTCATCGCGGGCCAGCTCGTACAGGCCCTCGCCGTACTCCTTCGCAATCCCGGTCACGACGCTTCACCCGCTTTTTTGATGAACTCGTCCACCAGCTCCTTGTGATCGTCGGCGTTGATCTCGCGCTCGACCATCCTGCCGGCGATGTCCACCGCCATGCCGGAGATCTCGCCCACCAGCTCGGAGTAGGCCTTGCGGCGCTCCTGCTCGATGTCGCTCTCCGCCTTCTGCTTGAGGTGGGTGGCTTCGTCCCGGGCCTCCTGCACGATGGCGTCCCCGCGGCGCTGGGCGGTGTCCATGGCGTTCTTCACCAGCATGTCCGCCTCCGCGCGGGCGTTGGACATTTTGCGGGTGTACTCCTCCTTCATCTGATCGGCGTCATCCCTGGCCTTGTCGGCCGCGTCGTAGATGCCGTCGATCTCCTGCTGGCGCTTGTCCAGCACCGCCATCACGCGCTTGAACAGGAACTTCCTGATCAGCGTGAACAGTATCAGCAGGTTGCAAATCTGGAAGATGATCGTCCATGGCGTAATGGAAATAAATTCTTGAACCGCGTTCACTTTTCACCCTCCCGAAAATCCTTCAGCGGTCGAAGGCTCACAGCTTGCCGATGAAGGGATTGGCGAACATCAGCAGAAGCGCCACGATGAAGCCGTAGATACCGGTGGTCTCGGCGACGGCGCAGCCCAGAAGCATCGTGGACTGAACGGTGCCCTTGCACTCGGGCTGGCGGCCGATGGCCTCGCACGCCTTGCCGACGGCGTAACCTTCGCCGATGCCGGGGCCGATACCGGCGATCATGGCCAGGCCGGCGCCGATTGCGGAAGAACCCATGACGATTGCTTTGGTCCAGAGCTGTTCATTCATTGTAATATCCTCCCAAATATGTATTGGTCGCGTGAGTTATGCTCAACCCTCCGCCGCCGCGCCGATGTACATCATCGTCAGCATGCAGAAGATGAATGCCTGTAAGCAGGAAGAGAACAGGTCGAAGTAGATCGAGAAGATGGCCGGGATGCCGACCTGCAGAAGCGGTATCTGCCCCATCACCGATCCGACCGCCCCCGGCAGAAGCGAGAACAGCGCGTGGGACGCCGCCGCCAGCGCCGCGTAGATTAAGCCGGTGATCACCGAGCCCGAGGCGATGTTGCCGAAGTGACGAAACGCCATCGAAAGGGGCGTGGCCACCTCGGAGATCACGTTGAAGGGGAACAGTATCGGTATGGGGTCAAAGTAGCCCTTGATGTAGCCCAGCGGGCCGCCGACGCGGAACTTGTTGTACGTGATCAGCACGAACACCATAAGCGACCAGCCCAAGAGCGTGGACAGGTCAGAGGTGGGCGCGTACATGCCCACCATCGAGGACAGGCTGCACAGCGCCGACAGGCCCATGATCGAGCAGATCAGCGGGGCGTAGCCCACGCGCAGGAAGCGCTCGCCCATGTTCTCGCCCACCATATTGTTGACGGACTTGACGATCCACTCCGCGATGATCTGCCGCTTCGTGCGGCAGTGCACCTGCATGCCGTGGGTCAGAAACAGGCACAGGCCCACGATCACCGCCATGATGATCCAGGTGTTCACCACGGTCTCGGTGAGCACAAAGCTGCCCTTTTGAAATATGATTCTTGCACCGTGTACGTCGAGATTCAAGGCTTGTCACTTCCTTCGGAAACGGAGGGCCTTTTGGCCTCCATGATCTGCAATACCCGTATGACGAGGCTCGGAAAGAGGATCGGCAGTATCGTGGCGATGGGGTCGAATTTGAACACCGCGATGCCCGCCACCAGAAGGGCGAACAGCGCGATCATCCTCAGATTGTAGGAGAGCTTCATGCGGTTCTTCATCTCCAGCGTGAGCTCCACAATCTCCTGCTCCGTGCGCGCCTTCTCGGCAGCCCGGTTGGTGATGCCCTGCACGGTCATGCCCATGATGAAGAAGTTGACCACCGTCAAAAGCCCGGTGTAGACGCCGCCCAACAGCGCGGGCACGCTGAACTTGCCGATGACGGCGTAGACCGCGAGCATCACGGCCACCAGCGCGAAAACGCCCGTCGCCACCCGCGCGGTCTCCCGCCTGACGGCGGAATCAGGTTTCATCGAATCGCTTCCCCCGGATTTCCGGGCACACCTGCCCATTTATCTCTTTTACTTTACCTTATTTCCCGCTTTTTAACAAGGGGTTATGTATTAATTCTTCGCTTAAATTTATACAAATCTCCCAACTGTTGTCAATTCCCGCCGCAAATGGTATAATCCATGCACGGGAGGGATAGGACATGATGAAGAGAATCTGCGCGCTTCTGACGGCGCTCGTGCTGCTGACCGGCGCGGCGCTGGCGGAGGGCTACCGCATCGACCCGCGCAACGCCTCGAACTTCGGAAAACTGCTGATCGATCTGCTGCACGCCTACGAGCGGCCTGCCAGCGACGACGCCTCGACCATCGCCGCCGCGCTGGACGCCATACGCGACGTGTCCCTGGGCGACTACGAGGTCGCCCGGGCCATATCGGACCACTGGGGCCGGGTGTACCTGAACGCCGAGGGCGAATACACGCTCAACCTGTACGACGGCGGCGAGCGGGCGACGGCGCTGGAGGCGACCGGCCTGAAGGACAGCCCGACGCACGCCTTCGTGGTGCTGGGGTTTGAGCTGAAGGACGGCAGGATGACCCCGGAGCTCGACGGGCGCTGCGACGCCGCCGCGGCCGCGGCGCGGTCCTTCCCCAGCGCCATACTGGTGTGCTCCGGCGGGCCCACCGGCAAGAACAACCCGCAGAACCACACCGAGGCGGGGCTGATGAAGCGCTATCTCGTGGAGAAGCGGGGCATCGACGCCGGGCGGATCTTCATCGACGAGAAGGCCATGTCCACCGTGCAGAACGCCGTCAACACCTTCGAGATCCTGCGCGCGCAGGGCATCGAGACCATCACCATCGTCACCTCCTCCTACCATCAGCGCTGGGGACAGGTGATCTACAATGCCATGTCCGCGCTGTACCGGCAGGGCGACGGCTATTCCGTCCGGATCGTCGAAAACTACTGCTATGATATTGCCCCCTCCGACCACTATAGGAACGACGACCGCTTCGCCGTGCGGCAGTTGACCTCCGTGCTTCAACTGCCGGATAAGGTGATCGAGGAGATGAAGAAGGCGTTTTAGCCAAACAGGGATTTGAATCAAATCCCTGTTTGGAGGGAAAAGGGAACAGGAATGGCTGCTGCCGCGATCAAGACCATCCGTAGGGACGCCATTATTGGCGTCCGAAAAATCGAAACGAGCCACGCGGACGCCATGAATGGCGTCCCTGCGACGTGACCGGCGACCTCTTCCGTAGGGGCGCCTATGCCTTCCCCTTCAGGGGAAGGTGGATTGCGCGAAGCGCAAGACGAAAGAGGTCGTCCCCCGTTTCCCGAGGACGATGAGGGCATCGCCCCTACAACGGCGGTGGCTTCATTCGAGCGATGAGGGCGGGCGGCACATCGCCACCCCTACGGGGGTATTCGCGGACGCCATGAATGGCGTCCCTACGGATAATCCGCGCGGTAGCGGCTATTCCTGTTCCCTGTTCCCTGTCCCCTGTCCCCTGTTCCCTGTCCCCTGTTCCCTGTTCCCTGTTCCCTGTTCCCTCTTCCCTAATCCCTCTTCCCTTTTCCCGTCCCCTTTCAACAAAACACCCCCGGAAGCATCGCTTCCGGGGGATAATCATGTGAGCGGCGTCTGTAAGCCGAGTTCTGTATTGGACGATCATCTGTCTGGGCCTGCGGTTGCCAGCAGGCTCAAGCGATTACCCGGAGGCGCGACGGGCCGCCGCCGGGCGCCGAAGCGCCCATGCCTCCCTATCAATCTTGCACCGGGTGGGGTTTACAGCGCGGACCAGTCGCCAGGCCGCGGGTGAGCTCTTGCCTCGCCTTTCCATCCTTGCGTCCCCCGAGGGGGATTCGCGGTATATCTCTGTTGCACTTTCCTTGAAGTCGCCTCCACCGGCAGTTAACCGGCACCCTGCCCTGCGGTGCTCGGACTTTCCTCAGGCGATAAACGCCTGCGATCGTCTGGCGCCCTCACATGATTCATTACTGCTCAGCCTGAGGCTTCGTAGTAATTGTCGAAGGGGGACAGGTCCCCCTTCGAGACATCCCCCACAGATTTGCCTTGAAAACCTGCGGTTTTCCGGTCGGCAAATCTGCAAGGAAAGCATTTTTCTTCTGGAAAATGGGATTTTCCGCCAGAAAAATGCCCGCGGGGTCGGCGTACACGCCGCCGTCCCCGATTTCAAAGGGGAACCCGAGAAGTAACCATGATTTGTCACTATTCGCCCGCGTCGTAGAGTATGCGGCCGCAGTTGTCGCACTCCACGATGCGCTCGCCGTTGCGGATCTCCAGCAGCGTGGCGCTGGGCAGCGACATGAAGCACCCGCTGCACTGGCCGTTGACGAGCTTGGCCATGGGCGGCGTGCAGTGCTGCTTGATGCTCTTGTATTTGCTCAGCAGGCCGGGGTCGATCTTTTTGGCCTCCTCGTCGGTGCGGGCGCGCATCTTTTGCAGCTTGGCGGTGTCCTCCTTGAACTCCTTGTCGTAGGTCACCTTGAGCTGGTCGTACTCCTGCTTGGTCTTGGCGGCGCGCACGCGGATCTCCTTCTGCTGGCGGTCCTTGACGTCGGCGTCCTTGCGCATCTTCTGCAGCTCCTGCTCGTAGCGGCTGAGCGTATCCAGCAGCTTCTGAACGTTTTCCGCCTGCTTCTGGGCGTCCTCGACGTTCTCCGGCGGGTTCGCGTTCAGCTCCTCCGACAGGCTCGCGAGCACCTTTTCCAGGCGCACGGCCTCGTCCTGCACCGCCTCGAGCCGGTCCTGCATCACCGCGACGTCGTTTTCCAGCTTCTTCATGTTCGCCTGCTGGTCCTTCAAAAAATCGCGCTGCTTGATGAGCTTCTGGCGGTTGGCGGACTGCCGCATTTTATTCTCAAAGCCGTCGGCCTCCATGTCCACCTGCATAAACTGCCAAAGGGTATCCAGCTGCATTCTCTTCATCCTCTCTATAAATACAGTCCCACTTCGCTGTTAAAAACCCGTACCTTATATTGTACATCATCCGCGGCCTTTTGTAAAGCGGCGGACAATGCTAAAATTCCGGGACGCTCCGTGGCCGCGTGGCCGGCCTCCAGCACGCACAGGCCGTTTTCGGCGGCGTCGGTGCCCTTGTGGTAGGCTACTTCGCCGGTCAGGTAGACGTCCGCGCCGGCGGCCATGGCCCGGGGGATGAAGTCCTCCCCCGCCCCGCCGAGCACCGCCACGCGCCTGACCGGCGTGTCCGGGGCGCCGTAGCGCCGGATCACGCCGCCCAGCCGGGCCTCGGCGAAGTCCGCGAAGGTCCCGAGGTCGCCCCGGTCGGTCGTACCCACGCGCATGCCCTCCTCCAATGCCTCAACGTCCCGAAGGCCGAGGGCGGCGACCAGCGCGTCGTTCACGCCGGGGCAGGCGTTGTCGTAGTTGGTGTGCATGGCGATCATCGAGAGGTTCCCCCGCACCAGCGCGCACAGCATGCGGCCTTCGGCGTCGTCCTCCCGCAGGTTCTTCCTGCCCCGGAACAGCATCGGATGATGGGTCACGATCAGCTCCGCGCCCAGCTTCCCGGCCTCCTCGATCACCGGCAGGCTCAGGTCGAGGGCGCACAGCACCCGCGCCACGGGGCTGTCCGGACGGCCCGCGAGCAGGCCCACGTTGTCCCATTCCTCCGCCAGCTCAACAGGCGCGATACGGTTCAGCAGATCGAATATCTGTCCGACGGTCACAGGCATTCCAGCACACCCTTCCACAGCAAGCAGGTCCTTTCATGTGTCACGATTTCCTCGGCATCGCCGCCCGCCCGGGCCCCCGCGAGGGCCTTTTGAGCCACCCTCAGCTGAAAGCGCGCGTAGGGCTCAAGCGTCGCGGGCCTCTCTTTAAGGAGCACCGGCCCCACCGCCAGCTCGGCGTCGGTGTAGCGCGCCTTGCCGGGCTCAGCGGCGATGATCACGTAGTTGCGCCGCCCGTCGGGGGCGATCCTTTCGTCATGGATGCGATAGCCATGATCCATGAGCGTCCGCCGCAGCTCATACGCAGCCACATTGGGCTGCAACACCAGCCTTGAATCGCCGAGATATTCCCGGCCCTCCCGGATGAGCCGGGCGATCAGCGCCCCGCCCATGCCGGCGATCACCGCGACCTCCGGGGGTTCCGTAAGGGCCCGCGCGCCGTCCCCCACCCGGAAGTCCACCCGGTCTGAAAGCCCCAGCAGACCGATCAGCCGCCGGGCTTTTTGGAGGGAATCGGCGGAGACATCCGTCAGCTGCGCCCTCCTGACCCGGCCGGTTTGCAGTAAAAATGCCCCGAGCCTGCCGTGGTCGCAGCCGATGTCGGCGTAGCTTTCGCATTCGCCCACCAATTCGGCGATCACGGACAGGCGCGGGTCCAGCGTGATATGTCTGTCGTTCATCAGTCGATGGAATCCTTGAGCTTGCGGGAGCGGCTGGGGTGCCTGAGCTTCCGGAGCGCCTTGGCCTCGATCTGGCGGATGCGCTCGCGGGTCACCTTGAACTCCCGGCCCACCTCCTCGAGGGTGCGGGCGCGGCCGTCCTCGAGGCCGAAGCGCAGTTTAAGCACCATTTCCTCCCTCGGGGTCAGCGTGGACAGCACGCTCATCAGCTGCTCCTTGAGCATGGTGAACGCGGCGGCCTCCGCGGGGGCGGGGGCGTCGTCATCGGGGATGAAGTCGCCCAGGTGGCTGTCCTCCTCCTCGCCGATGGGGGTCTCCAGCGACACCGGCTCCTGGGCGATCTTGATGATCTCCCGCACCTTGTCCTCGGGGATGCCCATCTCCGCGGCGATCTCCTCCGGCAGCGGCTCGCGGCCGTACTCCTGCAAGAGCTGGCGGGACACGCGGATCAGCTTGTTGATGGTCTCCACCATGTGCACGGGGATGCGGATGGTGCGGGCCTGGTCCGCGATGGCGCGGGTGATGGCCTGCCGGATCCACCAGGTGGCGTAGGTGGAGAACTTGTAGCCCTTTCGGTAGTCGAACTTTTCAACCGCCTTGATGAGGCCCAGGTTGCCCTCCTGGATGAGGTCCAGAAACAGCATGCCGCGGCCTACATAGCGCTTGGCGATGGACACCACCAGCCTGAGGTTGGCCTCGCACAGCCGGTGCTTGGCCTCGGCGTCGCCCTCCTCCATCCGCTTCGCGAGCTCGATTTCCTCCTCGGCGGACAGAAGCGGCACCTTGCCGATCTCCTTTAGATACATGCGCACCGGGTCGTCGATGGAGATGCCCTCCGGCACCGAGAGGTCGATCTCCTCCTCCTCGGTCTCGTTGATGAGCTCCGGCTCGGGGATGGCCTCGTCCTTGACGACCTCGATGTTCAATTGCGACAGCGTGTCCAGTATGCGGTCAAACTGCTCCGGGGACAGCTCCACGTCCCCCAGCATTTCGATGATTTCCTTGTAGGTCAGTACGCCCTTTCCCTTGCCGGTCTCAATCAGCTCGCGCACCCGAGCCATCATCGCTTCCTGATTTGCGTTGGTCTTGCTCAATTTAGGCCACTCCTTTCGACCGGTCAACCCTCTGTCTCATTGTCCATAGCCATGATTTGACGATAAAGCGCCGCTCTTTGTTCGGGCGTCGCGGAACCGATTTCCTGCATGATCTGGTCGCTGCGGCTGTCCTCGCGCCGGGCGTGGATGGTGCGAATGCAGTCCTCCGCGTAGCGCATGGCCTCCTCCCGGTCCTCGGGCAGGTTTTCCACGTTGAGCGCCTGCACCGCCAGCGTCCGGGAAGCCTCGTCCGGCAGCTCCTCGAGATAGGCATCCACCCGCTCTCCCCGGGTGAGCCGGCCCGCCAGCGCCCGGTGGACCTCCCCGGAGAAGTCCGACTCCGACACCATCCCGGCGGGGATCAGCCCCCGGGACAAAAGCGTGATCAGCGCCCGCTCGGCCAGCAGGTCGTCGGAGGCCGTCTGCGGAGCCTCCCGCCGCGCCCGCCGCGGGACTTCCGGTCGGGCGGGGGCGCTGACGCCGATCTGCCGAAGCAGTATCTCCCGGTCGTAGCCGGTCTCATGCGACAGGCGGCGCAGGTGGTTCTCCAGCTCCACGGGGTTTTTGACGTTTTTCAGTATCGCGCAGCAGCTCAAGGCGTAGCGGGTCATGTCGTCCTGGTGGTCCAGGTTCAGGCCGTCCCGCGCCCGGAGCATGCGGTAGGTGACGGAATCGTACTTCGGCAGCGCCTCGAAGCCCTGAAGCCCGTTGGCCTTCACGAAGTCGTCCGGGTCCATGCCGCCGGGATAGTCGATCACCTTCGCGTCGAGGGCCTGCTGATCCAGTATGTCCAGCGCCCGCAGCGCGGCCTTCTGCCCCGGCGGGTCGCCGTCGTAGCTGATCCAGACCTCCGGGGCGTAGCGCTTCATGAGCCGCGCCTGCTCCTCCGTGAGCGCCGTGCCCAGCGTGGCCACCACGCCCCGCACGCCGTACTTGCGAAGGGACACCGTGTCCATGTAGCCCTCCACCAGCACCAGATGGCCGACGGCGCGCTCCTTCGAGGCCATGTTGAGCGCATAGAGGCCCCGGCGCTTGTTGAAGATCGGGGTCTCGGCGGTGTTGAGATACTTGGGTTGCTGATCGCCCATGGCCCGGCCGCCGAAGCCCAGCACCCGGCCCTGGGGGTTGATGATCGGAAACATCGCCCTGCCCCGGAACATGTCGTGGACCCTGCCGTCCCTCCTGACGACGAGCCCCGCCTTCTCCAGAAGCTCCGGCTCGAAGCCCTGCTCCGTCAGGTGGGTGCACAGCGCGTCCCGGCCGTGGGGCGAGGCCCCCAGCCCGAACCGGCGGATGTCGGAATCGTTCAATCCCCTGCCGTAGAGGTAGTTGAGCGTCTCCGCGCCCTCCTGCTTCCACAGGAGCTCGTGAAAAAAGCGGGCGGCGGCGCGGTTGGCCTCGTACATGCGCTCGCGCTCCTCGCGGGAGGCGGCGCTGTCGCCGGGCCTCCGGGAGCGCGCCGGGATCTCCATGTGCGCCCGGTCGGCCAACAGCCGCACGGCGTCCATGAACTCCATCCGCTCCATCTCCATCACGAAGTTGATCACCGTACCGCCCTTGTGGCAACCGAAGCAGTAGTACAACTGCGCCTCGGTGTCCACGCTGAAGGAGGCGGTCTTTTCGCTGTGGAACGGACAGCAGCCCCAGTAGCGCCGGCCCTTCTGCTTTAAGGGAACGTATTCCGATACGACTTCCTCAAGACTGGTGCGGCTGCGCAGCTCGTCCAGCCATCTCTCAAAACTCGCGTCCATGGCGTCCCCTTTGAGCGTCACATATTTAAAGGAATTGACATATTCATTATTCGCCGGATTTGTCGTTTTTCCTGCATGCGGAACGCAAATTCCTCATCAAAGCAACAAGCAACTGTTTCCACGTACCCATTGTTAAAGTGTATGGAAACAGCGCATTATATATATACCACACCCACCCCAAAAAATCCTTTAATTTTTATATTTTTAATATTTGCCGAACATCGCCGCCGGTTTTCGCATAGCATGGGACATCTCCCAGAGGGACGGAGGCTTGAAAAACATGGGAATCATCGCATGCAAATTCGGCGGCACTTCCACCGCCGGCGCGGACATGTTTAAAAGGATAGAAGGCATACTGCGACAGGACCCCGACCGGCGCTACGCGGTGCTGTCCGCGCCGGGGCGCTGCGGCGATACGGAAAAAATGACGGACGCGCTCTACCGGGCGTGGCGGAATAAGGACGCCGCCCGCGCGGCGGAGCGCTTTGAGGCGATCGCCCGCGGCCTCTCAATCGACATGGATTTCCGCACCGAAATTGAAAGGGCGCTTCGCGTCTCCGAGGCCGAGACGGTCAGCCGGGGCGAATACCTGTGCGCGAAGCTGTTTGCGCGCTTCAGCGGCATGCCCTTCGTGGACGCCGCCGACGTGATCCGCTTCGATGCCCGGGGACAGATTGACTATGATAAGACATCCCGCGCCCTTCGGGACATGGCCCGGACCCACCCCCGGGCGGTGATCCCCGGCTTCTACGGCAGCGGCCCGGACGGGCGCATCGTCACGCTGCCCCGCAACGGCTCGGACATCACCGGGGCGCTGGTGGCGGCGGGGGTCGGCGCGGCGCTCTATGAAAACTGGACGGACGTGCCCGGGCTCATGACCGGCGACCCCGGCGCCGACCCCGGCGCGCGGGTAATCCCCGCCGTCAGCTACGCCCGGATGCGCACCCTCGCCGAGGACGGCGTGCAGGTGCTGCACCCGGACTGCCTCGAGCCCGTGGCCCGCGCGGGCATCCCCACCCGCATACGCTGCACCCTGATGCCCGACGCGCCGGGGACGCTGGTTGAGGGATGACAAATCGCCGCCCCGTCCGATGCATCGGACGGGGCGGCGATCATCACCGTCACATCACTTCAGGCTCTCCATCTCCGCGATGCGGGCGTTGAGCTTTGTGAGCAGGCCGCGGTTGGTGGCCAGCTTTTCCTTCTCGGCCTCCACGAGCTGGGCGGGGGCCTTGCCCACGAAGCCGGGGTTCGAGAGCATCTTCTCGGCCCGGGCGATCTCGCCCTCGAGGCCCTTTAAGTCCTTGGCGAGGCGCTTGAGCTCCTTGTCCACGTCCACCAGCTCGCCCAGGGGCATGAACAGCTCGCAGGGCTCGGTGACGGCGGAGGCGGACTTCTCCGGGTTGGGGGCGTGGGCGTCCAGCATCTCAAGGCCGCTGGCGTTGGCCAGCCGCTTGAAGTAGCCCTCGGCGGCGGAGAGCGCCTCCGCCCAGCCTGCGTGGGGCTTGAGCATCAGCGTGGCCTTGCGGCCGGGCTGCACGTTCATCTCGGCGCGCAGGTTCCGGACGGCGCGGATGACCTCCATGATGCCCTCCATGCGCACGGCGTCCTCGGGGAAGTCGTACTCCGGCCTGATCTCGGGCCACTTCGCCGAGATCAGCATGCCCTCCGCGCCGGGCAGGTAGCTGTAGACCTCCTCGGTGATGAACGGCATGTAGGGATGCAGCAGCTTGAGCATGCCGGTGAGCACGTACAGCAGCACCTCCTGCGTGGTTTCTTTGACATCCCCCTCCTCGGCATAGAGCCCCTGCTTGGCCATCTCGATGTACCAGTCGCAGAAGGTGGACCACACGAAGTCGTACAGCTTCGTGGCGGCCAGGCCCAGGTCGTAGTTCTCCAGGTTCTCGGTCACGCCGCGCACGGCGTCCTGATAGCGGGTGAGGATCCACCTGTCGGACAGGGACAGTTTGCCCACGTCGATGCCCTTGGGCTCAAAGTCCTGCAGATTCATCAGCACGAAGCGGCTGGCGTTCCAGATCTTGTTGGCGAAGTTGCGGAAGGACTCGATCTTCTCCTCGCTCATGCGGATGTCGCTGCCGGGGGCCACGCCCATCACCAGCGAGAAGCGCAGCGCGTCGGCGCCGAACTTGTCGATGACCTCGATGGGGTCGATGCCGTTGCCCAGCGACTTGGACATCTTCCTGCCCAGCGCGTCGCGCACCAGGCCGTGCATCAGCGCCACGTCAAACGGGCACTCACCGGTCTGCTCCAGCCCCGAGAACACCATGCGGGCCAGCCAGAAGAATATGATGTCGTAGCCGCAGGACAGCACGGTGTTGGGGTAGTAGTATTTGAAGTCGTCGGTCTGATCTGGCCAGCCCAGCGTGGAGAAGGGCCAAAGCGCCGAGGAGAACCAGGTGTCCAGCACGTCCTCGTCCTGATGCACGGGTCCGCCGCACTTCGGGCAGACGGTGATGTCCTCGCGGGTCACGAAGGTCTCGTTGCACGTATCGCAGTAGAAGGCCGGGATGCGGTGGCCCCACCAGAGCTGGCGGCTGATGCACCAGTCACGGGTGTTCTCCATCCAGTGCAGATAGGTCTTTTCGAAGCGCTCCGGGATGAACCTGAGCTTTTTGTCGTACACCACCTGGCAGGCGGGCTCGGCCAGGGGCTTCATCTTCACGAACCACTGCTTGGACACCATGGGCTCCACCACGGTGTGGCAGCGGTAGCAGGTGCCCACCTCGTGGTTGAGCGGCTCGACGGATTTCAAAAGGCCCTTTTCCTTCAGGTCCGCCACGATGGCCTTGCGGGCGTCCAGCACCGCCATGCCGGCGTACTTGCCGCAGTCGAGCACCGTGGGCTCGTCCACGGTGGCGCGGCCCGAGGCGATCAGCTCCGCGTTCTCGGCGGCCTCCTTCGCCCCGGTCATGTAGCCGTCGTAGGTGAACACGCGCACCATGGGCAGGTCGTGCCGCTTGCCGACCTCGAAGTCGTTGGGGTCGTGGGCGGGGGTGATCTTCACCACGCCGGTGCCCTTCTCCATGTCGGCGTGCTCGTCGCACACGATGGGGATCTCCTTGTCAATCAGCGGCAGTATCACGTGGCAGCCGTGCAGGTGGGCGTAGCGGGGGTCCTCCGGGTTGATGGCCACGGCGGTGTCGCCCAGCATGGTCTCCGGACGGGTGGTGGCCAGCTCCAGCAGCTCGCCGGTCTCCTTGACCGGGTAGAGGATGTGCCAGAAGTGGCCGTCCTTGGCCTCATATTCCACCTCGGCGTCAGACAGCGAGGTCTCGCAGCACGGGCACCAGTTGATCATGCGGCTGCCACGGTAGATCAGGTCCTTCTCATACAGGCGCACGAAGGTCTCCCGCACGGCGCGGGACAGGCCGTCGTCCATGGTGAAGCGCTCGCGGGTCCAGTCGCAGGACACGCCCAGCTTGCGAAGCTGCCTGACGATCCGCCCGCCGTACTCCTTCTTCCACGCCCAGGTGCGCTCCAGGAACTTCTCGCGGCCCACCATCTGCTTGGTCAGACCCTCCTTGCGCAGGGCGTCCACCACCTTCACCTCGGTGGCGATGGCGGCGTGGTCGGTGCCCGGCACCCACAGCGTGGGGTCGCCCTTCATGCGGTGGTAGCGGATCAGCACATCCTGGGGCATTTCGTCCAGGGCGTGGCCGATGTGCAATTGCCCGGTGATGTTCGGCGGCGGCATGACGATCACGAAGGGCCTTCTGCTCTCATCCTTCACCGGCTGAAACGCGCCGGAGTGCTCCCACATCTCATAGATCCGGCCCTCCACCTGGTTGGGCTGGAACACCTTTTCCATCGTGAATTCCCTTTTGTTCTCCATTGATTTA
Source organism: uncultured Eubacteriales bacterium (assembly GCA_902765735.1). Lineage (GTDB taxonomy): Bacteria > Bacillota > Clostridia > Christensenellales > Aristaeellaceae > UBA2862. Next base: position 45,421 of record CACXBB010000023.1, on the reverse strand, counting down.
TCCCCCTTGCATTATAGACAGATCACCAGTATCGCGCCGACGCCGCAGGCCAGCACGCCCATGAGCCGCACCGTCGGCTTTTTCATAAAGGCGGCGACGACGCCCGCGGCCATCAGCGCAAGCCCCGCCCAGTTGACGGGCTTCAGCGCCGCGGCGCTCAGCGTGCCGTTGCGCGCGGCAATCAGCGCGTAAACGACCCCGGCGATCACGACGATGGCCGGAAGCATAAAGCCGCCAAAGCGCCTGTGCTCTCCCGACATATTATCACCTCTTTCAGGGTAAAAACGCGGAGCATTCGCCCACACAAGGGCGGAATGCTCCGCGGTACCACCTTATTCGCCATCAACATGGCCTCTTTGCGCGTTAAGGGGCGCGCCCCGGCGGGTTAATCCGTTCGCCCGCCCGTCTCCAAAGCGACCTTCGTCCGCCAGGGTTCCGGGCCGCCTTTCAGCCTGCGGGCCGCCCTCTCTTGGGAAATGCGCGAACTACTCCTCTTTGTCATCGACAAAAACCATTATAGCACCTGCCCCCGCCCGCGTCAATCGGCTTTGCCGAGGTTTAACGTCCGGGGCTCTCGAGCATCTTTTTGAATTCGTCCATCGTCATGGTGCCCGGCACCTCCAGGCGCCGTATGGCGTACCGGCTCTGATTCCTGGTGGCAAACCCGCTGAACATGTCGCCGAACAGAAACCCCATCCTGATGCCGTTGTCGCGGTACGCCCGGACCATCTTCCGCGTGACGAAGCCGAAGGGATAGGCCACGTATTCAAAGCCGTAGGCATCCATCTGTTTCTTCGCGTCGGCCGCGTATCTGGCGTAGCTGCGCGCCTTGCGCTTCTTTTTGTGCAGGTTCCAGGTGTGGCTCTGAAACTCGAGGCGCGGACAGCTCTTCCTGAGCTCCCGGATGCGCCTTGTGCTGATGTACTTCGAGTGCTCCCCGTAATACGTGGTGGCCCCGATGACGAACACGGTCGCCTTGAGGTCGTACTTTTCGAGCACGGGGATGATCCGCTCGATCGTGGAGGCATAGCCGTCGTCGAAGGTGATCAGCACCGACCGTTTGGGCAGGGTGAGCTCCCCCTCATGCCAGCGGTACAGCTCGTCGCAGGTGATGGCGGTATAGTGCTTCTCCCTGAGCCATCGCATCTGCCGGGCGAACTGCCCGACGGAGAGCGTCATCCTCGCCTCGGGATGCTTCTTCTTCCGCTTTTTGCTGACCACCTTGTGATAGGTCAGCACCGGCACGTTTCTGGCGTTCTCCGCCCGGACCGGCGCAGGGAACGCCACGGTCGCCATCAGCATGAGGCACGCCGTCAGCGCCATTGCGCAGACGCGCTTCAAATACCCCTGTTTCATACCCAATACGCCTTCTGCTCTATCCTGTTATTTTACCCCTTCGCCCGCGCCTCGACGCAGTACTCGGGATAATCGGTGATGATGCCGTCCACGCCCATGTCGCACAGGGTGCGCATGGTGACCTGATCGTTGACGGTCCACACGCACACCTTGCACTTGCGCTCGTGCCAGTAGTCGATGAGCGGCTGGCTCACGAGGCTCTTGTGGGGCATGATGTAGCTCACGTGCAGGGTCTTGACCTTGTCGTCCAGCTCCTGGCCCGTGCAGACCGCGCCGGAGCCCAGGGAGTACCCCAGCCGGGCGGAGGCGTCCACATTGTAGATCTGGGTGAGCACCTGATCGGTGGCGCAGAAGTACACCGTCCTGGACTGAAGCCCGCGGACGCACACGGCCTGGGCGCACTTCGTGCCGTCCGCCGTCTCCTTGGGGTTCAGGTAGATGTCCCGCTCCGACTTGGCGATCTCGTCCAGCGCCTCGTCCAGCGTGCACATGGAGGGATACAGCGCCTTGACGGTCTCGTAGGTCTCGTTCGCCACGTTGTGCTGCACGCCGTTGGAGAAGTATCCGGCGTCGTGCAGCACCACCTGCACGCCGTCCGAGGTGGACCGCACGTCCAGCTCCACGGCGTCAGCGCCGGTGGTGGGGAAATAGCGGAACGCCTCCAGCGTGTTCTCCTGCCAGTGGACGCTGCCGCGATGGGCGATGGCCGTGACCGGGCGGGCGTTGGCGCTGTCCTCGACGATGACGGCGCAGGACCGGGTGCTCCCGCCGGCCTGGACGGTCAGCTGGGCGGTCTGGCCGCCGCGCAGGCCCTGTATCCTGCCGTCGGCATAGGTGGCGACGTCGCCGGGCTCAATGGTGACGCTCACCGGCCCGCTGAAGGGCTGCCCGGCGGAGGTCACGACCTCGATGGGGAACACGGTGGTCCGGCCGGTGGCGCAGCGGACCACGTCCGCCATGTGGATCTCCAGCGCGAGGGCGTTGACCTCCACGGTGCACTTCGCCTTCTTGCCGTTGTAGGTGCGCGCGGTGATCACCGCCTTGCCCGCGCCGACGGCGGTCACCAGGCCGGCGGCATCCACCGTCGCGACGGCCTCGTTGGAGGAGGAAAATCCCACCGCCCCCGCCTGGCCTTTGGGCAGCTTGGCGGTGAGCGTCACGCTCGTAAACTGATCCATCGCCAGCTTCTTTGCGCTCAGCGTCACCTTGCGCGGGGCCTTGTAGACCCTGATTTTGACGCTGGCGCTGCTGCCGTTGGCGCCCTGTATGCGTATGGTGGCCTTGCCCTCCTTCCGGGCCCTGACCACGCCCTGCGCGTTCACGGTGGCCACCTTCTTCTTTGTGGAGGTGAACGTGACCCCGCCGCACACGGCGCCGACGTCCGCGACCCCCAGCAGCGGGAGGCTCCTCTCCCCCTTGCCCATGGCAAGGGAGGCGGCGATCGGGACCAGGGCGTCCGACGAAGCCGTGCCCGGCGCGGCCTTCACCTGCACGGTGATCTTCGCCTTCTTCTTGTTGTAGGTCCTGGCCGTCACCCGGGTGGTGCCGACGCCCACGGCGGTCACCACGCCGTCTGCCGACACGGACACGACCTTCGGATCGTAGCCGACATATGTAATCATCGAGCTGCTGCCCTTCGTCAGCTTCGGGCTGAGCGCGCGCTGCTCGCCGACGTTCTGCGCGGCGTCGAAGCTCAGGGTCAGCTTCTTCTGTGAAAACGTGATCTTCTTTGGGGCCTTCTTCACCTGCACGGGGTACTCCACCGTCTCGGCGCCGCGGACCGCCACCACCGTGGTGCTGCCCGTCTTTTTGCCCCTGACGACGCCGGCGGCGGTGACCGTGGCGATCTTTTTGTTGCCGCTGGCGAAGGTCGCGCCCTCCATGCCCGGGATGGCGTACTGCTCCCGCACCCCCAGCACGATGGTCACGGGAGCCGCCTCCGCGGGGGCCTGGGCCTCCGCGACGACCTCCGGCGCGGCGATTGCTTGCGCTCCGGCATCCGTCGCGCCCTGTATTGCCTCCGCCGGGACGTCCGTCCCCGCGTCACCGGCAGCTGCCTGTCTGGATTCCTCCGAGGCGGTCTCCGACGTCTCCCCGACCTGCGCCGCCTCCGGCTCGCCCTCGGGCTTCTTCCCGTCCTGCGTCGTCTCCAGTTCACCCTCAGGCTTCTCCCCGTCCTGCGCCGCCTCCGGCTCGCCCTCGGGTTTTTCTCCCGTTTGCACCGCCTCCGGCTCCGCTGCGGGTGTCTCGTCGGTCTGTGTCGCCTCCGGTACCGCTGCGGGCGTCCCGTCGGTCTGCACCACGTCCGGCGCCGATTCGCCCTCGGGCGTCTCCACGACCCCCGGTTCGATCTCCTCTGCCGGGGCGTCCTCCGTCGGCGGGGTCTCGGCCTGCGCGTCGTCCTCCCCGTCGCCGAGGATCATCTCGATCTCCTCCGCCTGCGGGTCCACGCCCTCGGCGAGCGCCTCGGACAGCACCTCCGGGGACGCCGCTTCAAGCGCCGTCCCGTCGGCCTCCACGATCGGCGCGTCCGGCCCTTCCGCCGCCGCACCCAGTGTCATCGCCATCAGCGTCAGAAGCGCGATGGCCCATCTCAGGTATCTCTTCATCCGTTCCGTCCTCATCGGTAGCTATTCATCCATGCCGGATCACTTTGCGTCCCTGACCTTCTCGGGATAATCGGTGATCATGGCGTCCACGCCCTTTTTACCCAGCCACTTGGCGTCCATGCGGTCGTTGACGGTCCACGCGACGACCTCGACCTCCCGCTTGTGCCAGAATTTGACCAGCTTCGTGTACACGAAATCCTTGTGGACCACCAGGAAGCTCAGGTGCAGCGCGTTGACCTTCTTCTCCACCGACTTGCCGATGGCCTTGCCCTCCTTTTCAAAGGACAGGCCCAGCTTCGCCTCCGGGTCGACTTCGTACACCTGCTTGAGCGGCGGCTCAAACCTCGAGAAGAAGTACGTCCTCTCCCCGAGGTCGCGCTCAAGCACCGCGCGGGCACAATATTCGCCGTCCGCCGTCTCCTTGAGGTGCAGGTAGATGTCCTTCCCCGACGGGGCGATCACGTCCAGCGCCTCATCCAGCGTGCAGACCGAGGGGACAAGCGCCCTGACCTCATCCAGCGTCTGCTCGACGACCGCCACCTCGTCGCCCTTGACCTCGAGCATCTCATCGTGGAGGATGACCTGCGCCCCGTCCTTCGTGGACCGCACGTCCAGCTCCACGGCGTCCGCCCCGGTGGACGGAAAGTTCTCGAAGGCCTCCAGGGTGTTCTCCGGCCAGCGCGCGCCGCCGCGGTGGGCAATCAGCCTGACCTTCTGTTCTTTGGGCGCTTCGGTTGCCTCCGGGGCGACCGTCGCCTTCGATTTTGCCGTCGCCTTCGACTTCGCCGCCTCTGCGGGGCACAGCGCCACCGCAAACAGCAAGATCAGCGCCAGCATCAGCTTCACAGTTTGCTTCATGCGCCCCTCCTCAATAGCCGCCGAACTGGTTGCGCGGGTCGCGGGAGCGCCGGGACTGATTGTCGTCGTCCAGGTACTCGATCTCCAGCCGCTGGAAGGGCACGTCCTCCATGAAGTGCTCCGGCAGAAACTGGGTGCGGCGGAATTCCGCGTACTCGCGGGTATGCTTGTCGAGCCAGAGGGGGCGCGGGATGTCGAATTCCCGGCACAGCTCGGTCAGCGCCTCCTCCACGTCCTCGTAGCGGCAGTCACAGGTGGCCTGGCGCTCAATGCGGTGCTTTTTGATGATCCTCGCCCACAGTCTCGGCATGCGGTCTTTCCTCCGTAACGACAGTATCACCGTTTATTATACAATATCCCGGGAAATCGCGCAACCGCTATTGCAGCAGTTTTTGACAATCCACCGGCGCGCCGTCCCGCGCAAGGGCGAAATGGAGGTGCCAGGGCATCTCCGATTCGCACGCGGCGGTGTTGCCCACGGCGCCGATGATCTGCCCGGCGGCCACCGCGTCCCCCGGCGAAACCATGTTCAGCGTGCTGAGGTTGGCGTAGGTGGACACATAGCCCTGACGGTGTTCGATCTCGATCACATCGCCCCACAGCGGGTCCTCCCACGCCTCGCGCACCGTGCCCTCCGCGCAGGCGGCAACGGCCTCCCCCGCGGCGGCGGCGATGTCGATGCCGGGATGGCTCTGCCACTGGCCCAGCGTCTCCGACCACAAAAGCGCCTCCGGGCTGTACGCCCCGATGATCTCCCCCTCCACCGGCCATATAAACGCCACCGGCTCCGGAGTGGGCTCAGGCGTCGGCGACGCCAGCACGAACAGCGGCGCGGGCGTTGCCAGCGGAGCCTCCGCGGCGAGAGCCGCTTCCTCCGACAGGCCCGCGGGCGCGTTGCGGTCGTACTTCAGCATGCGCCCGTTCCGGTAGGCGGTGCTGGCCATGCCCAAAATCGTCAGAAGCACCGCCAGCGCCGCGTACCAGCCCAGCTTTTTTAGCCTCCCGCGCGTCATGAGCGCCCTTGCCTTTTCCATGATATCTTTCCACATATGAATCCCCCCTTACGCATTGATTATTCATCGCGCAGGGGGGGATTATTCAGTTGGATCGAAATAACTTGACGGTTCAGTCGTTCAGCTGCTCCGCGCGCTGGGCGATCTTCACCAGGCTGAACAGCTCCTCGCGGTAGTCGTCGCCCAGGGAGGTCTTCTTGAGCAGGTTCAGCACGTCCGACCAGGTGATGTCGCCGCGGTACTCGCTGTTGCCCAGTAGCATGCCGAACTCGGCCACGGCGGAGGCGAACAGGAAGTCCTCGGAGGGGCTCTCGGTGACCTCGGCCTCGCCGACGGTCCTGGTCTCCAGCTTGCTCGTGTCCCCGCCGGGCTCCTTGTAGCGCACGGACAGGGTCAGCCACTCGTCGCCCCCGGCGGCCTCGGTCAGCGTGCCGGTCTGGTACTTGAGCCCGTCGTCGGCCTCGGCCTCGCCGCCCGCGGGGATGAGCTCGTAGAGCACCGTCACGCACGCGCCCGCGCCCACCTCGCCGGCGTCCTTGGCGTCGTTCTCAAAGTCCTCGTCCGCCAGGGCCCGGTTCTCATAGCCCACCTGCCGCCAGGCGGACACCTTCGCCGGGTTGAACTCGATCTGGAACTTCACGTCGTCGGCCACGGCGTAGAGCGTCTGGGTCATCTCCTCCACCAGCACCTTGCGGGCCTCGAGGATGGAGTCGATGTAGTAGTAGTTGCCGTTGCCGTCGTCGGCCAGGGTCTCCATCTTGGTATCCTTGTAGTTGCCGTCGCCGAAGCCCAGCACCGAAAGGTACACGCCGGTCTTGCGCTTCTCGGACACGTAGTCGTGCAGATCGCTGGTCGAGGTGATGCCCACGTTCAGATCGCCGTCGGAGCACATGATCACGCGGTTGTTGCCGTCGGGCAGGAAGTAGCGCATGGCCACGTCGTAGGCCTGCTCCAGTCCGCGCTGGCCGTCGGTGTAGCCCGCGGCCTCCAGCTGGTCGATGGCGGTGAGCAGCTTCGCGCGGTCCTTCGCCGGATTCGCGCCCTCCACCAGGATGCGCTCGCCGTCGGAGTAGGTGCAGATGGACACGGTGTCCTTATCGGTCAGCTTCTCGGTCAGCATGGTCAGCGCCTGCTTGACCAGGTCCAGCTTGTTACGATCGCCCATGGATCCGGACACGTCCACCAGGAACACCAGGTTCGAGCCCTCGTCGGAGCGTTTGGGCGCGTCCGCCGCCCGCACGCCCAGCATCAAGAGCTTGGAGGCGGGGTTCCAGGGGCAGTCCGCGATCTGCGCCGTGACGCCGAAGCGGCTGTCGCCCTGGGGCGCGGCGTAGTCATAGCGGAAGTAGTTGAGCATCTCCTCCACGCGCACCGCGCCGGAGGGGATCTCGCCCGCGTCCCAGCCGTTGTTGAGCATGCGGCGCAGGTTGCAGTAGGAGGCGGTGTCCACGTCCGCGGAGAAGGTGCTCAGCGGGCTGGTGCGCACGTTGCGGAAGCCGTTTTCACGAATCTCCGCGTACTCCTCGGTGTTGAAGTCGGGCACGGGATAGGGGGCGGGCATCGCGGCCATGGCCATGGTCTTGTTGTACATCATCGCGTCGTCGTAGGACTCGTACTCCGCCGCGTAGCCTTCCTCCACGTCCTCCACCATGATGTCCTCGGGGACCGGATGCTCCGGCGCGGCGGTGCTTCGGACGCTGCTCATCACCTTCAGAACGGGCAGCAGGCCGCAGCCGGAGAGCAGCGCCGCCATAACCAGCAGCGCGACCGTCAGCACAATGCGCTTCTTCATGTAAATAACCTCCTCGCGTTCAAGTTCGTCATCGCTTTGACGGACCGTCGCGCGGGGAGGTTCCATGGATTGGGAAATTTAGTAGGGACGCCATTCATGGCGTCCGCGATCAGAAGCAGGTACGCACCCCTTTGTAGGGACGCCATTCATGGCGTCCGCGATCAGAAGCAGGTACGCGCCCCTTCGTAGGGACGCCATTCATGGCGTCCGCGGGCGGTATGAATGCCGCCCCTACGGCTCCCCCGCCGCGGGCTCCACCACGATGCCGGGATTGGGCATCAGCGGGCTTCTCAGGTAGATGCTGCCCGCCATGGTCTCGGCGGACACGCCCTCCACGTAGAACCGCACGGCCCGGATGTTGTCCATGGCGCATAGCGTGTTGACCATGCAGTACACGAGGCTCCGCTCAGCGCTGGCGTCGAGGGCCTGGCAGCAGCGATAGAAGTTGGCGGACAGGTTGACCCGGGCGATGTTCCCGGCGATCTGTATGCCCAGCACGTCCTCGGCGAACACGTTCTCCGGCACGGGGAAGCTCAATTGGCCGTCGTCCTTGTCGGTGTAGTAGAAGAGCTCCGAGAGCAGGTTGCGCGGGGACAGCGCACTTCGGGTGGACACGGCCCGCTGCACGGGCTGCAGGGTGCCGAAGCTGTCGGCCAGATACAGCGTGGCGACGCTGCCGATGTAGCTTGCGAAGTCCGACCGGCGGATTAGCCCGTCCTCGAAGCGGATGACGCTGTCCCCGATCTGGCACACGGTGATGGGGTCCCCCGCCACCTGGATGCGCACGGCGTCGATCTCCGGCAGGAAGGAGCACACCGTCAGCGCCAGCGACCCGGCCAGCTCCCAGATCTCCAGCCCCGAGAACGCCAGGTAGTTGGCCAGCGTGGAGGAGAAGTTCAGCGTGAGGGCATGCTCGCCGGAGGACAGCGTCTCCACCCTGGGGTTGGGGTCCAGCAGCTCCGCCCCGGCGGGGATGGAGGCCACGGAGCAGGTCTGCTCCAGCGGCCCGGCCTTCAGCGCCTCGATCAGCGCCCCGGCGAAGTCGTCGGAGTTGAACACCACCTCGCGCAGCTCCGGCACCAGCCAGCTGCCCACCGCCGTGGGGAAGTACAGCGTGGCGGTGCGGGTGACGGGCATGGCGCGGTCGGTCATCAGGTGGTCGCGCTCGGCAAGCAGCTGGGCGTAGGCGGCCGTGACGCTGGGGATGACCTCGGTCTGCACCCCGTGGGGCAGCCTGGCAAAGCTCTCGGACTGCCCCCCGATCAGCACGTTCACGCCCCGCACGCCGTCGATGCCCAGCAAGGTGTTGCCGATGGCGGTCAAGAGCGCCAGCTCCTCCTGCTCGCTCTGCACGTTCAGGGCGTCGATGGACAGGTTCACCGTGGCGATGCCGCAGGCGTATTCGCAGGACAGCATGTGGGTGTCGCCGGTGGAGAAGTACATCTCCTCGCTGCCGGAGGGGTTCAGAAGCGCCTCCACCGCGGCTTCCGGCAGGCTCTTGCCCGCGTCGGCCTGTATGCTCACCGGCACCCGGGAGAACACCGCGCCGTCCGACATGGCGTAGTACAGCGACACGTTGGACAGCCGGGAGGGCTGCTGCTCGCCCAGGATCATGTTCTCGGGCTCGTCGGAGGGCTCGGGCATGGCGATGCCGCCCACCGCCTCGCCGTCGCGCTGTTGGGGCACGCAGCCGGACAGCACGAGCAGAGACAGGAGCAGGGCCGCAAGGCGGAGATGTTTCTTCATGCCGGAACCTTCCTTCTTTTCAGAGTGGAGAGTGGAGAGTGCAGAGTGGAGATATAGTCAGCCGCGCACGAATGATCACACATGGCAAACCTTCAGTTCCCGCGGTGTTTCGTTCCCGGGCATTTCATATCTTCACTCTCCACTCTTCACTCTTCACTCTTCTTATTCGCCAACGGTAACTGTATCGTGAACGTGGTGCCCTTGCCCAGCGTGCTCTCGGGGGTGATGGTGCCGCCGTGGGACATGACGATCTGCTTGACGATGGACAGCCCCAGCCCGGTGCCGCCGGTCTCGCGGGAGCGGGCCTTGTCCACGCGGTAGAAGCGGTCGAAGATGTGGGGCAGGTCCTCCTCGGGGATGCCCTCGCCGGTGTCGGCGATGCGGATGACGGCCATCCGGCCCGACCGGGCGACGGAGCAGTGCACCTCGCCGCCCCGGGGGGTGTACTTGATGGCGTTGTCGATGACGTTGTAGATCACCTGCTGCAGCTTCAGCGGGTCGCCGGGCACCACGATCGCGCTCCCGGCGGTGCACTCCAGCTCGATGCCGTTTTCACGGGCCAGCGGAGAAAGGCGCTTGACCTGTTCCTGCAAAAGCCCCGAGATGTCCAGGTCCGTGAGGTTGAGCTTCATGGCGCCGGAGTCGATGTTCACCAGCGTCAAAAGGTCGGACACGATGCGGTTCAAGCGGTCGATCTCCTTGTTGACGTCGGTCAGGAATTCCTTGGTCATGCCGGGGTCGATGGGGTCCTGGTACAGAAGCGTCTCGATCAGTATCTTCATGGTCGAAAGCGGCGTCTTCAATTCGTGGGAGGCGTTGGACACGAACTGGTTTCTGGACTTGTCCAACTGCTCCAGCCGCTCGGACATGGAGTTGAACGCTTGCGCCAGCCCGGCGAACTCGTTCTTGCCCCGCACGTTCACCCGGGCGGACAGGTCGCCCCGGCTCATGCGGGTGATGCCCTCGTTCAGTTCGCTGATGGGTCGCGTGATGGTGCGCAGCACGAACATGTTCACCACCATCACCGCCGCGGCCACGATCACCAGCCAGAACAGTATGCGCAGCTGGATGTCCCGCAGGCTCTCGTAGATCTCCTGCACCCGGGAGATGTACACCAATACCCCCGCGAGCTGCCCGCCGGAGTAGATGCCGTGGGCGTACACGCCGGTCATGGCGTCGGCGGGCGAGAAGGCGCCAAACGCCGCCCGGAGCCAGTAGGTGCCGGCGTCGCCCACGTCGTAGAAGCCGTAGTCGCTCCTGCCCTCCCGGATCACCCGGTCCACCTCGGCGGTGATGAACCGCGTGCCGTTCATGCGGGAGTCGGTGTCCACCTGCACCACGCACAGCTTATCCAGCACCAGCACCCGGCTCTGCTCGGCCCGCGCGGTCTCCAGCGCGGCGCGGTAGATTTTGGGCGCATCAAAATAGACCATATCGTCGCCGAACTGCTCCGACAGAGCCTCGGCGATTCTCTGGTCGTCCTTTGTGCGCTGCGTAAACAGATATTCGCCCACCAGCTGGATCAGCGACACGCCGATGAGTATGAAGGCGGCGGTGATGATCAGCAGATAGGCGATGGTGATCTTCCAGCGTATGGAGTGTATGAAGGTTTTAATCCTTGTCTGTGAAATAGTAGCCCACTCCCCACTTGGTGAAGATGTATTCAGGCTGGCTGGGGACCTTCTCGATCTTCTCCCTCAGGCGGCGGATGTGCACGTCCACGGTGCGCAGATCGCCCAGGTAGTCGTACTTCCAGATGGTCTCCAGCAGGTTTTCGCGGGAGAACACCTTGCCCCGGTTGGTGACGAACAGCTGCAGAAGGTCAAACTCCTTGGCGGTCAGGTTGACCTCCCGGCCCGCCACGGTGACGGAGCGGTTGTTGACGTTGAGCTGCATGTCGCGCACGGTGATGATCCGCTGGCCGGTCTCGCGCTGCATCATGGCGGTGCGGCGGAAGATGGTCTTGATGCGGGTCTTGACCTCCAGGATGTTGAAGGGCTTGGTCATGTAGTCGTCCGCGCCGTACTCCAGGCCCAGGATCTTGTCCATGTCGTCGCCCTTGGCGGTCAGCATGATGATGGGCACGTTGCTGCGCTCGCGGATGCGCTGGCACACCTCGATGCCGTCGATCTTGGGGAGCATGACGTCCAGAAGCACCAGATCGTACTGACCGGCGAAGAACTTGCTGATGGCCTCCTCGCCGTCCTGGGCGGAATCGGTCTCGTAATTGTCCTGCTCAAGAGAGTATTTCAAACCTTTTACGATCAAAGGCTCGTCGTCCACGATCAGGATCTTCTTGGGCATAGCGGCAACCTCCTAAATATTCCGGAATTTAAGGCAAATATGATAAAGTGTGACGATACATTTTCATGATTTTGTTATTATTATACACGATTCATGACATTAATTCAAGTCATATTTTTTAAATATTGGGTTTTTCGCAACGATGCTGTACAAATTAATAGAATGATGGTAATATAGACTCCGGACACCGCAAAAACGACGAGGGAGTTTCACGCCATGACCACACTTCGCAGGGCGCTTTCGGCGCTCATCGCCATGATCGCCCTATGCTCCATGATAAATACCGCGCTGGCGGTCACCCCCGCGGACTACAACGACGAAAACCCCGGGGCGCTTGAAAACGACCACCTCTACGCCGAGTCCGCGTTCCTGGTGGACATGGACACGGGGGAGATACTGCTCAACAAAAACAGCCGCGTGCGCATGTACCCCGCCAGCACCACCAAGATCATGACGCTGATACTGGGCCTGGAGAGCGGCATCCCGCTGGACCAGGTGGTCACCATGCCCCCGGAGACCGACGACGTGCCCAAGGGCAGCTCGGTGATCGGCATCAAGTCCGGCGACCAGATGACCTGGTCCGACCTGCTCTACGGCTTCATGCTGATGTCGGGAAACGACGGCTCCAACGCCATCGCCGTGCTGACGGCGGGCAGCATCGACGCCTTCGTGCAGCGCATGAACCAGAAGGCCGCGGAGCTTCACTGCGAGGGCACCCAGTTCACCAACGCCCACGGCTATCAGGACGAAAACCACTACACCACCGCCCAGGACCTGGCCCGCATGTCGCTCTACGCCATGCAGAACGAGACCTTCCGCCAGATCGTGGCCTCGCCCCGTAAGACCATCTCCATCACCCGCGGCGGCAAGAGCAAGACCGGCGACGCCCAGAACAGGAATAGTTTGGTCGTGCCGGAGTCAAAATATTACTACCCCGGCGCCAACGGCATCAAGACCGGCCACCACAACCAGGCCGGCTGGTGCGTGGTGGCCTCCGCCACCCGCTCTGATGTGCGCCTGATGGCCGTGATCCTCAACTGCGCCACCGAGGACAAGAAGTGGCAGGACGCCAAGAAGCTGTTCAACTACGGCTACACCCGGTACGCCCAGTACTCGATGGCGGAGCTTTTGAACCAGATGCAGACCGAGCTGTGCACCGTGAAGATCGACAACGTGGCCGAGGACGACCCCAACGGCGACTCCATGCTGCTGCGCTACGCCAACATGACCGGCGGAAACGTGCAGCGCATGATCCAGCGCAACTCCGAAAAGGCCATGCAGCTGGCGCAGGAGGACATCCGCAAAACCCTGAACATCCAGTGGAACCGGGAGCTCGTGGCCCCGGTGTCGGCGGGCGAGGTGCTGGGCACCCTGAGCTTCACCGCCCCGGACGGCTCCACGGTGTCCGCCGAGCTGACCGCTACACGGGACGTGGCGGCGCGGCCCGAGCCCACCCCCTCCCCCACGCCCACCATCGCCCCGCCGGTGGAGACCCCGAAGGACAGGGGCGACGCGGCCTCCGACGCCGCGCCCCGCGCCGAGCGCACGCCCAACCCCCACAACACCGGGGCGATCCGCGTGATGCTCGTCATCGTGATCCTGGCGCTTCTGACCGTCGCGGCGCTCTTGATCGTCGCCCATAACCGCCGCGAGCGCCGCCGCAGGGAGATGCAGCGCCGCCGCGCCGCCCAGCGCCGGAAGGCCCAGGCCGCGCGCCGACGGACCGCTGTCCGGCAGCGCGACGTCGAATGAACCCAGGGTCCCCGATCCTCCGTGCGTCGGGGACCCTTCACGCGAAAATGTTAGATTATCTTTCGTCGTCTGTACAAAGCCCGGAAAGCATGATATAATAGAGTGAAACGATATGGTCAGGACCGGACGCCATGAATGGCGTCCCTACAAAGGCTCCCCTGCGTAGGGGGAGCTGTCAGCGCAGCTGACTGAGGGGGCGTAAATCCGACGGACGCCAAGTATGGCGTTCCTACAAAGGCTCCCCTGCGTAGGGGGAGCTGTCAGCGCAGCTGACTGAGGGGGCGTAAATCCGACGGACGCCAAGTATGGCGTCCCTACGATGGGGTCGTAACCCCTACTCCCTACTCCCTACTCCCTACTCCCTACTCCCTCGACAACGAAACCATGCGAGGTTACAACATGCGATTTGACCGCAAACGGCTCATTGTGCTTCTGGCAGCGCTGCTGGCGCTGTTTTTCGCGCTGCCCGCCTGCGCGGTGACCCCGGAGGACTATGACAAAAACCTGCCCCAGATGCTGGAGGAGGACCATCTGTACGCCGAATCGGCGGTACTGATGGACGCCATCTCCGGCCGGGTGCTGTTTACGAAGAATCCCCGCGCGCGCATGTACCCCGCCAGCACCACCAAGATCATGACGCTGATGCTGGCCCTGGAGAGCGGCATCACGCTGGACACCCCGGTGGTGATCCCCCAGCAGGCGGCGAAGATCCCAAGGGACTCCACGCTGGTGCCGGTGTTCCCCGGCGACCAGATGACCTTCGGCGACCTGCTCTACGGCTTCATGCTGGCCTCGGGCAACGACGCCGCCAACGCCATCGCCACGCTGGTGGCGGGCTCGCTGGACGCCTTTGTGGAGCGCATGAACCAGAAGGCGGCGACGCTGGGCTGCCGCGACACCCACTTCGTCAACGCCCACGGCTATCACGACGCGGACCACTTCACCACCGCCATGGACCTGGCGCGCATCACCCAGGCGGCCCTGGAAAACGACACCTTCCGGCAGATATCGTCCTGCCCCAGGTACACCATGACCATCCGCCGGGACGGGGAGATCATCACCCCCACCCGCGCCAACAGCAACGTGCTGCTGATGGAGGATTCCCGCTACTACTACCCGGAGTGCATCGGCGTCAAGACCGGCACCCACAGCATGGCGGGCAACTGCTTCGTGGGCGCGGCCGAGCGCGACGGCGTGCGGCTGGTGTCCGTGGTGCTCAAGTGCCCGCTGTCCAACCAGAAGTGGACGGACACCATCCGCCTGTTCGACTACGGCTACACCCGCTACAAGGGCATCTCCCTGGAGCAGCTCTTCACCGCCTCCAGCGACAAGATCGCCACGGTGAAGATCTCCAACGCCAGCGCCGACGACCCCGAGGACGGCAACATGTCCATGAAGATCGCCCAGATCAGCGACCCGGACTACACCCGCATGATCTCCCTGGACAGCGACACCGCCATGGACGAGGCCGTGGCAGACTTCGTCACCCGCACCACCATGACCATCACCCACGGCATGGTGGCCCCGGTCTCCGAGGGCGAGATCATGGGCCGCCTGCGCTATGTGGCCCAGAGCGGCGAGGAGATCACCGCGCTGCTCATCGCCAGCCGGGATGTCAAGGCCCAGCCGCCGGTGTTCGATCCACTGACCTACTTCCCCTTCCTCAAACGGCTCCAGGACCCGCTGGTGCGGGCGCTGATCGTCGTGCTCGCCTGCCTGGTGCTCTTATTGATCATCGCCGGCACCGTGCGCCGCGTGAGCAAGCAGCGCCGCCGCGCCAAAATATACCAGGTCCGCCGCCGCGAGGAGCTCCACGCCGAGCGCGCCTATAACCGGCGCCAACGCGAGGCCGCCCGGGCCCGGAAGGAGGCTGTGCGCCGGGAGCGCCGGGAGAAGTGGGAGCGCCGCTTCGACGACGCCTACAGCTTCGACGACCCGGACGACGAAGACGACGATGATCTGTTCGACTGACGACGGTCGAAGAACGGGATGCTGTTTGAACGCAGCATCCCGTTTTTTTGTCGTGCGGCACGCAAATTGAGAATTGAGAATTGAGAATGGCGGTACAAATCCTGACGGATTTGATTGATTAAAATGTACATGAAACGTTACATCAAACCTTCGAAGCCATATTGTCAAAGAAATCCGCAAGGATTTCAACCATAATTCTCAATTCTCAATTATCCAATTCTCAATTCGTCAAATCCCCCAGTCATTCCCACCCCCGCCTTGTCATATCATGCCACATGACGGATTGGGGAGTGAATGCCATGAATTATTACGGTGTATATCATCAGGACTATGTTCAGCGCACCGGCAGCGTCTGCGACGCTCCCTGCATCTCCAAGGGGCGCATGATGCTGTGCGCCCACGCCAGCGCCACCCAGGGCAGCCTGCTGGCCATGACCGCGGGGCGTCTGCGCAACCGCCGGGCGCTGGCGTCGGCGCTCGACTGTCCCGGGGACTGCGACACGGCGCGGCTGGCGCTGGCGGCCTATCAGAAGTGGGGCGCGGACTACCCGGAGCACCTGGAGGGGCCGGTGGTCAGCTGCGTGATGGACGCGGAGGCGGACGTGATGGTCTTGAGCCGCGACCGCATGGGCGAGCAGCCGGTGTTCTACACCGAGAGGGACGGCCGCGCGGCCTTCTCGGACCATCCGGACACGCTTCTCAAGAACGCCGCCGCGGAGCCGGTGATGGACGCGGCGGGCCTGCGGGAGCTGTTCGGGCTGGGGCCCGCCCGCACGCCGGGGCGCACGTTCCTCAAGGACGTGGCCATGCTGGAGCCCGGCTGCACGCTGGTGATGGCGGGCGGCGTGCCGCGCATCCGCCGCTACTTTGAGATCGAGGCGCAGCCCCACGGGGACGACCCCGCCCGCACGGTCGAGACCGTCCGGGCGCTCCTGGAGCAGGCAGTGGACGACGTGGCGCCGCTCAGTCCCGCGGTGATGCTCTCCGGCGGGCTGGACTCCACCGCCCTCACGGCGCTGCTTGCCCGGCTCAAGGGGGATCTGCAGAGCTTCTCCGTGGACTATCAGGACAACGCCCGGGACTTCCGGGCCAACCGCTTCCGCCCGGAGATGGACGCGCCCTACATACGGCTGGCCGTGCAGGCGTTCCATACCCAGCACCGCACGGTGGTGCTGGATCAGCAAAGCCTCGTGTCGGCGCTGGGCCGGGCGGTGTCGCTTCGGGGATTCCCGGGCATGGCGGACATCGACACGTCGCTTCTGCTGTTCTCCCGGGACATCGCCCGCTACGCCCGCAACGTGGTGTCCGGCGAGTGCGGCGACGAGGTGTTCGGCGGCTATCCCTGGTTCCGCGGGGACGCGCCGCTCAACGGCTTCCCCTGGTCGGGCAGCCTGGAGCTTCGGGAGTGGCTGCTGCTGCCGGAGGTCCGGGACGCGCTGCGGCTCAAAGAATACGTGGCCGACACCTTCGCCGAGCGCCGCGCCCTGGCCGATCCCGGGCCGGAGTACGGGGACAAGGAGCGCCGCCTCAAGGCCATGCAGAAGCTGTGCTTCGAGTACTTCATGTCCAATTTACAGGAGCGCGCCCTGCGGATGTGCGCGGGCGCGGGGGTGCGGGTGCTGACCCCGCTGTGCGACGACCGTCTGGCCCAGTACGTCTACAACGTGCCCTGGGACATGAAGTTCATGTACGGGCAGGAGAAGGGGCTGTTCCGCGCCGCAGTGAAGGACCTGCTGCCGGAGAAGCTGCTCAGGCGCACCAAGAGCCCCTACCCCAAGACGTGCAGCCCCGAGTTCACCCGGCTCATGCGCCAGATGATACTGCGCCTCGCCCAGGACGCCGACATGCCGCTGTTTCGGATCGTGGACCGGCGGCGGGTCGTCGAGCTGGCCGAGGGCGACCTCAACCCCGCGGACACCCCCTGGTACGGCCAGCTCATGGCCGGCCCGCAGCTGCTGGGCTACCTGTGGCAGGTGAACCGCTGGATGCGGGAGAGGAATATACAGGTCGTCGATTAAAGAGGCTCTTCACGGAAACTTGTGGGATGCCGACTCCCTCCGTCTCGGCTACGCCGAGCCACCTCCCTCCCGCCAAAAGGCTCCCGTCATGGCCCCCTCTCCGAGGGGGCTGTCAGCGAAGCTGACTGGGGGAGTGAAGGGAGCTGGCGCGCAGCGCCTGAGGGAGTTTATTCGCAATCCCACAACAAAACGTGAAGAGTCATTAAAGAACCCCCGCCGAAAACAGCTCCGGCGGGGTTCCGTCTACTTCATCCTCACATCCTCATCCCCCAGGAAGAACAGGGCGAGGGTGCCCGGCCCCACGTGGGAGCCGGTGACGGGCTCATACATCACGGTGAGGATCTCCTTGGGCGGGTGGTTGCGCATCAGCAGCGTGGTCAGCAGGTCGGCGTCCTTCTCGCAATCGGCGTGGGCGATGCCGACCACCTGGCTTGAGGCGTCCACCACCAGCTCGTCGTAGCGCTTCGCCAGGGCGTCGATGGCCTTCCTGCGGCCCCGCGCCTTGGCGTAGGTGACGATCTGCCCCTTATCGTTGCCCTTCAGAAGCGGCTTGATCTGGAGCACCGTGCCCACCAGCGCCGCCGCGCCGGACACGCGCCCGGTCTTTTTGAGAAACATCAGATCGTCCACCATAAAGACCTGGCACATGTTGCGCCGCATGGACAAAAGGATCTTGGCGGTCTCGGACAGGCTCATCCCCCGGTCCCGGTACTCCGCCGCCCGCATCACCAGTATGCCCTCCCCCAGGGACGCCCCCAGGGTGTCCACCATCCTGAACTCCCGCCCGGGGAAGCTCTCCCTGAGCTGGGTCACGGCGATCTGGGCGGACTGGAAGGAGCCGCTGATGCCCGAGGACATGCCCACGAACAGTATGTCCCGCCCGGCCTGCAGCAGGGGCGTGATGGTGTCGATGTAGGCCTGGGGATTGATCTGGCTGGTGGTCACCGCCGTGCCGTTGCGCATGGCGGTGTAGAACGCCGCGCCGTTGAAGGCCTCGGTGTCCAGGCAGGCCATCTCGCGGCCGTTGACGGTGTAGTGGAAGGGGATCACGGTGACGTCGTGCTCCTCAAGCCACGGCGTCGGCAGGTTCGCGGAGGTATCGGTGACGATGGAAAAGCTCATGGATATCATTCCTCACAACACATACAGTATAATACACAGAAACTGCAAAAGGCTTCCGATCACGGTGAATATGTGAAACAGCGAGTGCATGTAGCGCCGCTTCTTGCCCAGAGCGTAGAGCACCGCGCCCAGCGTGTAGGCCACGCCGCCCGCGAGCATCAGCCAGAACCCCGCCGGAGGCAGCAGCTTGTAGAGCAGGTCGATGCGCACGATGATGCACCAGCCCATCAGGATGTAGCAGACCATCGAGAATTTACTGTACTTCTTGAGATCGATGGCCGTCAGCGTGATGGCCACGGCCGCCAGCGCCCACACCACGCCGAACAGCGCCCAGCCCCAGCCGGGGCTGTATGGGCGGATGGTGCACAGCGTCACGGGCATGTAGCTGCCCGCGATCAGAAAGTAGATCGTGCAGTGGTCGATCACCTGCAAAACCCGCTTGCCGAACAGCCGGGGTGACAGCCCGTGGTACACGCTGGATATGGCGTACAGCGCCAGCATGGAGGACCCGTAGATCGCGCCGCTGACCACGGCGTAGGCGCTGTGGTGCTTCGCGCCGATCACGACGCACAGCACGATGGCCAGTATGCCCAGCGCGCCCCCCACGATGTGGGTCACCATGTTGCATATTTCCTCGCCGCGGGTGTAGTCCGGCAGTTCCCGCTGCGCAAGCGGCGTTCGCTTCATATTATCATACTCCTTTGTCCGCCCGTTATGCACACAAAAAACCATGTAATCTGGTTTTTAATACTATATTACATGGTTTTTTGTGTTTTGTCAATACCCGCGCCGGTTATTTTCAGACGCGATAGACCTCCCGGGTGGGCGCGGGGGTGGGATCGGCAAAGGGGTCCTCCTCCGCAAACGGGTCCGCATCGGCGGGCGGGGCGCTGTCCTCGGGGAATTCCTCCGGCGCGGCTTCGTCCTGCATGGGCATGGTGAAGCTGAAGCGGGCGTTCTGGATGGAGACGGGCGCCAGCTCCGTCTCGGAATCCCCTGCCATGCCGATCAGGGAGGCGGACAGCGTGCCGCTGTACGTGCGGCCCGCGTCGGTATCGGAGACGGCTTCAAAGGTCATGGCGTAGTCGGTGGCATCGGTGGCGTCGGCCTGTCCGGCGAAGTAGTAGCCCACGCCGGCCTTGGTGGTGACGATCAGCATCACGGAGGTCTCCGGGGCGTGCTGCCGGGCATAGGCCGGATCGACGGTGGTGCCGGCCTCCACGTCCTTTGGGAAGATCATGTACAGCTCGTACAGGTCGTTGGAGCCGTCCAGATAGGTGTAGAAGGAGGCCTGCACGTTGTTGCCTCTGACGTTGGAAAACTGCTCGGAGCGGTCAAACAGCAGCGTCAGGTGCTGGCCGTTGAAGTCGATCTCTATGGAATCCGACGCGGCCAGCGCCGCGGGCTGCATCAGCGCGCACAGCAGCGCGGCGCACAGCAGCGTGACAATCCGTTTTTTCATAGCATACTCCTCAGGTATGGGAAGGACTGATTTTCCTCTATTCTATCCCTTTCCGCCGGGCTTGTCAAGTGAACGCCCGGCCCTCACGGGTACAGTATCTCATTGTCATAAAACAGCGATTTCTTCTTCAATTCCCCGAACATCTTCTCATAGCCGTACTTCTCGGGCAGGGTCTTCTCCGCGGAGAACAGGTTGGTGCCCAGCCCGAGGCGCTCCCCCTCGATCTCAACGCCCATGGCGGCCAGCGTGGTCGGGAACAGGTCCAGCGTGGTGAACAGCCGGTTCTTCTCCTGAACGGGCTGCACGGCGGGGTTGATGAACACGTTGTAGGTCTTGCGCACGGTCTCGCCGTCGTGCTTGTCGTAGGTGTACGCCTTGTAGAAGTCCGAATCCATGGAGCAGTGGTCCCCCGCCACGACGATGGTGGTGTTCTCATAGAAGGGCTGCTGCCTGCACCAGTCCACGAAATCCATAAGCTGCTCGGAGGCGCAGCGCCAGACGTTGGCGTACTGGTCGTCGTACTGATCCCGGCACAGCCGGCACACGTAGCCGTCCTGGTGGTGGGTATCCGCGGTGATCATGGAGAAGTTGAAGGGCTCCCCCGCCTCCGCCAGTTGGGTCAGCTCCTCTTTGGCCCACTTGTACAGCACCTCGTCCTCAAAGCCCCACCAGACCTTGTAGCCGGGGCGGATGACCCTGCGCCGCCGGGCGACGTAGTAGTCCAGTATCTCGTATTCGCCGTGCTGGAGGCAGTAGTTCTTGCGCCCGCCGAACACGAAGTCCGAGCCCGCCATGAACACGTTGTGGTAGCCGTTCTCCTTAAGGATGTCGCCCAGCGTCACCGCGCCGGGCAGGAAGTTGGTGTACTGCTCCATGACGTTGTCGTCGCCCTTGTCGAGCTGGTTCTGCAGAAGCGCCGCCATGTCCGCGGCGTTGCTGGGCGCGGGGCCGGAGTACAGGCCGGAGGACGCGCCGATGTTGCCGTCGCCGGTCTTGAACAGCTTGAGGGGCAGGCCTGCGGTCTCGGCCACGATGCCCGCCATGGTCCAGCCGCACAGCGGGGCGACCGACGCACCCTCGATCAGGTCGGACTGGGAAAAGCTCACGTTCTCCTTCGCAAGTTCCGTCAGCTCGGGAATGTAGTTCTCCGCCATCAGGCCGCCGTTGGCGGGGTCCTGGGCGGAGGTCTCGGCGGACTCCAGGTAGATGTAGATCAGGTTGCGCTTCTTCTCGGGGAAGGTCAGCTTCACCTTCGCCGGGAAGACGTACTCCTCCGCGATGAAGTTGGACTGTTGGGTCAGGCTCTTAAAATAGCTGATGAAGCCGATGGTGCCCTCGGCGCTGTTGACCAGCAGGCCCAGCCAGATGGCGATGATAAGCGCCCACGCCACGCCGCGCCAGGTCCGCATGCGCGTCCACTTCTCCCACAGGCCGGCGTTCCTTCTCATCCGCCCGTGGATCAGTTCAGTCACTATGACGAACCCCGCGAAAATCCCCGCGCAGGGCAACAGCACCCTGAGCAGATAGCTGGTGATGAAGGTGGACGAGGTCCCCTGCAGGGGCATGTTCAGTGTGAATATGATCTCCGCGAAGCCGACGTTGCCGAACTCGTGGATGGTCCAGTGGTAGCTCATGGTCAGCAAAAGCACCAGGAACAGCACGGCGTACAGCGCGATCTTCCCGACTTTGCCGCCCCTTCGCCCGGATCTGTTTGAGGATGCCTTCAATGTTGTTTCCTCCCGTATCAGCATCTTGTGCGTACATCGTCTGCATTGTACCGCGAAAGCGTGGCATTATCAAGAAGAAAAAGGTAGATTCGATGATAAATGTGTGGTTTCGAGATAGAGAAGAGGGAATAGGGAACAGGGAACAGGAAATGCTGCTGCCGCATTCAAAACACATGCCGTCTGCACCAAAAGGCTCCCCTGTGTAAGGGGAGCTGTCGCCGTAGGCGACTGAGGGGTTGCCCCAATCTCCGCTGCTGCCGTGCTCAAAGCGCACGCCGTCTGAGCCAAAAGCCTCCCCTGTGTAAGGGGAGCTGTCGCCGAAGGCGACTGAGGGGTTGCCCCAATCTCCGCTGCTGCCGCGCTCAAAGCGCACGCCGTCTGCGCCAAAAGCCTTCCCCTTCAGGGGAAGGTGGCATTTGCGGAGCAAATGACGGAAGAGGTCATGCCTTCCCCTTCAGGGGAAGGTGGCATTTGCGGAGCAAATGACGGAAGAGGTCATGCCTTCCCCTTCAGGGGAAGGTGGCTGGCCGCAGGCCAGACGGAAGAGGTCGTCCCCGTCCACACAAAACATAAAAAACCATCCTCTGCACCAGAAACGGCGGCAGCCACTATTCCTGTTCCCTGTTCCCTGTTCCCTGTTCCCTTTCCCCTACTCCCCACGCGCAAAGCGCCGCCCGCCGGAGCACTCCGGCGGGCGGCGCTGTCAAACCATCGGCACTTACGGAATCACGCCGCCTCGTCCACGGCCAGCTCAGCCGCATAGGCCGCGGCCTGGGTGCCGGCGATGCGTCCGAACACCACGAAGTCCGCCACGGCGTTGCCGCCCAGGCGGTTGCCGCCGTGCACGCCGCCGGTGACCTCGCCCGCCGCGAACAGGCCGGGGATGATATCGCCGTCGGTGTTGATGACGTGGGTCTCCGGGTCGATCTTCAGGCCGCCCATGGTGTGATGGATGCCGGCGGTGACCTTCACCGCGTAGAAGGGCGCAGTGTCCAGCGGCTCGGCGAAGGAGGTGCGGCCGAAGTCGGGATCGTTCTTCTCCGCCACGTAGCCGTTCCAGGTCTCCATGGTCTTGGCGAAGGCGTCGGCGGGGATGCCCAGCGCCTCGGCCAGCGCCTCATAGGTGTCGCCGGAGAGCATCAGCTCGCGCTTGATGTAGCCCTGAATGACGGAGGAGGCGTCCACCATCTTCTGGTCCACGATCAGCCAGCTGAAGGAATCGGGCTGGGCGATCTCGGCGGCGGACACCACGTCGCGGGTGCCCACCTCGTCGATGAAGCGCTCGCCGTTGGCGTTGACCAGTATCGCGCCGTCGCCGCGCAGGCCCTCGGTGATCAGGGAGGCGGTGTCAAACTGCACGGTGGGGTGGATCTGGATCTGGTCCATGTCCACGGTGTCCGCGCCCAGCGCCTGAGCCATCAGTATGCCCTGGCCCTGTATGCCGGAGGCGTTGGTGGTCATGAAGCCCGCAAGCTCGGGCTTGTAGGACACGACCATGTCCAGGTTCGCGCCGAAGCCGCCGGTGGCCAGCACCACGGCCTTGGCGTTGACGGTCACGGCGTTGCCGGTCTTGCCGGTGGCGGCGATGCCGCAGGCCGCGCCGTCGGCGGTCAGGATCTCGGTGGCGGTGGTGTCGGTCAGTATGGTGATGTTGTCGCGCCTGGCGCAGGCTTCCTCCAGCAGCGGCACGGTGTACGCGCCCACGGAGACCACCTTGCCCTCCTCGTTGAGCGGGCGGTGGATGCGCTTGACGGACGCGCCGCCGAAGGACGCCACATTGGTCAGGCTGATGCCCTCGCCCTTCAGCCATTCAATGGCCTCGGCGGAGTTGTTCACCAGGGTATCGACCAGCGCGGGATCGTTGATGCCCTTGCCGCCGATCATGGTGTCCAGCGCGAACAGCTCGGTGGAATCGAAGTAGCCCTGGGGATCGGCCTGCCAGGCGTCCCACTGTTCCTTGACCGTGGCGGCCAGGGCGGTGATGGTCTCGTTGTCCGCCCACTTCTCGGCGGCGGTGGCGAGGGTCTTCTCGACGCCCGCGGACTCGCCGAACTCGTTCTCGTCCTGATAGACGGTCTTGGCGGCGTTCATGCCGCCGGTGGACTTGACGGAGTTGCCGCCCACGGCGGGCTGGCTCTCCACCACGATCACGCTCATGCCGGCGTCGGCGGCGTTGATGGCGGCGGTCATGCCCGCACCGCCTGCGCCGACGATCACCACGTCGGCCTCGAGGGTCTGGTCCTCGCCGGCCTCCGCCACGAACTCGCGCATGTAGTCGTCGGGATTCACGCCCGCCTCGGCCAGCGCGGCTTTGGCGGCCTCGATGAAGCCCTCGCGGGTGATGCCGGCGAAGGTCGCGCCGGTGTAGGTGTCCACGATGCCGTTGTTGTCCACCATTACCTGGGGCCACTCGGCGATGATGTTCTTGCCGATGCCGTCGGTCTCGCTGTCGCCGGCGGCCTCCACGGCGGTGATCACGCCGTCCTCAACGGTGACGGTCACGGTCACGTCGCCGCCGAAGCCCTTGGCGGTGCCGGTGCCGGTCTCGGCCAGCGCCGCGGGGACCGTCAGAAGCAGCATGGCCGCCGCGATCAGCAGTGCGAAAAGGCGTCTCTTCATGGGATATCCCTCCTCAGAATGATGCGTGTCTTCCCGGTGCGGCACGGGGCGCGCGCGCCGGTGTCACATCGCTATTTTACCATACAAAATCCCCGTTTTCAAGGCGGAACGGCGTCGAAATTTCAGCCGTCCCGGGGCGCCGCGGTATTGCTAAATTCCGGTTAATGCGTTATAATAAAGTAAAGTGGCAATAAGCTGGTAAAGTGCGCGCCGGCGCGAGGGGGGGTGGTCGATCATGCAGGATCTCAAGAGCCGGATCACGCGGTACATGATCTTCATCTCCCTGATCACGATGATCACCATGAT
Source organism: uncultured Eubacteriales bacterium (assembly GCA_902765735.1). Classification (GTDB taxonomy): domain Bacteria; phylum Bacillota; class Clostridia; order Christensenellales; family Aristaeellaceae; genus UBA2862. Next base: position 20,766 of record CACXBB010000023.1, on the reverse strand, counting down.
GGTGATATTCGTGGTCTACCAGCTCCAGACCGCCCACGCGACCGCCCGCTTAAACGCCCGGGAGCTCTTTTCTCAGATCGGCGAGATCCTGGAGAGCAACGACCGCGAGAAGCTGGCCCTCAGCAGGCAGTACAACGAGACCATCCTCAGCCGGGCGGACACCGTGGCCTACATCCTGGATCGGGACCCCGCGCTGTGCAGCGACCCGGAGGCCCTCTGCGAGATCGCCGGGGCGGTGAGCGTGGACGAGATCCACCTGATCGACGCGGACGGCGTCATATTCTGCGGCACGGTGCCCGAATACCTCGGCCTGAGCTTCGATTCCGGGGAGCAGATCGCCTTCTTCAAGCCCATGCTGACCGACAAGAGCCTCCGCATGGTGCAGGAGATCACCCCGAACAACTCCAAGGGCCTGCAGATGCAGTACACCTGCATCTGGAGCCGGAACGGGCGCTTCATCGTGCAGGTGGGCATGGCGCCCGAGAACGTGGAGCGGCTGACGGAGAACAACGAGCTGTCCTACCTGTTCTCCATGCTGCGCACGGAGGCGGGCCTGCAGCTCTACATCGTCGATCCCGCCACGGACGTCATCGAGGGCTCCACCCAGACCTCGGACACCGGCCGCACGCTCTCGGACATCGGCATCAACCCCAAGACCGTGCGCACCATCAAGGACGGCTTCTACACCGACGTCAACGGCGAGCCCCACTTCTGCGTGTTCACCACCCTCGGCGGCAAGCTGATCGGCTACGCGGTGTCCTACCAGCGGCTGCACGGCAGCGTGTCCAACGCCTCGATGATACTGTTCTTCAGCCTGGCGCTGGGCGCGATACTGCTGGTGCTGGCGGTGACGGGCTACATGGACATATTCGTCATCAACCCCGTGGACACCACCAACGAGTGCCTCCGTGAGATCGCGGAGGGCAACCTGGACAAGAAGGTGGACATCCGAAGCAGCCTGGAGTTCTCCGAGCTGAGCAACCACATCAACGCCATGGTCAACAGCCTGCTGGCCAGCACCCAGAAGATGTCCTACGTGCTGGACCGGGCGGAGATCAACATCGGCGTGTACGAGTACAGCCCCGGCATGGCCCGGGTGCGCTTCACCGAACGGGTGCCCCGCATACTGGGCATCGAGGGCCGGGACCACCACCGCGCGTGGATGAACCGCGAGGACTTCCAGCAGTGCGTCGAGGCGCTCAAGGCGCGGCCCTTCGAGGAGGAGGACGGCGTCTACCGCCTGGAAGCCGACGGCGGCGTGCGCTACATCAAGCTGGAGGAGATGCGGGACGAGAACGGCATCATGGGCATACTGATGGACATGACGGAGGCCGTCAACCGCCGCCTGGCCATCGAGTCCGAGCGCGACATCGACCCGCTCACCGGCATACTGAACCGGCGCGGCATGGACAACACGCTGTCCCGGCTGTACGAGGAGAAGGCGGTCGGGCACTGCGCGGTCGTCATGATCGACGCCGACGGCTTAAAGCAGATCAACGACACCTACGGCCACGACAGCGGGGACCAGTACATCCGCGGCATCGCCCAGGCGCTCACGCGCTTCGGCAAAGAGGCATGCGAGCAGTTCGCGGTGTCCCGAAACGGCGGCGACGAGTTCGTGATGTTCCTGTACGGCTATACGGACCGCGAGGCCCTCATGGACAGCATCCGGGCGCTGCTCGACCGGCAGGACGCCGAGCGCGTGGCGCTGTCGAACGGGCTGCGCGTGCCACTGCGCTACTCCGTCGGCTACTGCCTCAGCACCGGCGAAAACGACTACTACGGCGATCTGTTCAAGGCCGCCGACGAGCGCATGTACGAGAACAAACGCAAGCGCAAGCACCACCGGGCGTCGTAAACCCTCACGTTTCGATATTGTGTTTTGCTGATCGGATGTGCTATAATAGCGTTATCGGGACTCTTTGGACGAATTAGGAGATAGGAATTAGGAATTGGGTTACCGGCTGCTGCGCATTATATAATTCCTAATTCCTCATTCCTAATTCCTAATTCTTAATTGCCCCCTTCCCCATCATCATCAAACGAGGTATACACCATGAAACTGACGATCCTGGGCAACAACGGCCCCTACCCCGCCCCCGGCGGGGCCTGTTCGGGTTACCTTCTGGAGAGCGATTCCGGCGACACCTGCATACTGATCGACTGCGGCACGGGCGCGCTGGCGAACCTGATGGCGTCCGGCGCGCTGGATCGGCTGGACGCGGTGGTATTGAGCCACCTGCACTACGACCACATGTCGGACCTGCTGCCCATGCAGTACGCCATACAGTTTCACCCCCGCAAACACCCGCTGCCGGTCTACGCCCCCCTGACGCCGGAGCCGGTGCGGGCCCTGCTGGAGAGCGCGCCCTGCTACGACCTCTGGCCCTGCGAGGACGCGACCGTCGGCGAGATGAAGCTCTCCTTCAACCCCGCGCGGCACCCTGTGGAGACCTTTGCCGTCGCGGTGAGGTGCGACGGCGCGCGCTTCGTGTTCACCGGGGATTCCAACACCGACGCGCTGGTAGAGCTGTTCTGCGAGGGCGCGGACCTGCTGCTGGCGGACGCGGGGCTGAGCGCGGCGGACTGGAAGCCCACCGCCCCCCACTACTCCGCCGCGCTGTGCGGCCAGCTGGCGAAGAACACCCGCGCCAAGCGGCTGCTGCTGACCCACTTCAACCCGAAAGACGACCCCGACGCGCTGCTTCAGGAGGCCCGCGAGTTCTTCCCCGCGGCTGAGCGCGCCGTGATCGGCGACATCCACTACATCTGAGCCATGAATAGGTGGCGGGACAGCTTTCCGGCGCGGCAGGCCCGCGTGCGTCCGCTGGCGTGCTTCTCGGTGTCGGCATTGATCGGCATGATCGCCGCCCGGGCGCGCGCCGTGCCGGTGGGAGGCTGTCTCGCCGCCTGTCTTGTCGTGCTGGGCGTGATCGTCGTCCAGCGCCTGCGGCATCGTCGGGCGCTGGCGCTGGTGATGCTTCTCGGCCTATGCCTCGGCGGGCTGCGCATGTCCGCGGCGCTGGCGGGCGCCGTTGAGGTGCAGACCCGCTACAACGTCAACATGCTGGGCCGGGTGGCGTCGGACCCCTTCGTCAAGCCGGAGACCGGGCGGCTGATCATGAAGTACCGGCTTTCGGAAGCCGACGGCGCGCCGGAGGACATGACCCTGCGCCTCTACCTGCGCGGGGACGAGGCGGCGCTTTCGGAGATCGAATACGGCCAGACGCTTCGGCTCACCGGCCACATCTGGGCCAACGACCCCGTCACCAATCCCTTTGAATTCGACTTCGGCGCGTACCTGCGCCGCAACGGCGCCGCAGCCATCGCCACGGCGAAGATCGAGGATGTGATCGTCGAGGGTCGCTCCCGGGACCTTCAGTCCGCCGTCATCGACGTCCGGCACGCCATCGCCCGGCGCATCGACGACATCTTCCCCGATAACGCCGCCCTGGTGCGGGCGCTGGTACTGGGGGACCGATCGCTGATCGGCGAGGAGCTGCGGGAGAACCTGAACGCCACCGGCACGGCCCACCTGATCTCCATATCCGGGCTGCACGTCACGCTGCTGGCGCTCGTGCTGTCCGGGGCGCTGGCGCTGTGGATGCCCGCGTGCCAGGCCAACCTGATCGCGCTGGGGCCGCTTCTGCTCTACGGGGCGCTGATCGGCTTCACCGCACCCTTCGTGCGGGCGCTCACCATGTTCGCGCTGTTCGGCGCGGGCCGGGCGGACGGCCGGCCCCCGGACCCCGTCACGCTGCTGGGCGCGGCGCTGCTGGGATTTCTGGCCGTCAATCCCCTGATGCTCGGGGACAGCGGCTTCATACTGTCCTTCGCGGCCTCGGCGGGCATACTGCTGCTCTCGCCGCCCATCCGGGCGCTGCCGGGGCTTCATCGCCTGTTGGAGCGCCGATGCCATTCCGGCAGGGCGGAGCGCTGCCTCCGGGCCGTCGGGCGCTACTTCGCCTCGCTGCTGTGCGCGTCGCTGGCGGCCCAGCTGGCCACGCTCCCGGCGGTCATCGCCTGCTACGGGGTCCAGTCCGTCGTGTCCATCCCCTTCAACCTCATCTGCGTGCCGCTGTGCATGCTGGGGTACATACTGGCGATGATCGCCCTCGTCGTGAGCGCGATCGCCTATCCGCTGGGCGCGCTGCTGGCGCGCCACGCCGACGGGCTGTTCGGCGCCATGCTGTGGGTGATGGGCCTGAGCGCCGGCCTGCCGCTGACCCGTGTGCGGGTGGGCCGCTACCATGCGGCGCTCGTGGCGCTGCACGCGGCGCTGGTGCTGGCGGCCTCGGAGCTTTGCAGGCTGCCCCGACGGGTCCGCAGCTTCCTGCCGCTGGCGCTGATCGCCGTGGCGGGGTTGGCGTCGCTCACGGTGTGGCTGCACGCCTGGCCCTTCGGCGTCACCTTCCTGGACGCCGGGCAGGCGGACTGCGCCGTGGTGCGCACCCGCGGCCACACCTGCGTGTTTGACGCCGGGGACACCTACACGCCCCTGGCGGACTACCTGAACGGCACCGCCGTGGGGGTGGACGCGGTGTTCCTGTCCCATCCCCACCAGGACCACGCGGGCGGGCTGTCGGACCTGCTGGAGAGCTTTCGCCCGCGGGCGATCTACGTGCCTAATGGCTGGTTCGGAGCCGGGGACATGTCCGACGCCGTGACCGAGGGCATCGAACGCGCCCGGGAAATGGGCATCGACATCATCGAACTGTCGGCGGGGGACGAGATCGCGCTGTCCGAGGACGCCGTGGTCCGGGTGTACAGCCCCGACGGCACGGCCACGCCCGCCGAGATCAACGATATGTCGCTTCTGTTAAGCGTGGAATGCGGCCCCCGCGCCGTGCTGTTCACCGGAGACCTGACCCTCGACGGCGAGCCGGAAACCGTGCCGGACTGCGACGTGCTGAAGGTCGCCCACCACGGCGCGGACAACGCCACCGGCGAACGCTTCCTGCGGGACGCCACCCCCGAAATCGCGGTGATCAGCGTGGGCGAAAACAACCACGGCCACCCCGGGGAGGAAGCGCTCAGGCGTCTGGAGGACGTCGGCGCAAGGGTCCTGCGCACGGACCGCTGCGGCGCGATCACCCTGACGGCGGCGAGCGACGACGGCTGGCGGATCGACACCTATTTGGAGGCAACGGATGCAGTGGAGTGAATTCTTTCAATCGGTGGACGCGGGCGACATCGCCCCGGTCTACCTCTTCACCGGCCCCGAGGAGCGCATCAAGCAGGAGGCCCTGGCGAAGCTCAGGCAAAAGCTGCTGCCGCCGGGGCTGGAGGCGCTCAACGACGCCGTGATGGAGGGCGTAACGGCCCAGCAGATCACCGACGCCGCCGAGACCCTGCCCATGATGTGCGATAAGCGCATCGTCACCGTGCGGGACTGGGCACCGCTTTTGTCCGGCAAGTCCCGCAACGAGGAGCAGGAGGTCGCCCGGATGCAGCGCTGGCTGGAAAACCCCGCCCCCGGTTGCGCGCTGGTGTTCTACATGCGCCAAAGCGCCGACGGCAAGAAGAAGCTCACCGCCACGCTGCGCAAGAAAGCCGTGGCGGTGGACTTTGAGCTGCTCTCCGACGCGGAGCTGTCGAAGTGGTGCGCGAAGGCCCTCAGGCCCCGGGGCAAGAGGATCGGCCCCCGCGCCCTCGGCACGCTGACCTTCATGGCCGGGCGGGAGCTGACCCGCTTGAGCGGTGAGCTGGACAAGCTGTGCGCCTACCTGGGCGACAGGACCGAGATCACCGAGGACGACGTGCGGGCCATCGTGTCGGCGTCGCTGGAGTACAACGTGTTCGAGCTGATGAACCACCTGCTCGCGGGGGACATGCTCAAGGCCCAACAGACCGTCAACAGCCTCATGCAGGGGGGCCAGAACCCGGTGGGCATACTGGCGATGCTGTCCCGGCAGGTCAGGCAGCTCACGCTGATGAAGTGCGCGCTGGACGCCGGGGAGCCCGCCCAGGCCGTGCAGGAGCGCCTCAAAATGCACCCCTACGCCGCCCGGCAGACCGCCCGGCAGTGCGCCCGGCTTTCCCAGGCATGGCTTCGGGACCTCTACGAGACCTGCGTGTCCTGCGATTACGCCGTCAAGAGCGGGCGCATGCGGGATCAGGACGCGCTGAACATGCTGCTGTTCCGCATCGGACTGTCCGGAAAGAGCCGGTAGCTGTCACCGGGGTGGTGGGATGCGGGGGACGACCTCTTTCGTCATTTGCTTCGCAAATGCCACCTTCCCCTGAAGGGGAAGGCTTTTGGATGCGTTTCCCTATGCCTTCCCCTTCAGGGGAAGGTGGATTAATGCCGTCAGGCATTAAGACGAAAGAGGTCGTCCCCCTATCCCGCAAGAAAGCGTAAAGCGCCCAGAAATTGCCTCTAAGCGGCCCTTGCTTCAACCGGGAACCCGTGCTATAATGGCTGCGTCTAATGGTCAGAACCCCCCGGAGGTAGCGCTATGAAAAAGACATTATGCGGCATGCTGATACTGCTGCTGCTCCTCTCCCCCGCCCTCGCCGCGCCGCAGTTGTCCGACAGCCTGTTTGTCGCGGCCAAGCAGGCGGCCCAGTGCCTGATGACCGGGGACTACGACCGGCTGACGACCCTGCCCTTCTCGGGGGACGCGCCGGACGCGGACGAGTGGGCCTCCTTCGCCGCCAACTACCGCACCGACAGCTACGCCCAGCAGGATTACGCCGTGGGCTACTGGCTGAACGAAAGCTGGCGCGTGGCCGTGCCCCTGCGCGACCCGGACAGCCCCGACGTGGAGGTGCTGCTGCTTAACAGCGACGACGGCTATTCATTCAGCGGCTATCGCTACGCCGACTGGAGCCAAGTGGCGCAGGAGTGCGCCGCCAGCGAGCACGTGGTGTGGAGCGCCGAATACGTGCCCGCCGCCCCGCAGGTGTTCGCGGACTGAGCGCACATCAAAAGGACCCCTGTCCCCGGATATCCGGGAGGCAGGGGTCCTTTATTATAACGATCAGCCCTTCACCGCGCCGGCGACCATGCCCTTGATGATCTGGCCGTTGAAGGCGAAGTACATGACCACGATGGGGGCCATGGTGATCAGCATGGCGGCCATCTGCTTGGGGTAGTCCGAGGCGAACTGGCCCTTGAACTGGGTCAGCGCCAGCGGCACGGTTTGCAGGTTGACGTCGTTCATCAGCACCAGGGCGAAGGAGAACTCGTTCCAGCAGCCGAAGATCTGTATGATGGCGATGGTCACCAGGATCGGGCGGCACAGCGGGAAGATGATGGTCCACAGCGTTCGGGAGAACGCCGCGCCGTCGATGGAGGCAGCCTCCTCCAACGCCACCGGGATGCCCTTCACGTAGCCCTCGGTGAGGAAGATGCCCATCGGCAGGCCGAAGCTCACGTAGGGAAACAGCAGCGTGTACCACTTGTCGAGCAGGTTCACGTTCTTGAACACCACGTAGATGGGCACCAGCAGGGAGTGGATCGGGATCAGCATGCCCATCAGGAACATCACGTACAGGGGCCGGTTCAGCTTGAAGCGGATGCGGGCCAGTATGTAGCCCACGATGAAGCTGAACAGGACGATCATGATGATGGACAGGCCCGTGGTGCGCAGGCTGTTCCACATGGACTGCCACAGGTGATAGTCCTTGTTGGAGAGTATCTTGATGTAGTTGACGGGGTCCCACACCTTCGGCAGGCCGATGATGTCCGCGTTGAACACGCGCTTTTCCTTGAAGGAGGAGTAGAGCATCCACACCAGCGGGAAGATGCAGCTTAAGGAAAACACCCACAGCACCAGGTTGATGAGCACCGTGCCGACGGCCTTGCCCACGGGAGAGGTCTGGCGAACCGCCGTGATTTCAGCTTTCTTCTGCATGTCTTACGCCTCCAGTCCGCGGGTCGCCCGCTTGACCAGCCACTGGGAGCCGCCGATGACCGCCAGCGACAGCACGAATATGGCGACGGAGATCGTGGAGCCGTAGCCCAGGTTGGTCTGTTCAAAGGATACCTTGTAGCCGTACATCGCCATGACCATGGAGGCCGTGCCGGGGCCGCCGCGGGTCATGGTGTAGATGTTGTCGAAGGCCTTCATGTTGCCCGCGATGCACAGCGTCAGGCACACCAGCATGGTGTTGCGTATCAGCGGCAGCGTGATGTGGATGGCGGTCTGGTAGCCGTTGGCGCCGTCGATCTCGGCGGACTCGAAGATGGACTTGTCGATGCCCGCGATGGCGGAGAACATGATGACCATGTAGTAGCCGATGTACTGCCAGATCAGCGGGATGGACACGTACAGCATCACGTGGGCGGAATCGTTGAGCCACACCTGGGCAAGCTCCGGGCGGCCCAGCACGTTGATGATGAACCAGTTCAGTATGCCGTACTTGTTGTGGTAGATCATGGTCCAGATCATGCCGATGCACACGGCGGAGATGGTGGACGGGAAGAAGCCGAAGGTGCGGTGGATGGTCTGGCACCTGGCCAGCCGTGAGTTGGCGAACAGCACCAGTATGAAGGCGATGCCGATCTGTCCGATGATGCAGGCCAGCACCAAGTACAGGTTGTGCCCGAAGGACGCCCAGAAGGTGGTGTCCGCGAACAGCAGCTTGTAGTTGGTGATGCCGTTGAAGGTCTTCACCGGGCCGCTCTTCCATTCGAAGAAGCTGTAAAACAGCGCCGCCACCAGCGGCATGAACACCGTAAAGACGAACAGTGCGACCGGTATCAGCAGATACAGATAAATGGTTGATTTCTTTGGCCGGATGGAATCAAGCATCCCGTTTCCCTTCCTTTCGTGTGCCGCGTGCTCCCGGGTTTCCGCTCCGACGGGTCAGAGTGAGCGATGTGGTTCGTCGAACAGCCGGGCGATGAGGGCATCGCCCCTACATGTCGGTCCGAATCAGGGCGTAGGGGCGATACCCTCATCGCCCGCCCGTATCGACCTGAATCAAGGCGTAGGGGCGATGCCCTCATCGCCCGACGCCCCGTATCATGTTCCCCCTGGCCCATGGGAGCGGAAGCGGCAAATCGGAAAGCCGCCCGCCAGCAAATGCGGCGGGCGGCTCGCTGGTCAACTGTCAGAGATTATAACGGATCAGCCGTTGTAGATCTCGTCGTACTTGGCCTGGGTGTCAGCGGCGACGGTCTCGGGATCGATCTCGCCGTTGAGCATGGCCTGCATCTCGGTGTTGAGCACGGACCAGATGGCGGAATCCAGATAGGAGTCGTAGATCTCGCAGGTGTCGGTGTCGACATAGGACCAGTTGTAGAAATCCTGGGTCTGCTGATCGAACTTGCTCAGGTCCACGTCGCCGGCGTTGGTCAGGCCGCCCAGGGCGTAGTTCTCGGCCACGTAGGAGGAGAAGGCGGGGCCGGTCAGCTCATAGCACAGGTCGATGGCGGCCGCCAGCTTGGCGGGATCCTCAGCCACCTTGGGGTTGATGGCCATGGCGTAGCCCAGGCCGATGTTCTGGCTGTTGGGATACTTGTCGGCGTCCGCGGGCTGCGGCAGCACGGCGATGCCCATGTTGTTGTACTTCTCCTCGTTGCTCTCCTTCAGCACGGCGGTGATGTAGCTCCAGTCCCAGTTGCCGCCGATGAAGGCCGCGGCGTCGCCGGAGATGAAGTACTCTCGGGCGTCCTCGTTGGTCACGGCGTTGAAGTCGGCGTTGAAGATCTTGGTGTCCTTGAAGAGGCGCTGGGTCTCGGTCAGGCACTTCACGAAGGCTTCGTCGGTGAACTTGGCGCCGGTGTTGGCGATCAGGCTGGCGAACCATTCGGGACCGGTGTAGCGGTTGCCCAGGGTGGACACGAAGTCGGAGTTCAGCTGCCACTGGCCGCCGTTGCCGAAGGCGATGGTGTCGATGCCGTCCGCAGAGAACTTCTCGGCGGCTTCCTCGACCTCAGCCCAGGTGGAGGGGAAGGCGTCGTAGCCCTTGTCGGCCCACATGGCCTTGTCGTAGATCACCACGGTGCAGGTGCCGCCGGTCAGCACGGGCAGGCCGTAGATCTTGCCGTCGGGGGTGGTGAAGGGGGTGAAATAGGCCTGATTGTAGGCGTCATAGTAGGGGGAAGCCTTGATGATGTCGGTCATGTCCATCACCAGGTTCTGCTTGGCCCAGGCGATAGTGTTCATGCCCTGCAGCAGGAACACGTCGGGCAGGTTGTCCGCCGCCGCCAGGGTGGCCACCTGGGTCTTGTACTCGGCGTTGGCCAGCACGTTCTCGGTCAGGTTGATGTCGGGATGGGCCTCTTTCCAGGCCGCGATGGTGGTGCGGAAGCCGTCGGAGCCGCCGTTGCCCTCGGACTCTTCGGAGGTGGAGAAGTGCATGAGCACCAGATCACCCTTGTACTCGAGCTCGGTGGCCGCCACGGGAGTGGAAGCAAACGCCACGGCGCTCATGGCCAGCACGGCCAGCGCCAGAACCAGACTGATTACCTTCTTCATGAATGGTAACCTCCTTCATTATTTTCGGCAATCGCTTGCCTTTGTTCCAACAACAAATGCCTTATCATTGGACTGCGGTATTATTGTAACCCTCGCGTATGAAAATGTCAATACATCGTTTTCGTTAAATTCTGTTAAATTGAGGGCCTTCGTCCACCCGACCGATCGATAAATCGCCCTTTACTCGCCACAATCCTCTGAAATCCTCCCCCGGGTTTTATGCACTATTGATAAACCCGCCGACGATTCTTCACGAACCCCGGGGCCGTGTTTCGGTGCTGGCGAAAACGTTTTCACCATGAATCATCTCTCATTCCGTGCAAAAAAACGGGCACATTCTTCAAAATGTGCCCGTTTCTGATTATTCGGTGCGCTCAGCGCGTGTCACTGTATAAGCTTTGCCATGGTCTCCCCCTCGATGAGCCGCACGGGGATCATCACCAGCCCGTTGGGAGCGGTGTTGGGGTGCTCCACGCGGTCGATCAGCCGCTGGGCGGCCTGCCGGCCCATGCTCTCGGAGTCCTGGAACACGGTGGTCAGCCTGGGGTGCAGCGACTGGGTGAGCCGTATGCCGTCGTACCCCGCCACCGAGATGTCCTGCCCCAGCTTGAGGCCCCGCTCGTTGGCGGCCTCCATGGCCCCGAAGTAGGAGGCGTCGTCCGGCAGCAGTATGCAGGTGGGGGGATCGACCCGGTCCAGCAGGGAGAGCATCCGCCGCTTGGTGCACATGATGTCGTCGTACCGGCCCTCGACCACGTAGCCCTCCGGCACGGCCAGCCCGTGGGCCTGCATCTCCCGGTAGAAGCCGGTGATGCGGGTCTCGGTGACCGAGGAATTGCGCTGCCCGTGGATGTAGGCGATGCGGCGATGGCCCAGGGAGGCGGCGTAGTTCACCAGCATGCGGATGCCGGACATGTTGTCCGACGCCACGCAGGGCCGGTTGTTGAACACGTGGTCCACCGTGGCGGTGGGGATGTCGCTGTTCACCAGCTCGGCGACCTCGGCGGAGTAGAAGTCCACGCAGGCCAGGCAGACGCCGTCCACGTTGCGGTAGCGGCAGTGCTCCAGGAAGGTCATGTCCGACGCGCCGATCTTGTGGTTGATGAAGGTGATGTCGTACCCCTTGGCCTCCACCTCGGACTTGAAGGCGTTGAGCATCGCCGCGAAGAACGGGTGCATCAGCCCGCTGGTGTTGTCGTCCACGAACAGCACGCCCAGGTTGTAGGAGCGGTTGGTCTTGAGCGCCCGGGCCAGCGCGTTGGGCTGATAGCCCATGTCCCGCGCCAGGCGCATCACCTGCTGGCGCGTCTCCTCGCTGATGTCGGGATAACCGTTGAAGACCTTGCTCACCGTGGAGATGGACATGCCGCAGCGCTTGGCGACATCCTTGATGGTGATGGACATCCGACACTCCCCCCAGCCTTGCCTAAATCGTTTTAGTTGGATAAAAACAGTATACATGATTTTTCCGAAAAAGGCAAGCGATTTTTTTCGAAATCATAAAAAACCGCCCTTCATCATATGTAAGGCGGTTTTTTTATCATGTTCGACGTATCACCACACGTCGGTCCAGGAGCCCGCGATCTGCAGCGCCAGGTCCTCGGTCAGGGCGTCCTCGTCCGTCCGGTCGAAGCGGAATTCCGCCAGCCGGTTTTCGCTGAGGATCACGGTGATCGACAGGCTGCCGTCGTCGCCGCGCACGATGGTGGCCGGCTTGCCGTTGGCCGAGATCTCCTCGCCCGCCGCGCCGTCCACGGGATAGTTGACGGTCAGCGACGCCGCGCCGTCCGCGCTCCTGGCGATGTAGCACGCGCCGTCCTGGTCGGTGTCCTCGCCCGTCCAGCCGTCGGGCAGGAAGATCTCCACGTCCAGCGCCTTCACGGTGGTCCACGCGCCGTCGTAGCCGCCGGCGTCAAAGTCGTCCGCGCTCATGGCCAGCACCTGCGCCACAGAGACCCCCGTCACGCCGGTGAACAGCATCGCAGCGATCAGTATTATTCCAATGAATTTCATAACGTCCTCTCCCCTTTCGCGATGGGATTTGGGTTCATGGTTATTATAACCCATACAGGGGGCGGTTGTCCATCGTCAACACACAAATACCACAGAATCTTCCAGCATGCACCAACTGTTCGTGCGCAGGCGGGCGGCAGCGGACGCCATGAATGGCGTCCCTACGGGTTTTTCCGCTCGTCGTACCACTCCAGGAAGCTGTGTTCCTCGCCCAGGGTCTTCCAGCCGGGAAAGGTATCCAGGTTCACGGCGTGGATGCTGTTGAACACGCTCTTCTCCACGTCGGGGTTGTGCGCCCTGAGCTGCCTGAGCAGCAGCTTGACCTCCTGCCGCTTGGAGGCGTGCACCGCCTCGGCGGCGTGTTCGGTGAACCGGCAGGCGCACTGCAGAAACTTCAGTCCGTTGTAGTTGCGCCAGGCGATGATGTCGTCCTCGTGCACGCAGTACAGCGGGCGGATCAGCTCCATGCCGGGGAAGTTGTCGCTGCGCACCTTGGGCATCATGCCCTGCAGCTGCGCGCCGTAGAGCATGGCCATCACGGTGGTCTCGATCACGTCGTTGAAGTGGTGCCCCAGCGCGATCTTGTTGCACCCCAGTTCCCGCGCCCGGGCGTACAGAAAGCCCCGCCGCATGCGGGCGCACAGGTAGCAGGGATTCTTCTCCGCGCCGTTTGCGACCTCGAACACGTTGCTCTTGAACACCTGCACGGGCAGCTTGAGCAGCGCGGCGTTATGCTCGATCTGCCGCCGGTTCTCGGGGATGTACCCCGGGTCCATCACCAGAAACACCGTCTCGAAGGGCACGTCGGAGTAGCGCTGTAGCTGCCGCATCATCACGGCCAGCAGCATGGAGTCCTTGCCGCCGGAGATGCACACGGCGATGTGGTCCCCCGCCTGGATCAGCCGGTAGCGCTTCACCGCCGCCACGAAGGGCGTCCACAGTTCCTTGCGGTACTTCTTCTGGATGCTGCGCTCAATGAGCTGGCAGGCGTCCATGTTGCGCGCGTTCCCGCCCATATCAACTCACTTCCAGTCCGTCCGGCGCCGGTGTATCCTCCGCCAGCGTGGCGGGCTCTGCCTGTGCGGCGGGGCGGGCGACGGTCACCAGCCCGACCTGCTCGGGGTAGCAGCCCGCCAGCCATTCAAAGCCGCCCTTGGAGAAATTTGAGTATCGGGCCATGGCCCTGAGCAGCTTCACGCCGTCGGAGGGCTGCATGACCGTGGGCCGGTAGTCGTTCTTGCCGGATCCGCAGGAGATGCTGCACGGGATCACGTTGATGCCGCCGTCGCTGATCTCCCCGGTCTCGGACACGTTGAAGGTCTGCTGGAACATCAGCGCCCGCTTGTCCGAGGGGTTGTCGTTGCCGCCGAAGCAGAAGTTGCCCAGGCTGTACACGATGTACTTGCCCTTGTACTTCTCGATGCCACCGTACACGTGGGGATGGGTGCCGATGATGAGGTCGGCCCCGGCGTCGATGATGGCGTGGCCGTAGGTCTTCTGGGCGGGCACGGGCTCGTAGTGCTTCTCCAGGCCCCAGTGCATGTTGACGATCAGCAGGTCGCAGTCAGGGCGCTCGCGCTTGACAGCCTCCACGATCTTGTTTTTGTCGATCTCCCACTGCAGATACCCCAGCGCCGTGATGCGCACGCCCTTGATGGTGGTGCGGAACACCTTGGAGTAGCCGCAGCAGCCAACGCCGGCGGCCTCCAACACCTCGGCGGTGCGCTTGAGGCCCGCCGCGCCGAAGTCCTGGGAGTGGTTGTTGGCCACGTTGCACAGCTCCACGCTGGAGCCGGTGAGTATGTTCACGTAGTCCGGGTCGCCCTTGAACACGTAGCTGCCGTGACGGTCCTTCCCCACGTCGGTCAGCGCGCCCTCGAGGTTCACGACGGTCAGGTCGTCCGCCTCGAACAGCGGCCGCACATTGGCGAGGAAGTAGTCGTAGCCGTATTTCTGCACGAACCGCTTGAACCGGGCGTAGGTGTCCTGGTGCACGCTGCCGCCCAGGGTGCAGTCCCCCGCCGCGGTGACGGTGATGGTCCGGGCGGTAGCCGACGGAGCCGGCTCGGGCGTTTCGCCGGGCGTGGCCGCGGGGGTCTCGGTGGGCGTCGGGGTGGGTGCGGCGGGCACCCGGGTGGGCTCCCCGGCGTAGCCGGGCAGCACGCGGGGGGCGAAGTCGCCTTCGTCCCCCGCGGCCGTGATCGCACCGGAGGCGACGGCGGGACCGTCGCCGGTCAGGCCCGGCGCGACGATCTCCAGCGCGCCGTCCTCCACGTACCAGGTATTCCGGGGCTCGACGGGACGACTCAGCGCCGACATCGCCAGCAGGCACCCCACGCACAAGAGCGCCACCCCGGCATAGATCGCGCCGGTTTTCAGCATGCGCCGCCTGCGTGCGGCCCGCTTGCGCGCCGCCTTTGAAATCTTCCGCTTCTTCGTCACAGCCGTTCCCCTATTCGTCGGTTATTTGACCATCCGGTCGTAGGGGCGATCCCCTGATCGCCCGCCGGACTGAACGTTTGCCGTTCGTTATTTGACCATCTGGTCGTAGTAGATCTGTTCCTGTATCTGTATCTTCTGTTCCTGGGTCATCTCCACCGTGCCGATGGGCTGCTTGGTCGCCTCGGTCAGGGGGGCTGCCTCAGCCTGAACGGCTGCCTCGGGTTCTTCGATGCCCGTGACGGCGTAGTCTGAGGCTGCCTCCGTCACCGTTTGAGCGGACGCCGCCGAATCGGCGCTGCCCACGACGGTCCTGCTCAGAAGCCCGATCTGCTCGGGATAGCTGGCGGTCATCCAGACGGTGTTCTTGTTCAGGTTGGAGTACTTCGCGATGGCCTTGAGCAGCTTGGCGCCGGCCTTCGCGCCCAGCACGCGGGGCTGGAAGTCGTTCTTGTGGGAATCGCCGGACACGCGCACGGGGATCACGTTGATGCCACCGTCGGTGATCTCGCCCGTCTCGGAGACGTTGAACACCTGCTGGAACATCATGGCGCGCTGGTCGGAGGGCATGGTGTTGCCGCCGAAGCAGAAGTTGCCCAGGCTGTAACAGATGTACTTGCCCTTGTACTGCTCCACCCCGCCGTACACGTGGGGATGGGTGCCGATGACCAGGTCCGCGCCGGCGTCGATGATGGCGTGGCCCACGTCCTTCTGGTCCTTCATGGGCTCGTAGTGCATCTCGAAGCCCCAGTGCATGTTGACGATCAGCAGGTCACAGTCGGGACGCGCCTGCTTGACGGCCTCCACGACCTCGGACTTGCTGTTGTTCCACTTGTCAAAGCCCAGCACGGTGACGCGCACGCCCTTGACGGTGGTATTGTACGCCTTGGAGTAGGCGCAATAGCCGATGCCGGCCTCGTCCAGGGCCTGGGTGGTGCGCTCGAAGCCCTCCTTGCCCATGTCCATGGCGTGGTTGTTGGCAAAATTGCACACCTCGACGCTGGAGCCGGTCATGATGGCCGTCCACTCCGGCTCGCCGCGGAAGCAGATGCCGCTCTTGGTGGTCATGGTGCCCACGTCGGTCAGCGGGCCCTCCAGGTTGATGATGGTCAGGTCGTCCTGCTGGAACAGGGAGCGCACGTTCTGAAAGAAGTAGTCGTAGCCGTAGGCGTCCACGTACTTCTTGAACACCTTGAAGGTGTCGTGCTTGAGACAGCCGCCGAAGGTGCAGTCGCCCGCGGCGGTGATGGTGATGCTGGCGCTGCCGTCCGGGTTGGCCTGGGCCTTCGCGGCGCCGTCCTCCGGTTCGGACACGTCCGCGTCGTCGGCGGACTGGCTGCCCTCGCGGATCACGGTGCCGTCGTCGGACAGTATCTCCCGGGTATCGGCAGTCTCCTCGCCGAAGTCCGGCGCGACGCCGAATTCGGACTCGAAGCTGGGCACCTCGTCGCTCGCCTGTTCGTCCGCGGCCTGATCCGCCCGGGTGGGCAGGTCGGGCACGGCGTCAAAGTTGCTGGAGCCGTCGTTGGCTTTGTTTTCGGTGGTGTTGAAGGTCCCCGCCGCCAGCTTCGGGCCGTCGGCGTTCAACGGCGGCGCGGCGATCTCCAGCGCGCCGTCCTCCACGTACCAGGTGGATTGCGGCACCACCGGTCGGTTGAGTATCGATATCATGATCAGGCAGACGACACATACGGCGGCAATGCCGCCAAAGACAATTCCGTTGCGGATCATCTGCCTTCTGCGCTTCATGCGCATGCGCTCCGCCTTCGTGCTTTTCTTTTTTGTCATCTTTTTGCCCATATTTTGCCTCCATCCCTATGACAATCCGGGATTATTATACTATTTTTTGTCACAATGTTCATTATCTATATGTTAAATTTAAATTTCAAACATATTTCCGTCATATTTGATCATATTTGTGAAATAGTTGGTGTAATGATTTTGGGGGATGAGGCGGGATTTTTCGGGCAAAGCCCGATAAATCAGGGAACAGGGAACAGGAATAGTGGCTGCCGCCGTTTCCGGTGCAATGTTTTCATATTTGTTGTGGACGGGGACGACCTCTTTCGTCAGCCCTTCGGGCTGCCACCTTCCCCTGAAGGGGAAGGCTTTTGGCGCAGATGGCATATGTTTTGGCTCATCACGGAAACTTGTGGGATGCTCATCTCCATCGCTTACGGAACCTCTCCGCCCCCTGACGCTTCGCTAGGCCCTACGGGCCGGGGCATCTCCCACTCCCTCCGGCCCTGCGGGCCACCTCCCTCTAAGAGGGAGGCATGACGGGGAGGCAAGAGGGCTATGATCTGCGCGCGGCAGCCTTTGCCTTCCCCTTCAGGGGAATTGCCTTCCCCTTCAGGGGAAGGTGGCATGGCGAAGCCATGACGGATGAGGTGCCCCTTCCAGGGGAGCTGGCACAGCCGCAGGCTGTGACTGAGAGGTTCCCTTCCAGGGGAGCTGTCGCCGACGAAATCGGTGACTGAGAGGTCGTTATCCCACAAGTTACCGTGAAATAACTTTGTTTTTTGCGCGGCAGCAGCATTTCCTGTTCCCTGTTCCCTGTTCCCTGTTCCCTCCACAACAAAAGCACAGCGCCCGCGAAACGCGGGCGCTGCCGGTAAAGTACAACCTGTCAAATAGGCATCGCGTTGTTCTTCTTGTCGAGCACGCTGTTGTCGAGGCCGACCTGCTTGGCCTGGCGGTTCTGGAAGAACTTTTCGGCGACCTGCGGGAACAGGGCGTAGCTGAGCACGTCCTCCTCCTGGGTGTAGTACTGGCCCATCTCCTTCTTGAACTCGTCCAGGTGCTTGACGCCGTAGGAGGGATCCTCCACGGGGCGGCAGGTGATGACCTTCTGGTTGCCGATGACCTTTTTGCGCACATCCTCGTTGACGGGGGCGGGCAGGCGGCCGTACTCGCCGCGCATAAGGCCCTGGCTCTCCTTGGGGCACATCTTGTAGCGCTCGCCGGTGAGCACGTTCATGACGGCCTGGGTGCCGACGATCTGGGAGGTCGGGGTGACCAGCGGCGGATAGCCGAAGTCCTCGCGCACGCGCGGCACCTCCGCCAGCACGTCATAGAGCCTGTCGGACTGGCCGGCCTGCTTCAACTGGTTGATCAGGTTGGACAGCATGCCGCCCGGCACCTGGTACTTCAGGGTGTTCACGTCCACGCGCAGCACCTTGGGATCCAGCACGCCCTGATCCTGGAGCTTCTGGGCCACACCCCGGAAATGCTCGGTGGCCTGGGTGATGAGGTGCAGATCGAGGCCCGTGTCGTACTCGGTTCCGGCCAGTGTGGCCACCAGCGGCTCGGTGGCCGGCTGGCTGGTGCCGTTGCCCAGGGGCGACAGCGCGCAGTCCACGATGTCCACGCCCGCCTCAATGGCCTTCAGATTGGTCATGTCGCCAATGCCGGCGGTGTTGTGGGTGTGCAGATGGACCTTCGTCTCCGGCTTCAGGGCCTGCTTTAAGCTCTTCACCAGGGAATATGCCTTGTAGGGCAGCAGCAGGTTCGCCATGTCCTTGATGCAGATGTTGTCCGCGCCCATCTTTTCAAGCTCCAGCGCCAGGTTCACGAAGTATTCCTCCGTGTGTACGGGGCTGATGGTGTAGCTCAGCGCCACCTCGCAGATGCCGCCGTACTTCTTGGTGGCCTTGATGGCGGGCTCCAGGTTGCGGGGATCGTTGAGGGCGTCGAAAATGCGGATGACGTCGATGCCGTTCTTGATGGACAGCCGGGTGAACTCGTCCACCACGTCGTCGGCATAATGCCGGTAGCCCAGTATGTTCTGGCCGCGGAACAGCATTTGCAGCTTGGTCTTGGGCAGCGCCTCCTTGAGCTTGCGCAGGCGCACCCAGGGGTCCTCGTTCAGAAAGCGCAGGCAGCTGTCGAACGTCGCGCCGCCCCAGCACTCCAGGGAATAATAGCCAACCTTGTCCAGCACCTCGCAGGCGGGCAGCATGTCCTCAGTGCGCATGCGGGTCGCGGCCTGGGACTGGTGCGCGTCACGAAGGATGGTTTCGGTAATCATCACTTTCGCCATGGTAGTTTCCTCCGTTTCAAGTCATTACTTCGCAAACAGCGCGATGAACACGCCCGCGGCGACCGCGGAGCCGATAACGCCGGCCACGTTGGGGCCCATGGCGTTCATCAGCAGGAAGTTGCCGGGATCGGCCCTCTGGCCCTCCTTCTGGGACACGCGGGCCGCCATCGGCACTGCGGAAACGCCTGCGGAGCCGATGAGCGGGTTGATGGTGCCGCCGGAGAGCACGTTCATCAGCTTGGCCAGCAGCACGCCGCCGGCAGTGCCGAAGCTGAAGGCCACCACGCCCAGTATGACGATCTTGATGGTGTTCAGCGTCAGGAACGTGGAGCCCTGGGTGGTCGCGCCGACCGTCAGGCCCAGGAAGATGGTGACGATGTTGCACAGCTCGTTCTGGGCGGTCTTGGAGATGCGCTCCACGACGCCGCACACGCGCATCAGGTTGCCCAGCATCAGCATGCCCACCAGGGAGGCCGCGTCAGGCAGCAGCAGCGACACGATGATGGTCACCACGATGGGGAAGACGATGATCTCGGTCTTGGACACGGGGCGCAGCTGCGCCATGCGGATCTTGCGCTCCTTCTCGGTGGTCAGCGCGCGCATGATCGGGGGCTGGATGACCGGCACCAGGGCCATGTAGGAATACGCGGCCACGGCGATGGGGCCCAGCAGATGGGGCGCCAGCTTGGTGGTGACGAATATGGCCGTCGGGCCGTCCGCGCCGCCGATGATGCCGATGGCGCCGGCCTCCTTGGCGGAGAAGCCCAGGGCCTTCGCGCCGATGAAGGTCAGGAAGATGCCCAGCTGCGCGGCAGCGCCCAGCAGCAGGCTCTTGGGGTTGGCGATCAGGGGCGCGAAGTCGGTCATCGCGCCGACGCCCATGAAGATGATGGGCGGGAAGATGCCCCACTTGACGCCGTGGTACAGGTAGTACAGCAGGCCGCCGTTGGCGGTTTGCAGGCTGTACTGCATCATGCCGGTGGCCTCGTTGAAGCGGTAGGTCACGTCGGTGGCGTCCTTGCCCAGGCGCTGGGCGGCCACGGCGGCGTCCTTGAGGCTGTCATAGAAGGTGAAGTGGGGATGGCCCATCAGCCCCGCCGCCGGCAGGTTCGCCAGCAGCATGCCGAAGGCGATGGGCAGCAGGAGCAGGGGCTCGAACTGCTTGACGATGGCCAGGTACAGAAGCACGCAGGCCACCGCGATCATGGCGTACTGACGCCAGTCGCCCTGGGCGAAGCCGGTGTTGGCGGCGATGTTCTTCAGACCCTGTATGACGCTGATGTCCGGATCCTCGCTCTGCTGGCTGGCGGCCTCTACGGCCTCGGCGACCTCGGCGGCCTCCGCCATCTCGTTGGGCATATACTCCGACGTTGCCGCCGCCGGCGCGTCCGCCGCCTGCTCAGCCGCCTCGGGTTGGGCCGCCGGTTCCGCGGCGTTTTCCGCGATGGCCCAGCCCGCGAGCAGCATGAACAGTATCAGCAGACACGCAAAGGCGCGCGTTGCGCTGCTCTTTTTCATTTTGAACATGCGTGAACCCTCCCGATGCTTAGTTCAGGGAGATCATCAGGTCGCCGGTATTCACGGTGGCGCCCTTGGTTACGTTGATGGAGGCCACGACGCCGTCGGCGGGCGCGGCGATTTCGTTTTCCATCTTCATGGCTTCGAGGATCAGCAGGGTCTCGCCGTTCTTGACGCTCTGACCCACGGACACCTTCACGTCCAGCACGGTGCCGGGCATGGGGGCGTTGACGGGCTTGCTGCCGGCCGTGGCGGCGGCGGGCTTGGCGGCGGCCTTCGGCGCGGCGGCCTTGGGGGCCGGAGCGGCCACGGGGGCGGGCGCGG